>NZ_JBIRUY010000003.1:0-188643 GCF_044335305.1 Streptomyces sp. NPDC020490 | reverse complement strand
TGGGGGGGGGGGGGGGGCCCCCCCGGGGGGCGGGGGGGGGGGCGGCCCCCGGGGGCGGGGGGGGGGGGGGGGGGGGGGGGGGGGGGGGGGGGGGCGGCCCCCCCCCCCCCGCGACACCGGCGGCCGCGCCCGTGACACCGGCCGTCGCCCCTGCTCCGGTCCCGTCGGCTGACCACCCCGCCCCTCCCGGCCCCGGCCACCGCTCGTGCCGGGGGCGCCGGCCCGTGCCGGACTGTGCCCGACGGCACCCCGCACCGCCGAGGGCGACTGCCCGCCTCGGCGAGCGAGTCACCTCTCCGCACGTCCCCGCTCCTCTCCGCACGCGTACCTCCGCACGTCCTCGTACGAGAAATCGCCACGTCGAAGGAGACGTACATGCCGAACTCGCCCCTGAACCGCCGCGCGTTCATCATCGGCACCACGGTCGCCCTGGCCGCGGTCAGCGGGACACCGCTGGCCTCCGCGGCGCCCGCCGGCGCGCCGACGCCGGTCCGGATCGTCGACGACAGGGCGACCCCCGCGACCCGCGCGCTGTTCGCCTACCTCAAGCGGCAGCAGGGCAAGGGCATCCTCTTCGGTCACCAGCACGACCTCTCCTACGGCTTCACCTTCACCACTCCCGACGGCAAGGCGTCCGACACCAAGGCGGCGGTGGGCGACTACCCCGCGGCCTTCGGCTGGGACACCCTGATCCTCGACGGCGACGAACGCCCCGGCGTGCCCGGCGGGACCGACGCCGAGAACATCGCCGCGCTCAGCCGGTCCATCAGACAGGGCGACGCACGCGGCGGGATCAACACCCTCAGCGCCCACATGCCGAACTTCGTGACCGGGGAGAACTTCTACGACACCTCGGGGCGCGTGGTCGGCCACATCCTCCCCGGCGGTTCGAAGCACGCGGAGTTCAACGCCTTCCTCGACCGCATCGCGAGCGCGGTCAAGGGCGCGCGGCGGGCGGACGGCACCCCGATCCCGGTGATCTTCCGCCCCTTCCACGAGAACAACGGGGGCTGGTTCTGGTGGGGGGCGGGGCACACCACCTCCGCCGAGTACATCGAGGTGTACCGCTACACCGTCGAGTACCTGCGCGACACCAAGGGCGTCCACAACCTGCTCTACGCCTACTCGCCCAACTCCGCCTTCGACGGCGACCCGACCGGCTACCTCAAGACCTACCCGGGCGACGAGTTCGTCGACGTCCTCGGCTACGACGCCTACGACGGCTCGGCCGGATCGTCCGCCTGGCTGGACGCCCTGGTGAAGGACCTGGCGATGGTGGTCCGGCTGGCGATCGAGCGGGGCAAGGTGCCGGCGTACTCCGAGTTCGGGGAGAGCGGCACCGAGGGCCGCGACCCGAACTGGTTCACCGGGCTGCTGGCGGCGATCAAGGCGGACCCGCTGGCCCGGCAGGCGACGTACATGCTCACCTGGGCCAACTTCGGAGGCAGCAACCGCGCGTACGTGCCGTACCCGGGCCACGCCCTGCTGCCGGACTTCGTCAAGTACCACCAGGACCCGTACACCGTCTTCGCCGCCGATCTCAAGGGAGTGTTCTCCGCTCGCACCAGGGCCGTCGGGAACGCTCCGTTCATGCACCTCGTGACCCCCACGGACCGGCAGCGCGTGACGGACTCCGAGACCACCGTCCGGGTGCGGGTCACGCCCGCGCGGGCGAGCCGGGTCACCTACTCGGTGAACGGCTCACCCGCCCGGCGACTGCGCCTCGACGCCGACGGCTTCTACTCGGGCGTCTGGTCCATCGACCCGGCCTGGCTGGACAACCGCATGGTCGACCTCACGGTCAGCGCGCGGGTGGGCGGCGAGACGTTCACCGACTCGGCCCACGTCCTGCTCGGAGAGGTCGCCCCCCTGCCCGCCGGGTGGGTCGACGACTTCGAGGGGTACGCCGGGGACGACGTCTCCCTGAACGAGGCGTACAGCCAGGTCAATTCCAACACCACCACCCTGTCCGCCGACCACAAGTCCTCGGGCTCCTACGGCCTGGCCTACGCGTACGACTTCACCGGCGCCGGGTACACCGGCATCGGCAAGTCGGTCGACGCGGACTGGTCCGCCTTCACGTCCATGGCGCTGTGGCTGCAGGGCGACGGCTCCGGGAACGGGGCGACGCTCCAGATCGTCGCCGACGGCGTCTACTTCGAGTACAACGTGCCGCTGGGCGACACCAGCGGGCAGGAGATCAAGGCGCCCTTCAGCGCGTTCGCGCCCGCCCCCTGGGACACCTCCCACGCCGGAGCCGTGCTCGACGCGGCCCACCTCGCCAAGGTGACGGCGTTCAACCTCTACCTCGGCCACGGAAGCGGCGCGGCGACCACGGGCGTGGTTTACGTGGACAACATCCGGGCCGAGTGACGTAAACCGCGTTTCCGCAGGCGGCAGTTCCGTGACGGATGTTCCGCTGCGACGTTTGGTGTCCGCCGTCGGCCTCGGCCGAGTGGTCCGGCAAGCTACAGGTCAGGTGGGACCGGCCCGGTTGGGGGCGGTCCCGCTTGCCGTAGCGCGCTGTTGACTGCGAACGGGAGCCGGCCGGGGCGGCGAGAACTGGAAGCGTGAAAGCCGGCAGCCGCAGTCGGCGCGCTACCATCCCCCTGAGCCTGGCCCGGTACGGTGGCGGGCGGTTCGGGGGAGTGGATGGCATTCGCACGACCAAGGCGGGCAGAGCTTCCGTCTCCGGCGCGATCGCCGCGGCTGGCGATTCTGCGCCCTGACCGTGACTTACTTCGTCTGCTAGATGAAGACCTCACCAAAGAGAGGTCCTACTCCCAGCCTTGCCGTGAATGGCCCGAGGTCAAGTCACACCTCGCGATTGTCCTTGCCCCTTCCGGCAGGCAGAGTGATGAACTCGACCGGGAGCAGCAGGAGCGGATCTGGGGGCTGGGCATCGCGCGCCCTGCTCATGAGACTGACGTCGACCGGAAGGTTTTCGTCACGCATGCGCGAAGGGTTCGAGGCCTGGTGCCTGTATCAGCCCTCTTGGGCGCCGGCGGCAAGCGGGACGCCGCACTGGCCGAGTCGTTACCGGAAAGCGGTCCTGTCACGGTCGGGGCGGACATCGTGCTCGGCAATCTCCGGCAGATCTCCCCTGACGTCGTGGCGGCGGTCCAGGAGTTGACGCTTCTGCTCGACGAAGACGAAGGGTGGAGCAATCAGGAGCTCCGCTGGCGTGATGAGCGCGACGCTCTCCTGCTCTTCGCAAAGATGGCCGGGTTGGCCCAGAAAGACTTCACGCGGACGTATCGCTGGGACAGGGCAGCCGTCGGCGCAAGCTACATAAGCGGGCTCACCGGGGCCGCGGTTCAGCCGATGTTCGACGATGTCCACGGTCGTGCGGCGGAGAGGTTCAGCGGTACCTGCGATACGGTCGTTCGAGCATTGGTGGGCCGCGAAAATGGCCAGGGTTACGACCTCGAGGCCACGTCGGTGATCAATCCGTGGGTGGTCGACGGTGAGGAAGGCTCCCTCGACGCCTACTACTACCATGCCGACACCGGGACGCTCGTCATACTGCGCTATCTGCGTCTTGGGTCGAATGGGTTCTTCTCGCCTGACATTCTGCGAAGCCTGGACCAATTCCACAATCAGGCTCACAGATTGACGAAAAGCGCTCGGCGGAGCGTCGACGATTATGGCCTGCTGGAAGACCCTCTCTTCCTCCGCATCCATGGGGACGTGCCCTTCACTCCTGCTCTGCATCGGACGAGTTCCGGCGCGATCTACCCCTACGGACAGGTCGCAGCAGCGATCACGGCCGCTGTGACGCCCGGCTTCCCAGGTTCTCCTGCCGACCTGCTCACCCGCCACCTGGTGCCGACCGACTTCGCCCGTCTGGTGCGCGACGGTTGGTTCGGCGCGCGGGGCGTGTCCTTCGACCTTGCCATGAACTGCGTAAATGCCACCGTCGACTCGGTCGGTGCTGCCCTGGTGGTCGTCGACTTCAGCCGTCGGCCGCGTAGCAACGGTTCAGGGCTCGGGGCGCGGGTTTAGGTCGTCAGGACATCATCAAATGGGAAGGCAACCATTCATGGCCACCTCGGGGGCGGACACACCTCGCCAGGTCACGCAGGTGCGTGAGCAACTGCACGAGACATTCGACGGGGTGATAGCCGACAGCGACATCGCCCACTTCAAAGGGGGCAACTACGAACAGCGCTTCCTCTCCCGCGCCCTCGCCGCCCTAGCGGTGCGGCGTGTGGGCAAGTGCGGTGTGGCCGAGGCGGCCCGGTTCGTGACGGACGGCATCGCGGACCAGGGCCTGGACGCCATCGCCCCGCTCCCCGACAGCGGGCAGGTTCTGCTCGTCCAGGCGAAGTGGAGCGACAAGGGCACCGCGACCTTCGACGTCGACGCCGCCAAGGCGATGGTCGACGGTCTGAACCGGATCGAGAACGAGCTGTACGCCCAGTTCAACCAGCGTGCCGCCGCCCTCGCGCTGGAAGCCAGGCCGCTTCTCCTCCAGGAGAGAACGATCCTGGTCATCGCGTTGATGGGCACCGTGGAACCCTCGCCGCAGGCGCGCGAGGTTCTCGACAACGCTCTCGACGAATTCAACCGGCACGGCGCGCGCCTGAGCGTCGAGGTACTGCTTGCCGCAGATTTCCATGACCAGGTACACGCGGATCTGCGGCCGAAACCGATCTGCCTGGATGTCCGCCTGGACGACTGGTACCAGCAGAGCGGGCCGCTCGAGGCCTATCAGGGCACGGTCTCCGCCGAGAGCGTCGCCGAGTGGTACGAGACGCACGGTACCGCCCTGTTCGAGCAGAATCTCCGTGCTCCGCTCGGGACCACTGTCACCAACGCGGAGATCGGCCAGACCCTCACGTCCGATCCCACCAGATTCTGGTACCTGAACAACGGCATCACCATGATCTGCGACGCGCTCACGGCCAGGCACGAGAGCGCCAGGGCACCGCGGAACAGGCCGACCACCCTGTCCGTGACCGGGGCGAGCATCGTCAACGGCGCCCAGACGGTACGGGCGGTCGCCAGGGCCATGCACGACGACGGCGAGACCGCGGCCCACGCCACCCTGAGCATCAAGGTCATCAACACGCATGAGGACCGGAAGTTCGGTGTACAGGTCTCGCAGGCGGCGAACCGGCAGAACGCCATCGAGCAGCGCGATCACATCGCGCTGGAACCCGTGCACCAGAGGATCAAGGCCAACCTGCGTGCCGAACTGCGCAAGCAGTACGTGATCAAGCGGGGTGAGCCGGTCGCACCCGAGACCGGCTGCTCACTGGACGAACTCGCACTCGCTCTCGCCTGCCTGCACCCGGACGCCGAGCAGGCCGCCCGGGCGGCCAGTTCCACGGAGAACCTCTGGGAGCAGGGTCCCAAAGGCAGCCACACCCTGCTGTTCAAGAGTGAACCCTCTCCGCAGAAGGTGTGGCGTTCCGTGCTCACGCTGCGCGCGGCACGCAGCACGGTCTACAAACTCGGCAGCGGCCAGAACAGCCGCGAGGCGGCAACCGCGGAGCACGGTGGCTTCCTCGTCACCCACCTGATCTTCCAGCACCTCGATGCCACGAGCATCGACGACCCCGACTTCGACTGGGGCAGCGAGGTTCTGGCCAAGATCCCTGCCCTCGTACCGGAGCTGGTGCGCCGATTGACGCATCAGCTCACTCGGCACGGGCCGCGTCCCCAGATCAGGACCGCCTTCCAGACCGCGGAGACATGTCGGGAGCTCGCGAAGCAGGTCCTCGCCGACCTGGCCGACGGCGTCGCCGTTCCCGCACCTCCCGCGAAGGAGCGCAAGCCGCGTCGCCCGAACACCGTGCCGCTTCTGATCGACCGCCGGGTCCTCAAGGACGGGGCGCCGCTCCGGTACATGGCTCAGAACGAGCCCGAGCGCGACGCCATGGAAGCGTGGCTCGCCGAAGACGAGAGCCGGCGCCAGGCGACCTGGGTCAACCACCGGACCAAACCGATCCTGTGGGCGTACGACGAGCAGCAGTATTCGCCGTCCGGGCTGGTGTCGAAGATGTGGGCGGACGCCGACTGGGACGAGCGGCCCGTGTCCAATCAGGGAACGGCCCGCTGGTTCCAGCCGGACGGCCGGAGCCTGTGGGATCTGGCTCAGCGCATCCACAGTGAGGAGGAGGAAGAGGGCGAGGACGAAGCCTGACGGTACCGGTGGGAGGTCAGTAGCGGCCTGGTCCCTCTGGGCCGCGCAGCCGGACGAGGAGGTCGGCGATCTCCCGGGTCTCCTCGTCGTCCTCGCCTAGGAGTACGCACATGTCCTCGTGGAGGGCGTCCAGCACGCCCTCGGCCTCCGCGCGACGGCCCTCCGAGAAGAGGAGGATGCCGATGCTGCGGCGCAGGTCGAGCGCGGTCTCGGAGGCGTCTCCGGCCGCATCGGACACGACCTCCAGGACCTCCTGGAACTCTCGCAGGGCGGCGGTGGCCTGGCCGAGGTTGGCCCGGCAGTGGGCGGCACGCCGCCGGCACTCCAGCGCGCTTTCGCCGGCCGGGCCGGCCGTACGGGCGTAGACGGCGGCCAGCGCGTCAAACTCGGGTAAGGCGCGGCGGAAGTCCTCGCCGGCCATGAGGATCGCCGCGCGCTGCCGCCGCAGACCCAGCACACGGGGGTTCTGCGCGCCGAGGGCGGTGGCCGCCGTGGTGATCACCGCCTTCAGGACGTCGGCGGCCTGGGCGAATCGCCCGCGCTCGGCGAGGTCCGCGGACCGGGCGTAGGCGTCCCGGATCGCGTCCCGCAGCACGGTGTCGGCACGTGCCGGGGCCGGTACGGGAGCCACCGGTTCAGGGGAGGGCGTGGGCACCGTGGCTTGCCGCAGGGGTGCGTTCGGCTGACGGTAGACCACCGTCGGGTCGGGCACCGTTGAAGGGGACCCACCGCCGGCGAAGACCACGGGGACAGCCGCCGAACCCGGGGGCGGCAGGTGCGGTGACAGGCGCTCGTACACCGCGTACGCGTCGGCCGGACGCTGCTCGGGCGCCTTGGCCAGCAGGTCCAGGGTCAGGGTCTCCAGGTCCTCTGGTACCTCGGGCCGCAGGGCGCGCAGCGGCATCGGCGGCTCGCTCATGTGCTGGTGCAGGAGCTGGTACTCGTTGCCGCTGAAGACCGGCTCACCGGCGAGGAGTTCGTGCAGCACGCAACCGAGTGCGTAGAGGTCGCTCAGCGGTGTGATCTGCGCGCAGTCGATCTGCTCGGGTGGCATGTAGCGGCTGGTGCCGATTCGGTTGCCGGTGGCCGTGAGCCGGGTGACGTCCGTGCGCAGCAGCTTCGCGATGCCGAAGTCCAGCACCTTGACCGTGCCGTCCGCGGCGATCAGGACGTTGTCCGGCTTCAGGTCGCGGTGCACGACCGGGATGGCGTGGGCGTACGACAGGACCGTGCAGATCTGCGCGGCGATCGACGCGGCCCAGCTCACCGGGAGCCCCGCCGCCGCTTCGACCTCGGCGCCCGTGAGCACCTTGCGCAGGGAGATCCCGCGCACGTACTCCATCACCAGGTACAGCCGGTCGTACGACGCCTCGTCCAGCACCGCGTCGAACACCTGCGGCACCCCGTGATGCCCGATCCGAGCGGTGACGCGCGCCTCGCGCTCGAAGCGGCGGGTGAACTCCTCAGCCTGCGCTGGCGACAGGACGACATCGGGCCGGATGAGCTTGACCGCGATCTCCCGGTCCAGAACGGCGTCGTAGCCGCGCCAGACCGTGCCCATACCGCCGGACTCGATCTCTTCGATCAGCTCGTAGCGGCCCTGCTCGCCGATTCTCCGTGCCTGCGCCACGCGTCGCGCCCCCGTCGTGTGCTGATGCCTCGTCAGCCGGACGCCGTACACGGTACCGACTGACGGCGGCGCGCGCGGCGTGCTCTACAGCAGGTGGTCGGCCTTGCCGGCTTTGATGTCGGTGATGAGGGTGCGCAGGGCTTCGAGGGAGTCGGTGAGGTATTACTCCTCCGTGCCGTTGACGGAGAACAGCAGGGTGGGCTCGGCGAGGATGTCGCGGCCGGCCTCGCTCTTGTAGATCTCGTCGACGCTGCCGAACCGGGCCTCGGAGTAGTCGAGTTCCAGGAGATGGGCGGCCTGTCGGACGGATGCCTCGTCGGGCCCCTCGATCTCCAGGAAGGTGGGGAGGTCGGGCCAGGTGTCGAAGTCGAAGGCGACCTCTCCCAGGCGCCATTCCTCGCGGTAGTTCTCCTGGTAGCGGACCTCGGTGAGGCCCACCCGGCGGAGGATGTCAGCCATGGCATGCAGGTCGGTGACCTCGGTCTCGATCTCCTTGGTGCCGTCGATCGTCGTGGCGTCGGTGACCTGCTTGAGCGTGAGCGTCGAGCGGGTGCCCTCGTCCCGCAGGCGGAGCCAGGCCCCTCCGTCGAGGGAGTCGTTCTCGAAGATCTTGCGGGTGAGGAGGGTGCGGGGGAGCGCCAGGACGGCGCCGAGGCCGGCCAGCTTGGCCTGCAGTCCGGTGACGTCGACGGCCAGGAACTTCGCCTCGTACTCGTGCTTCATGTGTCCTTCTCTCAGAAACGGTCGGTGAGCGTAAACGTGCGGGTTGCCAGGAGCAGGCCCATGCGATGGGTGTGGTCGTGCGGCCGGCCGATGTGGGGCCGTTCGGTGAACTCGTTCGTGCTCAGGGTGAGCAGGACATCCCAGTCACTGAGGAAGTGACGGTGCAGGCGCTCGGGAGAGGTGTAGTGCTCCACCGAGTGGTGGTGCTTTTCGACGGGCATCATGAACTCCGCACCGAAGACACCGCCCGGGCGCACCAGGCGTTGCATGCGGTCGACGAACTCGGAGAGCGGGCGGTGGTGGTTGGCACTGTAGTGCCACGAGCAGCTCGTCCAGACCGCCTCGCACTGTACGTCCAGAGGTTCCCCCACAAGGAAGTCCTCTTCGATCACCCGCACCCGGGCATGCAGTTTCTCCAGCTTCAGCCGGTCGATCAGACCCATGGCGTGTACATCGCTGTCACCCGGAAGGCGGACCTTCCCTCCGTGCACGGCGAGCGTGTCGCGTTCGATCGCTACTACGCGATACCCAGCGGTTGCCAGAGGCAGGACGAACTTGCCGTCGCTCGCACCGACGACAGCGATGGTGGCGTCAGGGGCAACGCGTTCCCGCAGAGTGGCGAGGAACTGCGGGAAGAAGGTGAGGGTGTGCTCCCACAGGCTCTGTGTCTGCATGGGAGTGCGCTCCTTGCGTATTGGTGGAGGTGATCACGCGGAGGACCTCTTCGGGGGTGAGCCCCGTGGTGTCGAT
This sequence comes from Streptomyces sp. NPDC020490, assembly GCF_044335305.1. Lineage (NCBI taxonomy): Bacteria > Bacillati > Actinomycetota > Actinomycetes > Kitasatosporales > Streptomycetaceae > Streptomyces > Streptomyces sp. NPDC020490. The sequence goes on along the minus strand of NZ_JBIRUY010000003.1, from coordinate 179,389 downwards.
GCGATGCATCGGGAACGAGGCGTAAGCATCCGCCACTTGGTCCGTGACGGTTTCCAATAGCGTGTCCCAGCGCGATGTCGGCTTGTTTCGTGCTGCAAGGCGACGCCGGCGCTCGTCGTCAGTGCAGACGAGGTGATAGGCGACGGGCGTGGGCAGCCAGGCAGGCAGAGTGACGCCGAGCCGGGCGCCCAGGGCACGGTGGCTGGAGAGGCACCGGGCGAAGTAGCTCTCCACGACGACCGGGACGCCGCCTTTGAGATGGTGTTGGATCTCTTCGGTTGCTGTGAACAGTGCGGAGAGGTAGAGACACATCCGTGCTTCGACGTTCGTCCGCTTGTCCACCTCGCGCCTGAGCGGCTGGTACAACGCAGGCACGGTGGGGACGAGGACGGCCTGGCGGGCAGCGGCGAGCATCGGTGCGATGGTCGACTTCCCGGTGCCGCGTGAACCTTCCAGGCTTTCGAATGTCGGGTGATCAGGCACGGGCGTACACCACGTCCGGTACCGGGAGGGTGATTTCGTCGGTGGCGGAGGGCCTGTGGACGATGCGGTTCGCGGTCTTCTCGTACCAGAACGCGTGGGAGTCCTTGCCCACCGCTTTGCAGGACATGGTGAGCGCACCGCGGGGGTCGGCCTCGATCCGGTCGATCTCGCGAGGCCCGCCGGACGGTGTGCAGACCTCGGGAGCACCGTGTTCGGAGAGGTCCTCGTCGACGATCACTTCAAGCGGCAGCTCGGTATCCGCGAGCTGTTCGCGGAGTCGGCCGTAGGCGGCCAGGTCGGTGACCAGCAGCTCGGGATGGTCGGCGGCGTTGCCGACGGGCCGCAGGTGGTGGAGCTTCAGTTGCCGGACTCCGAGGTGGGCCACGACGTGCGCGAGGGGGAGTACCTCGTCGATGTTCCGTGAGGTCACGGTCATGGTCGCGCCGGTTGAAACACCGAGGTCCCGTGCCAGGCCGAGCGTGTGGAGAGCGCTCTGGTAGCTGCCATGCTTGCGGATACCGTCGTTGGTCGAGCCGACACCCTCCAGGGAGACCCGGAGCAGGTCCAAGTGGGGAGCGATCTCGGTCAGGCGGCGCTCGATGCGGTAGCCGTTGGTGCAGATCTCGACGCGCTGGCCCAGTTCCTGCTTGGCGTGCCGGACGACCTTGAGGAGCTCCCGGTGGACGAACGGTTCTCCGCCAAGGAGGGTGACGGCCTCCGTGCCGTATTCGTTTCGCATCAGGCTGAGAAGACTGACTGCTTCCTCGGCGGTGAAGGCGTCGGCGTACTGAAGCCGCTTGCCGTGGAAGCAGTGCAGGCACGCGAAATTGCAGCGGTACAGCAGTTGCAGGTACAGCATCCGGATCTTCCTGATCCCGGTGACTTCCCCGATCACTTGGGCTCCTTGGGCTCACTCACTGCCTGGTGGGACCCTGATGGTGGCCGTCTGTCCGGGGACCTCGTCACCGCGTTCGAGGACGGTGCAAGGACGTCCTGGGACGTTTTCCGCGAGCTGCGAAGAACTCCAGGATGCTGAGGACCCCCTTGGTGTCCGACAGGTCGGGCAAGATTTCGAGAGCGCCGGCTTCGGCCAGTTCCTTGGAGTTGTGGATACCGGAGGCGACCGCGACGATCCCGGAGCCGCTGGCAAGGGCGGCCTCCACGTCCCGAGGGGTGTCCCCCACCAGGACGGTGGGCACATCGGCCGGAACACCACGGAGCCGCCGTATGCGAGCGCGGGCGATCGGGACGAGTTCGGGACGGAGTTCGGCGTCCGCACCGTAGGAGCCCACCGACAGGTCCAACAGGGAGTCTAGGCCGAAAGCGGACAGCTTCACGTGGGCGTTGGCGGCGATGTTGCCGGTCAGGACAGAGGAAACCCAACCACTGCGCAGGGAAGCGGCCTTCAGTATCTCCGGGACCCCCGGCAAGGCCGTCCCGCGCGAGCGTAGCTCACCCAGTCGGTCATGCCCCGCCCGCGCGAGGGCATCCTCAACGGCGGGCCACTCTGGCACGGGCAGCCCGTCGCGGAGAAACATGTCGCGCATGATGAGTCGATCCGTGCGGCCCTCGGTACGCGCCGGCGCCGTCGGCTCACGTCCCGTGAGCGATGAGAAAGCAGCAGCGTAGATCTCTTTGCTGACCCCCGCGTTCTCGATGAGGGTATGGTCGATGTCCCACAGGACGATGAGCTCCATGCCGCCAGCGTAGGCAGTCGGCGGGGCTCTGCTTTCGTGACAACGTCCCATAACGTCCTTGCGTGATCATGCAACGCACCGCTTCCATGGCTGCTGTGAACGACCGACTGCACTCTGTGCTCGCGCAGCGCGGTGTCCCGCCCGAAACACTTGCGGAAGTCTGCGAGGTCGACCCCAAGACGGTGAGCCGATGGCTGGGAGGGCGTGTTCCCCACGCACGGCATCGTTTCCGCGTGGCCCGCCACCTGAGCGTGGAAGAGACCTTCCTGTGGCCGGCGCCGCCCAGACGGTCCGGCCGGTTACGGGACGGGCCAGACAACGAGTTGGTCGGCACCTATCAGAACCGGGCCAGCGTGCCGCGGGACGTCTGGCTCTCGCTGCTGCGAGAGGCCCGGAACGAGATCAGCGTCCTGGTCTTCTCCGGTACATTCTTCGCGCAGTCCAATCCGCAGGTAACCAAGATGCTCTCCGAGCGTGCTGCGGAGGGGGTCCGGGTGCGCCTGTGTTTCGGCGACCCGGACGGTCAGGCAGTCGCCGTCCGGGGCCGAGAGGAGGGCATCGGCGACACTCTCGCCGCCAAGATCCGCGCTTCGCTGACGTACTACCGCCCGCTGCTGGGCGAGGCCGGGTGCGCCGTACGGCTCCACGACACCACGCTCTACACATCCATGTTCCGCTACGACGACAACCTGCTGATCAACCCCCACATCTGGGGACAACCGGCCAGCGCCAACCCCCTCCTCCATCTCAAGAGGGCAGACAGCACAGGGTGGTTCGACAACTACGCTCAGAGCTTCGACACCGTCTGGGCCGCTGCGCGGCCGTGGGCACCCGACCAGGAGAGGACCGCCGACCATGGGCCGGACTGAGTACTACAACGACCCGACCGCCCCGAAGGCGAACACCCTCATCCCGGCGAGCAACCTGCTCGTCGCCGACAAGACCGGCGCCATCCTCCTCCAGCGCCGCCGCGACACCGGACAGTGGGCACTTCCCGGCGGCGCCCAGGACATCGGCGAGACCGCGGCTGAGTGCGCCATACGCGAATGCCTGGAGGAGACCGGCATCATCGCGGAGATCACCGGCTTCCTCGGCGTCTACACCAATCCGAACCACATCGTCGCCTACACCGACGGTGAGATCCGCCAGCAGTACGAGACCACCTACATCGGCCGCCCCGTCGGCGGCGAGCCCACGGTCAACGACGAGGCCGACGACGTCCGCTTCGTACAGCCGACCGAACTGGACCAGTACGACATCCACCCCAGCATGCGCCAGCAGATCCGCGACTACCTCGCAGGCACCTACCCCTACCTCGGCTGAGCCGCCAGCGCGGCCTCGATCCTCTCGATCGAGGAGAAGATCTCCGGCGCCGCCCGCCGGATGAACCGCCCAACCACGCTGTCCGCGCCATAGCGACCGAGGATCTCCGCGACCCGCTCCTGCGCGGTGGTCCGGCCGCCGTCGGGCGTCGTCGTCATGTCGCAGTACACGAGGGCGTCCACCAGCAGCGGCTCGTCCAACAACGGGAATTCCGCCGCGAGTTCCTCCCCCAGCCCGCGTTCCTCGGCCTCCAGGAGCGCGAACGAGTGGTTCGCGACCAGCCGCGCCAACCGTTTGTCGGCCCCGTGCTCGTCGCGGAGAAACCGGGCCCCGTCCAGTGGATGGAAGCCGGTCAACACGAGCCGGGGCGCGTACCCGACGTCATGAAGTGTCGCGGCAGCGAGGAGCAAGTCGGCTTCCACGCCCAGAACCTGACCTACTTCCACCGCGCGTTCAGCGACCCCTTGCGTATGCGCCCACCGCCGTGGAAGCGGGCTGCTGAGTTCGGCTTCCGCCAGGCGCGTCGCCCACTCACCGATCAGATCACCCATGCTGTGCTCTCTATCCCAGCAGATGGTCTGCTTTGCCGGACTTGATGTCGGTGATGAGGGTTCGGAGGGCTTCGAGGGAGTCGGTGAGGTAGTGGTCCTCCTGACCGGCAACGGCTATGTAGGCGTTGCCGTCGGCGTCGGTGCCCAGGCGGAAGCAGGAGCTGCCCTCTCCGCAGAACGGGGCGTCCCAGGTGATGTCAGCCATCTTGGCTTCTCCTCATAGTTGTCGTGCGATCTGGCGGATGAAGTCACGCGACCGCTCCGGGGATAGTGCCATGTCTTCCAACAGGTCGAGTTGTGCCCGGTATTTCGCGAGTTGGCCGTCAGCGTGCAGGAACACGGGGCCATGAGAGTTGTCCACCTGCACGGTGTCGAGCTGCCGTACGGGCCCCTCGGTGTAGACGACCGTGTGCCCTGCTCCAGGGAAGGCGCCATGGGCGAAGGAAAGGACGAGCACGGTGACGTTGTCCCACTCGGAGACCTCCAGAAGGTACTCTAGCTGTGCTCGGGCAACGTCCCGTCCGCCGAACTGCATACGAAGCGCCGCCTCGTGGATCACGGCCACGTAGGGCGTCGGATTGTCGCCCGTGATCACCTTCTGTCGCTCCGAGCGGTGCGCGAGACGGAGAGCGACCTCATGCTCGGGAAGCTGAGGGACGACGGCACGGAAGATGGCCATGGCGTGCTCCGATGTCTGGAGCAGTCCCGGTACATGCACCGTATTCGCGCCCCGCAGACGAACCGCGCTGGCCTCGGTTTCGGAGATGTCCAGCAAGCCTTGAGGCAAACTGCCCCGGTAGCGCTCCCACCATCCTGTTTCGCTCGGCTCCGCCATCTCGGCCAAGGCGTCGATGTACTTCTCGTCGGTGCAGTCACAGTTGCAGGCCAGCGTGCGCAGCCGTTCGGCGCTGATCCCGCGTAGTCCGGACTCCATGTTGGAGATCCTGCTTCGGTCGACACCGAGAAGCCCTGCGGCGTACTCCGCGGACATGCCGGCTGTGGTGCGCATCCTGCGCAATTCACTTCCCAGACGCTTCTGGCGTTGAGTGAGGATCGTCCTTGGTGGCATTTCGTTCCTTCCGTGCCGCCCGTGCTCGTCTGGGCTGTGAGCCCAAGTTCACCGCATCGAGGCCATTGTTACGGACCGGATGGCAAAAATGGCCCCTGCTGTCCTACCGTAAGTATCGCGCACGCTACACACCGCAACGCCGGAAGCGCACCGCGCGAGCATGCCTGCCTGCCCTGGGGCGGGTGTGTCCGCGACCAGGGCGGTAGGCCACCGGCGACCCCAACCCCCTCACACAGTCGTGGAGTTCGCCATGCCCGAGATCCCTCTCGTACCCGTCCACTGGCGCTTCCCCGCCCACCCCGCCTCCGTACGGAGGGCCCGGCACGCCGTCGCCGAGTCGCTGCCGCACGTCCTTCGCCCCCACCTCGGCGACGACCTGGGCCTGTTGACTTCCGAGCTGGTCACCAACGCCATCCGCCACGGCGCCTGCCGGGAGGACGAGGACCTGATCGAACTCGTCCTGTGGCCCGCCGACGGGCACTACTGGCTCGCCGTCTCCGATCCGGGTACCGGAAAACCGGAAGTGGCCCAGCCGAACACGGACTCCGAGAGCGGGCGGGGCCTGATCCTCGTCGACAGCCTGGCCGCCGCCTGGACCGTCCGGCCCCGCCCCACGCGCGGAACGTCCGTGATCGCGGGCCTCTCGTTCCACCTGGGCGGTTAGGCCTGGCGGCTCAGGCCGCCTCGTCGTCGATGTTCTCCTCCCGGCGGATCATCCGCCAGGCCGCCCGGCGCGCACTCTGGTTGAGTGACTGCTTGAAGCTGTCGTCGTGGCTGAAGTACTGGCGTCCCATGTCGGCGATGGTGTCGATGTGTTCGGCCATCTTGTCCTCGAAGACCTCGTCGAAGACGAGCCCGAAGTTCTCCTCGTCGTTGACGGCGGCGGCGCGGACCTTCGGGTCCGCCTTCGCCTCGGAGAACGGCGTGATGACGTCCTGCTCGGTGAAGTCGGTGCCGAACTTGTCGTTGAACTTCTCGATCAGCTCCGACAGCAGCGACTTCTCCTGCTCCTTGGCACCGCCCGCACCCTCGCCGAAGCCGCGCAGCTCCGCCGCTCCCTCAGCGGTCAGGGAGAGATCGTGCTTGCCGGTCTTCTGGATGCGCAGGTGGCTGAGGTCGACGTCCCCTATGTCCACGCCGCCGTCTCCGCGTCGCGGCAGGCGGTTGAGGAGGTGGCGTCCGTAGAGGTAGAGGCATTCGAGGTCGGCGTCGCGGTAGGGCACGATCTGGGAGAGGAAGCCGTATTTGCGCACGTAGTCGTTGAGGTCGGCGCGGAACTCCTCGGCGGTTTCGCGGGCCTCCTCGTCCGGGTCGCCGGCCTCGTCCTTGCGGTCCAGCAGCTCGGTGAACCGTTCGACGGCGGGCCCGAGATGCCGGTACAGCTCCGCGTGCAGCTTCTCCCAGCGGGCCACCGAGCCCGCCGCCTTCTCCTCGGCCGCCACGTAGGCGTCGGCGAACTCCCGCATCTCCTCCTCGACGAGGATGTCGGGCTGCATGACCTTGCTCTGCGCCGTGTAGAGGAGGTTCGGGTCGGAGGGAAGGGTGTTCGCCTCCTCGAAATACGGGCGGAAGGACGCCTTGATGTCCTCGGCGTCGTTGACGAAGTCCAGCACGGCCAGGTCCGCCTGCGACTTGCGGTCGGCGGTGCGGTTCAGGCGGGAGAGGGTCTGGACGGCGCTGATGCCCGCGAGCTTCTTGTTCACGTACATCGTGGTGAGGAGAGGCTGGTCGAAGCCGGTCTGATACTTCTCGGCGACCACCAGGATGCGGTACTCCCGCTGCGTCGCCTTCCCGCCGGTGCGCACGGCCTTGTCGTCCTTGCGCGTGTACGCGAACGCCTTCGGCAGCGCGGACTCGGGCAGGCCGCCGTTCTCCTTCGGCTCGGTCGTCTCCTCGCCGTCGTAGGTGAGGGTGCCGGAGAAGGCGACCAGGACGCCCGGGTCTGCGTAGGCCTGGTCTTTGACGTACTTCTTGATCGCGTGGGCCATCTGCACGGCGCTGTGCCGGGAGGCGGTGACCACCATGGCCTTGGCGCGTCCGCCGAGCCGGCCGGCGGTGTGCGTGCGGAAGTGCTCGACGATCACCTGCGCCTGCTGGGTCACGGTGGAGTCGTGCGTGAGCGCGTACCGGGCGAGCAGCGGATTCGCCTTGGAGGGGTCCACCTCGCGCTCGTCCGGGTTCTTGTTCACCAGCTTCCAGTACGTGTTGTACGTGACGTAACTGCGCAGGGGGTCGAGGATGAAGCCTTCCTCGATGGCCTGGCGCATCGAGTACGTGTGGAAGGGGACGTACGTCGGCTTGCCGCCCACGCTCTCCAGCGTGCCGAAGAGTTCGAGGGTCTTGGCCTTGGGTGTGGCCGTGAAGGCGAAGTAGGACAGGTTCGCGGCCTTCCCGCGCTGCGCTGCCTTCCGGACGAGCTTGGCGTCGGTGGTGGCCTCCGCTTCCAGCTCGGTGGCCCCGGCCTCGTCGGAGTCGGAATCCAGGCCCAGGTCACCCAGAGCCGCGCGTACGGCGGTGGCCGCGTCACCGGACTGCGAGGAGTGCGCCTCGTCCACGATGATCGCGAAGTTGCGGCCCTGGATCTCGGTGGGGCTGCGGCGCAGGTAGTCGATGAGGGCCGGGAAGGTGTGCAGCGTGACCGTGATGATCTTCCCGGTCTCGCGGGACAGTGCCTTGGCGAGCTGGTCGGACTTCGCGCCGTGCTTCTCGTCGATCTTCACTACTAGACCGGCGGTCTTCTCGAAGCTGCCGACGGTGTCGCGGAGCTGGGCGTCGAGATTGCGGCGGTCGGTGATGATGACGACCTTGTCGAAGACGGGTGCGCCCGGCTTGAGTCCGGCGGCCAGAGCGTCGGGGTCGATCTCGGCCGGGTCGGTGGGCGTGTGCAGTGACGACAGGCGGTGGGCCAGCCAGCCGATGGTGTTCGACTTGCCGGAGCCGGCGGAGGCCATGCCGAGGTAGTTGTGACCGGCGCCGTGGCGGGACGCGTGATCGGCGAGCTTCTTGACGATGTCCCACTGGTGGTAGCGCGGGAAGATCAGTTTCTTGTGCGTCCGCCCGTCCGGGCCCTTCTCCTTGCTGAGGTGCACGAACCGCTCGATCAGATCGAGCCAGGTGTCCCGCTCCCAGATCTGCTCCCACAGGTACGAGGTCGCGTACGTCCCGGGGACGGTGGGCGCCGGGTTTCCCGCGCCGCCGGGCCTCCCCGGGCCCTCCGACCCGGTGTTGAACGGCAGGAACCGCGTCGGCTTGCCCCGCAGCTCCGGCGCGACGAACACCAAGTCCGTGTCTATGGCGAAGTTCGCGATCACGCGCCGCGCGAAGATCAGCTCGCTGGGGTCGCGGGTCGTGCGGTACTGCTCCTTGGCGGCCTCCACGCCCTGGCGCGTGAGGGCGTTCTTCAACTCGGCGGTCGCCAGCGGGATTCCGTTGAGGAAGAGGGTGAGGTCGAGGCGCTTGCCCTTGTCCGCCTGCTTGGCGGCGTACTCCAGCTCCTTGACGAAGGTCAGCCGGTTCGCTCGGTAGTCGTCCAGGACGGCGTCCGACGCGACGAGCGACGGCTTGAAGTACGCGAGCCTGATCAGGACACCGTGGTCCTTCACGCCCTTGCGGAGCACGTCCAGCACGCCGTCGGTCGTGATCGCCTGGTCCACGCGCTTGGTGAACCCGGCCTGGGCGGTGTTGGGATCGCCGCCGTAGAGGGCGATCAGTTCGGCCCAGTCGTCGGCCTGGGTCTTGCCGACGAACTCGAAGAGCTGGGCGGTGTCCAGGCCGAGGTGGGGTTGGTAGTACTGCTTGTCTCCCTCGCGCCAACCGCGCTCCAGTAGGGCGGCGGCTATGGCGTTCCCGAAGGCTGCTTCGTCGTGGACGGACATGAGCGGCTATTCCCCCCGCTTTCCGGTGACCAGATAGGTGATGTCGCGACAGAACTTGTCGAAGGACGGCGAGTTGGCGCGGGCGAGGTCGAGATCCATGTCCTGGGTCAGTGCCGCCTGGTCCACGCGGGGGCGGTACCGCACTCCGTCGCGCCGGTTGTGGGTCAGCCAGCCCTTGCAGTCGCGTAACGTCTCGCTGTTGGCCGGGACCTCCAGGTGCTCGGCGAGACCCGCCCGGCCGCCGAGCGAGGGCGCCGACGCGAGGAACCACGCCTCGAACTCCCGGTTCGCCAGCACGACGGCCGTCCGGCGGTCCGGGCGGGCCGCTTGGGCGCGGGCCAGCAGCGAAGGCCCGAGGCTTGCCGGGCAGTCGTCGTCGGCGTCGATCACGACCAGGATGCCGCCCGGGTGGTCGGCGGGGACGCGTCGAGCCTGGGCCTCCACGGCGGCTTCCAGCCCGCCAGGTCGGACGAGCCGGCCGCGGTCGACCAGGAAGGGCGGCTGGATGTCCGCGTCCCAGATCTCCGCCTCGTACATCAGCCGCCGCAGGAGGACGGGCAGTGCGCTGATCTCGCCCTCGCCCTCGACGACGGAGGCGATCGTGACCCTCGGGTGGCTCACTCCTCACCCTCCGGCTGGGCTGGGGGTTCGACGACTGGGCGCAACTGGTCGGAACGCAGCAGTTCGGCCGTGGTGGCCAGGCCGTCGGCGACGATCGACCGGCTGACCGGGTCCACTTCGCCGATCACCGTCACCCCATGCTCGGCGGCGACCACGCGGATGGCCGACAGATCGGCCTCCTTGCGGTCGAACAACTCCGCGCTCTGCGTGGTGGCGAGGACCTGTACGTACTCGCTGGCTTCCGTGAGCGCGTCGTAGAGGGCCCCGGCCGCGAGCGGGTGCAGCGCCAACTCGGGCTCCTCGACGGCGATGAGCGGAATCCAGCCTTCGCGGGCGTCGGGCTGGAAGAGGGCGGTCAGCAGACCGATGGCTCGGATGGTCCCTTCCGACATGGACTCGGCCCGGAAGACGTGCGGTTCCGTCTCACCGTCGGTGGCGAAGCTGATCCGGGCCGCGATGTAGTCGGCGGAGGGGTCCGTAGGGCCGACTTCTACGACTCCGGGCACAATCACCCCGAGGTACTGCGAGATGCGCTCACGCTCTTGATCCCCCAAGACCGCCAAGGCTGGGCCGAGTTCGCTGCCGTTCTCAACGAGGGCTCCGGCGGTTGGGGTGTTCGGGCTGGCCTTGCGGAGATTGGACAGGTCTGGGTTGTAGAAGAACATGCCCGTGAGAGCTGTATGGAGGTCAGCGAACGGTTCGGTCTCACTCAGGCGTGAAAGCGTCAGCATTTTCTGACGACGTTCATTCCCGGCTTCCCGCTTTGAGAAGCGCTCAGCGCCCGCCCCGTCCTTGGCTCCAGGGTGGTGAATCTCGCAGAACTCACGCCGGACACGGACACCGGGCCCTGCTTCTCGCCCCGCCTTGGGGGCGGTCGGCGGCGCGAGGGTGATCTCGTACCGCCCCACCCAGGCCTGCGTGTCGGCGAACGGTGGCAGGTGAAACTCCAGACCGATCGTGCAGGAGGTCGCCGGCTCAGGGACCCGGCGCAACACCTCCTCCCATCCGCCGCGCGCTGCCACGGCCTCAGCCGGGCCGTTCGTCAGCGCGTCACGTACGAAGCGCAGAGCGTCGAGGAAGTTTGACTTGCCTGCGGCGTTCAGCCCGAGCAACACGGTGAACCGGCCGAGAGTCACGTCGCAATGAGCGATGGACTTGTAGTTGTCGACGCGGACGCGGGTGATGAACGGCATCGGGCGGTGGGGCGCGGCTGGACTCATGACGCGATCATTCCTCGATCCCTCGTCCACTGGCAGTGGACACGTCGATCTGTCCGGTGACGGCGGCGGTGATCAGGGCTAGGCGGCGCTCGGCGAGGAGATCGAGTTGACGGGACCTTAGGCTGCGCATGTTATCGATCCGGCTGACTTGCCGAGTTATCTCGCCGCTCAGCTTCTTCTGCTCTGTGATAGGAAGAACGGGTACGCGTAGATCGCGAATATCCGGAAGCGACAGCTGGGTCTTGGTCCCGCCGTACTGACTGCCCATAAGCCTGTCCTGTACTGATGGCGAAGCAATAAGGTAAGTGAGCCACTCGCCGCTGATTCGGTGCTCGTCCGGGCGCACCAAACAGACATGCTGGCTTACGTATCCGCCAGCGACCGCGCCATCCGCCAGTGCAACCCAGCCGCAATTTGCGCCTGTGATACCCACCAGGACGTCACCGTCAGCGATACGTGCTCTGATAGCCTCTGTTGCGGAAAGGGCGGGAATTTGAACGTAGACCGCATTTGTCAGCTTTGGTTGGATGCTGTCAGGTCGAAGATTGGCGCTGCGGAAGAAGAGTGCGCCCGAATCGGATACATAGTCACTCCATCCGCGCGATCCGCTTGTCACGAGGCTGGTCGCATATCCGAGTCTCATGCGAGGGGCGCTCTTGGCGTGCTCCCAAATCCGATCGATGGTCTGCACTCGGCGTTGGATAAGCAAGGAAATCTCTGATCGCATTGCATTGGTGATCGCGTTGATGCGGGAGGTCTCGGCATCGAGGAAGTCGGCGATGTGGCGCTGTTCCTCCAGTGGAGGTAGATCTACTAGCAGATCACGCAGGAAGGCATCCGGAACACGCTGCTGTCCCGCGACGCCGTACATCTCCGCCTCTCCCTTTTTGAGGAAGCTGTGTGTATTCACTACGTACAAAAGGAACCGCGGGTCAATGAGTGGCCCGGGGCGTAGCACGTGAAGCTCCGTACTTCCCGTGCCCACGCCTCGATGGAGACCGTGAATTAGCACAGCCCGTCCGGCCTCAAACGTGGGGGTGATCTTCGGCACAAGTACGTCGCTGTTCTGAAAGCGAGTGTAGCCAGTGGCAACGGATGCTTTGACCCGACGCCGTGAGATGTCCAGTCTTTCTCCCGGCCATACAGCTTCCATGGGGAGGAAAGTGAGCTCCTCATCGTTCGCAAGACGATCGAAAGCGGGCGTCAATGGATTGACATCAGCGAGGTGTCGCAGACGCACCGTGCTCATTCCGTGACCTCCCCGAGCAGCGCCTGGATCTCGGCCTCCAGAGCCTTCAGCTCCGCGTCGATCTCCGCCAACGGCCGCGGCGGCTTGTACACGTAGAAGTGCCGCGTGAACGGGATCTCGTAGCCGATCTTGGTCTTGCTGTGGTCGATCCACGCGTCCGGGACGTGCGGGAGGACCTCGCGCCGCAGATACGCCTCCACGTCCTCCTCCAGCGGGACGTTCTCGTAGTCCCGCAGTTCCGGGTCCGGCTCCGGCTGGCCCTTGATGCGCTGGACCTCGCCCTCCGGGTCGCGGACGCCGACCGCCTCCCGGAGCGCCTTGCCGAAGGGCGCGCCCGTCGGCCACAACAGGCCGGCCGCGACGACCGCGTCCTTCAGGTCGATCCACGCGTCGGACTTCGTCGTCCAGGACTTGCCGACCAGCGGGCGCAAAGCCGCTGCGAACGCCTCGGCGTCCGTGGCCCGGGTGATCGGCTTGGACGCCGTGATGGCCGCCAGCGTCTCCTCCGTCACCTCGAAGCGGAGCTTCAACGGCCGTTCGACGGTGATCCGGCGGTATCCGAAGTCCTCGTTGCGGAAGACCTTGATCTTCCCGGCCCGGTCGGCCAGGTCGTGGCCGCCGCCCCTCTCCGCCGCGTCGAGGACCGCCAGCGCCTCCGTGTAGAGCCGCGTGATCTCGGAGATGTGCTGCTCGCCCAGTTCCTTGCGCTTGTCGCCCAGTGACTTCCGCATCTTGCGCCAGTAGTCGCGCGCGTCCAGCAGGACGACCTTGCCGCGCCTGTCCCTGGCCTTGCGGTTGCTGAGCACCCAGAAGTACGTGGAGATGCCGGTGTTGTAGAAGAGCTGGTCGGGCAGGGCGACGATGCCCTCCAGCCAGTCGTTCTCCAGGATCCACTGCCGGATCCTGGACTCGCCCGACTCCGCCGCTCCCGTGAACAGCGGGGAGCCGTTGAAGACGATCGCGATGCGGCTGCCGCCCGACCCCGAGGCGTCCACCGGCTTCATCTTCGAGATCATGTGCTGGAGGAAGAGCAGCGAGCCGTCGTTGATGCGCGGCAGGCCTGCGCCGAACCGCCCGCTCTCACCGAGGCGTTCGTGTTCGTCCTCCACCACGTTCTTGACCTTCTTCCACTCCACGCCGAACGGCGGGTTGGCCAGCAGGTAGTCGAAAGTGGTGGGCGTGTTCTTGTCTCTCTTGGCGTCGTCGTTGCTGAAGCCGTCGTCGCTGAAGGAATTGCCGAACTTGATGTTCTCCGGGTCCTGGCCCTTGATCATCATGTCGGACCGGCAGATGGCCCAGGACTCGGGGTTGAGTTCCTGGCCGAAGACCTTGACGGTGGCATCCGGGTTGAGGGCCGTGATGTGCTCCTCGGCCGCGCTGAGCATGCCGCCGGTGCCGCAGGCCGGGTCCATGACCGTGCGCACGGTGCCCGGCAGGGCCAGCGCGTCGCTGTCCGGCGCGACGAGCAGGTTGACCATCAGCCGGATGACTTCCCGGGGCGTGAAGTGCTCACCGGCCGTCTCGTTGGACTGCTCGGCGAAGCGCCGGATCAACTCCTCGAAGATGTAGCCCATCTGGTGGTTGGAGACGATCTCGACCGGCTTGCCGTCCTCGCCGAGTACGACATTGCCGTCTTCGTCCCTCTTCACCGGCCGCAGGTCGAGGTCGGCGAACCGGCCGACCACCTGGTACAGCAGGTTCGCCGCGTCCAGCCGCTTGATCTGCTGGGCGAAGTCGTACCGCTCCAGGACTTCCCGGGCGTTGGGGGAGAAGGCGCCGTAGTACTCGTTCAGGTACTTCGCCGCGTGCGAGGGGTCGCCCGCGATGGCCTTCAGCGTGTAAGTGCTGGTGTTGTAGAAGCTGTGGCCGGACGCCTTGCGCAGGAAGCGGTCGGGGTTGATGTCCTGGTCCTGGAAGCGGGCGGCGACCTCCAGGACCTTGTCCTTGGTCGGCGCGAGGACACACTCCAGACGCCGCAGCACGGTGAACGGCAGGATCACCTTGCCGTAGTCGTGCTGCCGGTAGTCGCCGCGCAGGAGGTCGGCGACCGACCACGCATGGTTCGCCAGTTCCGTGTGCTTACTGCTGTTCAACGCTGTCCTTCCGGAGTTTCGCCGTCCCAGTGGGACAGAGACGTCAAGTCTGGCCGTTCACGATGCCGGGCCGCAGGTTTCACGCCGATCCGTGACCGTCCGGCAACAGCGCGCCGCCGGTGAGCCCGGTGCTGAGGAGACGTGTGACGTCCTCGGCGGCCTGGTCTGCCCGGCGGGCGGCGGTGCGCAGCTCGTGCAGGTGGCGGAAGGCGGCGCCGTAGCGCTGCTGTTCCGCGAGTGGGAGCAGCGGAACGCGTAGCCGTCGGGGGTCCACCCGGATGATGGATGTACCGGTGGCCGCGGCGTTGACGTTCTGCTCCGCCGCGAGGAACCCGGCCAGGAACCAGGGGTCGAGCCGGCGCCGGTCCGGGCGGAAGAGCAGCAGGTGGGGACCAAGGAGGCAGTCTGCCTCGGCCTGCTCGACGACCCGGGCCACGGCGGCACGCCCCACCCGCAGCATCTCTGTGAGCAGTACGTCGTTCTCCCGGAGCAGGGGAAGGGTGACGCCGGTGTGAAGGTCCGCTTCCGTTCCGGAGGCGGGTCGGTTCTTCAGTACGTCGGCGGCCGTGAGTGCCGGTCGTCCGCCTACTTCCGGATCGGGCTGCGGCTGCGGTTGGCCGCTACGGGTGCGGCGGCCTGCCGGCGCGCTGCGAAGGAGACTGAGAGCGCCGCCGCGTAGGAGATCCGCGACCGTAGCGGTGCGCCAGTCGCGGGGGCGGTCGTCGGCCGGCGGCCAGTCGCCGTCGGCGCTGAGGCCGGTCAGGTCCCTTGCGACTTGGTGTAGCTGGCCGTACAGGTCCGATGCCTGCCGGGCCAGCAGGGCGGGGCGGAGGGCTTGCCGGGAGGCCGTCCGGATGTGCCGGGCCGGAGTCAGGTCCACGGCCTCGGTGAGGAGATCGGGGATCGGGACGGCGCCCGAGACACCTGGGGCTCCTGTGAAGCCGTCCTGGTCGGCGAGGTACGGCCGCCATGCCGAGAGCACCGTGTCGTCGACGGCGGCCCAGTCGAGGTCCCGGTTCTCGGCGGCGGCATCGACGAGCAGGACCGTCTTCGGGGCGTCAGCCTGGGGGTCGGGCCGTTCGAGCACCCACAGGTGCAGACCGATGTGGAGCGGGGTGGCCGCGCCCTGGGGAAGTGAGACGACCGCGCGGAGGGCTCCGTCGCGTACGAGCTGGGCCCGGATACGCCGGCCGGCGGTGCGTTCCGCGACGGCGGGCGGCATGAGGAGCACGGCACGGCCGCCGGGAGCCAGGTGGGTCAGGGAGTGCTGGACCCAGGCGAGTTCGGGTTCACCCTTGGGCGGCACGCCGTAGGCCCAGCGCTGGTCGTACGCCAGGTCCTCGTGCCCCCAGTCACGGACCCCGTACGGGGGATTGCACAGGACGGCGTCCGCGGTGAGGCCCTGGAAGGCGTCGGAGCGGAGACTGTCCCCCGTGCGTACGGTGATCGCCGCCTCGGGGGCGTTCAGGCGTAGCCGCACTGCGGCCTGGGCGGCCTGGGCGACCAGGATGTCCTGGCCGTGCAGTTCGGTCGCGCCCGCGGATGCCGCCGCTGCGAGCAGCGATCCGGTGCCGCACGCGGGGTCGAGAACGCTCGCGGGGTAGGCGCCCGCGCTGTCGACCAGGAGTCGGGCCATGAGGTCGGCCAAGGGGCGCGGCGTGACATAGGTGCCGGTGGCGCCCGTGTCCTCAAGCAGGCGTTCGGCCAGGACATTCGTCGCAGCCTCGGCGCCGTTCACGGAGATGCATCGCACCAAGGCCCTCAGCGGCCCGGTCACGTCGGCGCTGCAGGTGGATCTCGCGATTCCGGGGATACCGTCGGCGTCGGCGTCCGCGGCCGACCGGATCCATCGCAGCAGTGCGTCGTCACGTAGTCCTGGAAGGGCCTCGCGCTCTCTCCGGCCCAACCGGGCGGCGGCGAGCACCGCGGGGAGCAGGCGCAGGGCCAGTTCGCCGTCGCCCGGGTGGGCGCGCAGCGCGGTGCGGAGTTCGTCCGCCGGCGTGTCCTCGGGGAGCTGGCCACGGGCGGAGAGCCAGGCGCGTACGGCGTCGAGGTCGTAGGTCGGGCTGGTGTCCGTGCCTCCCGCCGGGGCGGGGAAGTCCGGGTGCCGGCGACGCCAGTTGCTCACCGTGGCTCGGGTGACGCCGGCCAGCCGGGAAATGTCGGCGGCGGTCACGAGGGCGCTGGCCTGCTGGTTCATGGGCTCCTGCCGGTGACGTGGGGAGGGCGTGCGGGACGGTCCCACTCTATACCGACATCCAACCGACGTGAAGCATTTGACAGTGCTTTCAGTTGTCGCTGTACTGGATGTGCTTTCACCGGCCCTCCCTGCTTCCCCGGGGCTCTCGGGCTTCCCTCTGCCTTCAACACCTCGGAATGGAGCGGCGCCATGGCCTCCAGCACCTCCAGCACCTCCAGCACGTCCAAGCGCACCCTGTACCGCCTCACGGGCGTCGCTCCCACGGCCGACGCGATGTTCGACGTCCTCGACCCGGAGCGTCTCGCGGCCGTCGACGCGGAACTGGCCTTCCCGGAGGAGCGGTTGGGTGTTCCCGCGTTGCTGGTCACGGGCAGCTTCGAGCAGCCGGTGGCGAGTTGGTGCAGCGAGATCAGCCGCACGACGGGGTGCGAGGTGTCGCGGCCGGTGAACCGGTCGGCCGGGCTGCTGATGCTCGCGGTCGACGGCGAGGTGTACGCCATCGGCTACGACCAGGGCTTCCGTCTGGTGCCCGACCGTGTCAAGGACCGGCGGTTCGGGCTGAGCTTCGTGACCCGCAGGGTGGATCCCGCCCAGATCCGGGACCTGGTCTCGCACACGCCGGGCGGCGGCCGTACCGACATCACCCTGGTGCCCGGCGGCACTCCGGTCTGGAGCCTGGGTGTCCAGGAGCACGCGCAGATCGTGCGGCGGCTGGGCGGCCGGCTGGAGGGGATCGAGCTGACGATCGCCCAGGACAGCCGTACGAAGATCACCAGTGTCGAGGGCGGTACCGGGCTGCGGCTGCGCCTCGGCGTCGAGGCCGAGGACCTGGTCGCGGACATCCGGGCCATCGCCCGTGTCCTGAGGGACGAGGCCCCGAGTCCGGAGCTGGAATTCGTCGAGCACATCGTCCCCGTCAAGGACGACGACCTCGTCGGGCTGCTGAAGGAGCGGCTCGACGACATGCTCGGCGAGCCGCCGGACGGACGCATCACGGTCGCCGTCCCCTCCGACCACTGGGACGACTACGCCGCCGCCCAGGCGTTCGCCACCAAGGTCGACAGCAAGCAGGCGCACCTCACCGACGACTTCAGCCTGGAGTACGTCCTCAACCGCGCCCGCGTGCACAGGTCGGGTACGCGCTTCGCCGCGCTCCGGGACGGCACGGTCACCCTCTACTCGCACACCCGG
Source organism: Streptomyces sp. NPDC020490 (assembly GCF_044335305.1). Taxonomy (NCBI): domain Bacteria; kingdom Bacillati; phylum Actinomycetota; class Actinomycetes; order Kitasatosporales; family Streptomycetaceae; genus Streptomyces; species Streptomyces sp. NPDC020490. Next base: position 161,817 of record NZ_JBIRUY010000003.1, on the reverse strand, counting down.
GCGGAGAAGGGCGACGTCATCCGGACGTCGCAGGTGCTGCGCTGGATCGAAGCGCAGGTGTCGCTCGGCGCCCGCCGGTTCTTCCTGCTGGACGGGCAGTGGTACGAGATCGGTGAGGCGTACCTGGAGGCGATCCGTTCGCAGGTGGAGCGGCTCATCACCGGAACGCCCTCGGTCGACCTCCCGGCCTGGGCGCTCGGGGACCGGGAACGGGACTACAACGAGTCGGTGCCCGACCTGCGGCCCGGGTACGTCTGCTTCGACCGGGACAACATCCGGACCGCGCTGCACCGGGGCAACGGCGTGGAGATCTGCGACCTGCTGAGCCCGGACGACGTCCTGGTCATGGTGAAGCGGGCCAAGGGCTCCGACGCGCTGAGCCATCTGTTCGGCCAGGCCGTGGTCGCCGTTCAGACCTTGCTGCACTCGTCGGAGGCCATGGACGGGTTCGCCCGGAAGGTGGCCGCGGCCCGGCCCGGTCGGCCCCTGCCGGAGGGCTTCCGGCCGGCGAGGGTCGTCTTCGCGATCCTGCTCAAGGACGGAACCGACCTCACTGCCGACACGCTGTTCCCGTTCTCCCAGGTCACCCTCGTGCAGACGGCCAAGATGCTCGAGGCGTGGGGCGTCGCCGTCGAGGTCGTCGGGATCCAGGCCACGGCGGTGCGTCCGGCGAGGCCGGGGATCCGTCGTCTGGCCGCGTAGTGGGGCACCCTCGTCGGACGGTGCAGCCGTCCGCGCCCCGTGAGCGCGACGTGCGCATGCACCTCTCAACGCGTGCGGATTCTCAGCAGAGGTCCGCCAGTGCGGCCTCGGCGGCCGCCATGACCGTGCGGGTCTGGTGTTCCACCTGATGGTGTACGGGCACCCAGCGCAGGACCAGGGCCTTCTCGAAGTCCCTGCACCACCCGGTGAAGAGTTCGTCCAGATCGCGGTACAGCCCGGGGGCGGCGGCGTCGTCCGCCGTCTCCAGCAGTCGCAGAAGAAGGCCCGCGGCGCGCAGCGGCTGGCGGCGGGCCACCACGTCCAGGGCGCTGACCTGGGCTGTGGTGATCCGCCGGGGATCGTCGGCCGCCTGCCGGATGAGCGGTTCCCAGGACTCGGCGACCATGTCGTACAGACCGCCGGCCATCCACTCCAGCACGCGTCCGAGCGGGCTGTCCTGGGCCGCGGGAAGGAACCCGCGCGCCTTGTCGAGGACGGCGGTCACCTGCTGTCCGCCGTCCCTCACCAGGCAGGACAGGCCGCGCAGCAGCGAGGCGGCGTCGGGGTGGGGGGACAGGTCGTCGGCCAGGTCGGTCGCCCACATGGGCACTTCGACGATCGCCGTGACGCCGCCGTACCGTCCGGGCGCGCACCAGGTGGACGCCCCGATGTTCTCGGACCCGGCCGCCAGTCGGGCGGTGCTGTCGGGCGGAGGCAGGACGTGGATCCCGGGGCTGGGGTTCTCCCAGTACAGGGCGTCGAACGTGCCGTGCTGGACCGGAATGCCGAGTTGCGCGGCGGACGTCTGGAAGGGGGTGGCCAGTCCGGGCAGGCCACGGGTGAGCTGCACCCAGCTTCCGCCCGCTTCGACGCCGTGCAGCGAACACTGGAGGAACGGCCGTAGTTCGTCGATCACCTGGAACAGTGCCTGGCTCTCCGGAAGCTGCCGCGATTCGATCGGCGCCCACTCGGGCTGTTCCGCGGCGACCGGGCGGTAGGCGGTGCGGTAATAGCTCTCCGGGGTGGGGGCGGCTCCGGCCGTCGCCGCTTCGATCCGACGGGTCAGCGCGGCGCCGTCCGGGTCCAGGCACAGAACGATGTCCCAGGTGACGACGGCGGGGTCGGTCGCGGGGGACCGCGACGTGCCGCGCGCCACCTGCTCCGCGAGGGCGATCGCGGTCGTGCCGCCGACCGGCTCGTCGGGGTGTGGGCGGGCGACCACCAGGATGTGGCGCGGCCCGTGGCCCACGGAGAGCATCACGATCGGACGGCCGCCGCGGGACGTCCCGATCCGGCGCAGACGGCCGGCCCCCGGAAACCGGGAGACCAGCCGTCGCGCCGACTCGTCGACCTCCGCGACCGTGAGGTAACGGTTGATCATCCGCGTCGGATCAGGCGCCGCCGTTGCCCCCGCTGTCGCTGGTGGTCTCCTTCTTGTCCAGCGGACGGATCTCGATCTTGTTGCTCATGTCGTGTCCTTCCGGTGGTGGCGGTGATGCGCTGTGCTTGCGCGCTGCGGTCGAACCGCAGCGGCCGACGTGCTCTTGCCAGCGTTCGCTCGGCGGGCAACTCTTGTCAATGTCCTTTGCAGTCAAGGTAGTTGGGAATGACGTGCGTGGCGCGAAGATGACGGTACCCGAGATGCGGCGGCCTCGGATCAAGCCGGAGCACCGGGCTTATCGGACCGTCGACGGCCACGTGCGGATCGGGAGCGTCGTCCACGGCATCGGTGCCGAGATCAGGGATCCCGACGGCTGGGTGTGGACGCTGGTCGACGCCATGGACGGGACACGTGACGCCGGGGGCGTGGTCGCCGAGGTGGCCCGTCGGCACCCGGGGCTGCGGCTGCCGCACCCGGACATCGTCCAGGCCATGACGGATCTGACCATGGCCGGCTACGTGGAGGACGCCGGTGCCGCGCCGCCGGCGGAGCTGTCCGAGCGGGAACGCGAGCGGTACAGCAGGGGCATGACCCTGCTGCGCTGGATGGACCTCCGCCCCCGGGAGAGCGCCTGGGAACCGCAGGTGCGGCTGCGCCGTTCCCGGGTCCTGCTGATCGGCGTCGGCGGCACCGGCGGAGCCGCCGCGCGCGACCTGGTGGCTTCCGGTGTGGGGCGGTTGCACTGCGTGGAACCGGATGTCGTCGAACTGTCCAATCTGAACCGGCAGACCCTCTTCCGTGAGAGCGACCTCGGAACGCCCAAGATCGACGCGGCGCTGACCGCGCTCCGCGCCCTCAACTCGGATGCGGCGGTCACCGGCGAGCGACGTGAAGTGCGCGGACCGGCCGATCTCGAAGACCTGCTGAGAGGCACCTCCGGCGGCTGCGGCGACAGGCCGGCCTACGACGTGTTGCTGCTGGCCGCCGACCGCCCTGCCGTGATCCGCCGATGGGCCAACCAGGTCTGCCTGGCCTCCGGTACGCCCTGGGCCGAAGCGGGCTATCGCGGTCCGCTGGTGAGCGTCGGGGTCTTCAGCCCCGGCCGGGGCGGGTGCTGGGAGTGCCTGCGCCGCACCGAGATCGAGCGGCGCGATCTGCGCCTCGCGCCCGGCCAGGACGAGAACGCCGCCTCGCCCCGTATGCCGTGGAACCCGGTCAACGCCGTGACCGCGGGCCTGTCCGGCAGTCTGCTCGCCCATGCCGCTCTCATGCTGCTGTGCGGGATCCCGCAGATCGATCCGGGATGCCGGTTCGGCCTCAACCTCATGATGCCCGGCGACCCGATCATGCAGCGGTCCGAGCGTCGCCCCGACTGCCCCGCCTGCCGGGCACGGCCGAAGGCGGACCCCGGACGGCGGGAGCCCTCGTGACGGACGCCGCGGCGAAGGGCGTGGAGGACATGGAGGACGTACAGGACGCCGAGGACCTTCCCCGGATCGAGCCGTCGACCCACGTCCTGCTGCATGACCTGGGGGTACGGCGGGACGGGGACGAGTGGATCGTGGGCCGTATGAGCACCCGGACCTTCGTCGCCATGCCGGCGGCCGGGGCACGTGCGGTGGAACTGCTGGGCGAGGGGCTGAGCGTGGCCCGTACGGAGCGGACCCTGCGGGCCGAGACCGGCGAGGAGTTCGACATCACGGACTTCATCAGGGATCTGGCCGCTCTGGGATTCGTGGCCCGGATCGGAGACCGCCCGGTCCCGGACGTCGAACCTCCCCGCGCGTCACTGCCGTGGCTGCGCCCCCAGCAGGTCCGGTTCGCCCTGTCCCCGGTGCTTCCCCTGCTCGTCGGAGTGCTGCTCTCGGCCGCGGTCGCCGTCCTGGTGCGCCGTCCCGACCTGCTTCCGGGCTATCGCGATCTGCTGTGGAGCCCGCACGGCAGTCTGGTGCTGCTCAGCGGAGCGGCGGCCGGATGGGCGCTGCTGTTCGCCCATGAGCTGGCGCACCTGGTCACCGCACGCGCCGTGGGCGTGCCGGGCAGGATGCGACTGGGCACCCGGCTGCAGTTCCTGGTGATGCAGACCGACATCAGCGGTATCGAACTCGCCCCGCGACGCCACCGCCTGACGGCCTATCTGGCCGGTATCGCCCTCAACCTGTCCGTCGCGTCGGCCCTGGTCATCGGCCTCGCCGTGACGGACACCGGGACGACGGCCCACCGGCTGCTGGCCGCGGCCCTGCTGCTGGCTCTGATGCCGTTGCCCTTCCAGCTCATGGTGTTCACCCGGACGGACCTGTACTTCGTCCTCCAGGACCTCACCCGGTGCCGGAACCTGTACGGCGACGGGCTCGCCTACGCCCGGTACGTGTTCCGGCGGGCCGTACGGCTCCCACGTCCCGGCGGGACGGCAGACGCCGATGACCCGAGCACCCGGCTGCCGCCGCACGAGCGCCGGGCCGTCCGCCTCTACAGCGTGGTCCTCGTGGCCGGCACGGTGGCCTGCCTGGCCTTCATGGCCGCCGTCACCCTTCCCGCCGACATCACCTTGCTGGTCCGGGCCGCCCGGGGGCTGGGCCCGGACCACGGCGTCGCGCGCAACACCGACTCGGCGGCAGTGCTGGTCACCCTGGGCGGAGTCAACGTCCTGTGGCTGGTCACCCGGTGGCGCGACCGCCGTTCACGCCGATCCGGCGGATGACCCGACGGCCGGCTGCGCCGCGTCCGGCGGCCAGCCGGACCGGGCAGGGCGTGAACGTCGTCGGCTCCCAGCTGACCGACCGCGGATCCCGCAGGAGCGCTCGCGATGAGGGCATCCGGTCGGGTCGACGGGTGACCCGAGAGCAGGGTTCAGGAGGCGTAGACCGTGGAGCGGTGTCCGACGTGGACGACCCACACCACGAGTTCGCCATTGTCGATCGTGTAGATGACGCGGTGGTCGCCGACCCGGAGGCGGCGTCGGTCAGGCTGAGAGACGAGGGCCGTGGTGTTGAAGCCCAGCGGGTCGCTCTCCAGCTCGGTCAGCTTGACCAGGATACGCAGGGCCATGTCCCGCGGGATCTTGCGCAACTCGGCCTGCGCCTCGGGCCGGAAGACGGTGCGGTAGTCACTCACTGCGCGCCAGCGTCTCCCTCATGACCTCCTCGATCGGGATGCCGGGCTCCGGACTGGCCATGCGCTCGTCGATGATCCGGTTGATCTCGCGCTCTTCCCATTCCTGGTACTTGCGCAGCACCTCGATGGACACGACGGCAGCGACCTGCTTTCCCCGCCGAGTGATCACGGTGGGTACATCGTCGCGATCGGCGCGCTCCACGACCTCGGCCAGGTGTGCCCGGACATCGCGGATCGACTCTATGGGCAGTGGGTGCGTCATGCGCTCGAAGGTACCAAGTGTCACGCGTGTACACAAGTGGAGGGGTGTCCGCAGGGGCGACTGAACGGCTGGTCGGCGGGCAAGGCGTCGTGATCCTCGTGACCGTCGTCGCTGCCGGACGCTCGGCCCGTCGGCGCCCCTCGCCGGCCGGGGAGAGGGGCCGCTCGGTCAAGCGGGGTGTGAGATGTGTCACGTCTCGCGCAAGTCGCCGGAAGCTGACCAAGATCAAGCGCTCTGAAGCTCAAGTAACCCTCAGGAGCAGGTGACTTGCTGGGGATCCGGGCGGATGGGCGGGCGGGGGCCCGGCATGATGGTCATGCAAAGGCAATCCGGGGCGGACTTGTGCCGTGCGGGGCCGAGAAGGAGGAACGCGCTTGTCACGCCAGGTACTTACGGTCAGCCCGGAGGGACCCGACGGCTTTCGGACGATCGGTGAGGCGCTGGCCAGGGCACGCAGCGGCGCCGTCGTCAGCGTGGCTCCCGGGACGTACGCGGAGAACCTGACCATCACCACCCCGGTCACCATCGTGGCGGAGCAGGCCCGCGGCAGTGTCCGGATAGCGCCGCGCCGGGGCAGCGCGCTCGTGCTCAAGGCCGAGGCCGCCATGCTCACCGACCTGGTGTTCCAGGGACGCGACGAGGAACTCCCGGTCATCGACGCGCCGCGCGGGCAGGTCGCCATGCAGGGGTGCGAGGTCACCGGCTCCGCCTGGACGGCGCTGCTGGCCCGGGCCGGCGGCTCGCTCGCCCTGCGGGACTGCCGGGTCAGCAATCCCGGCGGCGCCGGGGTCGTGGTCACCGCCGTGGTGGAGAGTTCCGTCGAGTCCTGCACCATCGAGCACCTCGGCACCTCCGGCGTGGTCGTCGGCGAGAGCGGGCGGCTGACCCTGCGCGGCTGCACGGTCCGCGACGCCCGCGGCAACGGCGTCCTCGCCAACGGAGAGGCGCAGGCCTCGGTCGAGGACTGCGACATCTCCTCGACCGACAAGCCCGCCGTCGCCCTGGAGGGACACAGCACCACGCGGGTGCTGCGGACCGTGGTGCACGACACCAGCACCGGGGTCCAGCTCGTCAGCCAGTCCCGGACGGAACTCGAGGACGTGCGGGTCACCGCCACCACCGGCGCCGGCATCGTGGTCAGCGGCGGCAGCGACCCGGTGGTCCGCCGCTGCCGTACGGCACGCACCAAGGGCAGCGGGCTGCTGGTCACCGACCGCTCCCGGGGGACGTACGAGGACTGCTGGCTGGACGCGGCCCAGGCCCCCGCCCTCCGGGTGAACGGGCACTCCTCGCCCGTCCTGGTCGGCCTGACCGTCAAGGACTGCGCGACCACCGCGGTGCTGCTGGAGGAGGAGTCGGCCGCCGAACTGGACCGGCTCGACGTCACCGACGCCCAGGGCGCCGGCGTCTCCATCCGCACCGGCGCCAACCCGCTGATCCGGCGGGCCCGTGTCAACGCGCCGCGCGGGCACGGGGTGGAGGTCCTGAAGGACGGCCGGGGCCGGCTGGAGGACTGCACGGTCGAGCGGGCCGGGCGCTGCGGTGTCCGGGCCGAGGACGACGGCAACGTCTACGTCGGCGGCGGAGCGGTCCTCGCGCCCGCCGCCGGCGGTGTGTCGGTCGGAGCCGGCGGCATCATGACGGTGCGGGACCTGGAGATCAGCGGGGCCGAGGAGTCCGGGGTCGCCGTCGAGGGCGGCGGCGAGCTGACCGCGACCCGGCTCCGGGTGGCCGGCAGCGGCCGGCACGGCGTCCTGGTCGCCGACGGCGGCCGCGGCTCGTTCAACTCCTGCGAGATCAGCGGCAGTACGCAGGACGGTCTGTGCGTCGAGTCGACGGAACCGGTGTCCGTCGTCAACTGCACCGTCCGGGACAACGGCGGCGGCGGACTCGTACAGTCGAGGCCCGGTGAGCGGCTCGCCGTCGAGGGACTGACCAGCACCGGCAACGGCAGGCCGGACGCCTGGGGCGCCGACGGGACCGACGGCGGCCCGCACACCGCGGGGCAGGACGGCGAGGAGGCCCGGCTCACCCGGGCGGACGGCCCCCTCGGCGCCCTCGACGCGCTGATCGGACTGGACAACGTCAAGCAGCAGGTGCGCACGCTGGTCAACCTGACCCGGATGGCCCAGCGCCGCGCCAAGCTCGGCATGTCCGCTCCGCCCATGGGCCGGCACCTCGTCTTCGCGGGTCCGCCCGGCACCGGCAAGACCACCGTGGCCCGGCTCTACGGGGCGGTCCTCGCCGAACTCGGCGCACTGCGTTCCGGACACCTGGTCGAGGTCTCCCGGGCCGACCTGGTGGCGCAGGTCATCGGCGGTACGGCCATCAAGACCACCGAGGCGTTCAACCGCGCCCTGGGCGGCGTCCTGTTCATCGACGAGGCCTACACCCTGCTCTCCGACGGCCGCGGTTCCGGCGCCGACTTCGGCCGGGAGGCGGTCGACACCCTCCTCAAGCTCATGGAGGACCACCGTGACGACGTGGTGGTCGTGGCCGCCGGGTACTCCGCCGAGATGCAGGACTTCCTCGCCTCCAACCCGGGTCTGGCCTCGCGTTTCTCCCGGACCGTGGAGTTCGAGAACTACGCGGTGCCGGAACTGGTGGCGATCGTGGAGAGCATGTGCGCCGGGCACCAGTACGTGCTCGACGACGCCACCCGCAAGGCCCTCGCCGTGCACTTCGAACGCATGCCCAGGGACGCGGCCTTCGGCAACGGCCGCGCCGCCCGCCAGGTGTTCGAGGAGATGGTGGACCGCCAGGCCACCCGCCTCGCCACGCTCTCCGACATGACCGACCAGGACCTCCAGCTGCTCCTCCCCGAGGACATCGGCGAGGAGGCCGCCCGCGCGGTCGCCGACGAGGCCGGCGCGGGCCCGGGCGGCGACCCGCTGGCCCGCCTCGGCGACCTGGTGGGCCTGGCGGCCGTCAAGCGCGACGTCACCGACCTGGTCAACCTGCTGTCCGTCACCCGCCAGCGCGAGGCGGCGGGGCTGCCCGCGCCCCGCATCAGCCACCACCTGGTCTTCACCGGGCCGCCGGGCACCGGCAAGACCACGGTGGCGCGGCTCTACGGCGAACTGCTCGTCTCGCTGGGCGTGCTGCCGCGCGGTCAGCTCGTCGAGGTGGCCCGCGCCGACCTCGTCGGCCGGTACGTCGGCCACACCGCGCAGCTGACCCGGGAGGCCTTCGAACGCGCCCTGGGCGGCGTGCTGTTCGTGGACGAGGCCTACACGCTGACTCCCGGCGGGCCGGGTTCCGGGTCGGACTTCGGGCAGGAGGCGGTGGACACCCTGCTCAAGCTCATGGAGGACCACCGGGACCAGGCGGTGGTCATCGTCGCCGGCTACACCGAGGAGATGGAACGCTTCCTCTCCTCCAACCCGGGCCTGTCCTCGCGCTTCTCCCGGCGGGTGGAGTTCGCCGACTACTCCTCGGACGAACTGGTCACCATCGTGCGGCAGCACGCCGCCGCCTCCGGCTACGAGTGCGGGCCGGGCACGGGCCAGGTGCTGCGCGCGTACTTCGAGTCGCTCCCGCGCGACCGGTCCTTCGGCAACGCGCGGCTCGCCCGTCAGGTCCTGGAGGGCATGATGACGCGTCAGGCCGGGCGGCTGAGCACGATGGCCGCCCCCGGGCTGGAGGATCTGCGGCTGCTGCTTCCCGAGGACGTGGCGCCGGGCGGCCGGGCGGTGTCCGGATGACCCGAACTGTGGGACGGCGCGGCGGCCCCGTGGCCCGGCCCGGAAGCGGCGCCGGAAGCGGCACCGGCGGCATGCGCCGGCTGGGGCTCCGCCGGGCGGTGCTGACCCTCGTCACCCTGCTCTCCGCGTCGGCGGTGGCGGCCGGGCCGGCGACCGCGTCCCCGGCCGCGTCCGGGGATCCGGTACGGCTGCCCGTGATGCCGTCCCGGCTGTCGGCCGGCGCCGACTGCACCGGCGGCTCCGCCACGGTGGCCGAGGCCGTGCCCTGGGAACAGGTGAACCTGCAGCTGTCCAGGACAGAGCAGTTCGGCACCGGCGCCGGGGTGACGGTGGCCGTCGTCGACACCGGGGTCTCGATGGAGGCGCCCGCCCTGGCGGGCCGGGTCACCGCGGTGGGCGGGGCCGGTGACGACTGCGTGGGCCACGGCACCTTCGTGGCCGGGCTGATCGCCGCCGCCCCCGTGGACGGCGTCGGCTTCTCGGGAGCGGCCCGGCAGGCACGCGTCGTGGCCGTGCGGGGCACCGACAAGCGGGGCGCGGCGACGGACGGCTCGGTCGCGGACGGCATCCGGGCGGGGGTGGACGCCGGAGCCCGGGTGATCGTGGTGTCCCCGGCTCTCACCCGCGATTCCGCCGCCCTCCGGCGCGCCCTCGCCCACGCCGCCGCACACGACGCCCTGATCGTGGCCGCCGCGGCTCCCGACGCCCCCCGCGACGGCACGTCCTCCGCCGCGCCGCCCGCCGACTACTGGCCGGCGGCCTCGGACGGCGTGCTGTCCGTCGTCGACGTCGACGTGCGGGGACAGCGGCCGGAGGGCGCGTTCACGCCACGCCACGCCGACCTCGCCGCCCCGGGCGACGGCGTCCTCGGCATCGGTCCCCGTGGGCGTGGCCACTTCATCGGCTCCGGACCCTCGCTCGCCGCCGGGTACGTCGCCGCGGCGGCCGCCCTGGTGCGGTCCGCGCATCCGGACCTGTCCGCCGCCGAGACGGCGCGCAGACTGGTCACGACGGCCTACCCGGCGGACGTGCCCCGCCTCGACCCGTACGGTGCGCTCACCTTCGTGCCGGGCGCGTCCCCCGGCCCGGCGCCGGCCGACCGTTCCCGGCCGGTGCGTCTCCAGACGGACGAGGCCGGTGCCCGGGCGACGCGACGTGCCCTGTGGCCGGCCGGTGCCGCCGCCGGCCTGATCCTGGTGACCGTCTGGGCCGCCGTGATCATCCCGAAGGGCCGTGCCCGCCGATGGCGCCCACCCGGGAAGGACGCCTCGACGGCGGGCTGACCCCGGCCTGGCCCCGGCCTGGCCCCGGCCTGGCCCCGGCCTGGCCCCGGCCTGGCGCCGGCCTGGCGCCGGCCTGGCGCCGGGCGCGGCCGTGCGGGGCAGCCGTGCGGGTGGAGTGACGAGCCCGGCGCCGGCCACACCGGGCCCGCTCGTCACCGCCCGGCGGACGAAAGGGCGGGCCGATCGGCCCAGCGGCACCGAGCCGGTCCTGGTGGGCGGCGGCGGCCGGCGCCGCCCAGAAGCCGCAACGCGCCGCGTCGCCAGAGCGGTTGGGGTGCTGCGCGGGCGTGGTGTTCCGGTGCGGCTGACTGGTTGATCGCGGGGTGTCGGCGATGGACGCCTGGCGGGGACGAAAAGGTCCTCGCCGTCAAGGCGGTACGGGTGCTGTGTGGCCGTGGGGTTCGGGCGCGGCTGTCCGGTTGATCGCCGGGGTGTCGGCGGCGGATGCCGGGCAGGTGCGGCAACGGAGCTTGCAGCCGAAGCGGTTGGGTGCCGCCCAGGCATGGCGCCCGGTGGAGCCGTCCGGCCGCGTCGTGGCACGCGCGGGTATCGCCGTCCGGCCGGCGGCCCGGTACGCGTGGGCGTCGCCGAGCAGTCGGTCCGGCACGCGAGGGCGTCGCCGAATAGTCGGTCCGGCACGCGAGGGCGTCGCCGAATAGTCGGTCCGGCACGCGCGGGCGTCGCCGAGCAGTCGGTCCGGTACGCGTGGGTGTTGCCACCGGTCGATCCGGGCGGCGACGACACCGCAGCGACCGGCGACCGGTGAGGGGCGGCTCACCGCACGGCCGCCCCTCACCGGGCCGGGGGTCACGCCCCGGCCGGGTCCTCGCTGTCCGGTTCGTCCAGGAGTGCGGTCTGGATGAGGGTGCCCTTGCGGCGGGCGATGTACTGGGCCCGGCCGGGCGGCAGGTTGCGTGGCTTGACGGTGCCGAACAGGTAGCCCTCGGACGGCGGGCAGGACAGCAGCACTCCCGGTGTGTTGACCTCGTCCAGGCGCCTGAGCAGCGGGTCGTTCAGGCCCCGGCCCGCGCCGGTCGCGGACCGCATCACCACCATGTGCAGCCCCACCTCGTGCCCCAGGGTCAGATGGTCGGACAACGGGTCGAAGGGGTGGCCCACGGAGAAGCCGCCGCCGACCATGTCGTAGTCGTCGACGAGCACGAACAGCCGGGGACCCGTCCACCAGTCCGCGAGGCGCATCCGGCTCGGGCTGATGTCCGGTCCGGGCAGCCGGGTCGCGATGGCCCTGGCCGAGCCGTCGACCAGTTCCCGCAGGGCGTCCATCGACACCGCGTGCCCGAGGCGGTACTCCTCCGGCACCGCCTCGACCAGCGTGCGGCGGTAGTCCACCACCAGGATGCGGGCCTCGTTCGGGCTGTAGCGGGCGGTGACCGCCGAGGCGACCAGCCGCAGCAGGTTGGTCTTCCCGCTCTCCGTGTCGCCGATGCCGATCAGGTGCGGCGTGCGGCTGAAGTCGTGCCACACCGGCGACAGGGTCTCCTCGTCGAGGCCCAGCGGAACGCGCAGTCCGTCGCCCAGCTCCGGCTCCGGCAGCTCGGAGACGGACAGCCGGTGCGGCAGCGTCCGTACGGGCGGCGCGGCCGGGCCCGGCCAGCACCCGGCGACCCGCTCCACCAGCCCGGCCACCCCCTCGGTGAGGTCGTCGGCGCTCTCCCGGCCGTCGATGCGCGGCAGCGCGGCCAGGAAGTGCAGCTTGCCGTCCGTCGTCAGGCCGCGTCCCGGGCTGCGCGGCACGGTCCCGGCCTTGCGGATGTCCACCACCGAGTCCATGGCGTCGCCCAGCCGCAGCTCCAGCCGGGTCGCCGCCTGGTCGCGCACCTGGGGGGACAGCTCCAGCCAGCGCGCCGTGGCGACGGCCAGGTGGATGCCGAAGTTCAGGCCGCGCGTGGCGATCTGGTTGAGGGTGGGGAGCAGCGCGTCGAAGTCCTGGCGCAGCGTGCCCCAGCCGTCCACCACCAGGAAGACGTCGCCGTGCGGCTCGTCCGCGAACTCGCCGGCCGCGCGGCGCCTGCGGTAGGTCGCCATCGAGTCGATGCTGTGGTCGAGGAAGAACTGCTCACGCTGGTTGAGCAGAGTGTTCACCTCGGCCACCGTACGGCCCACCCGCTCGGCGTCGAGCCGGTTCGCCACGCCGCCGACGTGCGGCAGCCCGGCCAGCCCGGCCAGCGTTCCGCCGCCCAGGTCCAGGCAGTAGAACTGCACCTCGCGGGGGGTGTGGGTGAGCGCGAGGGCGGCGATCAGGGTGCGCAGCACCGTCGACTTGCCGCTCTGCGAACCGCCCGCCACCGCGATGTGCCCGCCGCTCCCGGACAGGTCCACCACGAGCGGGTCGCGCCGCTGTTCGAACGGCTTGTCCACCACACCCACCGGCACCCGCAGCCGGCCGTGTCCCGGCCAGTCGGCGCAGACCAGTCCGCGTTCGGGGTCCTCCGACAGGCCGGGCAGCAGTCCGTCGAGGGTGGGCGGCAGGTCCAGCGGCGGCAGCCACACCCGGAGCGCCGGCGGTCCGGCGTCCCGCAGCCGCTCCACGGCCACCGACAGCAGGGACGGCGCGTTCTCGTCCTCCTCCGCCGCCTCGGGCTCCGGCTCGGGCAGCGCGGCCGGTGAGCGCGGCACCACGTAGTCCGCGGTCCACGGCACCACCTGGCTGGCGACCCGGGCCCGGACCACCGCGCCCCCGCGCGACCGGTACGCCCCCGACACGTACGCCGCCCGGAACCGGGTCAGCGCCTCCACGCCGCTCTTCAGGAACCCGGCGCCCGGCTGCGACGGCAGCTGGTAGGCGTCCGGGACGCCCAGCACGCCACGGCTCTCCATGGCCGAGAAGGTGCGCAGGCCGATGCGGTACGACAGATGGCTCTCCAACTGGTGCATGCGTCCCTCGTCCAGGCGCTGCGAGGCCAGCAGCAGGTGCACCCCGAGGGACCGGCCCAGCCGGCCGATCATCACGAACAGGTCCATGAAGTCCCGGTGGGCGGCGAGCAGTTCGCTGAACTCGTCGACCACGATGAACAGGCTCGGCAGCGGCGCCAGCGGCGTTCCCGAGGCGCGGGCCTTCTCGTAGTCCAGTGCGGAGGTGTAGTTGCCGGCCGCCCGCAGCAGCTCCTGACGTCGTATCAGCTCGCCGTGGACGGCGTCCCGCATCCGCTCCACCAGGGCCGCCTCGTCCGCCAGGTTGGTGATCACCGCCGAGGTGTGCGGCAGCTCCTCCAGACCGAGGAACGTGGCCCCGCCCTTGAAGTCCACCAGGACGAAGTTCAGCGTCTCCGAGGAGTTCGTCAGCGCGAGCGCCACCACCAGGGTGCGCAGCAGCTCGCTCTTGCCCGAGCCGGTCGCGCCGATCAGCATGCCGTGCGGGCCCATGCCGCCCTGCGCCGCCTCCTTGATGTCCAGTTCGACCGGGGCCCCGTCGGCGCCCACCGCGACCGGGACGCGCAGCCGGGCCGAGCCCGTGCTGCGCCGCCACAACGCCGCCGGATCGTGGCGCCGCAGGTCGGAGATGCCGAGCAGGGCGGTCAGCTCCGTGTCCGTGGACAGCGGCTCGGCGCTCTCGGCGGTCAGGCCCATCCGGTACGGCGCGAGCATCCCGGCCAGCGCCCGGGCGCCGGCCGGGCCGACCGCGTCGGGGCGGCCCAGCAGCGTCGACTGCTCCTTGCGGCTGCGGTCGGTGCGCACCAGCCGCATCCCGTCCGGCCGCACGTCCAGCCGCAGCGTGGTGCGTCCCGGCCGCCACCGCAGCGTCTCCGACAGGTCGAGCACGACGACGTTGCGCAGGCCGGCGCCGTCGAGCCGGTGCCCGGCGGGCACCCGGCCGCCGTCCACCACGAGCACGGTGAACGGCTCGTCACGGCCGGGAACCGCCTCCGGGTCGAAGGCGGGCCGCTCGGTGAACTCCACGCCGAGCAGGTCCTCCAGGCCGCCCAGGTCGCCGGCCACCATGCGCGTGGGCCCGGCGCCGTCGTGCTCGTACGGGTGCAGGTTGTGCGGCAGCCACTTGACCCAGTCCCACTCCGCGCGCCGCTCGTCGCTGACGCACAGCGCGATCCACAGGTCCTCCGGGGCGTGGAACACCGCCAGCTGGCACAGCGCGGCCCGCACCAGGCCGCGTACCGCCGCCTCGTCGCCGCGCAGCAGCACCCGGGCCCAGGACCGCAGGTACAGCGCGATGGGCTGCTCGGGCACCGTGCTGTAGGCCCGCATGAACCGGCGCAGCGCGTGCGCGCACATCGGGTCGAGGTCCTCCACCGGCTTGGCGGACACCGGCGCCAGCCGCATCGCCAGCTGCTGGTCCCCGACGGCCACCCGCACCTCGGCGAAGTCCTCGTCCCGGGCGCGCCGTTCCCACAGCCGCGTGGTCCGCACCATGGAACGCAGGGTCCTGGGCTCGGGATGACGCCAGGCGAGTGCCAACTGCTGCTCCACGACCGCCCGGTGGACCTTGCGCCGGGTCTGCGACAGGTAGCGCAGGTAGTCCCGGCGCTCGCCGCGCAGCCGCTGTTTGCGCTCGCCGCTCCTGCGCATCACCTGGCCGACCACCATCAGGGCGGAGCCGACGACCATGACGCCCAGCGCCACGTACATCAGCGCACCCCCGCTTCCGCCGGGGCGCAGGAACGCCAGCATCATGGAGGCGGACATCATGCCCATCGGCAGGTAGGTCCAGACCGCCGAATTGTCCGGAACCGTTTCCGGCAGGGTCGGCGGCTCCTGGAGGGCCAATTCACCCTCGGGCATTTCCGGCCCGCGCCTGCGGGCAGGGCGGCGGAATAGGACGACGCTCAAGAACGGGCTCCTAACCGTGGCGCGCTACTCATGGACCGGGCCAAGAGTGCGAAATCCCCGGGGCGTTCACGAATGCTTCGGGGTGTCAGTAGTCTGCATCCGTTCAACTGCCAATACCAAGTACGTCGATGACATTCCTGGAAAGCGTGGCCCTCCAATGACTGACAGCCCGGTGGCGTCGCTGTGCCACCTCACCGTCCGTGCCCCGGCCAGGACCATCGACCTGGCCGTCCCCGCCGACGTTCCCGTCGCCGACCTGCTGCCCGCCGTACTGCGCTACTCCGGCGAGGAACTGGAGGAGAACGGCCTGGAACACGGTGGCTGGGTGCTGCAACGGCTGGGCGAGGCACCGCTGGACGACGAGGCCACCCTGGAGTCGCTCGACCTGAAGGACGGCGAGGTGCTCCACCTGCGTCCGCACGCCGACGCGCTGCCCGAGGTGCGGCTGGACGACCTCGTCGACGGGATCGCCGAGGTCACCCGCGAACGGCTGCACGGCTGGGGCCCGGAGGCCGGCCGCCGGCTGTTCCGCGCGGCCGTCGCGGTCTGCGTGCTGACCGCGCTGGGCGTGCTGGCCTGGCCCGGAGGCCCGGTCGTCGCCCGTGCGGTGACCGCCGCCGTGGCCGGTCTGCTGCTGCTGGCCGGGGCGGCCTCGGCCGGCCGGGCGGTGGGGGACGCGGCGGCGGGCGCGACCCTCGGCCTGCTGGCGGTGCCCTCCCTGGCACTCGCCGGCTGGCTGCTGCCCGGCGGCGACCTCTCCGGCCCGCACGCGCACCACGTCCTCGGCGCGCGGCTGCTGGCCGCGGGTGCGACGGCCGCCGGCGCGGCGACGCTGGCGGTGGCCGCGACGGCCGTGTACACCCCGCTCTTCATGGCCACGGCCGTGGTGGCGGTCGCCTCCGCCTGCGCGGGGGCCCTGGTGAGCGTCGCCGGCGTGCCGGTGGACGGCGCGGGCGCCGCGATGGCCGCCGTGGCCGTGCTCCTGGGGGCCTTCGTGCCCGCCCTGTCGTTCCGGCTCGCCGGCCTGCGGATGCCCCCGCTGCCCACCAGCGCCCAGCAGTTGCAGGAGGGCATCGACCCGTACAACGGCAGCGACGTCGCCACCCGGACCGAACTCGCCGGCGCCTGGATGACAGCCCTGTACGCGGCGACCGGCGCCGTCTGCGCCGGCTGCCTGGCCGCCCTCGCCCGGCAGTCCGGCCTTCCGGCGGGGCTGACCGCGGGCGTGCTGTCGCTGCTGCTGTTGCTGCACGGACGCGGCATGGTCAACGTGTGGCAGCGGCTGGCGCTGGTGATCCCGGGCCTGTGGGGAGGGTTCCTGCTGGCCGTCGCCACCGCGGCGCGGCTCTCCCCGGCCGACCGCCCGGGGCTCGTGGCGGGGCTTCTGGCGCTGGCCGCGGTGCTGGCCGTCGCCTCCTGGACGGTGCCGGGCCGGCGGATGCTGCCGTACTGGGGCCGCGCGGCGGAGCTGCTGCAGTCGCTGCTGGCGATCGCCCTGCTGCCGCTGACGCTGTGGGTGCTCGGGGTCTTCGGCGACCTCCGGGCCCTGGGCGGCTGAACCGCCGCGCATGCCCCTCCCCCGGGGCGGCTGACCGCCGCGCAGGCCCGGCGGGTCGCATGTCGTGCAGCCGCCATCACCCGGTACGTCGCCGAAGGCGGCCTCCGCTCCCTCGTCGACGACGGCCGAACCGCACAGAGAACGGAAAGGGAACGCCATCCCATGCAGTCCAAGCGCGACCAGGTCCAGGCCCATGCCTTCGCCATCGGCAGGCTCACCTCCGGCATGCTGCTCGCCGACCCGGACGCCCCGGAGAGCCCGCTGGCCCGTACCACGCGGGGCGCGGCCGTCGGAGTCCTCGTCGCCGCGCTCGTCGGGGCCGGCGCGGTGGTGTACGGGCTGATCTCGCCCGGCGGCGACGACTCGTGGCGGGCCTCGGACACCCTGATCGTCAACCGGGACACCGGCGGCCGCTACCTGTACCTCGACGGCCGCCTCCGGCCGGTGCGGAACTACGCCTCCGCCCTGCTGATCGGCGCGGGCGACCTGAAGACCACCGACGTGCGCGGCGCCTCGCTGCGCGGCACGCCGGTCGGAACCCCGGTCGGCATACCGGGGGCCCCGGACTCCGTACCGAGCGCGAAGGACCTGGACGGCGGCGCCTGGCACGTCTGCTCGGCCCCCCGGTCCGCCGCGTCCGCCGCCTCCGCCTCCGCCTCCGCCTCCGCCTCCGCCTCGGCCTCCGCCTCCGCCTCCGCCTCGGCCACGGTGACCACCCTCGTCGCCGGCGCCCCCGTGCGGAGCCGGCCGATGGCCGACGACCAGGCGCTCCTGGTGAGCGGTCCGGACAGGACGGCCTACCTGGTCTGGCGGGGCAGCCGGCTCCGGCTGGACCGGGCCTCCGGCGCGGCCGTCTCCCTGGGCTACGGCTCCGTCACACCGCGCCCGGTGTCCGCCGCGTTCCTGGACGCGATGGTCCCCGGCCCCGACCTCGCCCCGCCCGCCGTGCCGGGCCGGGGCTACGCCGGGCCGTCGCTGGGCGGCGCACGCGGCACGGTGGGCCGGGTGTACGTGGTGCGGGTGCCCGGCTCGGACCCCAAGTACTACCTGCTGCGGAAGGAGGGCCTGACGCCGCTCACGGCCACCGGGGCGGCGCTGGTCCTCGGGGATCCGGCGACCCGGGAGAAGGCCTACGGCGGCCGCTCTCCGAAGGCCGAGCCGCTGGGCGCGGACGTGCTCCGGGACCACCTCGCCCCCGGCGTCCGGTCGTCCGGGTCCGCCGGCTCCGCGGGGCTCCCGGACTCCCCGCCCCGGGTGGCCGGCGTGCCGGACGGGCTCACGGCCTGCGCCCAGGTGCAGGCCGTGGACGGGGTGGTGCGCGTCAGCACCGTCCTGGTGAGCCGGGACGGGCTGGCCCCCGCGGCCCAGTCGGCGCCCGGCGAGTCGGCGGCGGCGTGCCTGCCGGTGGACGCCGTGGTGGTCCGGCCGGGCCACGCGGCCCTGGTGCGCACGCTGGGCGCGGGCGGCACGGCGGTGGGCGGCACGGCGTACCTCGTGGCCGAGGACGGCGTGAAGTACCGGGTGACCTCCGGCGACGCGCTGAAGGCGCTGGGGTACGGGGAAGGGGACGCGGTCGCGCTGCCCTCTCCGCTGCTGTCCATGCTGCCGTCGGGACCGGACCTGGACACCCGGGCCGCGGCGGCCGGCGAGCCGACCGGGACCACCCCTCCCGCCTGCGGGAAGGCGCCCGACGCCCGAGGCCGGTGAGCGGCCCGGCTTCCTCCCGGGCGTCGCGGGCGGCGCAGAGGCGGTGCCGGTGTACGAACGTGCAGAGTCTGGAGGACCAATAGCTCAGATGTCCCTCAATTGAGAGCGTTCTCACGGTAGTTGGGCCCTACTCTCGTGCAGGTTCCTCCTCCCGGCGGTCACCGAGCGCGGACGACCTCGTGGTCGACGGTGCGCCCGGGGGTGCGGCAACCACGCGACACCCGTGAGCACAAGCCCGCACATTCCCCCACACTAAGGAAAGACCGAGTAATGGATCGGCCTCCCTTCCGCCCGGCAGTCGCCGTCTCGGCACGTCAGCGACTGGGTATTTCGACGTTCGACGTGGCTCGGCAGATGGAATTGGTCGGCGCTCCCGTCGACACCGACACGGTCGCCGCCTGGGAGAGCGGAACCCATCGCCCCACCGAGGGCGAACTGTTCGCGCTGGCGGACGTGCTGTGGTGCCGGACCATCGAATTGATGGGAATAGACCAGCCCCGCACCCTGGCGGAACTCCGGCTCGCCCGGCAATTCACCGTGGCGAGACTGGCCCGGGACATCGGAATGCAGGTCCACGACTACACAAGGGCCGAGGAAAAGAACCAGTGGCCGGGAAATTTCGTCCAGACCCTGGGCCTTCTGCACGCGCTGAACATCTCCTTCCGCCAACTGGAGGAGGTGGCCGAGGTGTCCGCCTCGATGGACCCGGCCCTGGACCCCGGCCCCGCCCGCCCCGGCCGCTGACCGGCCGCCGGGCCGCGTGACGGCGGAGGTGTGACGGCGGAGGCGGGGCCGGGAGGCGGGCCCCCGGAGGCTGGGCGGTACGTGCACGGCACGTGCCCGCGTGACCGGACGGCGGGTCGGCCGGCATCCCGCCTCCGGCCGGCCGGCCCGCCGTCGCCCGCCTCCCGCGCCGAGGGGCCGGCGGCACCGGAGGCGGAAGCCGCTCCCGCTCAGCCGGAGCGCTGGTCGAGCAGCCGGACGAGCTTGCCGCTGCGCGGGTTGACGGCGAGCTCCTCCAGCGGAACGTGCTCGACCGTCAGCGGGTGGATCATTCCCGCTTCGACGTGCTCACCGAAGGCCGGGCGGAGTTCGTCGAAGCGTGCGACGACCAGGGCGGCGAACCGCTCGGGGTCCCCGATCTCGCCGGCGATCCGCAGGACCAGCTCGTCCTTGGAATCGCGGCGCCGTTGCACCGCCTGCATACCCGAGATCAGCCGGCCGCCCGACACCTCGTCGACCACGGCCCGCAGATCCTCGAGGTAGACGGTCATCGGTCCGACCCGCGCACCCGTTTCGGAGCGCCCCAGCAGGCGGAAGCGCCCGTCCTCGTGGTCCACCCACTCCGCCACGTCGCCCACGGGATACCGGATGACCGGCATGAGACGCCTGACCAGGTCGGTCGCCAGCAGCAGTCCCGGCCGGCCCGGCTCGCGGACCGGTTCGCCGGTGTGCTCGTCGACGATCTCCAGCAGCTTGTGCGGCCGGTGCACGCGATGCACCCGCGTGTCCGGCTCTCCCTCGACCGGGGCGGCGAGGACACCGGCGTCCACGGACGCGTACCCCAGCGAGCGGACGTCCGCGCGGGGGAACGCCTTCGTGATCAGAGGCCGTTGATCCGCGTGGAAGGCCTCACCGCTGAACAGGAACAGGCGGACCGACGCCAGCGACTCCCCGCGGGCGACGAGGTGTGCCGCGACGCGGGTGAGGGTCGTAGGGGTGGCCAGCACGACGGTCGCCTGCTGCTCCGCCATGGTCTCCGCCACGATCTCGGGTGAGGGGCTGCCCGCGATCGGCAGGTGCACCGCGGGCACGGAGGCCTCCTGGAGGGCGAGCGTGTTGAACAGGAAGCTCGCGTAGAGCTCTCCGGCGTAGAAGAGGTTGGCGACACGGTCGCCGGGACGCAGGCCGGCCGCCGTGCAGCCGTCCGCCCACAGCCGCGCCATGGCGTGCAGTTCGGCGCGGGTGAAGACGGTGAGCTTGGGACGGCTGGTGGTACCGCCCGTCCGGAACACGATGCCCTCCAGCTGGCGGCTCGTCAGCACCTGGTTGTCGTGGGTGGTGTTGGCCGCCCAGAAACCGGAGTGGTCGACGACGGGGAGATCCTCCGGGCGCAGGTTCTCGTCCGTCTTCACCCGCGCGTAGAGGTCCCGGTAGTAGGGGGAGTTCCGGCGGGCGAACTCCACGAGTTCCCGGAGCTGCGATGCGGTCATGTCGGATTCCTTTGCCGGGGTGGTGCCGTGGGGGCGGGCGATCGGGGGGTACGGCCGGTCAGGTACGGCCGGTCAGCCCGCGCTCCACTTCTGGTTGCTCGCGCCGTTGCAGTCCCACAGCTGGAGCCGGGTGCCGTTGCCGGTGCCGCGGTCCTTCACGTCGACGCACTTGTCCGCCTGCGGGTTGACCAGGTCGTGCGCGGCGTTGAGCCGGAACTGCTGGGCGGGGTTGCCGCTGCACCTGGCCAGTTGGATCACCGCGCCGTTGCCGGTCGCGCCCCAGGCGACGTCCATGCACAGGCCCAGCGCGCGCACGGTGCCGTCCTTCATGAACCGCCAGGTCTGCTGCGAGGCCCCGGTGCAGTCCCAGATCTGCAGCGGTGTGCCGTCGCCCCCGGAGCCCGTGACGTCGATGCAGCGGCCGGAGGCGTAACTCCGGATGGAGACGCCCGGGGGCGTCGAGGAACCGCCGCCGGACGACGTCGTGTCGCTCGTGCCGGACGAGGTCTTGTTCGAGGTGGTCTTGGTGGTGTCCGTCTTCCCGGACGTGGAACCGCCGGCCTGGCCGCCCGTGGTGTGGCCGGTGGCCTTCTCGGCGCTCGTGTGCTTGCCGCCGCTGCCGCTGTTGCCGCCCTGCGCGCCCTTTCCGCCGGTGGACGCGACCTGGTCGGCCTGGGCGTGCGTGTCCGGGCGCCCGGCGTCGTGCGACCCGGAGTCCTTGCCGGACGCGCCGCGCGCCGCAGGTCCGGCTCCGGTGGTCGGGGACGCCGATCCGATGGCACCGTAACCGTCCTCGCCGGGGCCGCCGAGCACGGTACCGGGGGTCGCTCCGGCCGCCTGGGCGCGGCTGCCGTCGTCCTCGCCGCCCACCAGGAACGGCACGGCCAGCAGCAGCGCCCCGACCATGGCGGCTCCGGCCAGCAGGCTCTTGTGCGGCCGTCCCGCGGGGGCGGCGGGCGCCGGCTCGGGCATCCCCGCGGGGGCCGCCTCGGCCTCCTCCGGCTCCTCGCCGCCGGACGCGGCGGCGGTCCCCGCCTCCGCGGCACCGGCCTCGGGAGCGGCGCCGGGCTCGGGGGCGGCACCGGCCGCCTCCGGTTCCTCTGCGGCCTCGCCGGTGGCCTCGGGGCGCCGGGCCGCCGGACCGGACGCGCCGTGCGCCGTGGGCCCGGGACCGGCGAGGGCGGCGGTGGCCGGGGCGGCCGACTGCTCCGGGGTGGCCGCGGTTGCCGCGGCGGCCGGGGGTGACGCGGCCCCGGTCGCTTCGCCGGCCTCGGCGGTCCGGGCCACGGCGGCGTCCGGTCCTTGTGCCGGCGAGCCGGCCCGGTCAGGGGTTCTCTGCGGTTCCTGGGGCTGTGAAGGGGTCATGTTTCCTTCTCGGGTACGACAGGGACGGTGTGCAGGGCGAGGGCGATCCTGTGGCCGAGGTGCCGTCAGGCGCCTGCTGGGGGAGCTGCGGTGGCGGGCGCCTGCGCTGACGCCGCGGCAGCGGCTGCCGGTGTGGAGACGGCTGACGGTGTGGCAGCTGGCTCGACCGGGTCCGCCGGTCCGTCCCGGTGAGACGCCCCGGGCTGTCGGCGGGCGCTCAACCGGGTGTAGGCGGCCTGTATTTCAGGGGGGAAGAGAGCAGGGTTACGGCGCAGCAGGCGTTCGAGAGCCTCCGGACCGAGCCCGAGCTCGTCAAGCCGCTGCTGTCCTGGCGAGAGTTGCCAGAAGGCCGCGGCCTTGGGCGCGTACGCCAGCCCCTCCACGTCGTGCTGCCCCACGGGTGTGGCCAGCAGCTCGGGGGAGCCGAGCAGCGCACGGAGCTCCGCGGCGACGTCCAGCCCGGCGTCGGGCTCCGGCGCGGAGGAGCTTCCGCCGGAGCCGTTCGCGGCTTGCGTGAGGTCCGCGCTCCGGTGGACGTCCGTGGCTTCGGAGCCGACGCTGACCGGGAAGACCTCCGCGACTTCGGGGACCTCCATGGCTTCGGGGGCTGTGGTGGCTTGGGGGACGGGCTTGGCCTCGGAGGCCGCCGTGGTCTGGGGCGCTGCTTCGGCCTGGGTGGTGTCTGCGGCTTCGGCGGTCGTGGTGGCTTCCGGGGCCTCCATGGCTTCGGGGGTTGTCACGGCTTCGGGGACGGTCGTGGCTTCGGGCATGGGGGCGGGCTCGGAAGCGGCCATGGCCTCCGGGGCTGCTTCGGCTTCGGAGGGGGCGTCCGGGGTCCGCGCGCCGGGTCCGGTGTCGGTGGCGTCGCCGTCCGGCCGAGTGGCAGCGGAACCCTCCGCCGCCCCGTCCAGCGCGGCGGCGTCCGCCGAGTCGCGTGCGGCCTCGGACCCGTTGTCGGACCCGACGGCGTGACCGGTCCCGTGGCGCCGCGCGGCCGGGGAACCGTCGCCGGTCCCGCGGTCCGGTCGGGCCAGCAGGTACTCCCCGCCTCTGCGGTACAGGACCACCGAGCGCCCGTCCGCTCGGTCGCCGGTGGCGCGGGTGCGGACGGTGCCGTCCTCTCCGACCACGGTGACGTCGGCGCCGAGCACGTCTGCCGCGTACCGTGCCGCCTCCTGCTCGGTGGCGTCGTCCCAGACCCCGTTCCCGGCGATCGCGCCCGGGGTGCCCTCGGGGCGGGCCGGCAGCAGAGCGTGTTCCTCGCCGGTGAGTCCCGGCAGGCCGTCGGCGACGGAGGACCAGAAGCCGTTGCCGTCGCCCTCGGGTGCGACGAGGGTGTGGACCGTGCCGTCCGGGCCGGTCAGCGACGGCGCCCGCCCCGGCGTGAAGACGGGGCGCCAGGCGCCGGAGCCCGCCGTCCACGGCACGGAGCCGTGCGCGGGCCGCGGCGGCCGGCCCGCCTGGGGCGCGACGGCCTCGGGGACGGTGTCCGCTGCGGGTGACGGCGCGGGCGACGGCGCGGGCAGCGCGGGCGTGCGCGGGTCCTCTCCGGCGGGGAGCGCCGGCCGGTAGTGCCGGTCCTTCAACTGGAGTACGACGCGCGGCAGTTCCTCCCGCTCCGCGTCCGCTGCGGCCGGCGCCCCGGACGGCGGCGGCGTGAAGTCCTGGAAGGTGCCGTCCTCGCGGACGACCGTGATCCGCGCCCCGAAGTGCCGCGCGGCCAGCGCGGGCAGCAGGTCGGCCGCGCCGTGGTCCCAGCCCGCGTCCTTCGCCGCGTCACCGGAACGCAGCAGCTGCGCCCGTGCGAGGGCGGCGCGCTGTCCGGCGGGCAGCTCGGCGTGCAGCGGCATGTGGCCCGAGGCCTCGAACTCGCGGCGTTCGGGCGATTCCGGCGCGAAGGCCACCCCGCTCTCCCGCAGTTCCGCGTCGTCGAACCTGTCCTTCGTGTCGGGAGACGTGAAGTGCAGCAGATCGTCGTCGTCGCGCGAGTCGTCCAGCTCGTCGGCGAGCCGGCCCCGCAGGTCGCGCACGATCTCCTGACGGTCCGCCGCCGTCGCCCAGTGCCCGAACTCCTCCGGGGAGGCGTGGTACACCCCTTCGGCCAGGGCGTGGAAGAACCCGTCGCCGTCGGCGGGGACGTCATGGACCGTGTAGAAGACGCCCTCGGGCGAAACCAGCCGGTCCGGCATCCCGTCGGGTGAGGTGAAGCGGGCGGCCGGCGCACCGGGGCCCTCACCGGCCGGCCGGGGCGCCCGGTACACCACCGGCGGGGGCTCGGTGAGGCCCTGTCGCCGCTCCGGTTCACCGGACCGTACCGGCTCCGCGGGCAGCTGGTGCCAGCGGGTGAGCCGGTCCGCCGCGGCCCGGACCCGGTGGAACTCCGCGGCGGCGGCCTCGGCCTCGTCGAGGAGGGGCTGCAGGAGCTGCTGCTTCACCACGTCCACCGGGTCGCCGCCGGCCTGTCCCGGCATCGTCTCCGGCTGGTCGGCGAGCGTGCGGCGCTTCTTCCAGTAGGCCTCGTCGGCGGCGATCCAGGCCTTGGACGCCTTGGTGACCTGGGTCCAGGCGTCCGCGACCCGGGACGGGAAGTTCGCGTCGTCGATCAGGCCCAGCTCGCGGGCCGTGTCCTCGTGCACCACCGTGATCAGCTGCGTCCGTGCCTCGACGGCCCGGACGCGGCGGACCCGGCCGAACAGATGACGGGAGCGCTCCACCTCGGCGACGCCGAGCCAGTCGGTCGGCACCGCGAACACGAAACTCCGGCCGGCCGGCTTCTCGGTGAGCTGGGCGCCGTCCGCGGTGCCCCGCGTCCAGCGGTCGGTGGCGGAGACGTTGGGTCCCGCGAGGTTCCCGGAGGGCACGACCGACCCGACGGTCTTCGCGGCCACCGACGCCATCGCGCCGACGCCGGAGTCGTATCCGCTGGTGCGGGACCGGGCCTGGCTCGCGGCGCCCGTGTCCCGCTCCGCGATCTCCATCGTGCTCTCCGGCACCACTGCGAGCAGGGTGGCCCGGCCCAGGTCCGGCCTGGAGTAGAGACGGAAGTCGCCGTGCGCGCTCCCCTCCGCGTTCAGGCCGGGGACCGTGTAGCCCTCGGCGGTGCCGCTCTCCTCGAAGAAGGCCGCCAGCGCGGCGTCCCGGGTCGCGTTGTCGAGCGCGAGCGCCGCCGCGGTACCGGGGCGGGTGAGCCCGGTACGGGACGCACGCTCCGCGGCCGCGTCCAGTTCCGCCCCGGAAAGCTCGCGCGGACCGTCGCCGTCGGGGGCCACGGAAGTCCCGTACGCCTCGCCCAGTGCCAGGGTGGCGGCCTGCCGCAGGATGTCCAGGCCCACGACCCTGCGCACCATCCAGCCGACGACGGGCGGCCGGAAGGGGCCGCGGGTGCCGTCCGGGAGCCCGGTGGACCGCCAGGTTTCGACCTCGCCCACGGTGGCGCCGGGCGTCCACCGGGTGACGGTCCGCGGCGGCCGGGCCACGGCGGGCGGACCGAGCGGGTCGTCCGTCGGCGCCGACTGCCGGGCCGGGGCGGTCATGCTGAGCGGTACGTACTCGCGCAGCGTCCCGACCGTGTTCTCCTCGTGGATCGTCGTGCCCTGCCCGGTGTCCAGCGTCAGCCGGAGCCGGTATCCGGTGCGGTACTGGGCGTGCGGTTCGCGGGCGTAGAACCGCTGCGTCCGGGTCTGCGTGCGGGAGAGGCCGCTCGACGTCTGCTCGGAGGTGACGACCGACCCGTCGAACGTCGCCGGAACCGACGCGAGTTCGCCCGGCCGCGGGTCCCGCTTCGACGGGACCGTCAGCACGGTCTCGTTGATGCCGATCCCGTAGGCCCTGGACCTGCCCGTCGAGCCGCCGCGCGACTCCGTCACGGTCGCGACGCGGGTGTCCTCGATGTTCACACCGTGGTCGAGGCCGTCGAACCGCGACTCCTCGGCGACCAGTTCGACGCGGAGGCTGCCCATGCGGCTGCCGAGGCGGACTCCCATGATCCAGCGGCCGACCCGGGTACGTCCCGTGCTGCCGCCGCTGGTCATCTGCTCCCGCAGGGCCCGCAGGGCGCGGGGGGTCACCAGGGAGCGCACCCGCTCCCGGTCCGCGTCCCCGACCTGCCAGGCCCGCAGCTGCCGGTCGAACCCGGCCAGCACCTGAGTGGCGTCAAGGGCGTTGACGGGGTACGAGCCGAACGGGTGGTCGTGCCACCACGTGGTGGCGGTCCACTCGTGCGCCGTGTACAGCGGCACCGTGCCCAGGCCGTCCCGGAGCAGTCCGAGCCGGTGGGCCGTCTTCTCCCCGAGGTGGCCGAGGTAGCTGTCCGGGAGGATGAGCCGGACGCCGGCCGGACCGCCGCGGTGGAAGGGCGTGAGCACCGGGCGGAGCAGCCCCTCGAGGCGGACGGCACCCGCGATGTCGTGCCGGGTGTCACCGGCCACCAGGACCTTGTGGCCGCCGTCGTCGGCGTTGGCGTCCGAGGTGACCGTACGGATCACGCTGGTGGTCTCGGTGCGCGAGCTGCCCCGGCCGTAGCGCAGGCCGTGCGTCGAGGTGAGTTCGGTGCCGCCCGGGCGCGTGCCGTACTTGCCGCCTGCGGTCAGGGCCAGCGCGAAGCTGCTGCCCGTGGTGACCGACCCCGCGATGTTCAGGTCGCTGCCGATGGCGAGCTCGGTGCCCATCTTGGCGGGCTTGGAGATCACGCGCAGGTCCTGGACCCGGACCTGGTGCACCAGTTCGGCCACGCGGTGCCGCAGCAGGCCCTCGGCGAAGAACGTCGCCCGGGAGCCGGCCGGACCGGACGCCTGGTCGAAGCCGCTGGTGAGGGCGTGCGACTGGAAGAGCCGCACCATGGCGTCGTGCGGGACGGCCCCGGTCCGCGTGAAGTGCCAGGCGCCGCCGGACAGCCCTGCCATGAGGTCCTGGGCGGCACCGGCGAGCGCCAGGGGCGAGCCCACGCTGACGGTTTGATGGGCGTGGCCGCGGAACACGTCCCACTCCCGTGCCTCGCCCGCCGCCTCCTCACCGAGGTCCGGTACGCCGTCCAGCAGGGCGCGCGCCCGCGCCTGGCTCAACTCCTGCGAGGGGACGACCGATTCGGCGTCCGCCGCCGACTCCGCGTCCGGCGTCGAGCCGACGGCAGGGGCGGTCTCCGCGTCCGGTGTCGAGTCGGCGTCCGGGGCGGTCTCCGCGTCCGGTGTCGAGTCGGCGTCCGGGGCGGTCTCCGCGTCCGGTGTCGAGTCGGCGTCCGGGGCGGTCTCCGCGTCCGGTGTCGAGTCGGCGTCCGGGGCGGTCTCCGCGTCCGCCGCCGACTCCGCGTCCGCCGCCGACTCCGCGTCCGCCGCCGACTCCGCGTCCGCCGCCGTCTGCTCGTCCGCCGCGGGCTCGGTGCCGGCGTCCGACGGCCGGCTCTCCCCGACGGAGTCGGAACCGTGCGTGACGGGCGCGGGTTCCTCCACCGCCCGGTCCTCCGGTACGGAGTCCAGGGCGGGGAGCGTGTGCTCGTCCGGCACGGCCAGTACGACGCGGCCGGTGAACGGCGTACCCGCCTCGCCCCCGATCAGGTCCCGGCTCTCCTGGGGCCGCGCGCCGAGGGCGCCCAGCGACAGCGCTCTCGGCACCGAGCGGTAGCGGGCGAAGCCCTCGACGGCCACCGTCAGGCTCAGCCGGTAGCTGTGCAGGTGGGACGGGCGGGCGCTGGCGGCCAGCGGTTCGAAGGACACGCTCGCCCCGTACTGCGTGCCGCGGCCCCGGCTGCGCCCCCAGATCGCGCGGCCCGAGACGGTGGCGTGGTCCGTGACCCCGCTCCGTGCCTCCAGGCCCCAGCTCGTGGTGTCGTTCACCGCGGAGGAGCCGTCCAGCCGCTCGGTGCCCGGGGCGCTGGTGCGCAGGATCAGGTCGTTCTGGGTCCCCTCGTAGCGCCGCTGCGTCAGCTCGCCGCCGACGCGGAGGGTGAGCCGCGAGCGGGTCCAGGTGGCGCGCGGAACGTCCAGCGGGATGGTCAGCCCGGTGGTGGTGATCACCCCGAGGTTGCCGGCGACGCTGTGGTGGGACAGGGCGTTGCGCACCCGCAGGGTGTTCTGCAGTGCCATGACGAAGTGCTCCCGGTCGCGCCAGCGGGCGTCGGCCGGATCGGTGAACTCCTCCAGGGGTGCCAGGACGCCCGGATACCGCTCCGCGGCCGCCCGGACCACCTGGTCGGCGAAGGTCTCCAGCCAGCCCTTCGACGCGCCCGCCGGGACCTCACCGTCCTCCCAGCGGAACTCCTCGGGCCTGCTCATGCCCAGCAGGGCGGGGCGGTCGCCGGTCAGGTACGCCGGGGGGCGGGGCTCGTTGCCGTGCCGGGCGCGCAGGGTGGTGCCGTCGTCCCAGCCGGCCAGCCGGCGGGCCTCGGTGTGGGTCATCCGGTCCAGGCTCCAGGTCTCGAACCGGACGGTCTCCGCGCTGCCGCTCCGCCGCACGTGGACGGTCTTGCGGACGTGGTACAGGACGGTGGGCACGTTCTTCGCCCGGCCTACGACCTTGTGGGCGCCCGAGCCGCCGAACGCGCTGCTGTCCGTGACCGTGTGCTCCCGGCCGATGACGCCTCCGGCCATGGCCTTCCCGAGGATCCCCAGTTCCGCGCTGGGGCCGACGGTGACCTCGACGCCCAGGGTGGCCGAGCGGGAGAACGTCCGTTCGTTCCTGGCGGTCTGCTGGAGCGTGTTGCGCATCTCGAAGACCTGGCTCTCGGTGAGCAGGACGGCCTCCCCGGGCTCGACCCGCTCCACGGTGAACGCGCCGAGCGGTGCGCCGTCCTCGCCGAACAGCACCTCCGTGGCGACGCCGCCCCTGGCCAGCCGGTCGGCGGCCCGCTGGAAGTACTCCGCGCCGAAGAAGGCGGAGAGGTACGCGTGGGCCGCGGTGCCGGGCTCCGCGCCGATCTCCGCCACGAGCCGGTCCCGCAACGGCCTGATCGGTCCGAAGCCCTCCGTGTGCACCAGCCGGTAGTCGGCGTGCTCGTCCAGCGTCATCCGCTGCGGCACCCGCCCCGGCTCGGCGGGGGAGGTGGCGCTGTCGGCGAGCCGCACGGTCAGTCCGTTGCGCACCGAGAAGGCGAACTGGTTCTGCCCCGCCGGGGGGTCCGCGGCCGCACCGACGACGGAGACCTCGTAGCGCACGTCGTCCAGGTGCAGGTGCGAGCTCTCCGCCGCCCGGCTCTCCACCTGGCTGAGCGTCTGGTCCTGCAGGGCGTGCTCGTGGGACTCGGCGACGCCCAGCGAGAAGTTGACGCGGCCGAACCCGGCCACTCCCGACGGCGGGCCGACCGTCAGGCCCAGCCCGGCCTTCGCCTTGCTGCCACCCACGCCGGTCCGGCCGTCGCCGGTCTGGCTGCGGTGGGCGGCGTCGATCTTGACGGGGGTGGCGTGGACGTCGGTGAACCGCTCCCAGTTGCCGTGCGGACGGGTGACCACCCGCAGCGCCGTCCTGGTCCCGTCGCCGAACGCCGGTGACTCGTATCCGTCACCGGTGAACGCCTGCGGCCTGGCGTCCATGGCCCGGCGCAGGTCGTCGAGCGCCGCGCGCAGGCCGGGCTCGGCGTTCGGTCCGCCGAGACGCCCGGCGATCTCCGCCACCACCAGGTCGGCACCGCGCAGGGCGACCCGGCTGTGGCCGTAGCTGCGGGACCGGTCGTCCCCCTCGCCGTATCCGGACGTCAGGTACTCGGGCAGCCGGCTGCCGTCGGTGAAGACCACCCGTCCGTCCTCGGCGGACGGCGCCGGCATCGCGCGGTCCACGCGGGGCGGGCGGTGCGTGTCGAGTTGCGTCTCGATACGGGAGGGGCCCGGCGTCCGCTCGCGCGGGGCGGCGGCGTCGTGGGCCTCCGGTTCCGGCTGACCGGCCTCGTCGCCGGCTTGCGGCTGACTGGCCTCGTCGCCGGCTCCCGACTGCTCCTCGTCAGCGCTCGGCTCTGGTGCGGCGCCGTCCTCCGGTTCGTGCTCCTCCGGCTGTGCGTCCGGTGTGCTCACGGACCCGCCTGCCGGTGGCTGGAGGGATGCATCGGCCGCGACGACACCGCCGGACGGCTCCTCCTGCCGTCCTCCGGACAACACCTCCTCATCGGGAGCCGGCAATTGCTGGTGCAGGTTGTTGATCTTGAGGGCGGAAACGGCGTCCGGCATGCGCGTGCCGTCCAGCCAGAACCCCACCGTCTGGCGGGTCACACCCAGTCGCCCGGCCACGGCCGTCTGTGACTCCAGTGCGCGGACCAGCTCGGTCAGGTGGGACAGGGTGGTCCGGTAGGTGTGGAGTTCCTCGGGGATGACGCGTTCGGCGTACGCGGCGATCCGCTCGCGCATCGCCTGGTCCGGGGAGGACCTGCCGTCCCGCCAGTCGCGCACCGTTTCCGGGCTCACCCCGACCTCACCGTCGCTGAACGCGTCGGCCAACGCCTCCCAGGCGGCAGAGGGGTTCCGGTTCTGCTGCTCCTTCGCCCACAGGAGTTTGAGGACGCTGCTGAAGGGCGCGGTGGGATGCTGTCGCCGAGTGCCGTCCGACGGGTCGTTGCGGGGCGGACGGTCCTCCGCCGGACGCCGGGCCTCGGACGGGTCCACCCCGGCGGATGCCGGGTCCGGGTCCGAGGCGTCATCGGTGGCGTGCCGCGTCCCGCCGGACGCGTCATCGGCACCCGCGGCGGTCTCCCCGGCCGGGCCGCCGGCCTCCGTGGAGGGCGCCGCGGTCTCCTCGTCCGGACCCGGTGCCTCCTGCTCCTCCGGCTGCTGGGCGTCCGGCCCGGCTTCGCCGTTCCGGGCCGGTTCCGCCGCTGCCGGAACCGGACGGACGTCGACGATCCTGCCGTTCTCGGACAGGACGTCGATCTCCACCCCGGCGAACGAGCCGCGGACCCTCGTTCGCCCCGGGTGCGCGGGGTCGGGCACGGCCGCCTGCGGGTCCGTGGTCCTCGAGACCATGTACGCGGCGTAGCGCACGTCCTCGCGGGACCACCCGGCGGGGAAGCCCGCCTCGTCGTGCGCGGTGAGCGGCGCCCCGGCAGCGAAGACGTTCGCCAGCACCCCGTCGATCTCGGTCTGCATGTACGTGGGGACCCGCGCGCCCGGCGTGCCGTTCGCCGCGGTGCCGGTCTCACGGAGCGTCCTCTCCCCGCCGAACGGGTCGGCCAGTTCCAGGGCTCGCGCGAGGGCGGTCCGCGCCCGCGCCGGGTCGGCGCCGTCCGACGGCAGCCACTCGGTGGACGGCGGCGCGGCGGCATCCAGAGCCCGGACGACGCCCGCCAACTCCCCGGCTGCCGTGGGCAGACCGAGGAGCCCGGGCAGGTCGTCCGCGGCCGACGGGCCCCCCTCCAGCCCCACCGGGACCACGTGGTGCGCGTCCTGCGGGCTGTCCACGCGGGCCAACGACACACGGACCAGCGGAGCCTGATCCGCCCGCCGGATGCCGCCGTAGGCGCGGGCGACGGCCGCGCGCATGCGGTCCCAGAGCCGGTCCGCCACGGTCGGCTCGGTGCCGTGCGCCGGGTCCAGGTGGATCCGGACCGTGAGGTCGAGGCCGCGCTGCCCGTTGGCGAACAGCACGTGACGGACGTCGGCGTCGACGGTCCGTCCGCCGCGGGGCAGGGAGACGGTCACCGCGGCCGTCTCGCCCACCGGTTGTTCCGTAGCCGGCTCGGTGCCGCCGAGTGGCGACCACGCCGTGGCCGGCGCGACCTGGTCCAGGTCCTGGACCAGAGCGGTGAGGTCGGCGGCTGTCTGCGGCAGGCCCAGGAGCCCCGGCAGCCCGTCCAGCAGCTGCCCGAGTCCGTCGGCTGCCACTCGCAGGACGTGATCGGCTCCCTCCGGGGTGTCCGCACGCAGCAGCGACAGCCGGACCGCCGGTGCCTGGGTCATCCTCGAGTACAGGTCGTTGTACCTGTCGGCGACCTTCTCCATGTACGTCCACAGAGCGTTGAGCAGGGGCGCCGGAACACCGGGCTCCGGAGCCAGATGGAGCCGTGCGGACAGGTTGTGTTCCTGGGCACCGTCGGAGTACCGCACCCGCTGGACGGAGAACCGCGTCTCGCTCCCGTCGCGGGAGACGACCGCAGGGACGGAGGCCGTCTCGGCGACCGGATTGGGCCGGGGCCACCTCAGGCGGGGCTGCACGGGCGTGGGCCGGTAGGCGACGTGCCGCCCGTCCCGGACCAGTCCCTCGATGCGGACTCCGTCGGCCTCGCCCACCCAGTGGTAGGTCCGGCCGTCCTCCAGCTCCCTCCGCGTCTCCGTCGCCACGGCCGCGTCGTGCGCCCTGGCCACGGCGTCCAGCACCTGCCGGGGTCTCCACGCGGAGGGGAACATGACGTGGTCGGGTCCGTCCGAGTGCATACGCCAGCGGGACGGTACGGCCGCCCGCGGGTCGCCGGGACGCACGGTGGGGTCGAGGAACCAGACGGTGGCCCGGTAGGTGCCGTTCTCCTGCCGTGGGCCGTCCTCGATCCGGAGGCCATTCAGGTCGAGGCCCTGCGCGGGCCTGTGGTGGACGCCGGTCCGGGTGCGCCGGTCGCCGTACCTGGACAGGTCCTCGACCCGCTGCCCGAAGGCGGGTCCGTTCCGCGAGCCGGAGACCGGCGGCGGTACGTAGCCGGGGGCAGGCCCGTCGGGCTGGCTGTCCGAGGGGCGGAACCCGGTGAAGACGCCGTGGCGCAGCTCTCCCTCGATACGCACTCCGGCGTACTCACCCACCCAGACATGGCTGCCCGGCCGGCCCGGAGCACGGTGGACCCCGCCGCGCCGCCGGGCGTCGAGATACGCCTGCTCGGCGGCGTAGACGGCGTCGTCCTCCGTCCAGTGCGCGGGGAACATCATGTGTCCGGCCCCCGGCCGCCGCGGGGTGCCGGCCGGGTCCGCGACGTCGAGGTACGGCGAGACGCCGCTCGCCGGCCGGGGACGGGTCCCGGGGGCGTCCGGGTACTCCGCGCGGTGGGTGCCGTTCGGGTTGAGCGTCCCCTCCACCACGACCGGGGCCGGCCGCTCCGACATGCCGCTGGGCGGGAGATGACCGCCCGTGTCCAGTCGCAGGTCTCCGTGCAGCACGAGCTGCCGGACCTCGAGGGAGAAGTGCGCACGCTCCGGCAGCTCGTCCTCTCCGGTCGGCGCGGTCTCCGTGGCGGCGGACGGATCGCCGGCGGCGTGTCCTCCGGTGGCCGCGAGGGCCCTCTCCACGGCCGCTCCGATCTGCCGCAGGTGGCGCGGCGGAATCCACCAGCGGCCGACGGCCGTGCCCTCACGCGGGTGCGCCAGGTCCAGGTCGGGACGCCCCCACTCGTCCACCCCCGCGGGGCCGTCCATCAGCGCCCCGTCCGCGTAGACCGGGCGCCGGCCGGCGTCCACCTCGCGGTACTCGTCGTGCAGGCCCAGCAGGTGTCCCACCTCGTGGGCCAGTACGTCGGAATCGGTGTCGAGCGCCCAGTTCAGGGCATCCACCCGGTTGATCTCGGGGTGCAGCGTGATGTGCTGGTGTGCTTCCTCGGCGGTCCCGACGAAGTCGAGGAAGACCCGGAACCGGTCTCCGTTGGGAAGACGGGAGCCGCGGTTGTAACGGGCGTCGACGCCCTGCTGCGCCCGCCGGGCGACCTCGTTCCTCTGCTGCTCGGTCACGGACGTGCCGTCCGCGGGGTCGAGGAAGACACGCACCACCGCGCTGGTACCGAAGTCCCCGCCGGGCAGCCGGTACCGGCGCGCCTCGAAATGCCTGATCGGGGCGGGCGTGATGTAGGGGGCCAGGGTCGTCGTCTGCTCGCGGGGCGGAGTGACCACAGCACGGCCGATCTCGACACCGCCGGCGAACCCGGGCCCGGCGTCCCCGGCGTCTCCCGCGTCCTCTGCCGCGCTCGGTGCGCCCTCGACGGGGGCCGAGCGCGCGCCGGAGCGCCAGATCCGTCCCGCGTTGAGGCCGGGTGTGCCCTCGTTGCCGCGCGGGCTGTCGTCGCCGGGCCGGCTCGTGTCCAGGCCGGGCCAGCCGGATTCCGTGTCGAAGCCGGGCCAGCCCTGTGTCGTGTCGAAGCCGGGCCGGTCTTGCGCGGCTTGCGAGCCGGGCCAGCCGGGTTCCGGGTCCAGGCCGGGCCAACCCGGTGTCGTGTCGAAGCCGGGCCAGCCTTGCGTCGCTTGCGAGCCGGGCCAGCCCTGCGCGGTGTCGGAGCTGGGCCAGCCGGGTTCTGTGACCAGGCCGGGCCAGCCCTGCGTCGAGTCGAAGCCGGGCCAGCCCTGTGCCGTGTCCGAGCCGGGCCAGCCCTGTGCCGTGTCCGAGCCGGGCCAGCCCTGTGCCGTGTCCGAGCCGGGCCAGCCCTGTGTCGTGTCGAAGCCGGGCCAGCCCTGTGCCGTGTCGGAGCCGGGCCGGCCCGGCTCCGACACGCTCTGGTCCTCCCGGACGGGGGGCGACGGCCAGTCGCCCCGCTCCATGGGATCGGGTTCATGCAGGGTGGAGGGACGGCCGAAGGGGTCGGCCACGTCGAGGGCGTGCCGCAGTTCCTCCTGTCCGAGTTCCGGATCGGTGTCGGCCGGCAGCCGCCACCGGTCGGCGCCCGGCGCCCCGTCGTCCAGCAGGTCGACCGCGAGTCGCCGCAGATCGGCCGATGCCGGTACGAGCTCCATGAGCTGCTGTGAGAAGCCGTCCACGTTCTCGGAACCCACCTGGAGGGAGTGGTGTGCCTCCTCCGCACTGTCGACCCGGACGAGGTCGAACCGCAGCAGGGGGCCGTCGCTCCCGGACCTCCGCCACGCCCGGGCGTAGGAGGAGGCCGTGGACCTCCGCAGGCTGTCGAAAAGGGAGTCCAGCCGAGCGGTGTCGGTGCCGGGCGCGGCGGCCAGGTGGAACCGGATCGCCAGCTCGACGCCCTGCTGCCCGTTGTCCAACAGCACGTGCCGGACATCGAGCGGCAGGGACCGCCCGGCACCGGAAACCGAAGCGGAGTCCAGGGCCTCGCCGACCGGCGCGCGGCCGGGCCAGCGCGGGTACGGCTGCACCGCGGTGGGCCGGAACACGAGATGCCGGCCGTCACGCACCAGCCCCTCGACCCGCACCCCCTGGGCCGTGCCGACCCAGTGATAGGTGCCGCGGTCGTCGACCGGCCTCGACATGCCCCGCGCCACGGCCGTGTCGTGGGCGGCCGAGACGGCGTCCAGCACCTCGTGCGACGCCCAGTCGGCGGGGAACATCACGTGCTGGTCGCCGTCCCGGTGCGGGCGCCAGTTGCTCGTGTCCGCCGCGCCCTCGGCGTCGTGCGGAGACACGGAGGGGTCGAGGAACCGGACCTCGGCCTGGTAGGTGCCGTTGCCGTTCTCCTGACCGGGGCCGATCAGCAGGCCGTACCGGGTCTCGTCGACCTTGGGCGCGTGGTGGGCGCCGCTGAGGGTGCGGCGGTCGCCGTAGCGGACCAGGTCCTCGACCCGCTGCCCGAAGAGGGGGCCGTTCTGCGGCGTGCCGGGCGGCACCGGCGGCGCGTAGGCCGGGGCGGGCGTGCCGGGCTGGTCGTCACTGGGCCGGAAACCGGTGAAGACGCCTCCGACGAGGTCTCCCTCGATCCGCACGCCCGCGTACTCACCGGTCCACACCTGGGTGGCGCCGCGGCCTGGGGCGGGCCGGACGGCCCCCTCCCGCAGGGCGTGGAGGTAGGCCTGCTCGGCCGCGTAGACCGCGTCCTCCTCCGTCCAGTGCGCGGGGAACATCATCAGCCCGCGCTCCCGGTGGACCCCGGCCAGGTCACCGGCGTCGGGAAGCCAGCGGTCCTCGGCACCCGAGGGGCCGTCCCCCGGGTACTCGGCCCGGTAGGTGCCGTTGGGACGGGTGGTGCCGTCCAGCACGAGAGGCCTCGGGCGGGACGACCCGGCGCCCGGGGCCAGACGGCCACCGCGTCCGGGACGCGACTCCCCGTGCAGCACCGCGCGCAGGACATCCGGCGAGAACCGCGCCCGGGCCGGCGGCGAAGCCGGCCGGAACAGGTACCTGTCCTGATCCGCCCTGCTCCGGTCCGCACCGCCGGGGACGGCCGCCGTGTCCGGCGTCGCGTCGTCCCCGGCCCCCTCGGCCCGGGCCGGGGGTTCCGGGGTTTCCCAGTCGTGGAGCGTGCCCTCCAGCGAGGCCTTGTCCCGGGCCCACCGCTCCCGGGCCTGCTCGATGCCCGCACCGAGCTGCCGCAGATGACGGGGAGGGATCCGCTGCGCGCCCCGGCCCGAGTGCCGGGCCTCGGACATGAGGTCGGTGTCCACGAGGAAGCGTCCTGTGGGGTCGATGTGGCTCGCCCCCATCAGCGTTCCGTCGAGGTACACGGCGCGCCGGCCGTACTCGTCGCTCTCCCGGTACTCGT
Organism: Streptomyces sp. NPDC020490; assembly: GCF_044335305.1. NCBI lineage: Bacteria > Bacillati > Actinomycetota > Actinomycetes > Kitasatosporales > Streptomycetaceae > Streptomyces > Streptomyces sp. NPDC020490. Next base: position 125,405 of record NZ_JBIRUY010000003.1, on the reverse strand, counting down.
CCTCCAGGCCCAGCAGGTGCCCCACCTCGTGCGCGATGGTGCGCGGCCTGGTGTTCGCTCCCCACTCCAGGTGGTTCGCGCGCTCCAGGTGGCCGTACACGGTGACCGTGTGATGGGCGGTGCCGGGATCGGCGACGAACTCCAGGTCGAGCCGGAAGACGTCCCCGTCGGGCAGCCGGTGGCCGGTGTTCCACATCGCGTCGACGCCTGCCCGGGCCGACTCCCGCAGACGTTCCAACTGCTCGTCGGAGGCGAAGGAGGAGCCTCCGAAGGACCTCTGCAGATATACGCGGACCACCGCGCTGGTCGCGAACTCGCCCGAGGGCAGCCGGTACCGGCGCGCCTCGAACCTCCTGATGTCGAGCGCCCCACCGAGCGCGCCCACCCAGGGCCGCGGGACTTTACCGTCGGGAGACGTCTCCGGGGGCCCCACCTCCAGACGTTCCACCTCGTGCGCTCCGGCCGCCTCCCGCCTGAGCACCCAGTCCCCGGCCGGTCCCATGGCGCGCAGCGACCGCTCCCGCGGCGTCTCCGCTTCCTCCGCGGCCGCTTCCTGCCCGGCGGTGTCCTCCCCGTCGGTGTCCTCCCCGGCCTGGGCCGTGCCGGAGGCGTCCGCCGTATCCGTGGGCCCCTCGCTGCCTGCCGGTGCCTCAGCGGACGAGGCAGCCGGGGACGACGGAGCGGACCGCTGTCCCGGACGGGCGGAACCCTGCCCTGCGGGCCCGGTCTCGACGGGTCCGTCGGAGCGGAAGCCGTCGCGGAACACCGTCTCCGGGTCCTCGCCGGAGAACCGCCACACCTGCTCGCCCTCCGCGGTGCGCAGGTTGGGGCGGTCCTCGGGGTGCGCCATGTCCATGCTCACGGTGGGCGGGACATCGCCGGGCCCGGTCGCCGCCCCGGCACCGGGCGGGACCAGCCCGGCGGGAACGACTCCGGGAATCGTGTAGAGGCCGGTGACGCCCGCGCCCAGCGCCGCCTCCTCCTGCGGCGAGGAGACGTCGGCAAGGTGCGAGGCACGCACGATCTCGAACAGCGAGTGGTCCTGGCCGGGGAGCATCCAGCCCATCAGGGCCTTGCGGAAGTCGACGGCGCTCGTGGCCGGGACGTTCAGCCACTGGAAGGCCCTGAGCATGCGCAGCGTCGTACCGGAGACGCCGGCGATCAGCGGCATCCCCTGCCCGTCGTGCCAGCGCCGGTACCACCGGGACCGCTCGTCCAGGGTCCAGTAGGCGATCCCCTCGACCCAGCTCAGGGGCAGTTCCGGCCCTTGCTCGTCGGCGTCCTTCAGATCGCCGGCGCGGAGTGCCTCGACCGTGACGGGTTTCCGTACGACGGCGAAGACCCGCTCCACCGGAGGACGCGGCTGCGCCGAAGGTACGCCGGGATCGTGGTCCGCCGTCGTGTCCGCCGGCGCGGCGGCCCGCTGGATCTCGACCGCGGTGACGTCCGGGCGGGACAGGACGCCGGTGACGTCGGGGTCGTCCGTGAGCGGGTCGAAGGTGAGGGTGTCGAGAGGGACCTCCTCGATGTCGAAGCCGACCAGGGACAGCGGCCGCTCGTTCCGGCTCAGGAAGGTCCGCTCACCGTCCGTCAGGCGGGCGCCGAGGTAGGTGTAATCGCGGGGGGTCTTCTTCGCCGGTCCGGTCTCCTGCTCCGAGGCCGGCCGTGCGACACGTGACATCTGGCTGCGGACCATCTCCCAGGGGTCCTTGGCCGCGCCCGTCGTGCTGTGGGCGGCCAGGCTGCCCAGGGCGAAGGGGTCCGACGCGTCGAACAGGTAGGCCTGCCCGCGCAGTTCGGGATCCGCCTCGAGCGACTCCTGGAGTTCGTGCCGGGCACCGTTGTGCACGAACCGGGCATAGGTCTCCAGCGCGTCGCGGTCGAGACCCAGCCGGTCGGCCAGCGGCATGCCGGTGTGGGTGGCGGAGGAAACGTCACCGGGGCTCAGAACCGACCGCAGCACGGCGGTCAGCGAGGGAACCTCCGCGTCCCTCTCGTACAGCGCCTTCTTCCCGGCGGCGTTGAAGAACGCCGTCATCAGCTCGCGCACCGATCCCTCGGCGACCAGGCGGTCGAGGGCGTCCGTGCTGGAGGTCGCCGCGGCCAGGACCGTCTGCCCCGCGCTGGTCGGGTCGGTCGTGAAGAACGACGAGTCGACGACCTCGGCGCTGTACCGGGGAGACGGGTAGGCGGCGTGCAGCACCTCGCGCAGCCGCACGACGGCCGAGCGCGCGGCCGCGAGCGCCGCCGGATCGGCGTGGTGGTGGGCCCCGACGCGCTGTTCGAACGCGGCCCGCGCGCGGGTGAGTTCAGCAGGCGGTGCGGCCGTGACGGCGCTCTCGCGCCCGGCCTGGGCGGTGTCCTCCCGTGCGGACCCGTCGCGTCCGTCGTCCTGGGGAACGGCATCGTCCCCGCGCTGTCCGTCCGCCGCCCGGGTGCCGTCCCCGGTGAGCCGGTAGTCGACAGCGGGCGCGACGTCGGGGTCGTTCGTCGCCGTCGCAAGGGGAGTGGATTCCGTGGTCGCCACGGGAGTGGATCCCGTGGCCGCCGGCGGACCGGGCACGGCGGTGCCGGCGTTCCGGCTCTCGGTCTCGGGCCGGGGACCCTCCGGCAGCGTCTCCTGGTCGTCCGGCGTGGGACCGGCGACCGGTGCGGTGTGCCCGTCGGCGGCCGTCTCCGGTCCCGTGTCCTCCGCGGCCGTCGGACGCGGGGTGCCGGCAGCCGGGGCGGGCGATTGCCCCGCCGACGGGGACGGCGACGGCCCGTCGGTCTGTTCCGGCCCGTCGCCCGAGGCCGCCACGGCGTGGGGGCGCGTCAGCCCGTGGAGACGCTCGCGCACGGCCGCGAGCAGCCCCGTGAACCACTGGAGGGCGGCCCGGCCCCGGGTGCGCACCGCCTCCCAGATGGCCTGCAGAGAACCCATCAGGTCGTCGAGCAGCTGCTGCACCCGCCCCTTCTGCACCTGCTGGTGCTGCCCGTCGGTCCACTCGACGGTGTCCGTGTCCGGGTCGTACCGGCCGGTGCGGTTCTCGACCGTGTCATAGACGCTGAGGACGGCCCAGGAGTCGATGCTGTCGGGGAAGACCACCTCATCCGCCAGCCGGGGGTGGGTCCACTCGGCCGGGACCACTCCCGCCTGCTGCTGCCTGCGAATGGTGGCGGCGACATCCACCCCAACGGGTACGGAGTTCCACGTCGGGTCGATCTCGTAGCGGTAGCGCTGTGTGCCGCGGCCCGGTGCGTGATTCCGCGTGGTCAGGACGAAGTGAGCAGACCGGTCCCCTTCCACCCAGTCCACCAGCCGTGGCGCCTCGTCGGAGCCGGCGGCCCGGAATCCGTCCCGCAGGACCAGCTCCGGGTTCTCCGCCTCGTCGGAGAACCGCCACAGGCGTTCCCCGATGGCGCTGGTGACCACGTAGGAACGGTCATCCGGGTCGAGGAGGGACGTATCCACCGGGACCGGGGAGTGACGGTCGCCCGGCAGCCACTCGACGTGTCTGGCGTTCGGGTTCCAGAAACCCGTGCGCCTGTGCTCCCGGTCGTAGACGCTCGCGATCGCCATCGGTGCGACCGCGTTCGTGAAGGTGACTTCCTGTTCGTGCGGAAAGGGTGACATCTGGTGAATTGCGACGAAACCGCCCAGGCGCTCCGCCTCCAGGGTGGCGTTCAGGTCGATGCCCACCGGGTCCGGGTTGCGGCTCGAATCGATCTCGTAGCGGTAGCGGCGCTGGTTGAACCACAGGTCGATGTCGCGCGTTGTGGACACGAAGGGAGCGGGGCCGTTCAGCTGCGCGTACCTCATCAGCGTCGGACCGGCTTCGGAGGTGTCGGCGGAGAATCCGTTCTCGAACACCACTTCCGGCGCCTTGCCCGAGAACCTGAACAGGCGTTCCCCGCGGACCTCGACGACGAACTGGCGCGGGTCCGGGACCATGGCGTAGTTCACCGCCGGCAGCCCGTCGGGGCCTGGGTGCCGCGCCGCTTCCCCGTCCACCGGCTCGGAGACGACCTCCGGCTCGGTGGACGGTGCGACCGCCTCCTGGGTGACCGGGAGTTCCGGAGCGGCCCCGGTCCCCTTCGCGCTCCGGTGCAGATGTGGACTGAGGACGTCGGCGATCTGCCGGAGGTGGTCGGTGGTGAGGACGAAGTCCTGTCGTGCGGGGTCGGTGAAGGTGTCCATGAGGCTGGACTGGCCTTCGGTGAGGTGTTGTTCGCCGCGCCCGCCGGGGGTGAGGAGGACGCGGGGGTCGGGGTTGTCGTCGATGACGCCGAGGCCGTGCACGATCTCGTGGACGTAGGCGGCGGGGTGGACGCCGGTGTACCAGGCGCTCTGGACCATGGACTGCCCGGTGGTGGGCAGGCCGTCGTGGACGGTGACTACGGAGTCGGCGTCGGCCGGGGAGTCGACGAAGCGCACGTCCACGCGCAGCAGCGGACCGGGCAGGGCGGGGCCGGTGATCCGGTCGGGCTGGAGGGCGGGCAGACGGTAGTCGCGTCGGTTGACCAGGTCGTCCAGGGCTGTGCGCAGGCCGTTGTGCAGGGCGGTGAGCTGTTCGGGGGAGGCGTCCTGGGCGGCCAGGTGGATCCGGCGGCTGAGGTGGATGGTGTCCTGTATGGGGGTGGCGCCGCGGTAGTGGGCCCACGTGTAGCCGGCCTGTGTCCGCTCGCCCGATCCCTGTGGGCGGCTCACCTGCCACGGTGCGTCGAACTCGACGAGTTCGCCGTCGACGAGGCGGCTGACCGTGCGGGTGCCGGGCGTGGCGGGGGTGAAGGTGAACGCCTCGGGGTTCCCGTCGCCTCCGAAGGGTATCCAGCGCTCGGTGTCCACCTCGCCCGACGCCAGCAGTTCACCGGTGGTCCAGTCGACCGATTCGGTGGCGGTGTTCCAGGTGCCGGTGCGGTGCAGTTCGCGGTCGAAGACGCTGACGACCGCAGGCCCGGCGATCGGGCCGGTGAACGCGATCTCCTGTTCGCCGATGTTCATGCCGAGCGTCGCATCGACGTCGACGCCGGTGGGGTCCGCGTTGCGGGCGGTGTCGATCTGGTAGCGGTAGCGGCGGTCGCCGTACCAGAGCTCGCGGTTGCGGGTGGTGGCCACGAACTGCGCGGGCGGATTCTCGGTCACCCAGTCCATGACGGGCACGACGTTGGCCGGGTCGTCCGGGTGGAACCCCTCCCGGAACACCTGCTCCGGCGGCAGGTTCGAGAACCGCCAGACCTGCTCGCCCTCGCGGCTCTCCGGGTAGGGGAAGAGGTCGAAGTCGTCGCCGCTCACCATGTGGTAGTCCACCGCCGGCGCCACGTCGGCCGTCGGCGTGGTGGGCACGGTCCGCCCGCTGACGGGTGAGACCTCGGAGGCGGAGCCGCTCGCGGCCGGGGTGCCGCCGCCGGAGACGGTGGAGACCCGGGCTGGAGCCGGGACCGGGTCGTGGACCTGGTCGGCCGACTCGGTCTCGGTGGTGACGGGTTCGGGTGTGGTGGCGTGCGGGTCGGCCGGGGTCTGCCCGACGGTGCGTACCGGTTCGGCGCGCGTGTCGTCGGTGACGGTGTCGTCCGCGGTGGAGGGGTGGTCGGTCGCCGTCGGGTCGTTCGCCGTGGAGTCGGAGTCGGTGGTGGTGGGCGGGGTCCGGCGTGGTGGTGCGGGCGTGGGGTTGGCAGCGGCGGCCGGGGCGGTGCTTGCGGTGCGGTCGGGGGCCGTCGTGGGCACGGCGGTGGGGACGCCGGAGGGGCCCTGTGTGCCGATGGGGGTGGTCGGAGTGGCGGCCTGGGTGGTGACGGGTGCGGGTGTGGTGGTGCCGTCGGGGTCGGCAGGGGTCTGCCCGACGGTCTGCGCCGGTTCGGTCTGCGCCGGTTCGGTGTGCGTGTCGTCGGTGGCCGTGTCGTCCCCGGTGGTGGGGGCGTCGTCCGTCACTACGGGATCGGTGGCGGAACCGGCGGTGCCTCGGACCGGGCGCGGCGCCGCCGGTTCCGTCACCGTAGCGGGCCGAGGGGCCGGCGCGGTGCTGTGCGGCGCGGCGGCCGGAGCCGTGGGGGAGGCGGCATCGGGGCCGGGGGCCGCGTCGCCGGACGGCGTCGCGGCCGGGGCGACCGGAGTGGCACCGTCGGGCCCGGTGACGGGTGTGGGCGTGTCCTCGGCGCTGTCGGCGGGTCCGGTGACGTGCGTCGGCGTGCCCTCGGTGTCCTCGTCGGATCCGGTGCCGGGCTGCGTGCCCGCGCCGCCCGCGGCCGGTGTCCGGTTCCCGCCGGTCCCGCCGGTCCCGCCGGTCGTGCCGGGCTGCGGGGACGCCGAACCGGGCTGCGGGGACGCTGTACCCGGCTGGGGCGACGCCGTACCGGGTGTGGTGGTCCCCGGTGTGGGGGATCCGGGCGCGGTGCCCTGGGGAACGCCGCCCGCGGGCACCCCGACGGAGCCGAGGGTCCCGGGGCCTCCGACCTGGACGGAAGGGACCGCTGGGTCGATGTGACCCGGGTTCGTCAAGTCGGCGCCGACGGTCGGCACGGCCGACGCCGGGTCGGACCCGGAGCCGGACCCGGAGCCGGACCCGGAGCCAGATCCGCCGCCGGTGCGTGCGGGCGTACCGCCCAGCGGGGACCCGGGGACGGTGCCCTGCTCGTCCTCGCCCCCGGCGTCGAGCCCGGCGTCGGGCCCGTTGACCGGCCCGACGGGCTGGGAGCCGGAGAACTTGCTGTTGATCCACGTACCCGAGCCCACGGCACCGGTGTGCAGCACGTGCTCGGACCTGTTGCTCAGGCCCGCCCCGACGAACGACGACCAGGACGTTGACCAGTTGCCGTACATGAGGCCGCCGCCCAGGAACTCGGCCACGGACTCCGCGCCGGCCTCGCCGAGGGCCTGGCTCCCGCCGGACAGGTGCTGTCCCGGCGGAGGCGTCGGCACCCAGGCCCCGGAGCCCTTCTTCCGGTCCGGCAGGTGGTTGACCGCTGTGGGGGGCGTCTTCGCGCCGACCTTGGGCAGGACGTCGTCGGCGACGTTCTTGACCGTCTTGCTTCCCTTGAAGCTCTTCTTCACCGCGTCGAAGGCTTTCTGGCCCCCCTTGGCGATCGGGGCCATGAAGGCGCCCGCGATACCGCCGATGACGCCGTCCGCGGCGATCGCCTTCCAGTCGAAGTCCTTGGGGGCGAACTCGCCGGAGGTCAGCGCGATCATGCCCAGCCGGACCGCGAACGACTGGAACGCCTCCTCCAGCGCCTCACTGAGGACGGGCATCATGTGCGTGCGCCGCAGGAGGGTCTCCATGAGCGTGAGGATCACGACGCGGCTGCGGGCCCTGGCCACGGCCGCACGGCCGGCCGCGGCCCCGCCGCTGAACACCGACAGGGCGAAGACCACGAACAGTTCGGCCATCAGGCGGATCACCTCGGCGATGATCTGCCACTTGGTCTCCATGATCTGGTACGAGGTCCGGACCCGGCCGTCGGCGATGTCGTCCAGCTGCTTGGAGAACTGCTTGAGATGAGCGGTCCCGCCCTCGTCCACGAACATGCGCATCGCGCGCACGTAGTTCTGCCCGGCCTGGGGCGGCAGCGCCCGGGCGGCGCTGCCGATCGACTTCTCGATCAGGTCGGACAGTTCCTCCAGGTTCCTGGCCAGCCTGCGGTAGGGGGCGTGGCTCCCCCGCGCCAGGTCCTCGTTCGCCTGGATCAGCTTCTCGCCGATGAGGACGAAGAGCATGTTGTTGACGGAGTTCGAGGCCTGGATCGCCACGCTGGATCGTTTCTTTCCGCTAGTGCCGGGTGGTCGTGCTGACGGTGTTGTTCTTCGCCTGGTGGATCGCGCCGAGGTTCGCGTCCTGCGTCTGCAGGATGTTCCGGGCGTTCTCGAGGCTGCCGTGGGAGGCGGCCTCGATCGCCTTGGCCACCGCCCTGCCGGTGTCCAGCGTCGACGTACGCTCCGCCTCCAGGTTCGGGCGCAGGGACTTGCCGTAGTCGTCGTCGCCCTCCCAGCCGCTCGTCGCGGCCGCGCCGTCGGCGAAGTCGGAGACGATGGAACCGGACATGGCGGCGATCTTGTTGATGAGTTCGGCCGCCCTGCGGACCTCCTCCGCGTTGGCGGTGTAGCCGCCGCTCACGTCAGACACCGTGCTCGTCCTCCGCGTCCTCGTGGATCTCGTCGCGCAGCCGGTCGGACGCCCGGTGACCCGGCCGTTCCGTCCCGTCCTCCAGGACGGCGGGGCCGAAGATCGCGCGCCAGTCGACGTCCATCCCCGTCATCTCCGGTACCGCGTCGCTCGGCCGGGTGAAGGGCTCGAACGTCTCCATCACCTGCCGGGCCATCTGCGTCCGGGCGCGCTCCGCGGCCTCCAGGACGCTGCCGGCGAGCTCACCGGCGGTCATGGTCCGGTACTTGCCGTCCAGGAACCGCAGTCCCGTCAGCTCACCCTGGTGGCCGACCGTGACCTCGACGGCGCGGTCCCGGGAGCGCACCGTGCAGGAGGCCTCCCGCAGTTCCGCCTCCGCCCTGGCCACCGCCTCCTGGGTGGCCTCGAGTTCGGCCATCGCCTCGGCCAGCCGCTGCTCGATCGACGCCACCGGGTCCTGGGGCTTGTCTCTGCCACGACCGTCGTTCACCGTCCGGTCTTGGTTCACCGCCCGGCCTCCGTTCCTCGTCCGGTCCGCGTTCATCGTCCGATCACCGCTGGAGCGCCTCCCTCGTCCGTGCCCCACACGTCGTCGTCCTCCTCGGTCTCCCAGTTGGCCCGCACGCGGTCGCCGGACTCGGTGGCCCGGCCGCCCTGACCGCCGGGCATGCCCATCGGGACATAGGGGGTGGAGGTCGTGACGGGCCGTCCGCCTCTGGTGATGACCACGTCCTCCTCGTCGTCGGCCGACGCGGCCCGGGACCTCGGCCGGCGGCGCAGCGCGGCGCCGTCGCCGTCGCTGAGCACCGAGCGGACGCGTTCGCCGTTCGAGCCGCCGGTGCCGCCCCCGCCACCCATGCCACCCATGCCACCCATGCCCATGGCGCCCATGCCGCCGAACGCCATCGGGTTCAGCGGCACTCCGCCGGAGCTCTGCTGACCGGCCGTGGAGCCGCCCGTCGCATCGGCCGCCTCACCGGTGGGGGCGCCGAGCGAGCCGCCGTCGTACGGGGTGCTGTCGTACTCCTCCCACGAGTCGGCGCCGGTGCCTCCGGCCGCGGTGTCACCGGTTCCGCCGAGACCGGCCAGGTCCTGGTTCAGGGGAGTGGTCGAGAACCCGCCGCCGCTGAGATCGGGAAGCCCGGAGCCGAGGTCGTCGAGGCTGGACGGACTCCACGTGGGCAGGCCGTCGTTCAGCCCGGAGGTGTCGCCGCCCGCACCGGAGCCGCCCGCGGTGTCGGTCTTCCCGGAGTCGCCGGAGTCGCCGGAGCCGGCCGGGGTGCCGTTGAGGTCGGAGGTCGTGACCGTGCCGTCGGGGTCGGTGGTGGTGACGGTGCCGTCCGGTTCGATGGTCTGTACGGTGCCGTCGGGGTACTTGGTGGTCAGCGAGCCGTCCGGATTCAGCACCGTGGTGCTGCCGTCGGGGTTGGTGACCGGCTTGCCGGTGCCGAGAGGGTCGGTGTGGGTCGTTCCGTCCGGTGCGGTGGTGGTGACCGTGCCCTTGGACGGGTCGACGGTCTCCGTGGAGCCGTCCGGGAAGGTCCGCGTCAGTGTGCCGTCCGGGTTCAGCTTCGTGGTGGAGCCGTCCGGCCCGGTGACCGTGTCCTGCGCGGGGTTCAGTTGCGTGGTGTCGACGGTCCCGTCGGGTTTGGTGGTGGTGACGGTGCCGTCCGGTTCGATGGTCTGTACGGTGCCGTCGGGGTACTTGGTGGTCAGCGAGCCGTCCGGGTTCATCACCGTGGTGCTGCCGTCGGGGTTGGTGACCGGCTTGCCCCGGTCGACCGGGCTGGTGGTGCTCTTGCCGTCTGGCGAGGTCGTGGTCAGGGTCCCGGTCACCGGATTGAGCACCGACATCGTGCCGTCGGGGTACGCCGTGGTCAGCGTCCCGTCCGGGTTCAGCGTGGTGGTGCTGCCGTCCGGGTGCTTGATGCTGTCGACGGACTTCCCGTCCGTCGTGCCGTCGCCGAAGTCGACGAGCGACCCGGTGCCCGGGTCTGTGCCACCCGCGCCGGTGAGGTCGTTGAGGTTCTTGGTCACGTCGTCGCCGAAGTCCCGCAGGCTGTCGTTCAGGCCGGTGACGTTCTCGCCGATCCCCTTGGCGGTGTCGTTCAGACCTTCGGTGACGTCCTTGCCGAAGTCGTTCATGCCCTTCGACATGTCGTCGCCGAAGTTCTTCAGCCCCTTGTTCAGGTCCTCGGTGAACTCGTTCAGGCCCTTGTTCATGTTCTGGCCGAACTGGTTCAGCCCCTCCATGGCCTTCTTGAGCGAGTCGCCCTCCTTCTCCGCCTCCTCCTTGCTGAGCTGCGCCTCGTCCTTCTGGTACATCTCGGTGAGGGTGCTGGTCCCCACGGTCCGCAGCGGAGCCCCGACGGCCTTCGAGATGTCTATCCACCGGTTGTTCAGGGTCGACAACGCGCCGCGGGCGGCCTCTTCGACGTAGGAGTCCTGTACCTTCTGCCACTCCCTGACCGCCGTCTCGCCGAGCCGCTTCCAGGCCTCGGGCTTGGTGAGGTCCCCGTAGCTGGGGTGGTTCTGCCTGAAGGCGGCCCTCGTGCTGAACGATTCCGCGTCGTATTCGCCGAACCGCCGGCTCATACGCGGGCGGTGGGTGAGCACATGGGCGGCGTTGTTCGCGATCAGCCAATCGCGGAGGTCGTTCAGCTTGTCCACGACGACCTTGTGCGGATCGTGCTGGCCCGTCGCGGCCCACTCGGCCCACGCCTGCTGCAACCAGCGGGCCTGGTCCCGCAAGTCGAACTGGGCCCTGGCCAGTGCGTCACCCACGGTAGAGGTGGACCAGTAGTTGTTGAGGGTGAGGTTCGCGGCCGTGTAGTCCCTGCCGCCGAGCTGATCGACGTAGCTGGTGTAGTTCTTGTGCAATTGTTTGATCAGACCACGGAAGACCCCGGCGGCCTTTCCGCGCCAGGCGGACTGTTCCGAGCCCAGGGCCTTCTCCCACTGGTCCAGCACAGCGGCCTGGTCGACGAAGAACTTCTTCGCCCGGTCGAACGCCTGCGCCGTGCGTTCGAACGACCCCAGGTCGACGGCGTTGCTGTCCGGCACCCGCTGGCCGTCGAAGGAGAAGTCCTGCGTGGTGTACTTGTGGAAGAGCGCCCCGATCGCCTGCCTGCTCCCGAAGATGTACCTGGCCATGGCGGAGGCGTCCCACTGTTCACCCCCTATGCCGGTGAACGTGTTGTTGCCGTTCCACTGGTCGCCCAACTCGTCGCCGTTCTCCTCGAAGAACGTCGCACGGCCGTTGGCGTTGGTCAGCACACCGATCAGCACGATCCGGACCCGGTGCATCTTGACGCCGGTGTGAGCGCCGTCGCCGCCCGAGGTGGTGTAGAAGACGAGGTCGTAGTCCTCACCCGCGTCTTTCACCTTGCGCCCGAAGTCGGACTCCTGCACCGCCCGCGTCGGCACGGTCTCCACTCCGTGCCTGAAGAGAGGGATGCCCTCCTTGCTCTTGAGCTTTTCGAAAAGCTCGCCGCGGCTGGGCATGGCGAATCCGGTGAACAGGGTGACGGCCCTGGCCCAGTAGTCGTCGTCGGTGGTGGTGTCGTCGGCCACAGCGGGGCACTCCGTGGGTGGGAGGAAGAGGTCAGGACTTGGTGGAGGAACCGCTCGATCCGGCCCCGGAAGCGAGGTCGCCGTCCACGTCGGCGAACAGGTCGAGAAGCTTCTCGCCGTCGATGGCGGTGAGACTGTCGCCCTGGTTCTTCAGCAGAGTGTCCAGAGTCGCCCGCAGGTTGCGCTCGAGGTCCTGGAAGAGGATCTGCTGTGCCTGGAAGACCTCGTCGGCGGACTTGGCGATGCCGGTCACCTGCGTGACCAGGCTCTTGCCGTGGACCAGGTCGTCGGCGCCCATGGCGCCGATGGCGAGGACCGGGTTCTGGTTCAGCGTCGAGGGGCTGGTACGTCCCTCCACCAGACTGCTGAGCGCCCGGATGGAGGTGCTCCCACTGCCCGGCAGGTCCTCGCGGATCTCCTTCAGCGCTTTGATGAACGCGGCCACGTCCTCCTCGAGGAACCGCTTGAGCTGCCCACTGTCGAGATGCGTCAGATCGGTCACTGTCTGTCTCCTGGATACTCGCCCGCCGTCCGGCCCCACAGGGACGGACGGCGGGCGGCGGCGCGAGCGGACGGGGGAGGGGGCTCGCGCCCGGGGGTGGACTAGCGGCCGATGCCGACCTCGGACCACATCTGGGACAGCGAGTTCTCGCTGTACTTGTAGCTGCCGTGGATGTCGTTCAGCAGTCCGGCGTGCGAGGTGAGCAGCTGCTCCATCGTGCCGACCGCGCGGTCCCAGGCGGCCTGCTTCTCGCGGTAGACGTCGGCGTCCGCGCCGTACCACGTCTTCTTGAGCTCACCGAGCTCCGCCTCCAGCGACGCCAGGGTGGTGGCGATGGCCTTGGTCTGCTGGACCATGTCGTCGGCGGCGTTCTGCACGTACGCGTAGTCGACGTGGATGTAACCGTCTGTCAGGTTGTCGGACATCACGCTCTCGTCTCGTAGTCGGGGTGTGGGGTGAGGAGAACGGGATCAGCCCGAGAGCGCCTGGAAGGCCGCCTGGGACGCCTGGGACGCCTGCTGGACCGCGTCGTGCGACGCTGCCTGCGTCTTGGTGTGCTCCCGCAGGCTCAGACCGAGCTTCTCGATCATGTCCTGCAGGTTCTTCTGGATGACGCCGCACTGCTCGTCCCAGAGCTGCAGCAGTTGCCCGAACTGCGCTCCGTCGCTGCCCTGGTAACCCCGCGCCAGGTTGCCCCGGGTGCTGTCCACGTCCCGACGGCACCTCGTGATGCCGTTGAGAGCGGACTCCAGAGCGTGGATACCGTTCCGGGTCGACTGGGCACTCGACTGCTGTCCGCCACCTGCCATGGGTCTGCTCCTGGGGTTGATGAGTCGCTGGGTGAGACCGAGACGTAGATTAGGGCCCAACGCCTCTGGGAGCGCTCTCAGTTGAGCAACTTCTGAGCTGTCGGTCTCTGCGAAGCTGCCTTTTCGTACACCGCGGGAAGCCGGTCGCCCCGCCCGGACCGGGCGTCAGATCAGCCCGGCGCGTATGGCGTGGGCGACCGTGTGCACGCGGTTGCGCATGCCGAGGCGGAGCTGGACCGAGGTGAGGATGTTCTTGATGGTGCGCTCGGAGTAGTTCAGCTCGGCCGCGATCTCGGGCAGCGTCATTCCGGCCGACGCCAGGCGCAGCACCTCCAGGTCCCGGTGACTGAGCCCGGAGGCGGTCAGGCCCCTCGGCCCGAGCACCTCCCGCTGGATGCGTTCCAACCGGTCCAGCAACCTGCCCTGCACGCTCCCGGGCAGGTATGCCTGCCCCACCGCTGTGGCGCACACCGCCCGCGCCAGCGTCGCGGCATCGACCTCGGCACGCCACAGCACCGCCCGCACCCGGTGCCTCACGACATCCGTCGGCTCGGCGTACCAGCCGCCGTCCGCGACCACCACGAAGCGGGCCCGCGTCGGCGAGGGCAGACCGCTCAGCAGTTCCAGTGCCGAGGCGTCCACCCGGCGGACCGCGACCACCACGGTCTCGGCCTCCTCGACGTCCGTCAGGGTGATCTGTGGACTCCGGACCAGGCATGCCTTCAGGGCGGTCTCGGTGAGCGGTTCCTCCGCGTGTACCGCCGCACGCACCGTCTTCATCCGTCCTCCTCGGGAACCGCCGGGAACCGCTGCTCGGGGCCCGGCCGGTCGTGGGCTCCGGCCGGTCGCGGGCCCCCGCCCGGCCCCGGTTCCGTCCGTCACGGCGCCGTCCGGCACGCGGGCTGTGTCTGCGCGCTGCGGGCTGTGAGCTGTGAGACAGCACAATGGTCCTGGAACGCCAGGCACGACCACCACCCGGTTGCACCGTCCGCAGCGCGGCGCTGAGCCTACGGCAGCGTGCCCGGCCGCCGTGGAGCAGGGGATTCCAGCTCCTCGTCCCGGAGGACGAGGAGGACACCGCCCCCGGACCGGCATCCCGGCCGGCAGGTGGTGGACCCGGCGTTCAGGCGCATGCTGTTGTCATGACATATGACAGAGGTATCCTCGCCCCGACCAATACCCCGCGGGGTGAGGCTGAGGGGGCCCGGCGTGTTCTTAGTCGACACCATGCCGACAGGGCTCGACGACCACGGCCACCCGGCCTGCGGCGAGCGGTAACTGTTGCCGCGCCGCGCGGGTCCGCCCGTCGCGGCGACGGCGCGGCCGGCGGTACGGATGCCACGCATCACGGAGCCGCGCCTGCTCAACGACCATGTCACCGGCGGGCTGGAGCCCGCCCGCGGCGCCGGCCCCGCTCCGGCCCCGCGGGCGACGGCCACCACCGGACACTGACCGCACCACACCGCTCGGCCTCAGGGGAGAACGGGGGGCGGTCGCGCCGCCCGCCGGGCTGCTGAGGGGAAGAACGTGGAACCAGTCCGTGTGGCGCTGCACGCCGCGGAAGTACTCACCGGGATCGGCCTGCTGACATGGTTGCAGGAGAGCCCCCAGGTCGTCCTGACGCCCATGGAGGAGGCCGAGGCCGTGGTGGTCGCGGTCACGGCGCTCGATTCCCCGGCGCTGGAGGTGCTGCGCGGTCTGCCCGCACCGGCGGGTACCCGCTTCGTGCTGGTGTTGAGCGGTGGCTGGCACACCGACCTGGCGGTCGTCGCGGAGCACGGGATAAGGGCGGTGCTGTGGCGCGCGGAGGTGGACGGCCCGGCGCTGGTCCGTGCGGTGCGTGACGTGGCGGAAGGGCGGGCCTGCCTGCCGCCGGGTGTCCAGGGCAGGCTGCTGGACCAGTTGGAACGCGTCGAGCGCGAGGTCCTGGGACCCAGGGGCCTGACCTGCTCCGGGCTCAGCGGCCGGGAGCTCGACGTGCTGCGGCTGCTCTCCGAAGGGGCGACCCTGTCGGAGATCGCCGTCGAGCTGAACTACTCCGAGCGCACCATCAAGAACGTCCTCTCCGCCCTCCAGCTCCGCTTCGGGCTGCGCAACCGCGTGCAAGCGGTGTCGTACGCCATCCGCAGGGGACTCATCTGACCCCAGGCCCGTCCGGTATCTGACCGGCAAGCCCGTCCGGCATGTGACCGCAAGCCCGTCCGGCATCTGACCGGCAGGCCCGTCCGGCGCTCCGCCCGCCCGGATCACCGCCGAGCCATGACGCCGGGGCAGTCGCCGGGGCGGGTGGCCGGGCGGTCGCCGGGGCGGTCGGCGGGGCGCCGCGCGGCTAGTCTCGGGAGTATGGACGTGCAGGGGTCCGGGCACCCGCGGCTGGCCCTCCTGGCGGCGACCGAGCCCGGCATCGCCGAGAGCCAGATCTTCCGACTGGCGCTGCACCACGCGGCGGCGGAGCTGCAGGCGGTGGCGGGCGCGGTGCACCTGCGCGGACCGACCTCCGCGCTGCGCCTCGTGTGCTCGGCCGGCCTGCCGCCCGCGTCGGCCGAACGCTGGGACATCGTCATGGAGGACGGGCCGACCGTTCCGGCGGGAGCCGTGCGCGAGGGCCGCCGCACCTGGGTTCCGGCGCGGGCCGACGACACCGCCGGGATCCCGGCGAGCCCCTGGCCCGGTACCGGCCTCGCCTCCGTCCCGTTCTTCAGCGGGGACCGTGCCGTCGGCGCGATCACGCTGCTCACCGGCGACCGGGGAGAGCCGAGCGCGCGGGAGTGGGACTACCTGCGGGCTGTCGCCGCGTGGACCGAGCAGCGCATACGCCAGGCGCCGCCGCGCACCCAGCCGGCCCAGCCGGCCCAGGAGGCCCAGGAGGCCCAGGAGGTGCTGGCGGGCGACCGGCTCCGGCAGGCGCTGAGGGGCGTCCCGATCGGTACCTGGGACTGGGAACTGCGCACCGGCCACCTGGAGTGGGCCGACACCGCCGTCGCCATCTACGGCGCCCTCCCGGCCGACTACGAGCCCCGGATGGAGAACTGGCTGAAGACCGTCCACCCCGACGACCTGCCGTCGGCGATGGCGGCCGCCGAGCGGGCGATCCGCGACCGCACCGGGTACGAGGCCGAGTACCGGATGCGGCGGCCCGACGGCAGCTACTGCTGGTGCCAGGCCCGCGGCTCGGTGGTGTGCGACGAGAACGGCGACCCCGTGCGGATGGTGGGCGTGATCTGGGACAGCAGTGAGTCCCGCAGCGCCCGGGACGCCCTCGCCCGCGCCCTCCGCATGATGAGCGACGGCTTCGTCCTGCTGGACGACACGGGGCGGATCGTCTTCGTCAACCTGGAGGCCGAGCGGATCTTCGGCGCCCCCGAGCAGGAACTCCTGGGGCGCCTGCTGTGGGAGCTGCCCGCCGTGCGGGGCGTCCCCGACCTGGAGCCCCGCTGCCGGGAGGCGGCCACCGCGGCGGCGGCGCCGGTGACCTTCGACGTGTGGCTGAGCCCCGACCAGTGCCACCGCCTGCGGCTCGTCCCGGGGCCCTCCGGACTCACCGTCTATTTCACGGACGTCACCGAGAAGCGGCGGCGCGAGGCGGAACGCGCCGCCGCCCAGCGCGCCGCCGCCGAGCGTTCCGCACGGATCGCCGAGCTGACCGCCGCGCTCGCGAGGGCGATGACGTCGAGCGACGTCGTGGACGCGGTCGCCCAGCGGGTGCTCCCGCCGCTCGGGGCGAGCGGGCTGGTGGTGATCACCACCGTGGGCAGCCGGGCGCACGTCGTCGGAGCCGTCGGCTACCCGGCGCCGATGCTCGACGTGATCGACGGCCTCCGGATCGAGCCGGGCGACCCGGTCAGGGACGCGCTGCTGACCGGTGCCCCGCTGTTCATACCGTCGGCCGAGGAGTTCGCCAGGCGCTACCCCCGCAGGGCCCACCTGCCGCACCTGGCGGGCAAACAGGCGTGGGCCTTCCTGCCGCTGACCGTCTCCGGACGTACGTTCGCCGTCTGCACGGTCTCCTTCGACGAACCGCGCCGCCTCGCCCACGACGAGCGGACCCTGCTGACCACCATCAGCGCCCTGGTCGCGCACGCCCTCGAACGCGCCCGGCTCTACGACGCCGAGCACACCCGTTCCCAGGAACTGCAACGCGCCCTGCTCCCCAGGGAGCTCCCCCGGCTGCCGGAGTGCACGGTCGCGGCGCGTTTCCTGGCCGCCACGCAGGACGTGGGCGGCGACTGGTACGACGTGATCCCGCTGTCCGGGGGCCGCGTCGCGCTGGTCGCCGGAGACGTCATGGGGCACGGCCTGTCCGAGGCGGCCACCATGGGCCGGCTGCGCACCGCCGTGCACACCCTGGCCGACCTGGAGCTACCCCCGGACGAGCTGATGGGCCGCCTCAACCAGATCGTCGGCGGCCTCGGCGGGGACTCGTACGCCACCTGCCTCTACGCGGTCCACGACTCCACCACCGGCGTCTGCACCATGACGCTGGCCGGTCACCCCCCGCCGGCCGTGGTCGAGCCGGACGGCCGCGTCCACTTCCCCGAACTGTCCCCCGACCCGCCGCTCGGCGTGGCGCAACCGCCCTTCCGGGCAAGCGAGTTGAAGGTGCGGGACGGCACTCTGCTCGCGCTGTACACCGACGGTCTGGTGGAGTCCGCGGGCCGCGAGATCGGCCAGGGCATGGCCGACCTCGCCGAACTGCTGCGGACGGCCGGCCGTGACGACCTGGAGCGGCTCTGCGACCTCGTCACCTCGAAACTGCTGCCCGACGAGCAGCCCACCGCCCCCGACGACGCGGTCCTCCTCCTCGCCCGTCTGCACACCCTGTCCGGCGACCGGATGGCCGCCTGGCAGCTGCCCGACGACCCGCGGGCGGCGGGACAGGCGCGGGAGCACGTCCGGGACCAGCTGCCCCGCTGGGGGCTCGACGAACTGGTGATGACGACCGAACTCATCGTGAGCGAGCTCGTCGGGAACGTGGTCAGGCACGCGCGGGGTCCGGCGCGGCTCAGGCTGCTCCACACGCGGCCGGCCGGGCTGGTCTGCGAGGTGTCCGACGGCAGCCTGACGACACCCCGCATCCGCCGCGCCTCCGCGATGGACGAGGGCGGGCGCGGTCTGCAGTTGGTCGCGGCACTGTGCCGGCGGTGGGGCGCGCGCTACACGGCGACGGGGAAGTGCATCTGGGCCGAGCAGGCGCTGTCCGGCGACGGCCGCGAACTGCCGTGGGAGCCGGCGGCCGGCGCCGGATTCTGAGCGGGATTCCCGGAGGGCTCCGCCACCCTCGTTCCGCCCCTGCTTCCGTTCCCGCCTACCATGCGCAGCCGTACGTCCGTCCAGTCGTGCCTCAGTCCAGCCGTACGTCAGTCCAGTCGTGCCACAGTCCAGCCGTACGTCAGTCCAGCCGCCGGCCCGTCGCCGGTCCTGCGCGGCCGCCGCCCGACCCAGGAGCAGGTACCGGTGTCCATACCCCCGCCCCCCGGCCCCCAGCAGCCGCAAGATCCCTGGCAGCCGCCCCATCAGCCGCACCCCCAGGACCCGGCGTACCCGCAGGGCCCGGCGTACCCGCAGGGACCGGGGTCCCCGCAAGGCCCGGCGTCCCCCCAGGGACCGGGGTCCCCGCAGGGCCCGGCGTACCCGCAAGGTTCGCCGGGGCCGCAGAACCCGTACGGGGCACCCCCGTACCAGCCGTGGGCGCAGGGCTACCGCCCGTTCAACCGGCCGGCCCCGGTCAACGGGGTCGCCGTCGGCGCGCTGGTCCTGGGCCTGATGTGCTTCTTCCCGGGCGCCGGGCTGGTGCTGGGGCTCATCGCGCTGCGGCAGATCAGGCGGCGTCAGGAGCGTGGCAGGGGCATGGCCGTGGCCGGCGCGGTCCTGTCCGGCACCGGGCTCGCCCTGTGGGTGCTGGCGATCGCCGGCGGCGTCCCGGCCGACGTCTGGGCCGGTTTCAAGGACGCCGCCCGGGGCGACGGCAGCGCCTACTCGCTGCGCACGGGCGAGTGCTTCGACGCGCCCGGCGGCTCCCTGGAGGGCGAGACCTACGACGTCGACGAGGTGCCGTGCGCGGGCGAGCACGACGGCGAGGTGTTCGCCGCCTTCACGATGAAGGGCTACGGCTCCTACCCCGGCGACGGCAAGGTCACGGACGTCGCCGACGCCCGCTGCTACGCGCTCCGGTACGGCTACGCGATGGACGCCTGGGCCGTGCCCGACGACGTGGACGTCTACTACCTGACGCCGACCCGGCAGAGCTGGGCCCTCGGCGACCGGGGGGTCACCTGCGTCTTCGGCAACACGGACGAGCGGGGCAGCCTGACCGGCTCCCTGCGCAACGACGGCTCCCGGCTGAACGCCGACCAGATCGCCTACCTGCACGCCGTCAACGTCGAGAACAAGGTCCTGGACACGCAGCCCGTGGACACCCCCGACGACGACCTCGACGCGAGCCGGGAGTGGGCCGGGCGGCTGTCCGCCGCGCTCACCGAGGAGGCCGGGCTGCTGCGCCGCCACGCGTGGCCCGCCGCCGCGAAGCAGCCGGTCGCGGACGCGGCCGAGGACGTCCGGGCGGCCCAGAAGGAGTGGGCGCGGGCCGCGCGGGCCACCGACCCGGACACCTTCTACGAGCACTACGGCCGCGCGATGGCCCGCTCCGCCACCGACAACTCGGTCGCCGCCCGCAAGGCCCTCGGGCTGGACAGCACCCCGCCCGCCGACGCGGAAGGGGACCGCGGCGGCGACGGCGGGGGAGGCGGCGGCGAACTGGAGGTGTGACAACGTCCATAGCGGGGAGAAAGTGCCTGCGTGAAGCCCCCGGCCCGCACAAGTCATCACATCGAGTGATTGTCTGGCCTTCACTTGCACGCTCCAAGTCTCGGTTGCCAGGCTGTTGCCGTATGTACAACCTGACGGGAGCGGCCAGTGACCATCGGTGAACAGCCGGCGTACCTGCGCGTCGCGGGTGATCTCCGCAAGAAGATCGTCGACGGTTCACTGCCCCCGCACACCCGCCTCCCCTCCCAGGCCAGGATCCGCGAGGAGTACGGCGTCTCGGACACGGTCGCCCTGGAGGCCCGCAAGGTGCTGATGGCCGAGGGCCTGGTCGAGGGCCGCTCCGGCTCGGGGACGTACGTACGCGAGCGCCCCGTGCCCCGGCGCGTCTTCCGTTCCGGCTTCCGCCCGGACGGCGGGGCCACGCCCTTCCGCCAGGAGCAGGCCGCCGGCGAGACGCACGGCACCTGGGAGTCCGGCAGCGAGCAGACCACGGCGTGCGCCGCCGTCGCCGAGCGGCTCGGTATCGAACCCGGAGACCGCGTGATGCGCACGCGCTACGTCTTCCGCGAGGGCGGTGAGGCGATGATGCTCTCCACCTCCTGGGAGCCCCTGGAGGTCACCGGCCGCACCCCCGTGATGCTCCCCGAGGAGGGCCCGCTCGGCGGCATGGGCGTCGTCGAGCGCATGGCGGCGATCGACATCGTGGTGGACAACGTCACCGAGGAGGTCGGCGCGCGCCCCGGCCTCGCCGAGGAACTGCACACCCTGGGCGGCGTCCCCGGCCATGTCGTCCTCGTCATCCAGCGCACCTTCTACGCCTCGGGCCGTGCCGTGGAGACGGCGGACGTGGTCGTTCCGGCCGATCGCTACCGGGTCGCGTACCACCTCCCGGTGAAATAGCGCACACCCCTGCGGCGCCCACCCCCCGCCGCTCCCGTTCCCGGCACCCGCGCGCCCCCTTGGCGGGCCGCTCGAAATTGGCCGTTTTCGCAGGTCGTCCCCGTGCTGCCCGGCACGCCGCTGACCGGAGGCAGTACGCTTCCCGGACGGCGCACGGGTCATCGTGCGCCCCCCTGGTGCTGGCCGGTTGCGTACCTCTTCGTAAAAAGCCGTGTTCGGTGCGTAAAGGTTAGGCGTAGGCTCGGGCATATGCGGATTGCGGTTTCCTTAGCGGGCGGGGTCCGGCGCCAGCCGTCGAGCGGCGGTGCACGGGCCGAAGCGGGAAAGAGCGGTGGGGCGCGATGAACGACGGCACGATCACTCTTCCCTGGCTCGTCATACGTCAGGACGACAACGGCAATCGCTACCGCGTGGGCCGGTACGCCACCCGCGCCGAGGCCCAGAAGATCGCCGACAGCCTCGACAGCCGCGGACACAAGCAGCTCTACTGTGTCGAGCGGATCACCCCGACCGCCCCCGGCGCCGACGGCTGACACCCGCGCACCCCGGCCTCGCCGGACGCCGGGAACTGCCCGGCACTCATCAGGCGAGCCGGTTGTCGGGTGCGTTGCTGCCGGGCTCCGCGACCGAGGCTTTCGGCCGGCTTCCGTTGCCGCCTGCGGCCGCGGACTGTGGCGTGCGCCGGTACATCCGGGCGACGGCCGCGCACTGCAGTGCCGTCGCCAGCATCATGGCCAGGCAGATGCCCGGCACACTGGATCCCGACAGGCCGTACGCAAGGGCCAGCTGCAGTACCACCCCGCACGAGGTGATCCGGACAAGAGCCGGGCTGCTGCCGCTGCCTTCGAAAACGCCGCCCAGCGCGATGAAACATGCGAGCAGTACCAGGTAGGGCCCCACACAGCGCAGATACAGCGCTCCGGCCTCGGCCACCTCGCCCTCGGCGCCGAAGGCATGCATGATCCCCGGTCCGGTGGCGAACAGGGTCAGAGCGGCTGCGAGCCCCAGGGCTCCGGCGACGACCAGCGCCTGGCGTCCGGTGGTCCGCCGCTCGTCATGTCCGGCTCCGAGCAGATGCGCGGTGTGGATGGCGGCAGCCTGGCGCACCGCGTAGAAGGACATGGTCGCGACGTACATCGCTTTGGCCGCGATCCCGTACGCCGCGACCTCGCTCACGCCGACCCGGGCGACAACGGCGACGAGCGCGAGTGTCCCCGCCATTCTGATGACGAAGTCGGCTGACATCGGCAGACCGGTGACGGCTGTCCTGCGTGCGTCGGCGCCGAGCCTCCCGGCCCCGGCCGAAGTCCCTCCGGCGGCCTGCCGCAGTAGTCCGTCGCGGCGCAGCGCAAGGAGACCCAGGACGAGTGCGGCCGTCCGCCCCGACACGGTGGAGATCGCCGCGCCGCGCACTCCCAGTCCGAGACCGAGGATGAGGGCGGGATCCAGTGCGAGTACCAGTCCGTTGGCGAGCAGGGAGAGTTTCATCGGGGTGCGGGTGTCGCCGGTGCCCTTGAGGATGCCGTCGATGACGTTGGTGGCGAAGAACACCGCCGTCCCGGGCAATGCGATCGAGAAGTACCCGGTGGCCAGGGGCAGTGAACGGCCGCCGTCGCCGCCGAGCACGAGCCGGGCCAGCGGCTCGCGGCACAGGTATCCACCGATGGCGACGACGGGTGTGACGAGCGCCCACAGCGACCAGCCGCCGCGTACCGCGGAACGCATCCCCGCCGGATCCTCCGCACCCCTGGCCCGTGCGACCAGCACGGTCGTGCCGGAGCCGGCCACGAGGATGACGCCGAGCAGCAGGTTCTCGACATTCGTGGCGACCGCCACCGCGGCGACGGCGTCCCCGCCGAGCCGGGCGACCCAGACCATGTTGATGATCCCGGCCGTCACCCCGGCGAGGAGTTCGAAGTAGACCGGATACGCGAGTGACATCAACTTCCGGCGGAGTTCCGCTGCCCCCATGGCCAGGCCCCCTCTTTTCGCTGTACCTCGAATCGAGGTACAGCGAAAAGAGATAGCATGGTGGCGCGGAGCGGACAAGCGCACGGATGGGTGCAAGCGAGGGGGCCGGCGCATGCTGGAGCTGTCGATTCTGGGTTTCCTCTACGAAGAGCCCCTGCACGGCTACGAGCTGAAAGCACGCATCCAAGCCCTGAACGGCCACATCCGTCCGGTGAGCGACGGCGCGCTATACCCGGCCATCACACGGCTGGTGAAGGCAGGTCTGATCGAGCAGCGCACCGAGCCCGGCAGCGGTGCCGCACACCGCCGGATCCTGTCCCTCACCGAGGCCGGCCGTACCGGCCTGCTGGCTCGCCTGGGGAACCCCAAGGACGTGGAGATCACCGACGGGCAGCGCTTCTTCACGTTGCTCGCGTTCCTGCGCCATCTTCCGGACCGTGCCGGGCAGGCCGCCGTTCTCCGCCGCCGTCGGGCGTTCCTCGACACGCCGTCGAGTTTCTTCTACCGCGACGGTGAGCCGGTGCGAGCCGAGGAGGCGCCGGACCTGTTCCGGCAGGGCATGCTGCGCATCGCCCGTGCCACGGGAGCCGAGGAGAGGAAGTGGCTGGAAGAGGCGATCGGCAGCTTGGAGGGCTGAGCGGGATTCGGCGACCTGTGCGCTCCCGCTAGGGTCCTGCCTGACCAGGGTTCCGGAAGACGAAGGCGGAGTGATGTCGGTCCTGATCGACACGGTGGCTTGGGTGCGGGTCGAGGACGGCAGGATTCTCTGCGCGCGGCCTCGCGGGAAGGACGTCTTCTACGTTCCCGGCGGCAAGCGGGAAGGCGCGGAGACCGACCTGGAGACCCTGCTGCGCGAGATCAAGGAGGAGCTGACCGTGCTCCTCGATCCGTCCACAGCGGTGCACGTGGGCACCTACGAGGCCGAGGCGCCCGGCCTGCCGGTCGCCACCGTGGTGCGCATGAGCTGCTACACCGCGGACTACGAGGGGACGTTGTCGGCGAGCAGCGAGATCGAGGAGACGGCCTGGTTCTCGTACGCGGACCGTCCTCTGGTGCCGCCGGTCGACCAGCTGCTGTTCGACGACCTCAAGGCCAGCGGGGAGTTGGCCTGAGGCTGTGCCGAGTCCGGCCGGCGGAGCGCCCGGGCGCCGGTGTTCCCGAGTGCCACCGCCGCTGACGTCCGCGTGTGTGGCGCCCGCGGTCAGCCTCCGGGGGTCGGGCGGTGTCGTGCCGGCAGGCTGGTGATCCGGGGGTCGGGCGGTGTCGTGCCGGCAGGCTGGTGATCCGGGGGTCGGGCGGTGTCGTGCCGGCAGGCCGGTGATCCGGGCGTCGGGCGGTGTCGTGCCGGCAGGCTGGTGATCCAGGGGTCGGGCGGTGTCGTGCCGGCAGGCTGGTGATCCGGGCGGACCCGGCGCCTTCGCGGGCAGCGAACAGCTCCGCGTCGAGCGCGGCGACGATCTGCCGCCGGGCAGCCGCGAAGGCGCACCCGCCGCGGGCGACCCGCCGCCGGGCCGCCGCGCCCGCGCCCGCGGACCGTCGGCGATGGGCGGATTACGGGATGCCCGATATCGGGTATCTCCCCATCAAACCCATGAAACAGGGTGTGGGTGTCTTCCTGGGGTCTGGGAAGTGATCGGTGTGTTCGACGCCGTGGGCGACTGCGCCGAGTGGACCTTCGCCGCGGAACCGGGCGCCGCCCGGGCCGCGCGGGCCGCTGTCCGCGGCCGCCTGCGCACCTGGTGCCTCGACTCCCTCGGCGACCTCACCGCCCTGCTGGTCAGTGAGTTGGTGACCAATTCCCTGTGCCACGCCGCCGGCCCCATCGGCGTCCGCCTCGTGCGTACCGCCGGCCCGGGCGACGTCCTGCTGGTGGAGGTCTCCGACCCGCTCCCCGACCTGCCCCTGGCGCGCGAGGCGCGCGCCGAGGACGAGAACGGCCGTGGCCTGATGCTGGTCGCACTGACCTCGCGCCGCTGGGGTACCCGGCCCTGCGCGAGCGGAAAGACGGTGTGGTTCGAACTGGCCCTGCCGGGCTGAGGGCGCGTACGACCGGCCGGAACGGGCCGGAGCGCGTCCCCGGACGCTGTACGGCCCACCGTGCCCTGTCCACCGGCCGGTTCGCGTCAGTGACCGCCGCCCGCGGGTGGGATTCGAGGACCTGTCGGCTGGTTAGAAGACTTGAAGTGTTCTCGGAGCCGGGACCGAAAACCGTCGGGACCGTGCTGTGATCGTGAACACCGTGTTGTAAGGGGCCGTAGTGCTGGATACTGCGGGCAGCCGCCGCCGGTGACCGGTGCCGGAGGCGGTGAGCTGGAGGGGACGGTTCGCGTGAGCGAGATACCAGCGAAGGCCACGGAGTCGGAGGACCCGTCGGACGGCGCGAGGGCGAGGACCGCGGGCGGTTCCGGCGCGTCCGCGACCCGTCGCACGACGGGCGGGCCGGGGCTGTCCTCCTTCGGTGACGCGAGCCGGGACATGGGCCTCGGGGACGTGCCGCCCCCCGGCGACGCCGTGTGGCAGAGCAGCCCGCCCGGCTCGATCTACGACTACATCAAGGTGGCGTCCTTCTCCATCGGCCCCGACGGGCTGGTCGACCAGTGGAGCCTGCGCGCCGAGCAGATCTTCGGCATCCCGGTCGAGCGCGCCGTGGGCATGGATCCCATCGAGGCCTTCGTCGACTCCGATCTGCGCGAGCGGGGCCACCGCAAGATGGCGGAGATCCTCGACGGGCGGGAGTGGACCGGCGTGGTCCCCTTCCGGCTGCGCGGGTCGGTCCGGGGAACGGGGGCGCGGGAGGGCCTCGCCGAGGTCTACGTCATGCCGACGCAGACCGAGGACGGCGAGAAGGCCGCCGTCTGCATCGTCGTCGACGTCCGCACCCTGCGGAACATCGAGACCGATCTCGCCGCGTCGCAGGCGATATTCGGCCAATCTCCCTTCGGCTTCCTGCTGATCGACACCGACCTGCGGGTCCGCCGCGCCAACCAGCGGTTCGCCTCCCTCTTCGGCGGCTCACCCGACGAGCACCGGGGCAAGGGCGTCCACGACTACCTGCCGCGCTCGGAGGCCGAACGGGTCGCCGCCACCCTGCGCCGGGTCCTGGAAACCGGCGACTCCATCACGGACATGCACGTCACCGGCTTCCTGCCGGGCTCCGACGAGCGCCGCCACTGGTCGGTCAACCTCTACCGCGTGCACAGCGGTTCGGGCCGCCCGATCGGCATCGCCTGGCTGGGGATCGATGTCACCGCCCGGCGCGCCGCCGCCCGCGAGGCCGCCGCCGCGCGGCGTAACCTGGCCCTGCTGAACGAGGCCGGCGCCCGCATCGGCAACTCCCTCGACCTGGAGACCACCGCCCGCGAACTCCTGGACGTCGTCGTCCCCGGCTTCTGCGACCTCGCCACCGTCGACCTCTACCAGGGCCTGCTGGCGGGCGACGAGACCCCGCCCGGCCTCGCCGACGGCAGCGCCCAGCTGCGCCGGGTGGCCTTCGCCAGCGCCGTCTCCGACGCGCCGTTCGCCGGCACCGGGGCGCCCGTCGCTGTCGGCGCGGTCCACCACTACCCGTTCAACTCCCCCTGCGCGGACGCCCTGCGCACCGCCCGCACGAAGTTCGTCCCCGCCGAGGAGGGCGGGCTCGTGCAGTCCACGCTGGCCGTGCCGATGGTCGCGCACGACACCGTCGTCGGACTCGCGCAGTTCGCCCGGACCAAGGGCAGCGAGCCCTTCGGCGACCGGGACCGGGACCTCGCGGTCGAGCTGGCCGCGCGGGCCGCCGTCTGCATCGACAACGCCCGCCTGTACCGGCGCGAGCACGAACGCGCGCTGATACTGCAGCGGTCGCTGTTGCCGCCGGGTGACCCGGTGGCCGCGGGCCTGGACATCGCGTGCCGCTACCTGCCCGGCAACTCCTCCTCCGACCGGCCCACCGAGGTCGGCGGCGACTGGTTCGACGTCATCGAACTGCCGGGACACCGTACGGCGTTGGTCGTCGGCGACGTGATGGGACGCGGCCTGCGGGCCGCAGTCGCCATGGGTGAACTCCGTTCCGCGGTCCGCACGCTGGCCCTGCTGGACCTCGAACCGGCCGAAGTACTCAGCGCGTTGGACGAGATCGCGCGCGGGCTCGGCGCCCCGGGCGGCGTCCAGCAGGCCACCCGCGCCGCCCGCCGCCCCCGTGAGGCCGACCTGTCCGAGGTCTACCTCGCCACCTGCGTGTACGCGGTCTACGACTCCGTCACCCGCCGCTGCACCTTCGCCAACGCCGGCCACCTGCCTCCCGTGCTGGTCGAACCCGGCGAGGCCGCGCTCATGCTCGACGTGCCGCCGGGCATGCCGCTCGGTGTCGGCGGCGAGCCGTTCGAGGAGGTGGAGGTCGAACTGCCCGAGGGCGCCCTCCTCGCGCTCTACACGGACGGCCTGGTCGAATCGCGCGACCACCCGCTGGACGAGGGCCTGCAGGCGTTCGTCGGGGCCCTCACCGACCCCTCCCGGCCGCTGGAGGACGTCTGCGACCACATCCTGCACACCCTCGACACCCACCACGGCGAGGACGACATCGCCCTGCTGATGGCCCGCGTCCAGGGCCTGCCCGCGGAGTCGGTCGGCGACTGGACGCTGCCGCGCGAGCCGCGCAGCGTGGGCCGGGCCCGCGAGTACGCGCGCGGGCAACTGCTGTCGTGGGACCTGGAACCGCTCGTCGACACGACGGAGCTGCTCGTCAGCGAACTGGTGACGAACGCGCTGCGCTACGGCGAGGGCGAGATCAGGCTGAGGCTGCTGCTGGACCGCACCCTGGTCTGCGAGGTCTGGGACTCGGGCCTGGTCCAGCCGCGCCGCCGCCGCGCCCGCGACACCGACGAGGGCGGCCGGGGCCTGCAACTGGTCGGCCTCCTCAGCGCCGCCTGGGGATCCCGCCGCACCCCACGCGGAAAGACGGTGTGGTTCGAACTCCCCCTGCCGGACGGGGAAACCGGCCTGACAGACCCGGCAGAGGCCCTCCTGAGCCTCTTCTGACCGCCCGTCACCCAACCCGCCCACGAACGCCACCGCTGAGCACACGCGGTGGCCACACGGGCGGTCGGGCGGCGGGGCGCGGCACGGTCGCGCCGGGTGCCGGCCGGCAAGGGCTACCGGGGCTGTAGGGCGCCGTGGCGTGCGCGGGTCCGGGGCCCCTGCACGCCGGGCGTGTGCCGGTACGGAAACCCGCCTGCGGACCGGCGGCGCTGTCCGGCGGCGCTGTGCCGACGCGCGGCAGAACGGCCGCACGGCCAGAGGGCCGAATGCCGGGTGCTGGGTGGCAGGGGCCACCGGGGGCGCGGGTGACTGGGGCTGTGGGGTGCCGTGGCGTGCGCGGGTTCGGGGGTGCCGCACGCCGGGCGTGTGCTGGTGCTGACAGCCGCCCGCGGTCGGGCGGCGGTGAGTCGGCGTGGTGGCAGGGTTGTCAGGTGGCGGTGAGCCGATATGGCGGCCGGACGGTTGGGTCGGGTGCCGGGTGCCGGTGGCAGGCCACCGGGGGCGCGGGTGACCGGGGCTGTGGGGTGCCGTGGCGTGCGCGGGTTCGGGGGGCGCTGCACGCCGGGGGTGTGCTGGTGCGGACAGCCGCTTGCGGTCGGGCGGCGGTGAGTCGGCGCGGCGGTCGCACGGTCGGACCGGGTGCCGGGTGCCGGGCGGCAGGGGGTGCCGGGGCCGCGGGCTACCGGGGTCGAGGGCCACCGGGGGCGCGATTCACCCGGGGCGCGGGTTACCGGGGTCGTGTGGTGCCGTGGCGGGCTCGGGTTCGGGGGCCGCCGAAGGCCGGGGGTGTGCCGGTGTCGAGGAGGACGCCGGCGAGGACGGCGTCGGTGAGGTCGTTCGCGTGCCGCATCGCGTCGCGGGCGCGGTCGCGGGCGTCCTGTTCGGCCAGATCAAGGGCGCTGCGGGCCAGCGACTCGGCGGTGAGGAGGCCCGGGGCGTCCGCGACGAGCAGCCGCTGCGCCTCCGCCAGCCGGGTGCGGGCGGTGCCGCCGACGGCTCCCCGGTGGGTCGCGACGAAGCAGGCCGCGGTGTCGGCGGCGTCACGCGCGACGAGCAGCGCGGCGGCCGACAGCACCCCGGCCCGGCCGGCGCCGAGCGGCACCACCGCCCGCACCACGCGCCGCAGCGCGTCCAGGGGGTCGTACCGGCCGGAGGCCACCTCCTCCCGCACGTCGGCCAGGACCCCGTCGGCCCGCGCGGTGTCCGCCCCCGCCTCCCGCGCCTCCGCGAGCTCCGCCTCCGCGCCCGTCAGGGCGGCCGGCAGCAGGTCCTCGGCCCTGGACAGGGCGGCCGCGCGCTGGTCGACCGCGGTCAGCAGGGTGGCGGCCTGCGCCGTCGCGCCCTCCGCGGCGCGCAGGTCGCGGGCCGCCGGGCCGCCGCGGCCGAGGTCGGCCGCCTGGTGCGCCCGGTTGAGCCGCGACGTTGCGAAGAACAGCCGGTCCGTGGCCTGTTCGGCGTGACCGGTGACGGCACGGGTCGCGGAGGGCGCGTACCGCCCGGTGAGCTCCACCAGCGTCGCCTCGGCGGCCGTGGCGCCGCCGGTCAGCTCCCGGAAACGGACCTCGGCGATCCCCAGCGCCCCGCCCACGCCGCCGTCCGGACCGCGCAACCGGTCGAAGGCGTCGGCCTCCGCGTCCAGCCGTCTCCCCGCCTCCTGGCACCGGCCGACGATGCCCGCCAGAATGTGCCGCCGGGCCGGCTCGTCCTCCGGCACGCCGTCGTCGTACCGCTGCCGCATCCGGAAGGCGGCCGACAGTTCGGCTTCGGCGTCCCGCACGGCCCGCGCGAACGGTGCCACCGCCGCCGCCCCGGACAGGGCCTCGGCGAAACCGAGTTCCTCCCGGCAGACACGCACGCAGTCGTCGGCCTCGGCCAGCAGCGCCGCCGCCCGCTCCTCCAGCTCGGGCAGCGGCGGCGCGGCGGCGGGCGCGGCGCCGGTTCCGGGAGCCGTCGCCGTCCGCGTCCGGGCCCGCCGGGTGTGCCGTACATAGCCGAATCCGGCCAGCACTCCCACCGCGCCCCCGATGGCGAGCGGCAGCACCAGGTCGGTCGTCGACGCCTCGTCGGCCGACCGCGCGGCGGCGGACGCGGCGGGGCGGTGCTCCGCGCGGGTGGCCGGCGCCGCCGCGCCGCCGTGGGCCGTCATCCCCGGCAACGCCAGCCACACCATCCCGGCGAACCCGCCGAGCACGGTGTGCAGCACCCGCACGGATATGTGGGAGGCCGCGCGCCGCGGCCGGCCCCGGATCAAGGACGATGTCACCTTTCGGAGCGTATGAGGCGGAATGCGTACGCGCGACCGGGGGCGGGCCACCAGGGCCACCAGGGCCACCGGTGCCTCCGCCGGTGCCGCGCCCTACGCCGGGTGCACGGCGACGGCGACGGAGACGGCGACGGAGGCGGACCAGCAGACCGACCGGCGGGCGGGGAAGACTGGGTGTGGTGAGCCGTATCCGAGAGCACGACACCCCCGCCGCCCTCGCCCCTCTCGCCCGCGCCGCGCTGGGCCCGCACCGGGTCCTCGTCGACGTGGTGCGCCTGCGCGGCGGCACGAAGAAGGGCGTCCACCGCCTCCTCTTCGACGACGACTCCACGGCCGTCGCCTACGTCTGGTCCGCCGACGAGGACTACTGGGACGCCGGTCCCGCCGACCCGCACGACCCCTTCTCGCACGCCACCGGCCTCGCCCTCCTCACCGCCGCGCACGAGCGCCTGGCGCGAGCCGGCGTCCGCACGCCCCGCCTGCTGTACGCCGACGCCACGCACACGCACCTCGCGGCGGACGCGGCCGTCGTCGAGGACGTGCGGGGCGGCAGCCTGGAGGAGGCGCTGCGGCGCGACCCGCACGCGGCGGACGCGACGCTCCGGCGGCTGGCCGGCGAACTGGCCGCGCTGCACGCCCGGCAGGGGCCGGCCTTCGGCAAGGTCGCCCAGGTCGACAACGGCGGCCTGCCGAAGGGCGGTTCGTGCGAACGCGTCGTCATGGACCGCGCCCTGCACGACATCGAGGAGATCGCCGACCGGGAGCCGCGGGCCGCCGCGGCACGCAGCCAACTCGCGCACGCCGTAAGGAACTTCGCCGCCGCAGTGGGCCCCCGCGCCCGCCACACCCTCGTACACGGCGAACTCGGCCCGGACCACGTGCTGGTGCCACCGGACGGCGACCCGGTCCTGATCGACATCGAGGGCCTGATGTACTTCGACGTCGAGTGGGAGCACGTGTTCCTGCGGCTGCGCTTCGGCCCGCACTACGACCCGCTGCGCGTGCCCGGTCTGGACGAGGACCGTCTCCGTCTCTACCGCCTGGCCATGCATCTGTCCCTGGTCGCGGGCCCGCTGCGGCTCCTGGACGGCGACTTCCCGGACCGGGCGCCGATGCGGGCGATCGCGGAGTGGAACCTGCTGCGCGCCCTGGCCCTTGTGGGACGATGATCGTCGGCTGGTGCGGATTCATGGGGGGTCTGTTCCTCCAGAACCTCGGCCTCCGGCCCGGTCGCCGTGCCGGCGACGCTACGACGAAGACCTCCTCCTGATCTTCGACCCCAGCCACACCAGCGGGTCGTACTTGCGGTCCACGGCCCGCTCCTTCAGCGGGATCAGCGCGTTGTCCGTGATCCTGATGCCCTCGGGGCACACCTCCGTGCAGCACTTGGTGATGTTGCAGTAGCCGAGGCCGTGTTCGTCCTGGGCCGCGCGCTTGCGGTCCAGGCCGGTCTCGGCGGCCGCGTCCAGCGGATGCATGTCCAGTTCCGCCACCCGCATCAGGAACCGCGGGCCGGCGAACGCCGGCTTGTTCTCCTCGTGGTCGCGCACGACGTGGCAGGTGTCCTGGCACAGGAAGCACTCGATGCACTTGCGGAACTCCTGCGGGCGGTCCACGTCCTGCTGGAACATGCGGTACTCGCCCGGGCCGACGCCCTCCGGCGGCACGAACGCCGGGACCTCGCGCGCCTTGTGGTAGTTGAAGCCGACGTCCGTCACCAGGTCGCGGACCACCGGGAAGGCACGCAGCGGGGTGACGGTGACGGTTTCCTCACGGTCGAAGACCGACATGCGGGTCATGCACATCAGCCGGGGCCGCCCGTTGATCTCCGCCGAGCACGAACCGCACTTGCCCGCCTTGCAGTTCCAGCGCACGGCCAGGTCCGGGGCCTGGGTGGCCTGCAGGCGGTGGATGACGTCGAGGACGACCTCGCCGTCGTTGACCTCCACCCGGAAGTCCGCCAGGCCGCCGCCCTCCGCGTCGCCCCGCCACACTTCGAAGCGGGCCTCGTAGCTGCTCATTCGTACAGCTCCTCTTCGGCGAGGTACTTGACCAGCTCCTCCTTGTCGAAAAGGGCGAGCAGGTCGGGGCGGACGGGGTCGGTGGTCTCGCGGGTGAGTTCGATCCGGCCGCGCCCGGGGCCGGCTGCGGCCGCCACGGGTCCTCCCGTGAGGTCGGCCGCCACGGGTCCTCCCGTGAGGTCGGCGGCCGCAGGTTCTCCCGTGAGGTCGGCGACCGCCGGTTCGCCGGCGGGGCCGGCCAGCCGGCACAGCAGGTTGATGTTGCGCCACTTGCGGTCCATCGTCGGGTGGTCCTCGCGGGTGTGCCCGCCGCGCGACTCGGTGCGCTCCAGCGCCGCCCGCGCCACGCACTCGCTGACCAGCAGCATGTTGCGCAGGTCCAGGGCGAGGTGCCAGCCCGGGTTGAACTGCCGGTGTCCCTCCACGCCGGCCCGCCGCGCCCGCAGCCGCAGCTCCGCCAGCTTCTCGAGGGCCTGCTCCATCTCGGCCCCGCGGCGGATGATGCCGACGAGGTCGTTCATCGTCTGCTGGAGCTCCTGGTGGAGCGTGTACGGGTTCTCCGGCGGGCGTCCGTCGTCCTCGCCCGGCGCCGGGCCCTGTGCGGAGAACGGCCGCAGCGCCTCGGCCGCCGCCGCGTCCACCTGGGCGTCGTCCGTGCGCGGGCGCGCCCCCGCCGCCGCGTACTCGGCCGCGTGCCGGCCCGCCCGGCGCCCGAACACCAGCAGGTCGGAGAGCGAGTTGCCGCCGAGCCGGTTGGAGCCGTGCATGCCGCCCGCCACCTCGCCGGCCGCGAACAGCCCCGGCACCCCGCGCGCCGCCGCCGTGTCGGAGTCGACGGCGATGCCGCCCATCACGTAGTGGCAGGTGGGCCCGACCTCCATCGGCCCGGCCGTGATGTCGACGTCCGCCAGCTCCTTGAACTGGTGGTACATCGACGGCAGCCGGCGCCGGATCACCTCGGCCGGCATGCGCGTCGAGACGTCCAGGAACACGCCGCCGTGCGGGGAGCCCCGGCCCGCCTTCACCTCGGCGTTGATGGCGCGGGCGACCTCGTCGCGGGGCAGCAGCTCAGGGGGGCGCCGGTTGTGGTCCGGGTCCTCGTACCAGCGGTCGCCCTCCGCCTCCGACTCGGCGTACTTCTCCTTGAAGACGTCGGGGACGTAGTCGAACATGAACCGCTTGCCCTCGGAGTTGCGCAGCACCCCGCCGTCGCCGCGCACCGACTCGGTGACCAGGATGCCCTTCACCGACGGCGGCCAGACCATGCCGGTCGGGTGGAACTGCACGAACTCCATGTTCAGCAGCGGCGCCCCGGCGAGCAGCGCCAGGGCGTGCCCGTCGCCGGTGTACTCCCAGGAGTTCGACGTCACCTTGAACGACTTGCCGATGCCGCCGGTCGCGATCACCACGGCGGGCGCCTCCAGCACGAAGAAGCGGCCGGACTCGCGCTCGTAGGCGAAGACCCCGGACACCCTCCCGCCGTCCTTCAGCACGCGGGTGACCGTGCATTCCTGGAAGACCTTCAGACGGGTCTCGTAGCCGCCGGTCTCCTTCTTGTCCTGCTGCTGCAAGGAGACGATCTTCTGCTGGAGGGTGCGGATGAGCTCCAGGCCGGTGCGGTCGCCGACGTGCGCCAGGCGCGGGTACTCGTGGCCGCCGAAGTTGCGCTGCGAGATCCGGCCGTCCGCGGTGCGGTCGAACAGGGCGCCCCAGGTCTCCAGCTCCCACACCCGGTCCGGGGCCTCCTTGGCGTGCAGTTCGGCCATCCGCCACTGGTTGAGGAACTTCCCGCCGCGCATGGTGTCGCGGAAGTGGACCCGCCAGTCGTCGCCGGAGTTGACGTTGCCCATGGCGGCGGCGATGCCGCCCTCCGCCATCACCGTGTGCGCCTTGCCGAACAGCGACTTGCAGATCACCGCCGTACGGGCGCCCCGCTCCCGCGCCTCGATGGCGGCCCGCAGCCCGGCGCCGCCGGCGCCGACCACGACAACGTCCCACTCCTGGCGGTCGACCACGGACATCAGAAGAACCTCGGATCGTCGAAGGCGCCGGAGGCGACCAGGTACACGTACAGGTCGGCGACCGCCACGCTCACCAACGACGACCAGGCGAGCAGCATGTGACGGGCATTCAGCTTTCCCACCCACTGCCACATGCGGTAGCGCACGGGATGCCGGGAGAAGTGCCGCAGCTTGCCGCCGACGATGTGCCGGCAGGAGTGGCAGGAGAGGGTGTACGCCCAGATCAGCCCGATGTTGACGAGGAACACCAGGGTGCCCAGCCCCATGTGCCCCCAGCGGTAGTGCTCGTCCCGGAAGGCCAGCACCGTGTCGTACGTCAGGATGCCCGCGACCGGGATCGCCGCGTAGAAGAAGTACCGGTGGGCGTTCTGCAGGATCAGCGGGAAGCGGGTCTCACCGGTGTACCCGCGGTGCGGCTCGGCCACCGCGCAGGCCGGCGGGGACGCCCAGAAGCCGCGGTAGTAGGCCTTGCGGTAGTAGTAGCAGGTCAGGCGGAAGCCGAGCGGGAAGACCAGGATGATGATCGCGGGTGAGATGCCCCACCAGCTTCCGAAGAGGTCGGCGTTCGGCCCGGCGCGCATGGTCCGGCAGTTCTCCGCCAGGCACGGCGAGTAGAACGGGGAGACGTACGGCGCCGCGTAGTAGTCCGCGTTGCCGAAGGCCCGCCACGTCGAGTACACGACGAAGGCCAGCAGTCCCGCGGCTGTGGCGGCCGGCGCCAGCCACCAGCGGTCGGTCCGCAGGTGCGGGGCGTCGATGGCGGCGCGTGCGGGGCTCCGCACGCCGCCGCGGCTGGGAGGAGGTTCCGTACCAGTGGCCAACTTCTGACTCCGGTCGGTATGGGTAAGCGCTAATGACGGTTGCGGTGCGCGCCCAGTCCCTCGTCGTCCGAGTCCGTCCACAGGGAACTGTCGTACGGGGTGTCGGGGATGGTGACGAGATCGCCGCGCCCGGGCGCGGCGAGGGCGGTGGGAGCGGTGGCCGCCTCGCGCAGCAGCGCGACGCTCTCGCGCAGATGGGCGGCGTCGGCGCGGACCCGGCGGATGTCGAGTCCACCGCCGCCGATCCGCTGCTCCAGCCGGCCGACCGAGCGCAGCAGGTCGTCGAGGCAGCGCTGAACGGTCGAAAGTTCGTCGTGCACGGACATGACGTGACCTCACTTCCGCGGGCTTGGTGCCGCGTCGGTGCCTGGGCGGTGACGTTCGTGCGCCTGCGAGTGTTGCGCGTCACACCTGTCGGTGGGAAGCGCTGTGCACGGATTGGCCGGGGCACGTCGTCGTGACCGCATGTCGTGGTGACCGCATGTCGTGGTGACCGCACGTCGTGGTGACCGCACGTCGTGGTGACCGCACGTCGTGGTGACCGCACGTCGTCGTGACCGCGCGGCGCGGGGGCGCACGGCTGGGGGCGCGCGGCACCCGCGCCGAGCCGCGCGACGCGTCCGTTGCGCCGCACGGGTGGGCTTGCGCGCCGCCGCCGCCGTGTCGCCCCGCCCTGCTGAACCCTTTCCTCTTCAGTGGCCATACATCTGATCAGCTCCAAATACCGCCAATCGTGATCGGAACCGGCGGTCCACCCCCGGAGGTAGACGTGATGTCCCACGACGGCGTCGGACTGCGTGCGGTCATGCGCTCGGTCGCCTTCCTCACCGCGGGCACGCTCGCGGTATCCACGCTCGCCGGCTGCAGTTCCGGGGAGGAGGTCAGCAAGCCCCTGGCCGGGCAGGACATCGCGCCCGCCGGCCGCGCCGCGATCGCCGACGGCGGCACGCTGCGCTGGGCCGTGGACGACCTGCCGGAGACGCTGAACACCTTCCAGTCGGACGCCGACGCCACCACCACCCGCGTCGCCCAGGCCGTCCTGCCCGCCATGTACCGGCTGGACGCGGCGGGGCGCCCGCAGCGCGACGCCGACTTCCTGGAGTCCGCCAAGGTCGTCGACACCGAGCCCAAGCAGGTCGTGCTGTACAAGCTCAACCAGCAGGCCGTCTGGAGCGACGGCCGCGAGATCGGCGCCGCC
Source organism: Streptomyces sp. NPDC020490 (assembly GCF_044335305.1). Taxonomy (NCBI): domain Bacteria; kingdom Bacillati; phylum Actinomycetota; class Actinomycetes; order Kitasatosporales; family Streptomycetaceae; genus Streptomyces; species Streptomyces sp. NPDC020490. The sequence goes on along the minus strand of NZ_JBIRUY010000003.1, from coordinate 89,446 downwards.
GACTTCGCCGCCCAGTGGCGCGCCCTGTCCGGCAAGGACAACGCCTACTGGACGGCCCGCAACGCCGGCTACGAGCGCATCGAGAAGGTCGAGCGCGGCGCGAACAACCTCGAGGTCAAGGTCACCTTCGCCCGGCCGTACGCCGACTGGCGGTCGCTGTTCTCGCCGCTGTACCCGAAGGACGTCATGGGCACCCCGGACTCCTTCAACGACGGGGCCCGCCGCAAGCTCAAGGTCACCGCCGGGCCGTTCGCCGTGAAGAAGGTCGACCGGAAGAACGACCGGATCGTCCTCACCCGCAACCCGCGGTGGTGGGGCGCTCCCGCCAAGCTCTCCGAGATCGACCTGAAGGTCGTACCGCGCGACAAGCGCGCCACCGCGCTGGCCGCCGGGAAGCTCGACCTGGCCGAGATCGACCCCTCCGCGGCCGGGCAGATCACCGCCGGAGCGGCCGGCACGAGCGCCTCCCCGGGCACCGGCGCCTCCGCGCACAAGGGCGCCTCGCCGCACAGCGGCCCCGGCGGCCGTCACGCCGGCACCAAGGCCGAGCGGCGGCTGAAGGCCCTGCGCGCCTTCGAGGTCCGCAAGTCGCTGGAGCCCGCCTTCACCCAGCTCGCCCTCAACGGCGCCGAGGGCCCGCTCGCCGACGAGCGCGTGCGCCGGGCCGTGGCCCGCGCGCTGGACCGCAAGGCACTGGCCGAGGCCGTGCTGAAGCCGCTCGGACTGCCCGCGGTGCCCGTCGGCAGCCATGTCGCGCTGTCCGGGCAGGCCGCCTACGCCGACAACAGCGGCGCGCTGGGCAAGGAGGACACCGCCGAGGCGCAGGCGCTGCTCTCGGACGCCGGCTGGGTGCCCGGCGGGCCCGTCAAGGTCAAGAAGAAGGAGGAGAAGGAAGACAAGGAAGACAGCGGAGAGAGCTCGGAGAGCCCGGAGAAGGAAGAGGACAGCGGGAGCGCCGGTGCCGGCGGGAAGAAGGCCGGGCACGAGTCCGCGAAGGCCGACGACGGGGCGGACACCGCCGGCGAGGACGGCAAGGCGGGGCGCGAGAGCGACCCGGCGGAGGGTAAGTCCGCCGGGAGCACCGAGGACCCGAAGGACCACGAGCACCCCGCCGGGGACGCCGCCCGGCGCCTCGCGCAGGAGGGCGGGCAGTACCGGCACCCCGGGCAGGGCAGCGCGCCCGGCGCCTACGCCCCCGAGGGCACCGCCGCCCCGGGGGGCACCGCGGTCAAGGCGCTCGCCAAGAACGGCAAGCCGCTCGTGCTGCGCTTCGTGCTCCCCTCGGGCGCCGGCTACGGGACCCTGCGCGCGGTGGCCGACCGGATCAGCGGCATGCTGGCCCGGGTCGGCATCCGCACCGAGATCAGCAAGGTCTCCGAGGCGAGCTACTTCAAGGACCACATCGCCGCCGGCGACTTCGACCTCGCCCTGTGGTCCTGGCCCGCCTCCGCCTTCCCCGCCACCGACGCCCGGCCCATCTACGCCAAGCCGGTGCCGGCCGCCGACGGCTCCCTGAACGTCGAGCAGAACTACACCCGCGTCGGCACCGACCAGGTCGACCAGCTGTTCGACGAGGCCGTGGCGACGCTGGACGACACGGAGCGCCGAGGTCTGCTGCGCAAGGCCGACTCCCGCATCTGGGCGGCGGCCGGGTCGATCCCGCTCTTCCAGCGCCCGCAGCTGACGGCCGTCCGCAAGGGACTGGTCAACGCCGGAGCCTTCGGTTTCCAGACGCCGGTCTTCGAGGACATCGGCTTCCTGAAGAAGGGCTCGAAGACGGACGCGAAGGTCTCCCCGAGTCCCTCCCGGAGCTAGGCGGGGCCCGGGCCGCGCGGCCCTGCGGCGGCCTTCGCCGCGGGGCCACGTACCATGGGGTGAGGCCGTGGCGTGTCAAGCCCGGCAGGGCCCGCGTAACACAGACGTTCGCGCAGGCCGTCCTCACACTCCGGGAGAACGCCGCAATAATGGCTGTGTCCGCAACACGTCACGACATCCGCAACGTCGCCATCGTCGCCCACGTCGACCACGGGAAGACGACCATCGTCGACGCCATGCTCAAGCAGGCGGGTGCCTTCGCCGCGCACCAGCTCGACCAGGTCGACGACCGCATGATGGACTCCAACGACCTGGAGCGTGAGAAGGGCATCACGATCCTCGCCAAGAACACGGCGGTGAAGTATCACCCCAAGGACGGCGGGGAACCCATCACCATCAACATCATCGACACCCCCGGCCACGCCGACTTCGGCGGCGAGGTCGAGCGCGGTCTGTCGATGGTCGACGGTGTCGTGCTGCTCGTCGACGCCTCCGAGGGCCCCCTGCCGCAGACCCGCTTCGTGCTGCGCAAGGCGCTGCAGGCCCGCCTGCCCGTCATCCTGTGCATCAACAAGACGGACCGCCCGGACGCCCGCATCGACGAGGTCGTCAACGAGACCTACGACCTCTTCCTCGACCTGGACGCCGACGAGGACCAGATCGAGTTCCCGATCGTCTACGCCTGCGGCCGGGACGGCATCGCGTCGCTGACCAAGCCGGAGGACGGGACCGTCCCCGGCGACTCCACCAGCCTGGAGCCGTTCTTCTCGACGATCCTGCAGCACATCCCGGCGCCGACCTACGACGAGTCCGCCCCGCTGCAGGCCCACGTCACCAACCTGGACGCCGACAACTTCCTCGGCCGTATCGCGCTGCTGCGCGTCGAGCAGGGCGAGCTGCGCAAGGGCCAGACGGTCGCGTGGATCAAGCGCGACGGCTCGATCAGCAACGTCCGCATCAGCGAGCTGATGATGACCGAGGCGCTCACCCGCAAGCCCGCCGAGGTGGCCGGCCCCGGTGACATCTGCGCCGTCGCCGGCATCCCGGACATCATGATCGGCGAGACCCTCGCGGACACCGAGAACCCGATCCCGCTCCCGCTGATCACGGTCGACGAGCCTGCCATCTCGATGACCATCGGCACCAACACCTCGCCGCTGGTCGGCCGCGGCGGCACCGGCAAGGGCGCCGACGCGAAGGCGGCCGTCAAGGACCGCAAGGTCACCGCCCGCCAGGTCAAGGACCGCCTCGACCGCGAGCTGATCGGCAACGTCTCGCTCCGCGTCCTGGACACCGACCGTCCCGACGCCTGGGAGGTCCAGGGCCGCGGTGAGCTCGCGCTCGCCATCCTGGTCGAGACGATGCGCCGGGAGGGCTACGAGCTGACCGTCGGCAAGCCCCAGGTCGTCACCAAGGAGATCGACGGCAAGACGTACGAGCCCGTCGAGCGGATGACGATCGACGTGCCCGAGGAGCACATGGGCGCGGTCACGCAGCTCATGGGCGTGCGCAAGGGCCGGATGGACAACATGTCCAACCACGGCTCGGGCTGGGTCCGCATGGAGTTCGTGGTCCCCTCGCGGGGGCTGATCGGCTTCCGTACCGAGTTCCTCACCAGCACCCGCGGCACGGGTATCGGCCACTCCATCCACGAGGGCTTCGAGCCCTGGTTCGGCACCCTGCAGACCCGTAACAACGGCTCGCTGGTCGCCGACCGCGCCGGTGCCGTCACCGCGTTCGCGATGACGAATCTCCAGGAGCGCGGCGTGCTGTTCGTGGAGCCCGGCACCGAGGTGTACGAGGGCATGATCGTCGGCGAGAACTCGCGCTCCGACGACATGGACGTCAACATCACCAAGGAGAAGAAGCTCACCAACATGCGGTCTTCGACGGCCGACGTGGCCGAGTCGATCGTGCCGCCGCGCAAGCTGTCGCTGGAGCAGTCGCTGGAGTTCTGCCGCGACGACGAGTGCGTCGAGGTGACCCCGGAGGCCGTTCGCATCCGCAAGGTCAACCTGGACCAGCGGGAGCGTGCCCGCGCCGCGAGCCGCGCCAAGCACGGCTGAGCCGACGGCCGGGCCGGCGTCCTCGCCGCACCCTCCGAGCCCGGGTGCCCCCATCTTGGGGGCGCCCGGGCCTTTTGCAACCGGTTTTCGCGCGCCAGGTGTCCGAAATGCGGAGATCACTGCCCGATAGCCATGTAACAAGTCCGTTTCGCGGCCTTCTCGTCCCGAACCGTTTGTCCAGAATTCGGAAGAAGTATGCGCGAGCTGTGACTGAATTGAGATTTAAAGACAGTGGTTCGGCCGTCGGCTCATGGCAGATAGTTAGCCGCGTAGCGCTCGGGTCGATGGGTCTCGCTGTGGGGACAGCGGCGACTCACGAGAGCACCAGGGGGTGTCTGACCCTTCGTCAGGGGTGACGGAGGACAGGCGTGGGCCCCCAATCGTCGGTGAGCATGTGCAGTCACGAGGAGGAGCCCCATGCGCGGTGTCACGAGCACCAAGTGGGTCAGGTCGACAGTCGCCCGCAACTGCTTCACCGCATACGGCAGTTCTCTCTGAGGATTGCGCCGGCCGCTCACCGCGTGGTTACGCTACGCGCGTCCGGCTGCGGCTTCTCCATGATCCGGTCGGTGACCGCGCACATCCCGCGGCGGTCGGCGACCCGGTACACCCACACCTGTGAAATGGGCCAACTGTGACCAGTCCTATCGACGTTGAAGGCGGCGAGGCGTCGGTCGTCGTCGACGGCACCCCGCAGCCTCACGCCAAGGCCGAGGCCGATCAGCTCGAGGGGCGTTCCCCCGGCCGGCTGATGTGGATCCGCTTCAAGCGCGACCGCACGGGGGTGATCTCGGCCTGCGTCGTGGCGTTCTTCTTCGTCATCGCCGCCGCCGCGCCGCTGATCTCGAAGCTGTACGGCAAGGACCCGTACACGATCTACGCGGACGAGCGCCCCGAACTCTTCGACAGCGCGGGCGTCCCGGTGCAGCCCAACGGCGGCATCAGCGGCGAGTTCTGGTTCGGCCTCGAACCGGGCAACGGCTACGACGTGTTCACCAAGCTGATCTACGGCATCCGCACCTCGCTGATGATCTCGGTGGCGGTGACGCTCGCGGTCGTACTGACGGGCATCCTGCTCGGTGTGACGGCCGGTTACCTCGGTGGCAAGGCCGACTACGTGATCGGCCGCGTCATCGACTTCCTGCTCGCCTTCCCCTCGCAGCTGTTCTTCATCGCCAGCATGCCGGTCGTCGTCTCACTGTTCGTCAGCCCGCGAGACGAGACGCCGACTTACGTGCGCGTGGTCGCGCTGATCGTCGTCCAGTGGGTACTCGGGTGGATGAGCCTCGCCCGTATCCTGCGCGGCACCACACTCGCCCTGCGCGAGCGGGAGTTCATCGAGGCCGCCCGGGTGAGCGGAGCGTCTCCGTGGCGGATCATCCGCAAGGAGCTGCTGCCCAACGTGGTGACGCCGCTGCTGGTGCAGACGACCTACATGCTGCCGAACTTCGTGACGATCGAGGCCGGCCTGTCGTTCCTCGGCGTCGGCATCGTCGAGCCCACGCCCGACTGGGGCCAGATGTTCTCCAAGGCATCGACCGAGCTCGTGCTGCAGAACGACATCACGTACATGTTCTTCCCCGGCGTCTCGATGATCATCTTCGTCGTCGCGTTCAACTTGCTCGGGGACTCGGTCAGGGACGCCTTCGATCCCAAGACGGCGCGCTGACCGACAGATTGTGGGCGTCCTCGCCCCGGATACCGCACGGCCGAATTCGGCACTGGTGATACACAGATGGGTGGAAACTGAGTGATGAGTAGGGGCGGACGCCACGCATACGCCGCTTTGTCCGTGCTCGCGGCGGGGGCACTCGTGCTCACCGGTTGCAGCAAGGGCGGAAGCGACACCGGCAACAACGACAAGAAGAACGAGGAGAACGCCAAGCGGCAGCAGTCGTCGATCAAGTTCGGCGACGCCGCGGCCTCCCAGGGTCCCGCGGCCGAGGTGAAGGGCGCCAAGGCGGGCGGCACGATGGAGGTCCTCCAGCGTGACAGCTTCGCCCACCTGGACCCGGGCCAGATCTACGTCTCCGACGAGATGGCGCTCTCGCAGCTGATCCACCGCGGTCTCACCGGCTACAAGGCGACCAGCGACGACGGCAAGTCGCACGAGGTCGTCGGCGACCTCGCCACCGACTCGGGCACCACCACCGACGGCGGCAAGACCTGGAAGTACACGCTCAAGGACGGCATCAAGTTCGCCGACGGCACGCCGATCACGTCCAAGGACGTCCGCCAGACCTTCGAGCGGCTGTTCGCGCCCTTCATCAACCAGGGCCCGAGCTACATCCAGCAGTGGCTCGCCGACTCCACCGACTACCGCAAGCTGCTGAAGGACGGCCCGTACAAGGGCAAGCACCTGCCTGACAGCATCATGGAGACGCCGGACGACAAGACGATCGTCTTCCACTTCAAGACGGCGCACCCGGACCTGCCGTACGCGCTCGCCATGTCGGGCTACTCCGTCGTCTCCGCGAAGAGCGACACGAAGGAGAAGTACGACAAGAAGCCGATGACGAGCGGCCCGTACAAGATCCAGTCGTTCAAGTCGGGCAAGTCGATGGTGCTCGTCAAGAACACCAACTGGGACCCGAAGACGGACCCGATCCGCAACCAGTACGTGGACCAGTTCGACATCCAGTTCAACCAGCAGTACGAGCAGTCCACCAAGGCGCTGCTGGCGGACACCGGCGCCGACCAGGCCGGCGTCAGCCTCAGCAACGCGGTCGACGCGGGCAACCTGTCCAAGGTGCTCGCCGACCCGAAGCTGAAGTCCCGCATCGTCTCCGGCTACCAGCCGTACGTCGGCCAGATGAACATCAACATGAGCAAGCCGGAGCTGAAGGACATCAACGTCCGCAAGGCCATCGCCTACGCGCTGCCGGTCACGCCGTTCGTCCGCGCCTACGGCGGCACGGACGCGATGGAGGTCGCCGGCGGCCTGCTCAGCCCGACCGTCAGCGGCTACGACGCGGCCTTCGACCCGTACGGCAAGAAGAAGAAGCCCGCGGGCGACCCGGCCAAGGCCAAGGAGCTGCTGAAGAAGGCCGGCAAGCTCAACATGAAGCTGACCTTCGCCTACATCAACACCCCCGAGGGCCAGCAGTACTCGACGGCCATGGCGGCAGGTCTGAAGAAGGCCGGCTTCAACGTCCAGCGCCAGGAGATCCCGGCCGAGTCGTACTACGACCAGGTCAGCAAGGTCGACAACACCTACGACATCTTCCACACCGCGTGGGGCGCTGACTGGCCGTCCGCCTCGACCGTCCTCCCGCCGCTGTACGACGGCAGGCTGATCGCCGACGGCTCGCAGAACTACTCGCAGGTCAACGACTCGCACGTGAACAGCGAGATCGACCGCATCAACAAGATCACCGACCCGGTCAAGTCCGCGGCCGAGTGGGAGAAGCTCGACAAGTACCTGCTCACCAAGGTGGTCAACGAGGTCCCGACCGCCTACTACAAGCAGACCCAGATCGCCGGCTCCAAGGTCGGCGGCCTCGTCTACGACGACGTGATCGGCGGCCTCGACCCGCGTCGTCTGTTCATCAAGTAACCACCGTCCGACCGGTACCCGGTGCGTGAGCCCCACGAGGGCGACACCGCACCGGGTACCGCCCGGCCCGCCGACGTCAGAGAGCTGCCCCTGTCATGCTGCGCTTCCTCGTCCGCCGGACCCTCGGTGCCGTCGTCATCCTCTTCCTGTTGAGCATCGTGGCATTCGTGCTGTTCTTCGGGATGCCCCGTGACCCGGCGCTGCTGATGTGCGGCAAGACGTGTACCCCCGCGAACATCGAGAACATCCACCACGTTCTCGGGCTCGACAAGTCGATCCCCGAGCAGTACGGGATCTTCCTGCACAACCTCTTCCTGGGCAGCAGTGACTTCGCCCAGGGTCCCTGCCCCGCCCCGTGCTTCGGGTACTCGTACCACACGAACGACCAGGTCTGGTCCACCCTGACGGACCGTCTGCCCACCACCGTCTCGCTGACGATCGGGGCCGCCGTGGTCTTCCTGGCGGTCGGCCTGGGCACCGGCATGCTCGCCGCCTGGAAGCGGGGGAGCATGCTCGACAAGACGGTCACCGCCGGGTCGATGGTGCTGAGTTCGATGCAGATCTACTTCCTCGGCCCGCTCGCGCTCGCGGCGCTGGTGTACCAGTCGCACATCTTCGACAAGCCCGCCTACAACGAGTTCACCAAGGACCCGGTCACCTGGTTCTCCGGACTGATCATCCCCTGGGTGGTGCTGTCCACCATCTTCGCCTCGCAGTACACGCGTATGGCGCGCTCGTCGATGATCGAGCAGCTGCAGGAGGAGCACGTCCGCACCGCCCGCGCCAAGGGCATGTCCCGCAAGTACGTGTTCTTCCGCTACGCCTGGCGCGGTTCGCTGATCCCGATCGTCACCATCTTCGGCATCGACCTCGGCTCGCTGCTGGGCGGCGCGATCATCACGGAGTACACCTTCGGCCTGCCCGGAATCGGTCATCTCGCCGTGGAGGCCGTGCAGTTCAGCGACCTGCCGCTGCTGCTCGGCGTGATGCTCTTCTCCGCCGCCATGATCCTGCTGTTCAACATCCTCGTCGACGCCTGCTACGCCTTCATCGACCCGCGCGTGCGGCTGTCCTAGGCCGTCTTTAGGAGCACAGTCGTGACCACTCTGACCAAGGAAGCCGGAGCACCCGTGCCGGCCGACGCGGGCGCCTTCCTCTCGGTGCGGGACCTGCACGTCAGTTTCAAGACCGAGGACGGCGTCGTGAAGGCCGTCAACGGGCTCTCCTTCGACCTGGAGCGCGGCAAGACGCTGGGCATCGTCGGCGAATCGGGGTCCGGCAAGTCCGTCACCAACCTGACGATCCTCGGGCTGCACAACCCGATGTTCACCACCGTCGAGGGCGAGATCCTGCTGGAGGGACAGGAGCTGACCACCGCCCGGGAGTCGGAGCTGGAGAAGCTGCGCGGCAACAAGGTCGCCATGATCTTCCAGGACCCGCTCACCGCGCTCTCGCCGTACTACACGGTGGGCCGGCAGATCGCCGAGCCGTACATGAAGCACACCGGGGCCTCGAAGAAGGACGCCTGGGAGCGGGCGGTGGAGATGCTCGGCAAGGTCGGCATCCCCAACCCCAAGGAGCGGGCGAAGGACTACCCGCACCAGTTCTCCGGCGGCATGCGCCAGCGCGCGATGATCGCCATGTCCCTGGTGTGCGACCCGGACCTGCTGATCGCCGACGAGCCGACGACCGCCCTGGACGTCACGGTCCAGGCGCAGATCCTGGACCTGCTGAAGGACCTCCAGCAGGAGTTCGGCTCGGCGATCATCTTCATCACGCACGACCTCGGCGTCATCGCCGACATGGCCGACGACATCATGGTGATGTACGCGGGCGGCGCGGTCGAGCGCGGCACCACCAACGAGGTGCTCCGGGCGCCGCGACACCCCTACACCTGGGGTCTGCTGAACTCCATGCCGCGGCTGGACGCGGATCTCGACGCGCCCCTCACGCCGATCCCGGGCGCCCCGCCCTCGCTGCTCACCCCGCCCTCCGGCTGCCGGTTCCACCCCCGCTGCACCTTCAAGGACCGGGTGGGCGGCAACCGCTGCGTCACCGAACGCCCGCTGCTGGGCCCCGACCGGGCGTCCGCCTGCCATCTCACGGCGGAGCAGAAGCGCACCATCTTCGTCGAAGAGATCAAGCCCCGTCTGGGCTAGGAGGACCACGCCATGACAGAGGACCTCGTCCTCCCCGCGCCGCGGGAGACCGGCACCGACGCGGCCGGCGACCCCCTCCTGGTCGTGGAGGGGCTGACCAAGCACTTCCCGATCAAGGGCGGCTTCCCCGTCCGGCGCACGGTCGGCGCCGTGCAGGCGGTCGACGGCATCGACCTGACCGTGCACGTCGGCGAGAGCTTCGGCCTGGTGGGGGAGTCGGGCTGCGGCAAGTCGACCACGGGCCGGCTGATCACGCGCCTGATGGAGCCGACCGCCGGGAAGATCTCCTACCGCGGCCAGGACATCACCCACGCCAGCCGCAAGCAGCTCGCGCCCATCCGGTCCGAGATCCAGATGATCTTCCAGGACCCGTACTCGTCGCTCAATCCCCGCCAGACGGTCGGAAAGATCATCTCCGGCCCGATGGAGATCAACGGGATCGAGCCCGACGGGGGCCGCGAGAAGCGCGTGCGCGAGCTGCTGGAGATCGTCGGCCTCAACCCCGAGCACTACAACCGCTTCCCGCACGAGTTCTCCGGCGGCCAGCGCCAGCGCATCGGCGTGGCACGGGCCCTCGCCCTGGAGCCCAAGCTGATCGTCGCCGACGAGCCGGTCTCCGCGCTCGACGTGTCCATCCAGGCGCAGGTCGTCAACCTGCTCCAGAAGGTGCAGCGGGAACTCGGCATCGCGTTCCTGTTCATCGCCCACGACCTGGCCGTCGTACGGCACTTCTCGCAGCGCGTCGCGGTGATGTACCTGGGCAAGATCATCGAGGTCGGCGACCGCGACTCCATCTACACGCGCCCCCGCCACCCCTACACCCACGCCCTGCTGTCCGCCGTGCCCGAGGTGAACCTCTCCGAGGACGCGGACGACAGCGGCGGCCGGGAGCGCATCCGGCTGGCCGGTGACGTGCCGTCCCCCATCTCCCCGCCGTCCGGCTGCCGGTTCCGCACCCGCTGCTGGAAGGCGCAGGACAAGTGCGCGACGGAGGAGCCCCCGCTGGTCCGGCTCTCCGGCAACCGCGACGGGCACCTCACGGCCTGTCACTTCCCGGAGGAGCCGACGATCGAGGCGCGCGAGCAGGACATCGTGCTGGACCCGGCGCTCGCCGCGCTCGAGGAGACCGGCGACGAGGAGAAGTGACCGCGAGTAACTAGCCGCGAGGACAAGTAGCCGCGAGAAGCGGTAGCCGCGAGGAAGAGCGGCCGCGAGCAGGAGCGGCCGCGAGGAGAAGCGCCTCGTGAGTGACGTGAGGGCCCGCGCCCGGGTGGAGGGGCGCGGGCCTTCGTGTTCCCGGGGAACCGGACGTCCGTGGGCTCGGGTCGATGGGCCGTGAAGGTCCGGTTCCGTAAGGGGGCGGCTGACTGAAAGGGGTGTGCCAGGACCGCCGCCTCCGGGTCTGTGATGAGACGGGAAACCGGCGTGCGCGGTTCCGCCCCGGTGTCATCGGGCATCCGGAGCGGCGGGCGGCCATCCGGATGGCCCGTCGCCCCGAACGGTGGGGTGCGTGTGCGCCGTGGGGTGTTTGCGCCGATATTGGCCGGTAACGGATCGGCGGCCACGAGGAGGCACCCCATGCGTGGAGTCACGCGCGCCGGACGGGCCGCCGGCGCCGCCGCCGTCGCGCTCGCGGCGAGCGCCTGCGGGAGCGGCGGGGACGCCGCCGGCAGCGCGGTGCTCAGCTCGTCGTGGGGCGATCCGCAGAACCCGCTGGAGCCGGCCAACACCAACGAGGTGCAGGGCGGCAAGGTCCTCGACATGATCTTCCGCGGCCTCAAGCGGTACGACCCGAGGACCGGCGAGGCGAAGGACATGCTCGCCGACAGCATCCGGACCCCGGACTCACGGACCTTCACCATCACGGTCAAGGACGGCTGGAGGTTCAGCAACGGCGAGCCCGTCACCGCCAGGTCCTTCGTCGACGCGTGGAACTACGGCGCGAGCCTGCGCAACAACCAGCGCAACGCCTACTTCTTCGGGTACATCGAGGGCTACGACAAGGTCCACCCCGAGGACGGCTCCCGGCAGAGCGCCGGCACGCTCTCCGGGCTGAAGGTCACCGGCGACCGCACCTTCACCGTGCGGCTGACCCAGAAGTTCTCCTCGTTCCCGGACACCCTCGGCTACGTGGCCTTCGCCCCGCTGCCCCGGGCGTTCTTCGACGACCACGCCGCGTGGGTCAGGAAGCCGGTCGGCAACGGCCCGTACACGGTGCGCTCGTACACCAGGGGCGCGCAGATGTCGCTGCGCGCGTGGGACGGCTACCCCGGCGCGGACAAGGCGCGCAACGGCGGCGTCGACCTGAAGGTCTACACCGACAACAACACCGCCTACACCGACCTGATGGCCGGGAACCTCGACCTGGTCGACGACATCCCGGTCGCCCAGCTCAAGAACGTCAGGACCGACCTCGGCGACCGCTACCTCAACACCCCGGCCGGCATCCTCCAGACGCTCGCCTTCCCCTTCTACGACAGCGCCTGGAACCGGAGCGGCTCGGAGAAGGTCCGCAAGGGCCTGCCATGGCGATCGACCGCAGGCGGATCACCGACACGCTGTTCCGGAAGACCCGCACCCCGGCCACCGACTGGACCTCGCCGGTCCTCGGCACGGAGGGCGGCTACCGGGCCGGACTGTGCGGGGAGGCCTGCGAGTTCAAGCCGGACGAGGCCAGGAAGCTGATCCGGGAGGGCGGCGGGCTGCCGGGCGGCCAGGTGAAGATCACGTACAACGCGGACACCGGCTCGCACAAGGAGTGGGTGGACGCCGTGTGCAACTCCGTCAACAACGCGCTCGGCAAGGACAAGGCCTGCGTCGGCAACCCGGTCGGCACCTTCGCGGACTTCCGCGACCGGATCGTGCGGAAGAAGATGCCGGGGCCGTTCCGGGCCGGCTGGCAGATGGACTATCCGCTGATCCAGAACTTCCTCCAGCCCCTCTACTACACCGACGCCTCCTCCAACGACGGCAAGTGGTCGAACAGGCGGTTCGACGGGTTCGTCGACCGGGCCAACGCCGAGAACGCCTCCGCCCGCGCGATCGGCCTGTTCCAGGGCGCCGAGAAGACCGTCCGCGACAACATGGCGGCCATCCCGCTGTGGTACCAGAACGGCAGCGCCGGCTGGTCGGACCGGCTCTCGAACGTCGCCCTCAACCCGTTCAGCGTCCCCGTCTACAACGAGATCAAGGTCGGCTGAGCGTCCATGGGACGGTACGTGCTCCGGCGCCTGCTGCAGATGGTCCCGGTGTTCGTCGGAGCCACGCTGCTGATCTTCCTGATGGTGAACGTGATGGGCGACCCCGTCGCGGGCCTGTGCGGCGAGCGGCAGTGCGACGCGGCCACGGCGGCCCAGCTCGAGCGGGAGTACGGGCTCGACCAGTCGCTCGCCCGGCAGTACCTGACCTACATGGGCAACGTCCTCACCGGCGACTTCGGCACCGCCTTCAACGGCCAGCAGGTCACCGAGCTGATGTCCACGGCGTTCCCGGTCACCGTACGGCTGACGATCGTGGCGGTCTGCTTCGAGATCGTCATCGGCATCACGCTCGGGGTAGTCACCGGCCTGCGGCGCGGGCGGCCCGTCGACACCACGGTCCTGCTGGGCACCCTCGTCGTGGTGTCCGTCCCCACCTTCGTCACCGGGCTGCTGCTGCAACTGCTGCTCGGCGTCGAGTGGGGCTGGATCAAACCGTCGGTGTCCACCGCCGCGCCCTTCGACGAGCTGATCGTGCCGGGCCTCGTCCTCGCCTCCGTCTCCCTCGCCTACGTGACCCGGCTGACCCGCACCTCCATCGCGGAGAACCGGCGCTCCGACCACGTCCGCACGGCCGTGGCCAAGGGGCTGCCCCGGCGCCGGGTGATCGTCCGGCACCTGCTGCGCAACTCCCTGATCCCCGTGGTCACCTTCATCGGCACCGACATCGGGGCGCTGATGGGCGGCGCGATCGTCACCGAGCGGATCTTCAACATCCACGGCGTCGGCTACCAGCTCTACCAGGGCGTCCTGCGCCAGAACACCCAGACGGTCGTCGGCTTCGTGACTGTCCTCGTCCTCGTCTTCCTGGTCGCCAACCTGCTCGTCGACCTGCTGTACGCCGTACTCGACCCGAGGATCCGCTATGCCTGAGCAGCCCCGCGAACCCGCAGGCGCCGTCGCCGGCACCGGCATGGGCGGCGCGATGGACCTCGCGGCCAGCGAGGCGACCACGCTGGAGCGGACGCCGGGCGGGACGGACGTGACCGGTGGCACGGGCGGGCCGGGCCGCACCGGCCCCGCGGGCAGACCGCGCAGCCTGCGGTCCGACGCCTGGCGCGACCTGCGCCGCAACCCGGTCTTCATCGTCTCCGGGCTGGTGATCGTGTTCCTGGTGGTCATCTCCCTGTGGCCGTCGCTGATCGCCCCCGGAAACCCCCTCAGGTGCGACCTCGCCAAGGCCCAGGACGGCCCGGCCCCCGGCCACCCCTTCGGCTACGACGGCCAGGGCTGCGACGTCTACACGCGCACCGTCCACGGCGCCCGCACCTCCGTCACGGTCGGCGTCTGCGCCACCCTCGGGGTCGCGGTCCTCGGGTCGGTGCTGGGCGGGCTCGCCGGGTACTTCGGCGGGGCGTGGGACGCGGTCCTCTCCCGGGTCACCGACGTGTTCTTCGCGATCCCGGTCGTCCTCGGCGGTCTGGTGCTGCTGTCCGTGGTGACCGGCAACACCGTCTGGCCGGTCATCGGGTTCATGGTGCTGCTCGGCTGGCCGCAGATCTCCCGCATCGCCCGCGGCTCGGTCATCACCGCCAAGCAGCACGACTACGTGCAGGCCGCGCGGGCCCTGGGCGCCTCCCACTCCCGGCTGCTGCTGCGGCACATCGCGCCCAACGCGGTCGCGCCGGTGATCGTCGTGGCGACCATCGCGCTCGGCACGTACATCGCGCTGGAGGCGACCCTGTCGTACCTCGGCGTCGGGCTGAAGCCGCCCAGCGTGTCCTGGGGCATCGACATCTCCGCCGCCTCCCCCTACATCCGCAACGCCCCGCACGCGCTGCTGTGGCCCTCCGGGGCGCTCGCGGTCACCGTCCTGGCCTTCATCATGCTCGGCGACGCGGTCCGCGACGCCCTGGACCCGAAGCTGAGGTGAGCGGGCGTGCTGCTCGAAGTGCGCGATCTGCGGGTGGAGTTCCGCACCCGGGACGGCGTCGCCAAGGCCGTCGACGGCGTCGACTACGCCGTGGACGCGGGCGAGACGCTCGCCGTGCTGGGCGAGTCCGGCTCCGGCAAGTCGGTGACCGCGCAGGCCGTGATGGGCATCCTCGACACGCCACCGGCCCGGATCACCGGCGGCGAGGTCCTCTTCCGGGGCAGGAACCTGCTGGAGCTGAAGGAGGAGGAGGAGCGCCGCAGGATCCGCGGCGCGGAGATGGCGATGATCTTCCAGGACGCGCTGTCCGCCCTCAACCCCGTGCTCACCGTGGGCGACCAGCTCGGCGAGATGTTCACCGTGCACCGGGGCATGTCCCGGAAGGACGCGCGGGCCAGGGCCGTGGAGCTGATGGACCGGGTGCGCATCCCGGCCGCGCGGGAGCGGGCCGGGCAGTACCCGCACCAGTTCTCCGGCGGAATGCGCCAGCGCATCATGATCGCGATGGCGATCGCGCTGGAGCCGGCGCTGGTCATCGCCGACGAGCCCACCACCGCCCTCGACGTCACCGTGCAGGCCCAGGTCATGGACCTGCTGGCCGAGCTGCGGCGCGAGTACCGCATGGGGCTCGTCCTGATCACCCACGACCTCGGCGTGGTCGCGGACGTCGCCGACCGGATCGCCGTGATGTACGCGGGCCGCATCGTGGAGCGGGCGCCGGTGCACGACGTCTACCGGGCGCCCGCGCACCCGTACACCAAGGGCCTGCTGGAGTCGGTCCCGCGCCTGGACCGCAAGGGCGGTGAGCTGTACGCCATCAGGGGCCTGCCGCCGAACCCGGTGGACGTCCCGCCGGGCTGCCCCTTCAGCCCCCGCTGCCCGATGGCCCGCGACGTGTGCCGCACCGACGCGCCCGCGCTGTACGAGGTGTCCGAGGGCAGGCGCAGCGCCTGCCACTTCTGGCGGGAGTGCCTGGATGGCTGAGCCGGTTCTGGAGGTCAGCGGCCTCGTCAAGCACTACCCGCTCACCCGGGGCGTCGTCTTCCGGAAGCAGGTCGGCGCGGTCCGGGCCGTGGACGGCGTGGACTTCGCGCTCGGGCGGGGCGAGACCCTCGGCATCGTCGGCGAGTCCGGCTGCGGCAAGTCGACCCTCGCCCGGATGCTGGTCAGCCTGGAGCGGCCGACGGCCGGTTCGATCCGGTACAAGGGGGAGGACGTCACCCGGCTGTCCGGCAGGGCGCTGAAGGCGGTACGGCGCAACATCCAGATGGTGTTCCAGGACCCCTACACCTCCCTCAACCCCCGCATGACCGTCGGCGACATCATCGGGGAGCCGTACGAGATCCACCCCGAGGCGGCCCCGAAGGGCGACCGGCGCAAGAGGGTGCGGGAACTCCTCGACGTCGTCGGACTCGACCCCGAGTACGCCAACCGCTACCCGCACCAGTTCTCCGGCGGCCAGCGCCAGCGCATCGGCATCGCGCGGGGGCTGGCGCTGCGCCCGGAGGTCATCGTCGCCGACGAGCCGGTCTCCGCGCTCGACGTGTCCGTGCAGGCCCAGGTGATCAACCTGCTCGACCGCCTGCAGCGCGAGTTCGGGCTGTCGTACCTCTTCATCGCGCACGACCTGTCGGTGGTGCGGCACATCTCGGACCGGGTCGGGGTGATGTACCTCGGGCGGATCATGGAGATCGGCACCCACCGGGAGATCTACGAGCACCCCACGCACCCCTACACCCAGGCCCTGCTGTCCGCGGTCCCCGTGCCCGACCCGGACACCCGCGAGCGCCGGGAACGGATCATCCTCACCGGGGACGTCCCGTCCCCGGTGAACGTCCCCTCCGGCTGCCGGTTCCGCACCCGCTGCTGGAAGGCGGAGGAGCGCTGCGCCCGGGAGGTGCCGCTGCCGGTGGTCCCGGCCGCGTACCACCTGTCGGGCGGCCCGGCGGCGCACGCCTCGGCCTGCCACTTCGCGGAGGCGGTGCCCGTCGTGCGCCCCGCTCCGGGGCAGGCGGGACCGGCGGCGCAGGCGGGGCGGGCTGGACCGGCGGGGCAGGCGGCGCAGGCGGGGCAAGCGGGGCCGGCCGGGGAGCACGGCAACGGGCCGGGATGACATGGCGCATCCCGGCCCGTTCACGGCACCCGCACGGCCGTACGCTGTTCAGCGTCGCGCGTCCGTATATCGGTACGGCTTCGGTGAAGTTGCCTGCGTGTTAACGAGATTCGTGCACGTTTGTGCTGTTTTCCAGTCCCGCTTCCAGTCCCGCTTCCAGTCCGAGTGAACGCCGCAGGAAGTCGAGCTGGAACCAGAGCAGGTTTTCCGCGACCTTCTCCTGCGGGGTCATGTGCGTGACGCCGGACAGCGGCAGCACCTCGTGCGGGCGGCCGGCCGCCAGCAGCGCGGAGGACAGGCGCAGGGAGTGGGCGACCACCACGTTGTCGTCGGCCAGGCCATGGATGATCATCATCGGCCGGTGCGGCTCGGCGGCGTCCACCAGGCCGGCGTCGTCGAACAGCGAGTTGCGCCGGTAGACCTCGGGCTGCTCGCCGGGGTGGCCGAGGTAGCGCTCCATGTAGTGGGTGTCGTACAGGCGCAGGTCGGTGACCGGGGCGCCCACCACGGCCGCGTGGAAGACATCCGGGCGGCGCAGCACCGCGAGCGCCGCGAGGTAGCCGCCGAAGGACCAGCCGCGGATGGCGACCCGGCCGAGGTCGAGCGGGAAGTCGGCGGCGAGCGCCTGGAGCGCGTCGACCTGGTCCTGGAGGACGACCTCGGCGAGGTCGTCCCGCACCGCCTTCTCCCAGGCGGGGGAGCGGCCCGGAGTGCCCCGTCCGTCGGCGACCACGACCGCGAAACCCTGGTCGGCGAACCACTGCGAGGTGAGGTGCGCGTTGTGCGCGGCCAGCACCCGCGCGGCGTGCGGACCGCCGTAGGGGTCGAGGAGGACCGGGAGGGGAGTGTCACCGTGGTAGTCCGTTGGCATAAGCACGGCGCACGGGATTTTCCGTGCGCCCCCCAGTGCGAGTGTCACGCGCGGGGACAAACCGGGATCTTCGGCGTACGACGGGATCACCGCCACCTGCTTCCCGTCCCGCAACACCTGCACCACCGGCCCCGGCCGGCCCGGCACGGCGGACACCAGCACGGTCACGCCCCCGGAGCGCACCGCCGAGTGCACGCCGGGTTCCCGGGACACACGTTCCAGGCCAAGTTCGTTGACGCGGTAGACGTGTACCTCGCCGATCTCGGGGGACCCGTCGCCGGACAGGGCCGCCTCGCCCGCCGACGCCGAGACCAGCACGTCGTCGGCGGTGACGTCCAGCACGGCGCGGATGTGCAACTGGGGTCCGGTCAGAGGGCGTTCGCCGACCGCCAGGACCCGCGCGCCGCCCTCGTCGGCGATGCGCACGAGCTGTCCGGAGGGGCTCCAGCACGGCATTCCAGGGAAAAGATCCAGCCAAATCGGATCTTCATCCGCGTGCACCAGTCGGGTCGTGCCCGACTCCGGATCCACCGCCAGGAACAGCTGACTCCGCTGGTCGCGCGCCTGTACGAGGAGCAGCGGCGCACCCGCGTCTGACCAGTGCACACGGGCCAGATACGGGTAGCGGCGACGGTCCCAGGACACCTCCGTGCGCACCCCGTCCAGGCCGATCACGAACAGCCGCACGTCCACGTTGTCGGTACCCGCCGCCGGGTACGGGACGTGCAGTGGGTCACGTTCCGGGCGGGCGGGGTCGGAGATCCACCAGCGCTGCACCGGCGTGTCGTCCACCCGCGCGACCAGCAGCCGGTCCGAGTCCGGCGACCACCAGAAACCCCGCGAGCGGTCCATCTCCTCGGCCGCGATGAACTCCGCGAGCCCGTAGGTGACGTTGGCCGACTCCGGCTCGGCCAGCGCCCGTTCGCCCTCGTCCTCGGCGCTCACCACCCGCAGGGCGCCCTGCGTGACGTACGCCACGTGCCGGCCGTCGGGGGACGGGCGGGGGTCCACCACCGGCCCGGGGACGGTGAGTTCACGTGCCGTGCCGGCCCGCAGTTCGGCCGTGAAAAGCCGTCCTGACAAGGCAAAAGAGGCCAACTCCACGGCCGTGTCGGTGGCGTAGCCGACGATGCCGGCGCCACCCTCGCGGCTGCGCTCGCGCCGCGCGCGCTCCTCGGGCGGGAGGTTCTCCGCGGCCCCGCCCAGCAGCGCGCCCGGGTCGGCTGCCACACGTTCTCGGCCGTTTTCCACGTCGAGAACCCACAGGGCGTTCGTCCGGTCCGTACCGGAACTGGAGCGCAGGAACACGACACGGCTGCCATCAGGCGAGACCGTGAACGAACGCGGCGCGCCGAGGGTGAAGCGCTGGGTGCGGGCGTGCCGGCGGGGGAAGGAATCGGACCTCATCGTCATGCCATGACCATATTGGCCATGCGCCCCCTTGTGCGGCCGTGCGCTGACCGATGCGCGCGTCTGGATAGTTATGATCACTGGCGCACAGTGGGTATGAACCCGCTGGCTACTGTATGGATTTTTCTGCCCCTTGGTCCGACCCCCCCGTGCACTTGGGATCTTTGGAGGTGAGCCGCCGTGGCACTCTCGATTTCGGCGGTGGTGCTGCTGGCGATCATCGTCTTCCTGCTGATCAAGAAGTCAGGGCTGAAAGCCGGACACGCGGTCGTCTGCATGTTGCTCGGGTTCTACCTCGCGTCGTCGACCATCGCGCCCACGATCAGCGATCTGACGACGAACATCGCGGGCATGATCGGCAGCATCAAGTTCTGACCGCGGCCCACCGGGCCCCGCGGGGCCCGGCAGGCACGGCCTGCCCCCTGGATCAGCCCCCGACCGCGTACGGCACGAAGCCGGCCCACGCGGCGGGCGTGAAGACCAGCCGGGGCCCGTCGGCGTGCTCGGAGTCCCGGACGTGGACGGTGCGGAGTTCGGTGGCGACCTCGACGCAGGAGTCGCCCTCACTGCTGCTGCTGCTGCTGTGGCTGCTCTTGAACCACGTCAGGTCGGAGGCGTGGCCGGACGAGGTCTCGCGGCGCATGTCAGCCCTCGGCCGCGTAGGACACGAAGTCGGCCCAGGCGGCGGGAGCGAAGGCCAGTTGGGGACCCTCGACGTTCTTTGAGTCGCGGACGTGGACGGTGCGAGGTTCGGTGGCGACCTCCACGCAGGAGTCGGTTTCCGCGCCACTGCTGTGGCTGCTCTTGAACCACGCGAGGTCCGAGGCGTTCCTGGACGAGGTCTTGCGGATCATGTCTCCCCCAGCAGTTGCTCGATGATGGTCGCCGACTCACGCGGCGTGAGAGCCTGCGCCCGGGTGATGCCATACCGCAGTTCAAGGATACGGAGCTGCCTCGGATCGGTGACCGGTCGGCCGTTGGAGACTCCCGGTGACCGGCCCACCGCCGTTCCGTCCTCGAATTTCAGCACCTCGATCCCCCCGTCCACTCCGGCGTGCTCCTCGCGGTCCATGGGCATCACCTGGATCTCGACGTTCGGCAACTGCCCCAGCTCGAGAAGGTGTTCGAGTTGCCGACGCACCACTGTGGACCCCCCGAGGCGTCGTCGGAGTGTCCACTCGTCCTGGATGAAGCTGAGTTCGGGCGCCGAGTCGCGCTCGAACACCGATTTGCGGGCCATGCGAGCCGCCACACCCCGCTCGACCTCCTCCTCGGCGTATCGTGGCCGCCGCATCCGGAACAGGGCTTGTGCGTGTTCCGGCGTTTGCAGGAGGCCGTGGACGTTCAAAGGGTCGTAGAGCTGAAGCTCGACCGCTCGCGCCTCCATCTGCGCGAGGTCCCGCACCTTCTTCGGGTACCGGACCTTCTTCACATCCTCCTTCATCGCCGCGACGAGGCCACCGGCCGCCAACACCTCGTCCGCGGTGTCCAGGTACTCGGGCCGGGGGATCCGCTTGCCGCTTTCGATCTTGTAGACGAGGTCCTCGCCGTAGCCGACCGCGACGGCGAACTCGCCGACGCGCATACCGGCCGCCTCCCGACGGAGCCTCAACTGAAGCCCCACGGTGGCCACTACGGCGAGCGCCCAGTCGTCGTCGGGGTCCACCTCCCAGCCCGGCTCGTCGGTCTGCTCCGTCTCGCTCCCGACCCGCACGACCTCACCGTTCACCGACATGCGTGCCCCTCCGTAGCGCTGTTCCGTACCGTCACTTCGCGCGCGCGGGAAACCGTGACGACAGTCCGGACAGCACCGGACAAGCGCTGGATGGTCACCCTACGCAACAGTCTGATTACTCATCACGGTACTTGCGGTCGGCCACGCTGAGTGACGTGAATCAGAAACTGCCCAGACCAGGACCCAACCCGGCGGCTCGGTCCGCAACTTCAGCATGCTGCTGTCGTCCACCCCGCGCGGCGCCCGCCTCGCCCGTCTGCTCGCGGTGGACGCGCTCCGGAGCTGGGGACTCCCGGACGAGACGGCCGGCCACGTCGTCGCGGAACTGGCGAACAACGCCGCCACCCACGGCCGCGTCCCCGGGCGCAGCTTCCGCCTGACGCTCCACGTGGCCGGCGGCACCCTGCGCATCGAGGTCACCGACACGCGAGGTGACCACTGCCCCGTGCTGCGGGAGCCCGGAGCCGGCGCCGAGAGCGGCCGGGGACTGCTCCTAGTGGACGCGCTCGCCGACCGCTGGGGAGTCACCGAAGGGCGCTTCCCACGCAAGACCGTCTGGGCCGAGATCGGCCTGACGCCACCTGAACCCGCCCCCACACGCCCCGGCGCCGTCGGCGGCTGAGAGGCGAGAGACTCTGGGGGATTCTTCCGGAGACCGTCGGAGAGGAGACCATGAACACCAGGGCCGACCACGGGCACGAGCTGATCCCGCGTCCCCAGCCGACCCCCGACGCCCTGCGCGCGGCCCTCGCCGTGGTCGACCCGGCCCGGCTGGAGGAGATGCAGGCCACGAAGGACGAAGCCTTCGCCAAGGCGGTGGAGTGGCAGTCGCTCAGCCCGGTGCGGAGCTGGGTGCTGATCTGGGCCAGGGACATCGAGATCGCCCGTCGCCCCGACCTGTCCGCCCGCCACGCCCGCGCGAAGGCCGGCCTGGAGCACCGGGACTCCGCCGTCGCCCGGGAAGCCCTGCGTGAGCTGGGCGCCGTCCTGGACGAAGCCACGACAAGCTCGTCGGCGGGGAGTCGCAGAGGGCCGGGCAGGCCGCCCCGTGCCGCTTTGTCGGAGGGGACTCGTAGGGTGGGCTGCATGACCGAACTGCCTGCTCGGCGTCTGCTTCTGGTGCACGCGCACCCCGACGACGAGTCGATCAACAACGGCGCGACCATGGCCAGGTACGCGGCCGAGGGCGCCCACGTGACCCTGGTCACCTGCACCCTCGGCGAACTGGGCGAGGTCATCCCGCCCGAGCTGCGGCACCTGACCGGCGCGGCCCTCGGCGAGTACCGCCTCGGCGAGCTGACCGCGGCCATGGGCGAACTCGGCGTCGCGGACTTCCGGCTGCTCGGTGGCGCGGGCCGCTACCGGGACTCCGGGATGATGGGCCTGCCCGACAACGACGACCCCGGCTGCTTCTGGCAGGCCGACGTCGACGAGGCGGCCCGGCACCTGGTCGAGGTGATCCTGGAGGTACGCCCCCAGGTCCTGGTCACCTACGACGACAACGGCGGCTACGGCCACCCCGACCACATCCAGGCACACCGCGTCGCCCTGCGCGCCGTCGAACTGGCCGCCGCGGAGGGCTGGGACATCCCCCGCGTCTACGTCAACCGGGTCCCGCGCGCCGTCGTCGAGGACGCCTTCGCCCGGCTCGCCACGGACCTGCCCGGGCTGCCCTTCGCCAAGAGCGCGGCCGTGCAGGACGTGCCGGGCGTGGTCGACGACGCGCGGATCACCACGCGGGTCGACGGCACCGCCCACGCCGCCGCGGCCAAGGCCGCCGCGATGCGCGCGCACGCCACGCAGATCGAGGTCGCGGAGCCGTACTTCGCGCTCTCCAACGAACTCGCGCAACCGCTGTTCACCACCGAGTACTACGAACTGGTGCGGGGGGAAGGCGCGGAGCCGGGGGGAAGCGACCTGTTCGCCGGGATCGGGGAGGGTTCCTGACATGAGCGGCGACCGGACTCCGATGCTCGCCCAGCCCCTGCGACCGCCGTCCGCGGGCCGGGCGGCCCTGTACCTCGGCCTGTTCGTGTGCGGCGCCGTGGTCGGTGCGGCCGGGGCGCTGGTGCAGGCCGGCTGGTTCCCGGGCGGGCTGCTGCTCGCCCTCGCGGGCGAGGCCGGTCTCGTGCTCGGCGGGGCGCGGGCCTCCGGCGGCCGGGCCGGGGCGGTCGCGTCCGCCGTCGGCTGGATGATCGCCGTGGTGTTCCTCACCACCAGCCGCCCCGAGGGCGACTTCCTCTTCGCCGCAGGAGGCGGCTCGTACCTCTTCCTGCTCGGTGGCATGGCCGTGGCTGTGATCTGCGCCACGGTCGGGTGGGGGCGGCAACCGAACGGCGGCGACGCCCGACTTGGGAAGTGACGTACCACTTCGCCGTCCCGCGGGCGGGCAAGTGCCGTGTGGGTTTCCCCGGCGGTAGTGGGATACGGGCCAGAAGTGGCCAGTATGGTGGTGCGCGCCGCCGAGCCTCCCCCAGACGCTCGACTTAGCTCGCGCCCGGGGGGACCCCCAACGTGAGGTCGTGTCGGGCGGCGGAGCCAACCGGGAGAACCTGCCTTGAGTCGTGAAACTGACACTCCGTCCTCCGGCCCCAACGGGCGCGGTGGAGCCGCATACCCGTCGGGCACCCCGCCCTACGGGACGCCGGCGGCTTCCGACGGCTCTGCGGACGCGGGCCGTTCGGCCAAGCCGGAGGACCGCAAGACCGAGACCACGCTGACGACCCGGATCCGGATCAACATCCCCGGGTCGCGGCCCATTCCGCCGGTCGTCGTGCGTACGCCCGTCGCGGACGCCGACGGCAAGAAGGACGACACCGCGGAGACCGCGGCTCCGGCTCCGGCGCCGGGTGCGGCCACGTCCGCGGGCATGTCCGCGGGCGGCGCCGTCGAGGCGCCGGCCGAGCCGGCCCGGCCCGCGGGGGAGAAGACGAGCGACTGGTTCGCGCCGCGCAAGTCGGGCCCGCCCAAGGGCGGTCAGGGCGGCGGCGCCACCAACGGCGCCGGTGTCCCCGCCGGTTCGGGTACGCCGGCAGGCGCGGGCGCGCCCGCGGGCTCCGGAACGCCCGCCGCGGGTGCCTCCGGCGGCGCGCGTCCCGGCGGCGTGGTCGGCGCCATGAGCGTGACGGGCGGCTCCCGGCCCGGCGGCGCGAACGGCGCCCGGCCCGGCACGACCAACGGCGCCGGGCTCCCCGGCGCGACCGGCGGGCCGGTGGCCCCCGGACACGGCGGCGGCACCGGTTCCTTCGACGTCACCGAGGCGCTGGCCGCGGGCGCGCGCGGCACCGGCCCCCGTCCCGGCCAGGGCGCCGGCGGCGACGCACGCCGCGACGACCTGCCGTACTTCTCGGAGGGCGACCGCGGCGGCGCCGTCAACGGCCAGGGCGCCGTCAACGGCCAGGGCGGTGGGGCCGGTCAGGGCGGCTACGGCGGCCCCGGCGCCCCGGGCGGGCCCAACAGCCCCGCCGGCCCCGGCACTCCCGGCGGGCCGAACGGGTTCGACGGCGCGAGCGGTTTCGACGGGCCGAACGGCTTCGGCGGCCCCGGCGGCGCGCACGGCGGCCCCGCGGGTCCGACCACGGGGCCGGTCACCGGCGACGGCCCGCTGGCCCCGCCCACCGGTCCGGGCGGTCCGGGCGGTCAGGGCGGTTACGGCGGCCCCGGCGTCCCGGGCGGGCCCAACAGCCCCGCCGGCCCCGCCGGCCCCGGCGCTCCCGGCACGATGCGCGGCGGCGAGCCCTTCGGCTCCGGCCCCGGCACGGCGCCCGGTGGCGGACTGAGCGACGACACCGCGATCCTCACCCCGCAGAAGCCGGCCCCCGAGCCGGGCCCGCAGGGCGGCTACCCGGCCCCCGACAACGTCTCCGGGCACACCGTCACCAGCGGCATCCCGGTCGTGCCGCCGGGCGCCGGCTCCCCGTTCGGTCCGGGCGCCCCCACCGACGGGCCGCTGGCGCACACGCCCCCGAAGCTGCCCGAGCCGGTCGCGCAGAACGTGCCGGCGGCCGCCCCCGCGAAGAAGAAGGGCCGCAACAAGCCGGCGCTGCTCGGCGTCGCCGTGTTCCTGATCGCCGGCGGGGCCTACGGCGCCGGGCTGCTGATGAACCACACCGACGTGCCCAAGGGCACCACCGTGCTCGGCGTGGACATCGGCGGCGGTACCCGCGACGACGCCGTGAAGAAGCTCGACGCGGCCTTCGGCAAGAACGTGAACCAGCCGCTGAAGCTGTCGGTCGGCGGCGACACCGTCACGCTCAAGCCCGACCAGGCGGGGCTCCAGTTCGACGAGCAGGCCACGGTCGCCGCGGCCGCGAAGAGCGACTACAACCCGGTCTCGGTCATCGGCTCCCTCTTCGGCAACCACCGGGTCGTCGAGCCCGTCATGCCCGTCGACGAGGAGAAGCTGAACGCCGCCCTCCAGGACGTGGCGGGCGGCTCCGGCTCGATGACCGAGGGCACGGTCAAGTTCGTCTCCGGCAAGGCCGTCGCCGTCTACGGCAAGCCGGGCAAGGGCATCGACATCGCCAGGTCGACCGACGCGATCGTGACCGCCTACCGCGCCCAGGTCGAAACCGGCTCCACCACCCCGGCCGCCGTGGCCACCACCACCAAACAGCCGACGATCTCCAACGCCGAGGTCGACCGCGAGCTGAAGGAGTTCGCCCAGCCGGCGATGTCGGCCCCCGTCACGGTGCAGACGGACGCGGCGCACAGCATCATCTTCAGCCCGCAGAACTCCCTGTGGAAGTTCCTGCGCGTGAAGGCCGTCAACGGCAAGCTCGTCGACAGCCCCGACATGGACGCGCTCAAGCAGCTCTACGGCCACACCTTCGACGAGGTCCTGATCACCCGGGGCACCGGCCAGAAGACGGCCGTCACCCCGCAGGACGTCTACGTCGCCCTGCGCCAGGCGCTGCTGAGCAAGACCAACCGGGTCGCGGTCATCGACACCGACCCGAGCTGACCGCCGACGACCGGAAGAGGGGCGCCCGGCCACCGCCGGGCGCCCCTCGTCGTACGACGGTCGTACAGCAGCCGTAAGACAGTCGGGCGCGCCTCGTCGCATGACGGCCGGGCGCTTCTCGTCGTATGACATCTGTCATCCCCGACACCGGACCCCCGACACTGCCGGGCCGGAGGACCCCGCGGCCACCATGGCTGTCATGACAACGACAGAGACGGCCGCCGCCCCGGTGGTCGGGTTCGAGCGGGTGAGCAAGCGGTACGGCAGCGTGCGGGCGGTCGACGGGCTGACGCTGGCGCTGCGGCCGGGGGAGACCGTGGCGCTGCTCGGGCCGAACGGGGCCGGCAAGTCGACCACGCTGGACCTGCTGCTCGGGCTCAGGAGCGCCGACAGCGGCACCGTCCGCGTCTTCGGCACCGGGCCGCGCGAGGCCATCGTCGCCGGGCGGGTGGGCGCCATGCTGCAGAGCGGCGGCCTGATGGACGAGGTCACCGTCGCCGAACTGGTCCGCCTCGCCTGTGACCTGCACCCCAGGCCCTACCCGGTGAACGACGTGCTCGCCCGCGCCGGCCTCACCCAGATCGCCGACCGCAGGGTCGACAAGCTCTCCGGCGGCCAGGCGCAGCGCGTCCGCTTCGCGCTCGCCACCGCCGGCGACAGCGACCTGATCGTGCTGGACGAGCCCACCACCGGCATGGACGTCTCCGCCCGCCAGGCCTTCTGGGCCACCATCCGCGAACAGGCCGGCCAGGGCCGCACCGTGCTGTTCGCCACGCACTACCTGGAGGAGGCGGACGCCGTCGCCGACCGCGTCCTCGTCCTGCACCGCGGCCGGCTGCTCGCCGACGGCACCGCGGCCGAGATCAAGGCCAAGGCGGGCGCCCGGCGCGTCTCCTTCGACCTGGACGGCCCGATCGACGCGGCGCGGCTGCGTGGCCTGCCGTTCCTGACCGCCCTCGACATCAGCGGCCGGACCGTCCGCGTCCAGTCCGCCGACGCCGACGCCACCGTCCACGCCCTGTACGGCCTCGGCCTCTACCCCCGCAACCTCGAGGTCGCCGGCCTCGGCCTGGAGCAGGCGTTCGTCGCCATCACCGCCGCCGAGGAGGCGAAGCAGCCGTGAACAGCCTGATCAAGCTGGAACTCACCCGCGCCCTGCGCAACCGCAAGTTCCTGTTCTTCTCGGTCCTGTACCCCTCGCTGCTGTTCCTGCTCATCGCGGGCAACGCCGACAGCACCACGAAGATCGACGGCACCGGCCTGACCCTGCCCGCCTACATGATGGTCTCCATGGCGTCCTTCGGCGCCCTGACCGCCGTCCTGATGGGCAACAGCGAACGCATCGCCAAGGAACGCGAGAGCGGCTGGGTACGGCAGCTGCGGCTGACCGCCCTGCCCGGACGCGGGTACGTGCTCGCCAAGACGGCCGGCGCGGCCGTGGTCAGCCTGCCGTCGATCGTGGTCGTCTTCGTCGTCGCGGCCGCCGTGAAGGACGTCCGCCTGGACGCCTGGCAGTGGCTCGCCCTCACCGGCTCCATCTGGGCCGGCAGCCTGGTCTTCGCCGCGCTCGGCGTCGCCCTCGGCTACCTGGCGAGCGGCGACACCGTCCGGCCGATCACCATGATCGTCTACTTCGGCCTGTCGCTGCTCGGCGGCCTGTGGATGCCCTCGACGACCTTCCCGCAGTGGCTCCAGGCCGTCGCGAAGTGGCTGCCCACGCACGCGTACGCTGCCCTCGGGCAGGCGATCGAGCAGAGCCGGGCCCCGCACGCCCGGGACGTCGCCCTCCTCGCCGTCTTCTTCGTCCTGTTCGCCGGCGGCGCGGCCTGGCTCTACCGGAAGGACACGTTGCAGGCGTGAGCACGACGACGGACGGCCCACCGGCGGGGGAGAGCGGCGGTATGCCCATCGGGCAGCCGCCCCGCACCCTGCGCGAGGCGGGGCGCAAGCTGCTGTGGATCGTCATCTGGCTGGTCTTCCTCAGCTCGCCCGTGAACGACCTGCTCTCCGGCCACCACACCACCGCCGCCACGGCGGCCGGCTGGACCGGCCTGGCGGTCTTCGTGGGCACCTACCTGACGCTGGTCTTCCGCACCATGGGCCGGCCGTTCCCCGGCCCGCTCGTGGCCAGCCTGGTCGCCGGCCTCGGCGTGCTCGCCGTCGTCCTGTCCCTGGCCCTCGGCCCGCACTGGCTCGGGCTGTTCGTCTACGTCTCCGTCGCCTGCGGCGCCACCTTCCCGCTGCGGACCGCCTACTGGACGATCGCCCTCACCACGGCCGTGATGACGGCGATCGCCCTCGCCGACGGGGAGCAGGACCTGTGGACCCTCGTCCTCCTGGTCCTGCTCATCGGCTTCGCGATGACGGGCGTACGGCAACTGGTGCGCACGACGGTCGAACTGCGCCGGGCCCGCGCCCAGGTCGCCCAGCTCGCCGCCAACGAGGAGCGGCTGCGCCTCGCCCGGGACCTGCACGACCTCCTCGGCCACTCGCTGTCGCTGATCACGCTGAAGAGCGAGCTGGCCGGCCGCATGCTCCCCGACCACCCCGACAAGGCGGCCCGCCAGGTCGCCGACATCGAGCAGGTCAGCCGCCAGGCCCTGGTCGACGTCCGGGAGGCCGTCACCGGCTACCGGCGCCCCCGGCTGGCCGCCGAACTCGCCGGCGCCCAGGTGGCGCTGGCGGCGGCCGACGTCACCGCCGACCTGCCCGCCGAACCCGACCTCACCGGCGTCCCCGAGGAGAGCGAGTCGGCCCTGGCCTGGGCACTGCGCGAGGCGGTCACCAACGTCGTACGGCACAGCGGCGCCCGGCGCTGCACCATCGGACTGCTCACCCGCCAGACCCTCGACGGGCGGGTGCTGGAACTGTCCGTCGAGGACGACGGCCGGGGCGGCCCCGGCAAGGGCGCCGGCAACGGCCTCACGGGCCTGGCCGAGCGCCTGGAGAAGGCCGGCGGCACCCTGGAGGCGGGCGGCACCAGACGCGGGTTCCGGCTGGTCGCCCGAGTCCCCGTGGACAGCGGGGCGGACGTAGGATCCGGGGCATGAGCTCCACGATCAAGGTCCTGCTCGCCGAGGACCAGTCGATGGTCCGCGAGGCACTGGCCGCCCTGCTCGGCCTCGAGGACGACATCGAGGTCGTCGCCCAGGTCGCGCGCGGCGACGAGGTGCTGGCCGCGGCGCGCGAGCACGACGTGGACGTGGCCCTGCTCGACATCGAGATGCCCGGCTGCACCGGCATCGAGGCCGCGGCCCGGGTGCACGCGGAGCTGCCGGATGTGAAGCTGGTCGTCCTGACCACCTTCGGCCGCCCCGGCTACCTGCGCAGCGCAATGGAGGCCGGCGCCGACGCCTTCCTCGTCAAGGACGCCCCGGCCGCCCAACTGGCCGGTGCGGTACGCAAGGTGCTGGAGGGCGAACGGGTCATCGACCCCACCCTCGCGGCGGCGGCCCTGGCCGAGGGCGCGAACCCGCTCACGGACCGCGAGCGCGAGGTGCTGCGCGCGGCGGCCGACGGCTCCACGAACGCCGAACTCGCGGCCGCCCTGCACCTGTCGCAGGGCACCGTCCGCAACTACCTCTCCACCGCGATCCAGAAACTGGCGGTGCGCAACCGGGCGGAAGCGGTGCGGATCGCCCGCGACAAGGGCTGGCTGTGACGCCGTAGTGGCTGGGACGGCGTAGTGGCTGGGACGGCGTAGTGGCTGGGACGCCTTAGTGGCTGTGACGGCGTAGTGGCTGTGACGCCGTAGTGGCCCGGACGCCTCAGTTGAGCATCGCCCGCGCCGAGTGGGCCTGGCGCCGCACCTGCCGCGCCGTCTGTTCGTCGACCGCGGCCACCACCTCGGCGTACGCCTCCAGCTCCGCCGCCCCGGCGAGGAAGTCGCCCCGCTGCACCAGCAGTTGCGCCCGCTCGTAGCGCAGCCGCGCCGGATGCGAGGGCAGCAGCAGCGCCAGCTCCACCGCCCACAGCGCCACGTCCGACCGCTCGGGCCGGGCCGCCGCCCACGCGCGGATGTTGTTCAGGATCCGCGAGACCACCTCCAGCGGACCGGCCGGCGTCAGCATCGACGGCTCCAGCGGCGCCCCGGTGGCCCCCGCGACCAGCAGCTCCACGTCTACCCCGCCGAGCACCCGCCCGCCGTCGAACGGGTCGGCCAGCACCTGCTCCTCCTGCGGCCCGAACCCGACGACGAAGTGTCCGGGCAGCGCGACCCCGTACACCGGCGCGCCCGCTCTCCTGGCCACCTCCATCCACACCACCGACAGTATGATCGGCAGCCCGCGCCGCCGGCGCAGCACCTCGTGCAGCAGCGACGACTCCAGGCGCCGGTAGTCGGCGGGGGAGCCGCGGAAGCCCTCGCCCTCGCCCAGCAGCCGTCGCAGCGCCTCCGCCCACGCCGTCGGCCCGCCCGGCCGGAACGGCAGCCGTCCCGCCAGCCGGTCGAGCTCCAGCTGCGCGGCGTCCATGCCTGCCTCGTCCAGCGTTCCGTCCGCCTGCGCGCCCACCAGCAGGCACAGCGTGGCCAGGTCTGGCCGCTCCGACCGGGCCTCCTCGTCGAACAGCCGCCGCAGCGGCGCGGACCGCTCGGGCGGCGGGGGACAGGGGGACGGGGGACAGCGGGGACTCATATCAGGCTCGTGCCCTTCCACGGCGGCTCACGGCGGTTTC
This sequence comes from Streptomyces sp. NPDC020490, assembly GCF_044335305.1. NCBI lineage: Bacteria > Bacillati > Actinomycetota > Actinomycetes > Kitasatosporales > Streptomycetaceae > Streptomyces > Streptomyces sp. NPDC020490. The sequence goes on along the minus strand of NZ_JBIRUY010000003.1, from coordinate 58,954 downwards.
GCGGCGGTTTCGCGGCGGCTCGTCACCGCCCGGCTTCGTCACCGTCCGGCTGACGGTAGTGGTGGTACGCGTGGTGCGCGGTGAAGCCCATTCCGGCGTACAGCGTCCGCGCCGCCGCGTTGTCCGTCTCGACCTGGAGCCACGCGGCCGAGGCGCCCTCGTCGAGGGCCCGCCGGGCCAGCGCGGCCATCACCGTGGTCGCCAGCCCCCGCCGCCGCTGCGCGGGGTCGACCTCGACGGCGGCGAAGCCCGCCCACCGCCCGTCCACGACGCACCGCCCGATCGCGGCGGGCGCGGCCCCCTCCGCGGCCCCCTCGGCGGCCCCCTCCGAGGCGCCCGGCACCGTCGCGAACCACACCGACGGTCCCGATCCCAGCACCTTCAGGGCGACCTCGCTCACGCCCTTGCGCCGGTAGCGCGCCAGCCACGCCGCGTCGGCGGTGCGGGACAGCACGACACCCGTCCCGTCCGCCCGGTCGGCGACCGGCGCGAGCCCGCCGACCCACAGCTCGGCGGTCACCCCGCGCACCCACCCGCGCCGCTCCAGCTCCGCGCACAGCAGCTCCTGCGTGCCCTCGGCCCCGGTCGCGGTCTGGACGTACGCGGGCAGGCCGCGGTCGCCGTACCACCGCCGTACGGCGGTCAGCGCGTCGTCGAGGGGCACGCCCGGGTCGCCGAGCGGGAGCACCGAGTTGGCCCGCCGGGTGAACCCGGCCGCCGCCCGCAGCTCCCATCCGCCCAGCAGCTCGCTCTCCACCGGCCGCCACGCGCGCGAGGAGACCCGCGCGAGCTCCTCGTAGGAGGTGGCGGGGCCCCGGCGGCGGGCCGGTGCGGCGGGCACCACCTTCCCCGCGACCAGCGCGGACTCCGGTATCCGGACGCTCTCACCGCTCTTCCGTGTGATGAGCAGCACACCTTCGTCCCATGATGTGAGAACACCCACCGTGTCGGTGAACTTCTCCTGCGTGACTCCAGGTTCGCTCAGGCGCCGCACGGAGACACGTTTCCCCACGTCAGCAGCGGTGATTCGGACCTCGAGGCGTCCAGCGGCCGAGATTTCCACGGGTCGGTTCACCCCTCCTGTTCGGATCATGCCCAGGAACGGAGATACTAGGGGCGGGCATCGACGACGCCGCGCTCCCGCGCGCCAGGCGGCGGAGCCTGAGGAGGCCCGCCAGCGCCCAATCGAGGAGGAACGACAGCGTGACCTACGTCATCGCGCAGCCTTGTGTCGACGTGAAGGACAAGGCGTGCATCGAGGAGTGCCCGGTCGACTGCATCTACGAGGGCTCCCGGTCCTTGTACATCCATCCGGACGAATGCGTCGACTGTGGTGCCTGTGAGCCGGTCTGCCCGGTCGAGGCGATCTTCTACGAGGACGACGTGCCGGAGGAGTGGAAGGACTACTACAAGGCGAACGTCGAGTTCTTCGACGAGCTGGGCTCGCCGGGCGGCGCCAGCAAGCTGGGCCTGATCGAGCGTGACCACCCGATCATCGCCGCGCTGCCGCCGCAGGCCGAGTGACCCCGTAAGCGGCCCCGCGACATGCGCCGCCTCGGTCCCGTACGGCCTGATCGTCGACGATCACCGTGCGGGGCCGAGGCGTTTGCCGTACGAGGGCCCGAGCCGTTTCCTGAGAAAGTGAGCCACCACCCGTGTCCGCAGTCACCGACCGCCTCCCGGCCTTCCCCTGGGACAAGCTGGAGCCGTACAAGAAGACGGCCGCCGCGCACCCGGGCGGCATCGTCGACCTGTCCGTCGGCACCCCCGTCGACCCGGTCCCCGAACTGATCCAGAAGGCCCTGATCGACGCGGCGGACTCCCCGGGCTACCCGACGGTCTGGGGCACCCCGGCGCTGCGCGACGCGATCACGGGCTGGCTCGAGCGCCGTCTGGGGGCCCGCGAGGTCACCCACCGGCACGTCCTGCCGGTCGTCGGCTCCAAGGAACTGGTCGCCTGGCTGCCCACCCAGCTGGGCCTCGGCCCCGGCGACAAGGTCGCCTTCCCGCGGCTGGCCTACCCGACCTACGAGGTCGGCGCCCGCCTGGCCCGCGCCGAACACGTCGCCTACGACGACCCGACCGAGCTGGACCCCGAGGGCCTGAAGCTGCTGTGGCTGAACTCCCCGTCCAACCCGACGGGCAAGGTGCTCGGCAAGGACGAGCTGACCCGGATCGTGGCCTGGGCCCGCGAGCACGGCGTGCTGGTCTTCTCCGACGAGTGCTACATCGAGCTGGGCTGGGAGGCCGACCCGGTCTCCGTCCTGCACCCGGACGTCAACGGCGGCTCGTACGACGGCATCGTGGCGGTCCACTCGCTGTCCAAGCGGTCGAACCTGGCCGGCTACCGCGCGGCCTTCCTGGCCGGTGACCCGGCCGTCCTCGGGCCCCTGCTGGAGATCCGCAAGCACGGCGGCATGATGACGCCCGCGCCGACCCAGGCGGCCGTGGTGGCCGCCCTCGGCGACGACAGCCACGTCCGCGAGCAGCGGGAGCGGTACGCGGCCCGCCGCGCCGCCCTGCGCGAGGCGCTGACCGGGCACGGCTTCCGCATCGAGCACAGCGAGGCCAGCCTCTACCTGTGGGCCACGCGCGACGAGTCCTGCTGGGACACGGTGGCCCACCTCGCCGGCCTCGGCATCCTGGTGGCCCCCGGCGACTTCTACGGCCCGGCGGGCGACCGCTTCGTCCGGGTGGCCCTGACAGCGACGGACGAACGGATCCGAGCAGCCGTAGAGCGCCTGTAACCCACCCCCACGGCCACCCGCAAACGGCTCCGGGGGCCCGGAGCGGCCACGCGACCTCGGCCCTGGGCGGTATCGCTGCGGCGGCTGGGGCCCGGCGCGGACGGTCGGCGTGGCCCGCAGCGCGTGGCTGCGCGACCCGGTGCGTCTGGTTGCGCGGCCCGGTGGGTATGGCTGGGGCCTGGCGTGCGGGCCCGCGGGCGACCGGCTGCGGCTCGGTACGCGCCCCCGGCCCGGCGTACACGGCTGCGGCTCCTGGGCGGTATCGCCGCGGTGGCTGGGGCCCGGTGCGGACGGTCGGGTGGCCCGCTGCGCGCGGTTGCGTGGCCTGGCGCACAGGCCGCGGCTTCCGGGTGGCATCGCCGTGGCGGCTGGGGCCCGGTGCGTGTGGCTGCGTGGCCCGGTGAGCGGGCTGCTGCTCGGTACCCGTCCCGGGCCGGCGCACATGGCTGCGGGCCCGGGCGGCGGTGCCCGGGCCCGCAGTCGTGCGGGGGCTCAGCCGCCCAGCGGGAGGCCCTTCGCCGGGAGGGTCTTCGCGGTCGGGATGCCGCCCTTGGTCAGCGCGTCCGTCGGCAGGCCGCCCTTGGCCGCCGTCTTCGTGGTGTCGCCGAGGACGCCCTCGGCGGAGCCCGTCGCGTCTCCCACGGCCTTCCGCGCCACCGGCGCCGCCTGCTTCGCCACCTTGCCGCCGGTCCTGGTCGCGGTCGGCACCGCCTTCTTGACCGCCTTGCCGCCGGCGCCGCCCGCGACCCGGGTGACGTTCTGCGCCGCGCCGTCGACGGTGTGGCCGACGTTCGCCCCGTCCAGGGAGGTCAGGCCCCCGACGTTCGGGGTGGCGGGCAGTTCGGGGGCCGCGCTCGCGGAGCCGGCCGCACCGACCCCGGCTGCCGCTCCCGCTGCGACGAGCAGCGCGGCACGGGCGATCCGACGGGTCAGGGGGAGGGTCATGATGCTCCTTCGACGGGAGAGGGTCTTGCTCGGACGCCGTGACTACCGCTCGAAGCCCCTCCGAGGTTGCGGAGCGAAACCGTAAAGAGTTGGCAATGCGTCGCATTATCGGCTGCGGACGAATGCGGGTGAAAAGGGCGCGGCGCGCGCGGCTGTCGAATCCTTACGGCCCTGTGTTCCCAAGGCTTTTCGTGAATCCGCCGGGGCCGGGCGAAAACAGCCGCGCACCGGGCCGGTCAACCGGCCCGGGTGACCCGTGCGGGTGAGGATCCGTACTACTGCCCGGTGACGATCCGGACCGCGTCCGCCGTCCGCCCGGTCTCCCCGGAGCTCTGCGTGCCGGTCGCGCGCCACCGGGGGGCGCTGGTCCCGGCGGTCCACTCCCGCCCGGCGAACGAGACGCGCTCGATGTGCAGCGCGGAGGCGTTGGCGACCGCCCAGTGCGCCAGCTGCCAGCCGCGCTGCTGCGCGGTACCGCCCTTCGCGGGGCTCGCGCCGGCCGCCACGGGCAGCGTGACGGTCCGCGTGCCGTCCTGCGCGCTCGGCGAGGACGAGGGCGAGGGCGAGGGGGAGGGCGTCGGCGTGGCCCGGTCGCCCACCTCCGCGCCCGCGTCCTGCAGGACGTCGCGCCCGAAGTCCCGTACCAGCGCGGAGCGGACCGCGTCGGGGCCCGCCTGGACGGCGGCCGTGTCCGGGTTGCCCCGGCAGGTGAGCGTGGCCGCCGCGTGCCCGGTGAGGGCGGCGGCGAGCAGCTTCGCGTCCGGCTCGTGCTTGGCGTACGCCTCCGGATAGCCGCTGCGCTGCACGCGCTGCGCGGCGACCGTGAGCGGCAGCCGGGTGTAGCCGGGCACCTTGCCGAGGTGCTCGTAGAAGACGCCCGCCGCGTACGCCGGCTCCATGATCTGCCGCGGCGTGCCCCAGCCCTGTGAGGGCCGCTGCTGGAACAGGCCCAGCGAATCCCGGTCGCCGTGCTCGATGTTGCGCAGCCCCGACTCCTGCAGCGCGGTCGCGAGCGCGATCGTCACGGCCCGTTCGGGCATCCCGCGCCCGGTGCCGACGGCGGCGATCGTCGCCGCGTTCACCGCCTGCTCCGGCGTGAACTCGTAGCGCGCGCCGTCGTCCTCGCCCGACACCACCGTGCAGCCCGGGCCGCTCCTGCCCCCGGTGACGTACTGCACCACGAGGTAACCGGCGACGGCGAGCAGGGTCATGAGGGCCGCACCGAAACGGAGGACGCGGCGGCGGCGCTTGACGGGGTGGGGGGACGGCTCTGACACGCCGTACAAGGTAGCGGAGCCACGAGAGGGCGGCGAGGCGGGTGCAGACGGTGTGACGAGGCAGACGCGTTAGGGTCGACAGCATGGCCGACACCCCGCTTGACCTCACGTTGGACGCCGCCGAGCTGACCGCGCGGCTCGTCGACTTCCCCTCCGAGAGCGGCACCGAGCAGCCCCTCGCCGACGCCATCGAGAACGCCCTGCGCGCCCTGCCGCACCTGACGGTCCACCGGTACGGCAACAACGTCGTGGCCCGCACGGACCTGGGCCGCTCGCAGCGGGTGATCCTGGCCGGCCACATCGACACGGTCCCGATCGCGGACAACGTCCCCTCCCGGCTGGACGAGGACGGCGTCCTGTGGGGCTGCGGCACCTGCGACATGAAGGCGGGCGTCGCGGTCCAGCTGCGCATCGCGGCCACCGTCCCGGCCCCGAACCGCGACCTGACCTTCGTCTTCTACGACAACGAGGAGGTCGCCGCCGAGCTGAACGGCCTCAAGCACGTGGCGGAGGACCGTCCGGAGTGGCTGGAGGGCGACTTCGCGGTGCTGCTCGAGCCGTCGGACGGCGAGGTCGAGGGCGGCTGCCAGGGCACGCTCCGGGTGCTGCTGAAGACGAAGGGCGAGCGGGCCCACTCGGCGCGCGGCTGGATGGGCTCCAACGCCATCCACGCGGCGGCGCCGATCCTGGCCCGCCTCGCCTCCTACACGCCGCGCCACCCGGTGATCGACGGCCTGGAGTACCGGGAGGGCCTGAACGCGGTCGGCATCTCGGGCGGCGTCGCGGGCAACGTCATCCCCGACGAGTGCGTCGTCACGGTCAACTTCCGCTACGCACCCGACCGCACCGAGGAGGAGGCCGTCGCGCACGTCCGCGAGGTGTTCGCGGACTGCGGGGTGGAGGAGTTCGTGATCGACGACCACAGCGGCGGCGCGCTGCCCGGCCTGTCCCACCCCGCCGCCGCGGCCTTCATCGAGGCGGTGGGCGGCGTCCCGCGGCCCAAGTACGGCTGGACGGACGTGTCGCGCTTCTCCTCCCTCGGCATCCCGGCCGTCAACTACGGCCCGGGCAACCCGCACTTGGCACACAAGCGGGACGAACGGGTCGAAACCGCGAAGATCCTGGCGGGTGAGGAGCGCCTGCGGGCCTGGCTGACGGCACCGGCCTAGGACCACGTGCGGGGTCGTGCCGCGCGGCGGACACGTCCAAGTCCCCCGGCCGTAACGGGTGTGGATCTACGCTGAGGCGGAAACACCTTTCCCCACCTCTCGACTTCGCTCGGGACGGGGAGGCATCGACCGCGGAGGGAGCGCACATGGCAACAGGCAACCCGAGGGGGAAGACGCCACCGCCGCAGGAACAGCGCCTGGGACCGGTTCTGCGCAGGCGCGGACAGGTGACGGCGAGCACGACGGACCAGCGGCTGCTGGACGAGCGCGCCCCCGCGGACTGGGTCCACACCGATCCCTGGCGGGTGCTGCGCATCCAGTCGGAGTTCGTCGAGGGCTTCGGCACGCTGGCCGAACTCCCGCCCGCCATCAGCGTGTTCGGCTCGGCCCGGACGCCGGTGGACTCGCCGGAGTACGAGGCGGGCGTGCGCCTGGGCCGCGGTCTCGCGGAGGCGGGCTGGGCGGTCATCACGGGCGGCGGCCCCGGCGCCATGGAGGCCGCGAACCGGGGCGCCTGCGAGGCCGGCGGCGCCTCGGTCGGCCTCGGCATCGAGCTCCCCTTCGAGCAGGGCCTCAACCCCTACGTCGACATCGGCCTGAACTTCCGGTACTTCTTCGTCCGCAAGATGATGTTCGTGAAGTACGCGCAGGGGTTCGTGGTCCTGCCCGGCGGACTCGGCACCCTGGACGAGTTCTTCGAGGCGCTGACCCTGGTGCAGACCCAGAAGGTCACCCGCTTCCCGATCGTCCTGTTCGGCACCGACTACTGGGGCGGCCTGGTGGACTGGCTGCGCAACACGATGGCGGCCCAGGGCAAGGTGTCCCCGGACGACCTGCTGCTGTTCCACGTCACGGACGAGGTGGACGAAGCGGTAGCCCTGGTCTCCAAGGAAGCCGGCCGCTGACCCCACCCGGCTCGCCCCCGGCCCCCGGCCCTGAACCCCCTGGCTCCGCCCCGACACCGGCCCTCGGCCCCGGGACCCCGGCTTCTGGTCTTGGCCCCGGCCCCTGGGCCCCGGCCCTCGGCGGGTCACCGGCGGGGGTACGCCGGCCGTGGGCCCCGCCCCGACGCCGGCCCGCGGTGGGTCACCGTCGGGGCACCGGGCTCGGCTCCGGGCCTCCGGACCCCGGCCCCGGCCCGGGCCTTTGCCCCCGGGCCTGCTGGTTCGGCCCCTTGCCCCGCGGCCACTGGACCTCGGTCCCGTGACCTCGGCCTCCGGGTCTTGGCCCCGGCCCGGCTTCCCCGGGCCCCGACTCCCGGACCTCGGCTCCCGGACCTCGGCTCCCGGGCCCCGGCTCCCGGACCTCGGCTCCCGGACCTCGGCTCCCGGACCTCGGCTCCCGGACCTCGGCTCCCGGCCCTGGTCCTGGTCCTGGCCCCGGCGTCCGTCCCGGCGCCCGAACCTCGGCCCGGCTTCATGCCGGCTCCCGGCCCTGCGCCAGCCTCTGGGCTTCTGCCCCTGACCCTCGGGTCTCGACCCCCGGGACCCCGGCCCGACGCCGAATCCCGGCGCGCCACCATCGTGGCGCGGGGGACGGGCCCCGGCCCCGGGACCTAGGCTTCCGGGCCGTGGCCTTCGGTCCGGGCCCCGGTCGCTCGTTCCGGGCTCCCGGCCCTCGGCCCCGGCTTCATGGCGGCTCCCGGCCCTCGGCCCCGGCTTCATGGCGGCTCGCGGCCTGGCGTCGGCCTCTGGGCCTCAGGCCTCCCTCTGGCCCCGCACAACCCGGCCCTGGCCCTCGGACGTCTCTACCCCGGACCCCGGCCCGACGCTGAATCCCGGCGGCCACCGCCGGGGGCACGGGGGCCGCGCCCCCAGCACCCGGTTCCCGGACCCCGGCGCCAGGCCCGGCACCGGCCCCCGCCCTACGCCAGGCCCCGGCGGGCCACCGTCGGGGGGCGGTGGCCGGCGATCGCGGTGACCATGTCGAGTACCTGGCGGGTCTCCGCCACCTCGTGGACGCGGTAGACCTGGGCGCCGAGCCACGCCGAGACCGCGGTCGTCGCCAGGGTCCCCAGGACGCGCTCCTTCACCGGGCGGTCCAGCGTCTCGCCCACGAAGTCCTTGTTGGACAGCGACACCAGCACCGGCCACCCGGTGGCCACCATCTCGTCCAGCCGCCGCGTCGCCTCCAGGCTGTGCCGCGTGTTCTTGCCGAAGTCGTGCCCGGGGTCGATCAGCACCGACTCCCGCGGCACCCCCAGCGCCACCGCCCGCTCCGCCAGCCCCAGCGTCACCCGCAGGATGTCGGCCATGACGTCGTCGTACGCCACCCGGTGCGGACGTGTCCGCGGCCGGGCGCCGCCCGCGTGCGTGCACACCAGCCCCGCCCCGTGGCGCGCCGCGACCTCCGCCAGCCGGGGGTCGACCCCGCCCCACGCGTCGTTGAGCAGGTCCGCGCCCGCCTCGCACACGGCCTCGCCGACCTCGTGCCGCCAGGTGTCGACGCTGATGACGACGTCGGGGAAACGGCGCCTGACCTCCGCCACGAACCCGACCGTCCGCCGCGCCTCCTCCTCGGCGGTCACCTCCTCGCCGGGCCCGGCCTTCACCCCGCCGATGTCGATGATGGCCGCCCCCTCCGCCACGGCCTGCTCCACGCGCGCGAGGGCCGGCTCGTCCCGGAAGGTCGCCCCCTGGTCGTAGAAGGAATCCGGGGTCCGGTTCACGATCGCCATGATCACCGGCTCGTGCGCCTCGAACGTGCGCCTGCCCAGCCTGAGCATCCCCTGTGACCTCTCCTAGTGCGTCCTGGGTGTCCCGGCCGTTCGGCCGCCTGCGACCCTAACCGCCAGCGTCGCATGGCACGATCGGACCCTGACACATTGAGGCTGTACGAACATCGAGCTTGGGGACCCCGGCGATGGTTATGTTCCTGTTCCTGGTCGTCGCTCTGGCCGTCGTGGTGGCGGCGGTGACACTGGCCGTGGTGGGCGGCGGCGGAGGAGAAGGCCCGCTCCCGGAGGCCGTCCCGGAGCGGCTGCACGACCCCCTGCCGCCGGACCGCCCGCTGAGCCGCGCCGACGTCGACGACCTTCGCTTCCCCCTCGCCGCCCGCGGCTACCGGATGGCGGACGTCGACGACGCCCTGAACCGCCTGGCCGCCGAGCTCGCCGAGCGCGACGCCCGCATCGCCGACCTGGAGACCGCGCTGGCGGGTGCGCGGGCCGCCGCCCAGACCGCCCACGACGCGCCCACCCCCCTCGACAAGCCCGCGCACGGCCCGGAGGACCAGCAGTGAACGACACGGCCGCGCTCGTCGGCCCCGACGGCGTCCCGCGCTGCCCCTGGGGCCTGTCCACCCCCGACTACGTGACGTACCACGACGAGGAGTGGGGCCGCCCGGTCCACGGCGACGACGCCCTCTTCGAGCGGCTCAGCCTGGAGGCGTTCCAGTCCGGCCTGTCCTGGATCACCATCCTGCGCCGCCGCCCCGGCTTCCGCGCCGCCTTCGCCGGCTTCGAGATCGCGGCGGTCGCGGCCTTCACGGACGAGGACCGCGAGCGCCTCCTCGCCGACCCGGGCATCATCCGCAACCGAGCCAAGATCGACGCCACCTGCGCCAACGCGCGCGTGCTCGCCGAGTGGGCGCCGGGCGAGCTGGACGCCCTGATCTGGTCCCACGCCCCGGCCCCCGGGCCGGCGCCGAAGACGCTGTCCGACGTCCCCGCGGTCACCCCGGAGTCGACGGCCCTGTCCAAGGCACTGAAAAAGCGGGGCCTGCGCTTCGTCGGCCCGACGACCGCCTACGCGCTGATGCAGGCCTGCGGTCTGGTCGACGACCACCTGGAGGGATGCGTCGCCCGTGACGCGTCGCGCGACGCGTCCGGCGACACGCTCAGCGTCCCAGGTACTTCGGCTTCTCCTTGTTGACGAACGCCTCCACCGCGATCACGTGGTCCGCCGACCGCCCCGCGCGGGTCTGCAGCTCGTCCTCCTTCTCCAGCGTCTCCGCGAGCGAGTGGGAGAACCCGTACGCCACCGCCTCCTTGATCGCCGCGTACGCCACCGTCGGCCCCTCGGCCAGCGCCCGCGCCACCTTCTCGGCCTCCGCGCGCAGCTCGCCGGCCGGCACCAGACGGTTGGCGATCCCCAGCTCGTACGCCTCCTGCGCCTTGACGCTGCGCGGGAACAGCAGCAGGTCGGCCGCGCGAGCGGGCCCGACGACACGCGGCAGCGTCCAGGAGATCCCGGAGTCGGCGGTCAGCGCCACCCCCGCGAACGAGGTGTTGAAGGCGGCCGTGTCGGCCACCACACGGAAGTCCGCGGCGAGCGCGAAACCGAAGCCGGCCCCGGCCGCGACCCCGTTCACCCCCGCCACCACCGGCTTCGGCATCTCCGTCAGCGCCCGCATGATGGGGTTGTAGTGCTCGCGCACCGTGCTCATGGTGTGCGAGGTGCCGGTCTCCCGGTCCTGCGCCAGCAGCCCGATGTGCTCCTTGAGGTCCTGCCCCACGCAGAACGCCCGGTCCCCGGCGGCGGTCAGCAGCACCGCCCGTACGGCGTCGTCCTCCGCCGCGGACTGGACCGCGTCCCGCAGGGCGACCTTGGTCGCGATGTTCAGCGCGTTCATCGCCTCGGGGCGGTTCAGCGTGATCGTCGCGAGTCCGTCGCCCACCTCGTAGAGCACGGTGTCGGCCATGTGTGTCCCCTCCGCATGTCGCGGTCGCGGCGTACCGGCCGGTACGCCCTGTCCGAAGGACAGCATGACGGAGATCACCGTCCGCGCACCGCAGGGGACGTGTGACCTGCGTCAAAGAATCCGGCCCCGTTTCGGGGCGGCGAAACTCCGCACGGCGGCGAAGTATCGCAGCCACATCGCCGAATTGAGTGGTTTTGCTCGCGCGCGTTGCCCAAGCGATGCCTACCGATGTTGGTCATCGGGTCCTGAGATGCGGGATAATGGCTGGGAAGCAATGTGTTCGATGCCGGTGTTGCGTGTCCCGCCAGGACCGCACGTGCCCTCCAGGGCCGTCGGCTTTGACGATGAGCTGGTTTCAGGAAGGGGAACGAGCATGGCGGCCATGAAGCCGCGAACGGGTGATGGCCCGCTCGAGGTGACCAAGGAGGGGCGGGGCATCGTCATGCGCGTTCCGCTCGAAGGCGGCGGTCGGCTCGTCGTCGAGCTGACCCCTGACGAGGCCGACGCGCTGGGCGACGCCCTCAAGAAGGTCGTCGGCTGACGCGGAAGCGACCATACCCCTTCGGCGGCCCCGGCACCCAAGCGGTGCCGGGGCCGCTGTTTCGGCGCTGCCGCGTTCCGGGTCCCCGGCCCGCCTTGCGGTCGGCCGTTCGCACCGTCCGCACCGTCCTCACTGTCGGCGTCGGCGGTGGGCTAGCGCTTGACCGCGCACAGCAGCCCGTCGCCCACCGGCAGCAGCGACGGCAGCAGCTCAGGGCTTTCCCGCACCCCGCGCAGCAGCTCCCGCAGCCGCAGCACCTCCGTGGGCTGCGGCCCCGAGTCCACCGTGCGGCCGTTGGCGAAGACGCCCTCGAAAACCACCAGGCCTCCCGTACGCAGTAGGCGCAACGATTCAGCGAGGTAGTCCATGACCTCCTGCCGGTCGCCGTCGCAGAAGACGAGGTCGTAGCCGGCGTCCGCGAGCCGGGGCAGCACGTCCAGCGCGCGCCCCGGGATGAAGCGGGCCCGGTTGCTGGCGAATCCGGACGCGCGAAAGGCCTGGCGGGCGAACTGCTGGTGCTCCGGTTCGGGGTCCACGGTCGTCAGGACCCCGTCGGGGCGCATGCCGTGCAGCAGATGGATCCCGGAGACGCCCGTGCCGGTGCCGATCTCCGCCACCGCCTTCGCGTCCACCGAGGCGGCCAGCAACCGCAGCGCGGCGCCCGTGCCGGGCGACACCGGGCGCAGCCCCGCCTCGCGGGCCCGGTCGCGGGCCCAGCGCAGCGCTTCGTCCTCGGCGACATAGGCGTCGGCGAACGCCCAGCTCGTCTGCCGGTTGCCGGTAATGACCCTCTCCTGTCCCACGGTTGCCTGGGCGTGACTGTATCCGTTGGCGCCGGGAACCCGCAGATGGGACCAGGCGTTTAGAGGGGTGGAGACGACAGCGGGGGGACACAGTTGGATCACGACGCGGGGCGGACACCGGAGCAACTGCGGGCGCAGCGGCCCGAGCGGTGCCAGCCCACATCAAATTCTCGTAAAACCGCTTATCCGGAGCTAACGGGCGAGGTGGCTATGGTAGGGGCTCCACTGGACACCACCAGAGCCGACAGGGGAGGTGCGGCCGTACCTGTGGATCGGGGAGGAGTGCTGTGGCGCTTTCTCGGATCGGCGGGCAGGCCGAAATCCGTGAACGACACCGCTGCTGACCACAGCCACGCCGCTGAACAGGACCGGACCGCGACCTTCTCCACCGACGCGGACGGGCAGGCGTGGACTCCGCCCACCTGGGAGGAGATCGTCAGCACCCACAGCGGACGCGTCTACCGGCTGGCCTACCGCCTCACGGGCAACCAGCACGACGCCGAGGACCTCACCCAGGAGGTCTTCGTCCGCGTCTTCCGCTCCCTGTCGACGTACACGCCGGGGACCTTCGAGGGCTGGCTGCACCGCATCACCACCAACCTGTTCCTCGACATGGTCCGCCGCAAGCAGCGCATCCGCTTCGACGCCCTCGGCGAGGACGCGGCCGAGCGCCTGCCCAGCCGCGAACCCAACCCGCAGCAGGTCTTCAACGACGCGCACTTCGACGCGGACGTCCAGCAGGCCCTCGACACGCTCGCGCCCGAGTTCCGCGCCGCGGTCGTCCTGTGCGACATCGAGGGGCTGTCGTACGAGGAGATCGCCGCGACCCTCGGCGTCAAGCTCGGCACGGTCCGCTCGCGCATCCACCGCGGCCGCTCGCAGCTGCGCAAGGCCCTCGCCCACCGCTCCCCGCAGGCCCGGGCGGCCGAGCGCCGCTCCTTCATGGCCCGTGTCCCCGCGCTGGGGGGAGGGGGCGCGACCGCGTGAGTGGATCAAGCCCCGCCGAGAGGCGCCTGTCCGAGCAGCACCTGGGAGACCGACTCTCCGCCCTGGTGGACGGAGAGCTCGGTCACGAGTCGCGCGAGCGTGTCCTCGCCCACCTGGCCACCTGCGCCAGGTGCAAGGCGGAGGCCGACGCCCAGCGGCAGTTGAAGAACGTCTTCGCGGAGGCGGCCCCGCCGTCCCCCTCCGAGAGCTTCCTGGCCCGTCTCCAGGGGCTCCCGGCGGGAGGTGACGACACGGACGGCGGCTCGCCCTTCGGCGGGGGAGGAATCCCTGGAACGGCCCCCGGACGGTTCGGCGGCGGAGTGTTCGGGCTGAGACGAGGCGAGCGCTTCGAGCTCGGCTACGTGCCCGCCCGCGCGCACACCGCCGCACCCGACGCCGACCACGGCTTCCCCGTCCACGACGTAGGCCACCGCGAGCCCGAGCGTCCGGCCTCGCGCGGACTGCGGATCGCGTTCGCCGCCGCCGGGGCGGTGTCGCTCGCCGCGATCGCGCTGGGCGGCGTCACGGGCGGCTCACCGGCCGACACCGCGGACGCGCGCGGCGGCAACGGCACCGGCAGCAACGTCACACCGATGCGGTCGCCGGGCACCGGGAACGCGACGGCTCCCGAGAGCCAGCGGCGCCGCGGCACCGGCCCGGTGCTCGCCCAGGGCCAGCGCACGCTCGGCGACACCACGGCGGCCCCCACACAGGTCTCCGCGCCGCTGCTGCCGGGCATACCGAGCCCCGCGGGCTCCGGGCAGACGCAGCAGGCCGCACCCCCGCTGACCGGGCCCGTGATGGCCGGTGCGGCCGTCATGTCGCCGTTGATACGGCCGCTCACCGGCGTCGCCCCGCCGCTCACCCTGACCTCCTGGTCCACCGCGCCCGAGGTCAGGTCACCCGGCATGCTCGCCGCGCCCGCCCCCGACACGTCCTCCGCCTCCCCCTCCCCGTCGCGCACCGCACGCTGACCGCCCGACCGCTGACCGACCGCCCGGGAACCTGGTTGAATCCGGGGTGAGCCATGCCCGTGGCCAGGACGTGACCTGGTCACCGGGCGCGGAGTCGGACAACCGTGGCCGGCGGTGACGAGCCGTGCCGCGGCCAGCTGTGGGGAGAACATGAACGAGGGGAAGCCCACGAAGGCGAAGTGGTGGAGCCGCCCGCGACCGCAGGGCCCGTCGGACCCGTCGGACCCGTCGTACCCGTCGGTCGGGGCGGAGGGCACGGACCCGGCACCGGCCGCGCCCGCCACGCCCGCACCCGACGGTGGCTTCGCCGACGGCGACTTCGAGCTGGCCAAGCCGGCCGCGGCGGCCCCCGTCGAGCCGGTGGCCCCGTCGGCCGACCACGCCGGGACCGGCGTCCCCGCCGACCGTCCCGGCACCGACGGTGACTTCGAGCTGGAGCGTCCAGCTGCGGCCGTACCGGCGGCCGCTCCCGACCCGCTCACCTTCGCGGCCGCACCCGTGGCCGAACGCCCCAGCCCGCTGCACGACCCCGACCCCTACAGCACCCCGCCCTACGGCGAACCCGGCCCCTGGGCGCCCGCTCCGCCGGTCCAGCACCCCGCGGCCACCCCCACGCACGGAACCCCCGCGCCGATGCCCGGCACGGCGGTCACGCCCCCACAGACGCCCCTGCCGGCGCCCGGCGCCACGGTCACCCCGCCACCCGCACTCGTACAGCAGACGCCCGTACAGCCCGTACAGCAGACGCCCGTACAGCCCACGCAGCCGGGGCTCGTACAGCCCACGCAGCCGGGGCTCGTACAGCCCGCGGCGCCCGGCCCGGCCGTAGCCGCGGCGCCCGGCCCGGCCGTCCCCGCGGCGCCCGGCCCGGCCGTCCCCGCGGCGCCCGGCCCGGCCGTCCCCGCGGCGCCCGGCCCGGTCGCCCCCGCGGCGCCCGGCGCGCACGCCCCTGGGGCGCACGCCCCCGCGGCCCTCGGCGCGCACGCCCCCGCGGCGCCCCTCCCGGTCGGTGCCGCCCCGGTCCCGCAGCCGGTGGCGAGCCCCGGTGGCGACGTCCCGCCCGCCTCTCCCTGGCGGAACTACGACCCCTGGGCCGCCGCCCCCCTCCAGCACACCGGCGCCCCCCGGCCCCGGCGGGCCAGGAAGGGGCTGGTGGCCGGGGCCGTGGCGCTCGCGCTCGTGTCGGGCGGCGTAGGCGGCGCCCTCGGCTCGTATCTCGAGCGCCACGGCGGCGTGGGCGACGTGGAGCTGCCGCAGGCCGGGAAGGAGCCCACCGGGCGCGCCCCGGACAGCGTGGCCGGGATCGCCGCCCGGGCCCTGCCCAGCGTGGTGACCCTGCACGTCACCGGCCAGGAGGAGTCCGGCACCGGCACGGGCTTCGTGCTCGACGCGCAGGGGCACATCCTCACCAACAACCACGTCGTCGAGCCCGCCGGCTCCGGCGGCCGGATATCCGTGACCTTCAGCAGCGGCGACACCGCCAAGGCCACCGTCGTCGGCCGGGACAGCGGCTACGACCTCGCCGTCGTGCAGGTGGACGGCGTGAGCGGCCTCAAGCCCATGCCCCTCGGCAACTCCGACAACGTCCAGGTCGGCGACCCCGTCGTCGCCATCGGCGCGCCCTTCGACCTGGAAGGCACGGTCACCTCCGGCATCATCAGCGCCAAGGAACGGCCGATCACGGCCGGCGGGGAGAGCGGGGACGGCAGCGACGTGTCGTACGTCGACGCGCTGCAGACCGACGCACCCATCAACCCGGGCAACTCCGGCGGGCCCCTGCTCGACTCCAAGGCCCGCGTCATCGGCATCAACTCCGCCATCCGCTCCGCCGACAGCGGCTCGCAACCGGACGGCGGCCAGGCCGGCTCGATCGGGCTCGGGTTCGCCATCCCGGTCAACCAGGCCAAGCGCGTCGCCGAGGAGCTGATCAACACCGGCAAGGCGACCCACCCGGTCATCGGCGTCACCCTCGACATGGACTACTCGGGCGACGGCGCCCGCGTCGGCACCAAGGGCAGCGGCGGCGGGCCCGCCGTCAACGCGGGCGGCCCCGGCGACAAGGCCGGCATCGAGCCGGGCGACGTCATCACCGAGGTCGACGGCCAGCGCGTCCACTCCGGCGAGGAACTGATCGTCAAGATACGGGCCCACCGCCCCGGCGACCGGCTGGAGCTGACGGTGCGGCGGGACGGGATCATCAAGAAGATCCCGCTCGTGCTCGGGTCCTCGGACGGGAATTGACAGCGACTTCACAGACGAAGGCCCCGCGCCTGCTCCCCACGACCCGGGGGGCGACCGACGACCCCGAAAAACCGCCACGTGGACAACTCGCTGCCCTCGGGACGGTACCGGTCGTACCGAATCGCCGGGTACCGTGGACCCGGCCCGGACCACGGAAGACCCGCACAGACCACCGAGGGCCGAGGACCGAGGAGATGGCGAGGAGCTTCAGGTGTTCAATGACATAGGACCGCTCGAGCTGGTCACGCTCGTTGTCCTCGCCGTGCTCGTCTTCGGTCCGGACAAGCTCCCGAAGGTCATCCAGGACGTCATGCGGACCATCCGCAAGATCCGTGAGTTCTCGGAGAGCGCCAAGCACGACATCCGGCAGGAACTGGGCCCGGAGTTCAAGGACTTCGAGTTCGAGGACCTCAACCCCAAGACGTTCATCCGCAAGCACCTGGACAACGACGAGCTGGGGCTGAAGGAGATCCGCAACGGCTTCGACCTGAAGAAGGAGATGGCCGAGGTCACGGACGCCGTCCACAGCCGTGACAGCGACCCCTCGCCGTCCTCCTCCGCGTCGGCCGCCGGACGTGTCGACATGGTCAAGAAGCCCGAGGACGACGACCGCCCGCCCTTTGACGCCGACGCCACCTGACCCGCGTCGCCGCTGGTCGCACCCGCCGCACGTGACGCGTTTCATACCCGGCGGAGGCCGCCGCGCGGCTTGATCACGGCTTCTCGGCGGCTCACGCGCCGGGCGCTTTCCCGGTTGCCCCCAGCGGGGTGGATATGCTGCCGAGTTGTTGCGCGGGCCGGATGCGAAAGAGCAACGCCGCCCGAAGGGGGGCGGGCCGCTCCGGTCCGACGAGAGCGAGGAGGCGTCCGGGCACATGGAGACGACGAGTCGGGCAGTCGCGCAGGCGCCGGCCGCGGAGGGCGGACAACAGGTCCCCTCCGCCCGGCGTACGGTCGACGGCTACCTGCAGGCGCCCTTCCCGTGGTACGGCCTCGACGAGGCGTTCACGGGGCCGCGCTGGCTGATGCAGGTCGGTACGGCGGCCGACGGGGCCGTCGAGCACGGTTCGATCGGGCACGGCGACGAGCCCTCCGTGAAGAACGAGTACGCGGCCGCGGCGACCGACGAGCCCAAGGAGCGGTTCGCGGTCGTGGTGACCGTCGCGGCGAACCCGTCCCGGCGCAGCGCCGACGGCACGGGGCTGCTGGAGGCCACGTCGGTGTCCTCGGCGGCGTGGCTGGCCGGCGTGGGGCTGCTGTCCTTCACCTGGCCCGGCCAGATGGACCACACCCTGCGCGACGACTGGCTGGAGCAGCAGACGGAGACGGCGTGGGCGCTGGCCGACGACCTGTCCGGCCCCGAGTGGTCGATGCTCTCCCTGCCGGTCGACGGGGTTCCCACGCCGTTCCACTACCGCGAGTCCGAGTTCGGCTGGGTGCTCGCCGGGTCCACGCAGGAAGGCGTGCACGTGGGCGCGTACGGCAGGGGCATGAGCGCCTACGGGCTCGGCTTCGCCATGATCAAGGACATCGCCGCCTACGCCTAGCCGGGACGGCGCGGAAGCCTGCGCCTGGCCGGGACGGCGAAAAGGGGCGCCATCGCAGCGGACGGCGCCCCCGAAGTCGCGGCGGCCGTGAGACCGGCGCCGAGGTCGTGGCGGACCGGAGCCGGGCCTCCGAGGCCGTGTGCGGTACCGGAACCGGGCCTCCGCGGTCGCGGCGGTCCCGGAACCGGCCGCGCTCTCAGAACTTGTTCTTCGGCGTGAGCCCGAGCGACAGTCCGGCCAGGCCCCGCTGCCGTCCGCCCAGCTTCCCGGCGATGCCCCGCAGGGCCGCGCCCGCCGGGGAGTCCGGGTCGGTCAGCACGACCGGCTTGCCCTCGTCGCCGCCCTCGCGCAGGCGGACGTCGATGGGGATGCTGCCCAGGACCGGGACGTTCGCGCCCGTCGTGCGGGTGAGGCCGTCGGCGACCGCCTGGCCGCCGCCCGTGCCGAAGACGTCGACCATCTCGCCGCAGTGCGGGCAGGGCAGGCCGGACATGTTCTCGACCACACCGACGATCTTCTGGTGGGTCTGCACGGCGATGGCGCCGGCCCGCTCGGCCACCTCGGCGGCGGCCTGCTGCGGGGTGGTGACGACCAGGATCTCGGCGTTGGGCACCAGCTGGGCCACGGAGATCGCGATGTCGCCGGTGCCCGGCGGGAGGTCGAGCAGCAGCACGTCCAGGTCGCCCCAGTACACGTCCGCCAGGAACTGCTGGAGCGCGCGGTGGAGCATCGGGCCGCGCCACACGACCGGGGCGTTGCCCGGGGTGAACATGCCGATGGAGATGACCTTCACGCCGTTCGCGGACGGCGGCATGATCATGTTCTCGACCTGGGTCGGCCGGCCGTCGACGCCCAGCATGCGCGGCACGCTGTGGCCGTAGATGTCGGCGTCGACGACACCGACCTTCAGGCCGTCCGCCGCCATCGCCGCCGCCAGGTTCACCGTGACCGACGACTTGCCGACGCCGCCCTTGCCGGACGCCACCGCGTACACGCGGGTGAGCGAGCCGGGCTTGGCGAACGGGACCTCGCGCTCGGCCTGGCCGCCGCGCAGCGCGCTCGCCAGCTCCCTGCGCTGCTCGTCGCTCATCACGTCGAGCGTGACGTCGACGCGCGTGACGCCCTCGACGCGGGAGACCGCCTCCGTCACGCGCTGCGTGATCGTCTCGCGCATGGGGCAGCCGGAGACCGTCAGGTACACGGTGACCGCGACCGCTCCGTCCGCGCCGATCTCCACCGATTTGACCATCCCGAGCTCGGTGATGGGGCGGTTGATCTCGGGGTCGTTCACCGTCGCCAGTGCTTCGCGCACCGCGTCTTCGCTAGCCATAAGGACGATGGTACGGCGCCGCGCGGGGGCCCCGGCACGCCCGTCACCGGTCGTCTACGTCACGTCCGTGCGACCGTTCCGCCGGGAATACGGCGGGTTCGTGGTGGCCGTCCCGCCTGCCGTCCAGTTCCTTGACCAGGTCCTGCAGTTCGGAACGGATCCAGTCGCGGGTGGCGACCTCGCCCAGGCCGATGCGCAGGGCGGCGATCTCGCGGGTCAGGTACTCGGTGTCCGCGATCGACCGCTCGTTCTGTTTGCGGTCCTGTTCGAGGTTGACCCGGTCACGGTCGTCCTGCCGGTTCTGCGCCAGCAGGATCAGCGGGGCGGCGTAGGAGGCCTGCAGGGACAGCATCAGGGTCAGGAAGATGAACGGGTACTCGTCGAAGCGCAGCTCGCGCGGCGCGGTCACGTTCCACAGCACCCACAGCACGATGACGAACGTCATCCAGACGATGAACCGGCCGGTGCCGAGGAAGCGCGCGATGCGCTCCGAGAGGCGGCCGAAAGCCTCCGGGTCCCATTCGGGCAGGAACCGGCGGCGCCGCGGCCGCGGCTGGTCCAGGCGGGGGCGGGCGCGGCCGGCCGCCGTCGCCCCCGCCGCGGCGCGTTCGCGGGTCCCCTCGCGCTCAGGAGTCACGGGCCACCCCCTGCGCGCCCTCGTCGCCGCCGAGGTGGAACTCGGTCTCCCGCCAGTCCTCGGGCAGCATGTGGTCCAGGACGTCGTCGACGGTCACCGCGCCCAGCAGCGACCCGGCCTCGTCCACCACGGGCGCCGAGACCATGTCGTACGTCGCGAAGAACCCGGCGACCACCGGCAGGGCCGCCTCGGGGACCAGGGGCTGCAGGTCCGTGTCGACGATGGAGCTGACCAGGGTGTAGGGCGGCTCGCGCAGCATGCGCTGGAAGTGGACGGTGCCGAGGTACTTGCCGGTCGGGGTGTCGTCGGGCGGGCGGCAGACGTAGACCTGGGCGGCGAGCGCGGGGGACAGGTCGGGGTTGCGGACCCGGGCGAGCGCGTCGGCGACCGTCGCGTCGGGACGCAGCACGATCGGCTCGGTCGTCATCAGACCCCCCGCGGTGTGCTCCTCGTACGACATCAGGCGCCGCATGTCGGCCGCGTCGCCGGGCTGCATCAGGCTCAGCAGCCGTTCCTTGTCCTCCTCCGGCAGTTCGGAGAGCAGGTCGGCCGCGTCGTCCGGGTCCATGGCCTCCAGCACGTCGGCGGCGCGCTCCTCCTTCAGCTTGCCGAGGATCTCGATCTGGTCGTCCTCCGGCAGTTCCTCGAGCACGTCGGCCAGGCGGTCGTCGTCGAGGGCTGCGGCGACCTCGGCGCGGCGCTTGGCGGAGAGGTGGTGCAGCACGTTGGCGAGGTCGGCGGGGCGCAGCTGCTCGAAGGTGGCGAGCAGGTTCTCGGCGCCCTGCCCGTGCTCCTCCAGGGAGAAGCCGGTGACCGCGGACCACTCCACGGTCAGCGTCTCCCCCTTGCCGCGCCGGAAGGCGCCGCCCGTCCTGCCCCTGCGCACGAAGACGCGGTCGATCTCCCAGTCCCGGCGGGCCGGCAGCTGCCGCACCGACAGGTCGAGGACGGTGACCTCCTCGCCGGTCTCGGTCAGCGTGACGCGCCGGTCGAGGAGGTCGCCGAAGACCAGGCGCTCGGTGGGGCGCTGCTCGAAGCGGCGGACGTTGAGCACGCCGGTGGTGATGACCTGCCCGGACTCGATGCCGGTCACCCGCGTCATGGGCAGGAAGATCCGGCGCCGGGTGGGAAGTTCGACGACCATCCCGAGCAGCCGCGGGGGCCGCCGCCCGACGCGCAGCATCACGACCAGGTCCCGTACCCGGCCCACCAGGTCGCCGTTCGGGTCGAACGCGGCGACGTCGGCGAGGTGCGAGACGAAGATCCGGGGGGCACCCCCTGCCATGGCCGCGCCTCCTTCTCCCGTGGGTGTTTCGTACGGTGTCTCTTTTCCGAATTGCCCGCTCGAGTGGGCTTCAGGCTAGCCCGTCCCGATCGGAGCCGTCCTGGCAGGGGGGCCGGTCGGACCGGCTCCGCCGCCCGGTCACCGCCCCGGTACGCTGCCGTACGCCGCTCAGGACCCATCAGAAAGGCAGCCCCACCTGTGACTGCGACTCCCCAGGGCCGTACCCGCCGGATCGTGCTGGTGAGCGGGGTGTGCGCGCTGGTCGTGACGGGGGCGGGACTCCTCGCGGGATGCGGTGAGGACCCGGACGCGGGCACCAACGGGGTCGGCAAGCTGCCCGCCGACCAGATCCAGTCCCGGACCCGGAAGGCCGCCGAGTCCGCCGACGCGGTGCGCCTCTCCGGCACCGTGGTCACCAGCGGGCGCACCTACCGCATCGACATGCGCCTGAAGTCCGACGGCGCCACCGGGGCGGTCACCTCCAAGGGTGCCTCGTTCAAGCTGCTGCGGGTCGGCGAGCATCTGTACCTGAAGGCGGACGCGGACTTCTGGAGCCACCAGGACGGCGACGGGGAGGTGGCCGCGGCCGACAAGCTCGAGGGCAAGTACGTGAAGGTGCCCGAGGACGACCCCTCGTACAAGAAGTTCAGCGGCTTCACGGACAAGGACGTCCTCCTCGACGGTCTGCTCACGCTGCACGGCAAGCTCGCCAAGGACGGCCACCACGAGCAGGCGGGCGTCCGCACGATCCGGATCACCGGGGACGACGGCTCCGGCGGCACCCTGGACGTCTCCCTCCAGGGCACGGCCTACCCCCTCCGCCTGGTCCGGGCGGGCGGCGCGGGAACCCTGACCTTCTCCGCCTGGGGCACCAACTTCGCCCTGACCGAGCCGGACAAGAACGAGACCGTGGACTACGGCAGGCAACTCCCGTCGTCCTGACTGTCGTTGACGGCCGTTGTCCTGACGGACGGTCGGCTGTGACGGGCGTTGACGACCCGCCGTCCGACGGACGCCGAACGTCGAACGCCGGTCGCCCTGGCGGACGCCGCCCCCCGCCCGCCGCCTGGCCCGCGTCTACTTCCGCTTGCGCCGCTTCATCAGCAGCCGCGGCAGCGCCGCGGGGGCCGGCTGCCGTGTCGTGGCCGGCGACGGCAACGGGGCCCCGGCGAGACTCCCGTCGGGCAGCGGCCGCGTCCCGCCCGTGGGCTCCAGCCGCAGCACCCGGCATTCCCGCGCCCAGCGCTCCGGTACGGCCTCCCCGTCGGGGGCGTTCAGCCGCTTGCCCTTCAGCTCGGCCACCGCGGCCGCCCACGCCTCGGACCCGGACGCGAGCTCCACGACCTTCGCCGTCCAGGTCACCAGCCGGCCGCCCTTGTCCTTGCTGCGCACGGTGACCTCGGCGGTGTCCCGGTCGGCCAGTCCCGGCAGGGGCTGCTCGCCCGGACCGTCGCCGACCACGCACGCCGCGCCCTCGTGCCACACGTGCCACAGCGCGCGGGCCGGGACACCGGGTCCCTTGACCCAGATGAGGCCGGACTTCTTGGTGGCCTCCTCGACGAGGGCCTGCTCGAGCAGCTCGCTTGTCATGGGCTCAGCCTATCCAGGCGCCCTCACAGCCAGCCGTTGCGCTTGAGGGTGCGGTGGATCCCCAGGCAGATCACGCCGGTGATCATCATGATCACCGGGTAGCCGTAGCGCCAGTGCAGCTCGGGCATGTGCTCGAAGTTCATGCCGTACACCCCGCACACCATCGTCGGCACGGCGATGATCGCGGCCCACGAGGTGATCTTCCGCATGTCCTCGTTCTGCGCGACGGACGCCTGCGCGAGGTTGGCCTGGAGGATGGAGTTGAGCAGTTCGTCGAAGCCGAGGACCTGCTCCTGCACGCGCGCGAGGTGGTCGGCGACGTCCCGGAAGTACTTCTGGATGTCGGGGTCGATCAGCCGCATCGGCCGCTCGCTGAGCAGCTGCATGGGCCGCAGCAGCGGCGAGACGGCCCGCTTGAACTCCAGCACCTCGCGCTTGAGCTGGTAGATCCGCGCCGAGTCCACACCGCGCGAGACCCCGCCCCGCCGTCCCGGCGAGAACACCTCGGTCTCGACCTCGTCGATGTCGTCCTGCACGGCGTCGGCGACCGCGATGTAGCCGTCGACGACATGGTCGGCGATCGCGTGCAGCACCGCCGAGGGCCCCTTGGCGAGCAGCTCGGGGTCGTCCTGGAGCCGGTGGCGCAGCGCCCGGAGCGAGCCCTGGCCGCCGTGCCGGACGGTGATGAAGAAGTCCCGGCCGGTGAAGCACATGACCTCGCCGGTCTCCACGACCTCGCTGGTGGCGGTGAGCTGGTCGTGGTCGAGGTAGTGGATGGTCTTGAACACCGTGAACAGGGAGTCGTCGTAGCGCTCCAGCTTGGGCCGCTGGTGGGCCTGGACGGCGTCCTCCACGGCCAGCGGGTGCAGCCCGAACTCGCGGGCGATACCCGCGAATTCGGCCTCGGTCGGCTCGTGCAGGCCGATCCACACGAAGCCGCCGTCGCGGCGCACCAGCCGCATCGCCTCGTGCGGGGTGAGCGGCTGCGGCGTCTGCACGCGGGCGCCGTCGCGGTAGACGGCGCAGTCGACGACGGCCGAGGGCGTCGCGGGGTCGCGGGTGGTGTCGTACGGGCCGCTGTCCATGCGCACGGGCCCCTTGCGCAGTGAGGGGCGGGACGGGCGGACCACGGCACGCAGGTCGCGGATCATCGACATGGCAGGCTCCTTCGCACGAGCAGCGAGAGGCCGCGACGACGGGTGGAACTGCCCGGAATGAGGACGTCCTGAACGCGTCTCCCCAACTGGGAAGGGGAAGGATGTTTGGCACGTCCACAAAGCGGGGAGCACCGCACCGTCGCGGTGGCGCGCTTCGCTGCTGATTCAGCTACTGATGCAGATCAGACAGATCAGGCAAGACGAAACGAAGTGCTCTTCCGTGATGAAGACGCGAATGTGAGAGGCGGCAGCCGGCGGGAGGCGCAGCAGCTACATCAACGACAGGAAGAGCGGGTGGTACTGCACGGTCGACTTCGGTCCATCGCAGCCCCACCTCCTCCGGCCGGTCCCCCGTGAGGGAATCCCATCGGCGTCGGGACCCGATAGCCACGCTTCGGCGTGCTGCCCCGAACCACCGGGCCAGACTAGCAGCCGCCCCAAGTGTCAAGGCGCCGCTTTGCCCTGCCCTGACGAGTTCTATGCTCGCCGCATGGCTGATGTTCTTCCTCTGGTCGAGGCCCGGTTGCGCACCGCGCTGGGCGATCCGGACGCGCGCGCCGCGGTCACCTTCCTCGGCACGGACCGCATCGAGGTGCTCCGGTTCCACGAGGGGGACGTCGTCCGCTACGCCACCCTCGGCATGTCCGCGCAGCCGATGACGGACCCCACGGCCGTGGTCGCCGACCCCGTCAAGGGGCCGCGCGCCGAGCTGGTCCTCTCCGTCCGCGCCGGCGCCGCCGACACCGACAAGGTGCTGCGCCCGCTCGCCGTGCTCGCCGCTTCCCCGCAGGTGGAGGGCCTGGTCGTGGCGCCGGGGGCCTCTCTCGACGTCGGTGGGCCGCTGTGGCCGGGCGCGCCGTTCACCTCGGTCCTGGTGGCCGAGCCCGGCGGCCTGGTCGAGGACCTCGAACTCGACGAACCCCTCGACCCCGTACGGTTCCTGCCCCTGCTGCCCATGACGCCGAACGAGGCCGCCTGGAAGCGGGTGCACGGCGCCCAGGCCCTCCAGGAGCGCTGGCTGACGAACGGGACGGACCTGAGGGATCCGTCCCGGAGGTCCGTCCCGCTGGAGTGAGGCGGAGTGAGCGGGAGTGAGCAAGCTCACCACCGGGTGTTCCGCGCCGGTCAGTCGGCGAAGACGGCGACGCCGTCCTCCGCGGCGTGCCGCGTCTCGAGTTCTTCCGCCTCGTGCGTGAGCGCGTTGCGCCGTACGAGGACGACCAGCGCGCCCAGCACCGCCGAGGCCGCCGCGACCACGAACGGGACGTGGAGGTCGGTCCACTCCTCGATCTTCGGCGCGAGGTAGGGCGCCGCCGCGGCCGCGAACCACCGCACGAAGTTGTAGCCGGCGCTCGCCACCGGGCGCGGAGCGTCCGAGACGCCGAGCGCCAGCTCGGTGTAGACGGTGTTGTTCACGCCGATGAACGCGCCGGACAGCACCGTGCAGACGACGGCCGTGGCGTGGTCGCCGTATCCGAGCACGAGCACGTCGGCCGCCAGCAGCACCAGCGAACCGCCGAGCACCCGCAGCGAGCCGAACCGCTCCTGCAGACGCGGCGCCACGATCACCGAGAAGACGGCGAGCAGCACGCCCCAGGCGAAGAACACCGCCCCCGACCGGTAGGGGGTCATGTCCAGCACGAACGGGGTGAAGGCCAGCACGGTGAAGAACGTGTAGTTGTAGAAGAACGCCGAGACCGCGGCGGAGGCGAGCCCGCCGTGGCCGAGCGCCTTGAGCGGGTCCAGCAGCGAGGTCCTGCGGGCCGGCTTCGGCTGTTCCCCCAGGAACGCCGTGATGCACAGGAAGCCGACCGCCATCAGGAAGGCCGTGCCGAAGAACGGGTAGCGCCAGCTCGCGTCGCCGAGCAGCGCGCCCAGCAGCGGGCCGCACGCCATGCCGAGGCCGAGCGCCGACTCGTAGAGAAGGATCGCCGCGGCGCTGCCCCCGGCCGCCGCGCCGACGATGACCGCGAGGGCGGTGGACACGAACAGGGCGTTGCCCAGGCCCCAGCCCGCGCGGAAGCCGACCAGCTCGGCGACCGAGCCCGAGGTGCCCGCCAGGCCGGCGAAGACCACCACGAACGCGAGGCCGAGCAGCAGCGTCCGGCGGCCGCCGATGCGGCTGGAGACGAAACCGGTGAGCAGCATCGCCACGGCGGTGATGAGGAAGTACGAGGTGAACAGGAGGGAGACCTGGCTGGGCGTGGCGTCCAGGCCGGCGGCGATGGACGGCAGGATCGGGTCGACGAGCCCGATGCCCATGAACGCCACCACGGACGCCCCGGCGGTCGCCCACACGGCCTTCGGCTGCCGCAGGATGCCGCCCGCTCCCGCGTCGAACGGGTCCATGTTTCCCCCGCTCCGGGTCGAATTAGTTGGCATGTGCACATAGTAGGTTAGCGAACCTAATTAATGCAAGATGCATCTAATTTTGTCCGGAGCGGGATCCGTCCGGACGGGTGATCGTCCTTGACGTGGCGGGGCAGGGGTAGGACCGTGGGGCTCTATGAGGGGCGAACCCAGTTGCCCGAAGTGTGGTGGCCGGGTCAGGGCTCCCGGCCTCTTCGCCGATTCCTGGCAGTGCGAGGTGCACGGGCCGGTGCATCCGGTGCAGCCCGTGGTCCCGCCCAGCGTCGATGCCCTGACCGTCGTGGTGCACCGCACGCAGGTGCCGGTGTGGATGCCGTGGCCCCTGCCGGTCGGCTGGCTGTTCACCGGGGTGGCGTGCGCGGGCGACGACCGCAGCGGCGGTCGTGCCACCGCGGTGGCCTGCTCGGGCCCCGGCCCGCTCGGCGGAATGGGGGAGCTGATCCTCGTCGCCGAGGAGCTCGGCGTCGGTCTCGGTGCGCGGTACGCGGGCATCGACGCCCCGGATCCGGGACCGTACCTGGACGTCGAGAAGCCGGCCGAGACCAAGGTCCTGGCCGGCGGCCGTCCCACCCCGCTCTGGCATGTCGCCGACACCCCCGACGACCGCGCGGTCTTCGCGGGCGAGGCGCTCGGGATGTGGCTGTGGGCGGTCCTGTGGCCGGAGCAGTCCGGGCTCCTGCTGTACGACGAACTGGTGCTGACGGACCTGCGCGAGGCGGGCGCCGAGCTGGAACTGGTGCCGTGCGGGGCGCTCTCGCCACGCCTGCTGGAGCCGTAGCGGCCCAGGGGGCTCCGGCCGGTGCCGGGCGGGTCCGGCCGGTCCGGGCCGGTCGGTTCCGGCTGGGACTGCGCTGTGCGTTGCCTGTAGGGGGTGCTCGGCGGTTGCGGGTGTGACAGGGCGGTCCGGAAATGCGGTTATCCTTGAGCGTCCTCTTCCGTACCGTCACCGCTGGAGTCCGCGTCGTGCGCATCGACCTGCACACCCACTCCACCGCCTCCGACGGTACGGACACCCCGGCCGAGCTGGTGCGCAACGCCGCCGCGGCCGGTCTGGACGTCGTCGCGCTGACCGACCACGACACCACCCGCGGACACGCCGAGGCGATCGCCGCGCTGCCCGCGGGGCTCACCCTCGTCACCGGCGCCGAGCTGTCCTGCCGCATCGACGGCGTCTCCATGCACATGCTGGCCTACCTCTTCGACCCCGAGGAGCCGGCGCTGCTGGCCGAGCGCGAGCTGGTGCGCGACGACCGGGTGCCGCGGGCCAAGGGCATGGTCGCCAAGCTGAACGAGCTGGGTGTGCCGGTGACCTGGGAGCAGGTCCAGCGCATCGCCGGCGACGGCTCCGTCGGACGGCCGCACGTCGCCTCCGCGCTGGTCGAACTCGGTGTCGTACCGACCGTCGGCGACGCCTTCACCCAGGACTGGCTGGCCGACGGCGGCCGGGCCTTCGTCCCGAAGCACGAGACCGACCCCTTCCGGGCGATCCAGCTGGTCAAGGCCGCGGGCGGGGTCACCGTCTTCGCGCACCCGGGCGCCAGCAAGCGCGGCCGCACGGTGCCCGAGCCGGCGATCGCCGAGATGGCCGCCGCCGGGCTCGACGGCATCGAGGTCGACCACATGGACCACGACCCGGACACCCGGGCGCGGCTGCGCGGCCTCGCCAAGGAGCTGGGGCTGCTGACGACCGGGTCCAGCGACTACCACGGCAGCCGCAAGACGTGCGTGCTCGGGGAGTACCTGACGGACCCCGAGGTGTACGGGGAGATCACGCGGCGGGCGACGGGCGCCTTCCCGGTGCCGGGAACCGGCGGGGCCTGAGGCCCGACGGCCGCCGCGCGCTCACACCGGCGGCCTGTCGCACGCTCACCCCTGTTCGTCGTTTCTCACTCACCTGCAAGGCCCCCCATGTTCGACACTGCCGTCTTCGGCTCCCTCTTCCTCACCCTCTTCGTCATCATGGATCCCCCAGGGATCACCCCGATCTTCCTCGCGCTGACCGCCGGACGCCCCGGCAAGGTGCAGAAGCGGATGGCCTTCCAGGCCGTCTGCGTGGCGGGCGGTGTGATCGTCGTCTTCGGGCTCCTCGGCCACCAGATCCTCGACTACCTGCACGTGTCCGTGCCCGCGCTGATGATCGCGGGCGGGTTGCTGCTCCTGCTGATCGCGCTCGACCTGCTCACCGGCAAGACGGACGAGCCGAAGCAGACCAAGGACGTCAACGTGGCGCTCGTGCCACTGGGCATGCCACTGCTGGCGGGCCCCGGCGCCATCGTCTCCGTCATCCTCGCCGTGCAGAAGGCGGGCAGCGTGGCCTCGCAGGTGTCGGTGTGGTCGGCGATCCTCGCCATCCACGTCGTGCTGTGGCTGGTCATGCGCTACTCGCTGCTGATCATCCGGGTCATCAAGGACGGCGGCGTGGTCCTGGTGACGCGGCTCGCGGGCATGATGCTCTCCGCGATCGCCGTGCAGCAGATCATCAACGGCGTCACCCAGGTGGTCGGCGCCGCCTGATCCCACCGCCTGATCCCACCGCCTGATCCCACCGCCTGATCCCTCGGCTGTCCATCGGAGTGACGGATTCACCGGAACGACAGAGCCCCCGCACGGCACGGTGCCGTCCGGGGGCAATGAAGCTCTCGCGGTGATCCGCGGCTGTTATGAGGCCGTGGTCTCGGCCGGGCGGATCCACAGGCGCTGTCCGATCGCGGCGGCCTGCTGAACGATCCGGTTGACGGAGGCGGCGTCCACGACGGTGCTGTCCACGGGGGTACCGTCGACCTCGTCGAGTCGCATGATTTCGAAGCGCATGGCTTCTCCCTTCGTCTGGTCATCCTCCTGATGGAGAACTACTGGTGGGTGGCGCACGAGGCGTCGGTGCCCCCTGTTCCGTACGTATTCAACGGACTGCGTGTTACAAACATTCCCTTGGCTAAAGAAATTTTTCGAACGGCTAATTACTGGCCGGTAAGGGTCTGTTGTCGCTCGTTCGGAAGACTGACCGGGACCAGTTGTGTTCGCAGCGTGACCGCCGGGACAATGGAGGCGATGAACGACGACCTCGCTGCGCTGAGCGCACGCATCGACCGTACGAACGAGCTGCTGCAGCGCATGCTCGCCGAGGTGGCGAAGACGCCCTCCACTCACGCGATCTTCGTCGACGCGGGCTACCTGTACGCGGCCGCCGGGCGGCTGGTCGCCGGCACGGAGGACCGCCGGGCCTTCGACCTCGACGCCGAGGGCCTGATCGAAGCGTTCATCGACCGCGCCCGCACGATCTTCGCGGACAGCCGGCTGCTGCGGGTCTACTGGTACGACGGCGCCAGACGCCGCATTCACACCTCCGAGCAGCAGTGCATCGCCGAGCTGCCGGACGTGAAGGTCCGCCTCGGCAACCTCAACGCCAACAACCAGCAGAAGGGCGTCGACTCACTCATCCGCTCCGACCTGGAGTCCCTCGCCCGGCACCGCGCCATCAGCGACGCGGCGCTCCTCGGCGGCGACGAGGACCTGGTGTCGGCCGTCGAGGCGGCCCAGGGCTACGGGGCCCGGGTCCACCTGTGGGGCATCGAGGCGCCCGAGGGCCGCAACCAGGCGGAGCCCCTGCTGTGGGAGGTCGACAGCCAGCGCACCTTCGACCTCGACTTCTTCAAGCCCTACGTCTCCCGGCGCACGGCGCCCGCGTACGAGGGCACGGCGGCCCGGCCGACCCGCGAGGACGTCCGCTTCGTGGGCGCGCAGATCGCGGCGAAGTGGCTCGCGGCACGCGGCCGCGAGTCGCTCGTGGAACTGCTGCCCGGACACCCCTACCTTCCCGGCTCCGTGGACCAGGACCTGCTGGTGGAGGCGGAGGGGCTGCTGCAGTACTCCCTGCGCGGCCAGGCGGACCTGCGCCGCGCACTGCGCGACGGCTTCTGGGAGCACCTGCGCGCGCTGTACTAGGAGCACCCGTTCGGGCGCCGTGTCAGGAGACCCTGGCGGGCGCCGTACTAGGAGCCTTCCGCGGTCTCGTCGCCCCGGATGCCCTGTGAGCCGCCCTGTGCCGGGTCGTCCCAGAAGTCCGCGAAGGCGCGGGCCGTCTCCAGGGGCCTGTCGGTGTTCGGGGAGTGCTCGGCGCCCTCGATCACGGTCCGGCGGGCCCGCAGCCGCAGTGCCATCTCGTCGAGCAGCGGCACCGGCCAGGTGTCGTCGCGGGCGCCCGACAGCACGTGGAACGGCAACGGCACGGCGGCCAGCTCCGCCACGCGGTCCGGCTCGACGCACAGCTGGCGTCCGGTGCACAGCAGTTGTGCGGGCTTGGTGCCCAGCCAGCGGCGGCGCAGGTCCTCCTGGTCGTCCAGTCCGGAGTCCAGTCCGCCGGTGTCGGTCTCCTCGGGCGGCTCCATGGCCTGCATCGCCTCCCACACCTCGGCCATGGTCATCACCGAGAGGGCGTCCCGGAGCAGCTTCACGCGCTGCTGCTGGGAGGGGGAGATGTGGGCCGGACCGGAGGACATGAGGGTGAACGAGAGGAAGGGGGAGTGGTCCAGCAGTACCGCCGCCCGGGCGATCTGCCCGCCCAGGGAGTGCCCGACGAGGTGCAGCGGGGTTCCGACGGCCTCCGCCTGCGCGAGCACGTCCCGCGCCAGCTCCTGCTGCGCGTAAGCGGATTCGTCCAGTTCCGGGCCGCCGGACTCGAACTGGCCCCGCCCGTCCACGGCGACGGTCCGGTAGCCGCGGGCCGCCAGGGGCACGTGCAGCGGGTTGAAGTCCTCCTTGCTCCCGGTGAAGCCGGGCAGCAGCAGCGCGGTGCCCTTGTGCGGGACACCGTCCGCCGCGGGCGCGTCCACGACGGCGAACTCCCCGCGGGCGGTGCGCAGCGGGTACGCGCGGGCGCCGGGGGGCGGGGTGAAGGTCGGTGGCCTGCTCATGTGCCGAGGCTACCGGGCGCGCGCCCCGGGAGGCGGCGGGGCCGGTCCGCGGAGACGGAAGGGTCGTCCCGCGCGGGTCCGGAGCCGGACGGGCGCGGATGCGGGGAGCCGGCGGCGGGGCGGGGAGACGGCCGACGGCCCGGTCCCACCTGACGTGGGGCCGGGCCGTCGCGCTCGCGAGCGGTCAGCTCTCCGCGGCCTCCGGGGCGGCCGCGGCCTTGCGCGTGCGACGCACCCTCGGCTTGGCCTCGGCCGCGTCCACGCCCGCCGCGTCGGCGGTCGCCGTGGCCTTGCGGGTCCGGCGGACCGCCGGCTTCGCCTCCGGCTCCCCGGCGGCCTGCGCCGGGATGCCGGCCACGGTCGCGGCGGTCGCGGTTGCCTTCCGCGTGCGACGCGGCTTGGCCTCGGCGGTTTCGGCGGTGTCGACGGCGGTTTCGGCGGTGGTCGCGGTCTTGCGGGTGCGGCGGGGCTTGGCCTCGGTGGTGGCGGCGTCGGTGGCCTCGGTGGTTTCCGGGGCGGCTGCCGTCTTCCGGGTGCGGCGCGGCTTGGTCTCCGTGCCCTCCGCGGTCTCGACCGCCGCGGTTGCCTTCCGCGTGCGACGCGGCTTGGCCTCGGCGGCTTCGGCGGTGTCGACGGCGGTTTCGGCGGTGGTCGCGGTCTTGCGGGTGCGGCGGGGCTTGGCCTCGGTGGTGGCGGCGTCGGCGGCCTCGGTGGTTTCCGGGGCGGCTGCCGTCTTCCGGGTGCGGCGCGGCTTGGTCTCCGTGCCCTCCGCGGTCTCGACCGCGGCGGTCGCCTTCCGCGTACGACGCGGCGCGACCGCCGGCTCCTCGGTGACCTGCGCCGGGATCTCGGCAACCTCTGCCGCCTCGGCGGTCTTGCGGGTCCGACGGCGCGGCTTGGCCTCGGCGGCCTCGGCCGTGTCGACCACGGTTTCGGCGGTCGCGGCGGCCTTGCGGGTGCGGCGCGGCTTGGCCTCGGCGGTCGCCTCGGCCGTGTCGACCGCGGTCTCCGCGGCGGCCGTGGTCTTGCGGGTGCGGCGGCGCGGCGCGGCGGCGGGAGCCTCCGGCTCCGCGACGACCGGCGTCACCGGCGCTTCCACGACGGCCTGCGCCTCCGGCGCCGCGGCGGCCACGGCCGGAGCCGTGTCGACGGGCGTCCCGGTGGTCGGCTCGGGGGACCGGCGGGTGCGGCGGCGGCGCGGCTTCGCAGCGCTGTCGTCGGCGTCCACGGCGGCGCTCTCGGCCGTCGTCACGGCGGCCTCCGCTGCCTCGGGCGCGCTGGGCTCGACCGCCGTCGCCGTGGCCGGCACCGACTGCGTCGAGGACCCGCCGCGGGTACGGCGACGGCGACGCGGCGTACGGGTGGCGCCGGTCTCCTCGGTCCCGGCCGGGGCGGTCCCGGCCGAAGTGGTCTCGGCAGGGGCGGTCTCGGCAGCGGTGGTCTCCGGAGCGGCCGTGCCGTCCAGCGGAGTCCCGCCACGCGTACGGCGGCGGCGACGCGGCGTGCGGGCCGGGCGCTCACGCTCGGCGGACCGGGACTCACCCCGGTCGCCCCGGTCACCCCGGTCACCCCGGTCCGCTCGGCCGCCGCGCCCGCGTGCGCCGCGGCCGCCGGTCTCGCCGAGGTCCTCCAGCTCCTCCGCGTCGAGCCCGGCGCGGGTGCGCTCCGAGCGCGGCAGGACGCCCTTCGTGCCCTCGGGGATGTCGAGGTCGGCGAAGAGGTGCGGGGAGGTGGAGTAGGTCTCCGGCGGGTCGGCGAAGTCCAGCTCCAGCGCCTTGTTGATCAGCTGCCAGCGCGGGATGTCGTCCCAGTCGACCAGGGTGACGGCGATGCCCTTGTTGCCCGCGCGGCCGGTGCGGCCGATGCGGTGGAGGTACGTCTTCTCGTCCTCCGGCGACTGGTAGTTGATGACGTGCGTCACGCCCTCGACGTCGATACCGCGCGCGGCCACGTCGGTGCAGACGAGGACGTCCACCTTGCCGTTGCGGAAGGCGCGCAGCGCCTGCTCGCGGGCGCCCTGGCCGAGGTCGCCGTGGACCGCGCCGGAGGCGAAACCGCGTTGCTTGAGCTGGTCGGCGAGGTCGGCCGCGGTGCGCTTGGTACGGCAGAAGACCATGACCAGGCCCCGGCCCTCCGCCTGCAGTATGCGGGCGACCATCTCGGGCTTGTCCATGTTGTGCGCGCGGTACACGTGCTGCGCGATGTTCGCGACCGTCACGCCCTCGTCGTCCGGCGCGGTGGCCCGGATGTGCGTGGGCTGCGACATGTAGCGGCGGGCGAGACCGATGACCGCGCCCGGCATGGTGGCCGAGAACAGCATGGTCTGGCGCTTGGCCGGCAGCAGGTTGATGATCTTCTCGACGTCGGGCAGGAAGCCCAGGTCGAGCATCTCGTCGGCCTCGTCCAGGACCAGGCACCGGACGTGCTTGAGGTCGAGCTTCTTCTGGCCCGCGAGGTCGAGCAGGCGGCCCGGGGTGCCGACGACCACGTCGACGCCCTTCTTGAGGGCCTCGACCTGGGGCTCGTAGGCCCGGCCGCCGTAGATCGCGAGAACGCGCACGTTGCGCACCTTGCCCGCGGTCAGCAGGTCGTTGGTGACCTGCGTGCACAGCTCGCGCGTCGGGACGACGACGAGGGCCTGCGGGGCGTCGGTCAGCGCCTCCGGCCGCGCACGGCCGGCCTCCACGTCGGCGGGGACGGTGACGCGCTCGAGGAGCGGGAGGCCGAAGCCCAGCGTCTTGCCGGTGCCGGTCTTGGCCTGGCCGATGACGTCCGTGCCGGAGAGGGCGACGGGGAGGGTCATCTCCTGGATGGGGAAGGGGGTGTTGATGCCGACGGCCTCCAGGGCCTCGGCCGTCTCGGGAAGGATTCCGAGATCTCTGAACGTCGTAGTCAGGGTGCTGCCTCTTCTGTGTGGGCGGTGCGAGGCGAGCGCGGGGGTCTTTGACGGACCGTGCCGGGGACGTCGGCTGCCTTACGGGCTTGGCCGTAGGGCACGGGACCACTGCCGACGCTCTAGCGCTCGTACCGCTGAGGGTGTCCCTCCGGTCGTCGTACGCACTTGTCGTACGGCCAGGGAGGGCTGTCGGGTCGGAGCCGATCGGGCCACCGACCGGGCATCCTCAAACGTGCGGCCCGTCGAGCGAAGCAAACTCCTTAGAGGTGCGTACTCAGCAGGCGCATTACCACCATACCCCGGAATCCCGCACATGCGATGGCCGATTTGGTCACGCGGTCGTCGTCACAGGGGTCGGCCATGACCTTCCGTCGTGCCGCAAGCGGGCTATTGTGCGCTTCATGACGACCTCTGACAAGCCTGACAACGCCTCCGAAGCCTCGGCCGGAACCACCGGAGTCGCCGCCCAGGACTGGGCGAAGGCCTCCGCCGACCCGCAGTACCGCGCCGCGGTCGTCGACCTGCTCGGTGCCCTCGCGTACGGCGAGCTCGCGGCGTTCGAGCGTCTCGCGGAGGACGCCAAGCTGGCGCCGACGCTGGAGGACAAGGCGGAGCTGGCGAAGATGGCGTCGGCCGAGTTCCAGCACTTCGAGCGGCTGCGCAACCGGCTGACCGAGATCGGCGAGGAGCCGACCCGCGCGATGGAGCCGTTCGTCGCCGCGCTCGACGGCTTCCACCGCCAGACGGCCCCCTCGGACTGGCTGGAGGGCCTGGTCAAGGCGTACGTCGGCGACTCGATCGCCAGCGACTTCTACCGCGAGGTGGCGGCCCGGCTCGACTCGGACACCCGGGGGCTGGTGCTGGCCGTCCTCGACGACACCGGGCACGCGAGCTTCGCCGTCGAGAAGGTGCGCGCCGCGATCGACGCGGACCCGCGCGTGGGCGGCCGGCTCGCGCTGTGGGCGCGGCGTCTGATGGGCGAGGCGCTGTCGCAGTCGCAGAGGGTGGTGGCCGACCGGGACGCGCTGTCGACGATGCTCGTCGGCGGTGTCGCGGACGGCTTCGACCTCGCCGAGGTCGGCAAGATGTTCTCCCGGATCACCGAGGCGCACACGAAGCGGATGGCGGCTCTGGGGCTCGCCGCCTGAGCGCTCCGCCGGACGTGCCGCCTCGCGCCGCGTTGCGGGGTGTTGTGCCGTGGGCGGGCCGCGGCGCCGTCGTGGCTGGTCGCGCGGTTCCCCGGGCCCCTTCAGGGTGCTGCCTCACCGCAGTGGAATTCGCCTGACCCGCTTGGCCTTCCTCGTCCGGGTCCCGGTGGTCTTTCCGGCCGTGGTGGTCTTCCCGGCCGTGGTCGTCTTTTCGTCCGAGGTCGACTTTTCGCCCGAGGTCACGCCGGCGCCGAGCGCCGGCGGAGTCTGCCCGCCGGGCGCAGCAGCAGCGACAGCGAGGCCGTGGAGACGATCGCGGCGCCGATCAGGATCAGCGGGAGGCTGCCGGGGTCCAGCGCGCTGTGCGTGACGAAGGCGCCGAACAGGGCCCCGGCGACACCCGTCGCCAGGACCAGCGCGCGGGCCGGCAGACGGTGGGACAGCCGGTGGATCGCCCCCCACGCCAACGCGAGACCGAGCACGGCGGAGCCGACTGCTTCCAAGATCATCACGGAGTCCCTCCCACGGGGCCGACCTGCGCGTCGCGGTCGTAGCCGGTCATACCCGTGACCTGCGGAATGCAATCCACCCCTGTGGCCGACTTGTGCTCCATCTGCGGGGGCCGGAAGGCGGACGGCGGACGGCGGACGGCGGGAAGCCGAAAGGGGGCCCGGCGACCATCGGTCGCCGGGCCCCCTCGGTCCGCGTGCGCTTACAGCGCGCCGAAGCCCACCTTGCGCGGGGCCGGCTCGCCGAGCTCGACGTAGGCGAGGCGGTCGGCGGGGACCAGCACCTTGCGGCCGTGCTCGTCCACGAGGGTCAGCAGCTGTGACTTCCCGGCCAGTGCCTCGGCCACGATCCGCTCGACCTCCTCGGCACTCTGACCGCTCTCCAGAACGATCTCGCGGGGCGCGTGCTGCACGCCGATCTTGACCTCCACGGCTATGTCCCTCCGACGGTCAGTGAAGTGCGCGACCTTCCGCGCCGTACCCAGCACACATTAGCCCGGCGAGGGGACGCCCACGCTCCGCCCGAGAACGCCAGGAGCGAACAGCGGGCGGGAACAAAGGGCGGCCTCAGTGCTGCTGGTCGGTTCCGTGCAGCGGGAAGCCGGCGATGCCCCGCCACGCCAGGGACGTCAGCAACTGGACCGCCTGGTCG
Source organism: Streptomyces sp. NPDC020490 (assembly GCF_044335305.1). Classification (NCBI taxonomy): domain Bacteria; kingdom Bacillati; phylum Actinomycetota; class Actinomycetes; order Kitasatosporales; family Streptomycetaceae; genus Streptomyces; species Streptomyces sp. NPDC020490. The sequence goes on along the minus strand of NZ_JBIRUY010000003.1, from coordinate 22,598 downwards.
CGCGGGACGCTGCGGTCGCTGTGCAGCCAGGAGCGGGCCACGACCTGGGCGAGGCCGCCGAGCCCGGAGGCCAGCAGCATCGACTCGGCACGCGAGAGGCCCGTGTCCTCGGCGATGACGTCGCAGATCGCCTCCGCGCAGTCGTTCGTGACCTTGTCGACACGCTCGCGCACCGCGGGCTCGTTCGTCAGGTCCGACTCGAAGACCAGACGGAAGGCGCCGCCGTCGTCCTCGACGTACGCGAAATAGGCGTCCATGGTCGCCCGGACGCGCTGCTTGTTGTCGGTCGTCGACGCCAGCGCGCTGCGCACGGACTGGATCAGGGACTCGCAGTGCTGGTCCAGCAGTGCCAGGTAGAGGTCGAGCTTGCCCGGGAAGTGCTGGTAGAGCACCGGCTTGCTGACGCCGGCGCGCTCGGCGATGTCGTCCATCGCGGCCGCGTGGTACCCCTGCGCCACGAAAACTTCCTGGGCGGCGCCCAGCAACTGGTTCCGGCGGGCACGGCGCGGCAGGCGCGTGCCTCGCGGGCGTGCCGCCTCTGTTTGCTCGATGGCTGTCACGCCGCCTCCCAAAATCGTCCACATGCGGTGTGCGCCGCGTGGCCATCGTACTTTTCGGTAACCCCGGTGTGCGCGGTGCGAGCGCAGAATTTCACGGACCGGACAGCGGCGAAAGCCTCGCGGAAGGTTTCAAGGCGGGGCAGAGCGGGCAGCCGCGTGCCTCTTGCCAGCTCAGCGGCGCTCCTGTGCGCCCCCGCGCGCCTCGCCGGCGGCGTACACCCCTTCTCCGTTTCTCGTTCTCCGCATTCTTTCTCGTTCTCCACATGCTCGGCTTCTCGGCCTCTCGGCATTCGACGCCGTGCGGGCCGGGTCCCCGGTAGCGGGTTCCGTCAGCGGTAGTCGTCCTCGTCCAGGGAGACGACGCGACGCTGCTCCACCAGGTCGGCCTCGTTCGCCCGGGCCGGGTCCACGTCCTCGAGGGGTTCGTCGCGGTCCGGCGCGAGGTCGGCCAGCTGTTCCGCCGCGTCGTTCTCGGGGGCTTCGACGTCGAACTCCGGCACCTTCTCCGTCTCCTCGTCCTGGAACGTCTCGGGATCGGTGGGGTCAACGGCCATGATGGGCTCCCTTCCTACGTCCCACTCCTGCGAACCTCGCTCCGAGAAGCAGGGGTCACTCGCGGGTGCCCTCTGCATGAGCCTAGGAGACACCCGGTCCGGACGCTATGCGATCCGCGTCCGGAACGTCACTCGACGCGTACCCCGTGAAGTCCCCGGGATCTGTGACGGCGAACACGTGAGCCACTACGTGATCGTCTCGTAACATTGCCGCATGTCTTCGACCGAGCTGCCGTCCGTACCGGCGACCAACGTGCTCCCGAAGGTGACGCCCGTCAGGGTCGCCGAGGGCGAGCGGCTCAGGTCGGTCGGGCTGGCGGGGATCACGCTCACGGTGCGTTCGCGCCCGCCCGCCCGCGAGGGCCTGCCGCCCGCGCTGTACGTCCACGGACTCGGCGGATCCTCCCAGAACTGGTCCGCGCTGATGCAGGAGTTGGACGGCGTCGTCGACGGCGAGGCGGTCGACCTGCCCGGCTTCGGCGACTCGCCCCCGCCGGACGACGGCGACTACTCGGTCACCGGGCACGCGCGCGCGGTGATCCGCTACCTCGACGCCTCCGGACGCGGCCCCGTGCACGTTTTCGGCAACTCCCTCGGCGGCGCCGTCACCACCCGGGTCGCCGCGCTGCGGCCCGACCTCGTCCGGACGCTCACGCTCGTCTCGCCGGCGTTGCCGGAGATCCGCGTCCAGCGCACCGCCGTGCCCACGGGAATGCTGGCGGTGCCCGGAGTGGCCGCGCTCTTCACGCGGCTGACCCGCGAGTGGACGGCGGAGCAGCGGGTCCGCGGCGTCGTGGGGCTGTGCTACGGCGACCCCGGGCGGGTGACGCCGGAGGGGTTCCGCCACGCCGTCGAGGAGATGGAACGGCGGATGCAGTTGCCGTACTTCTGGGACGCGATGGCGCGCACCACGCGCGGGATCGTCAACGCCTACACACTGGGCGGGCAGCACGGACTGTGGCGCCAGGCCGAGCGGGTCCTCGCCCCGACCCTGCTCGTCTACGGCGGCCGGGACCAGCTCGTCGGCTTCCGGATGGCCCGCCGGGCGGCCCGTGCCTTCCGCGACTCCCGCCTGCTCGCCCTGCCGGACGCGGGGCACGTGGCGATGATGGAGTACCCGGAGACGGTGGCCCGCGCGTTCACCGAACTCCTCGCGGAAAAAGGGGAGTCGGGCGTCGCCCTGCGTGGTGGGGCCAGTGGGGCGAGGGTGGATACTGGGGGCAGCGCCGACAACGGCGCCGGGACGGACACCGGGGGGAGAGCCGGTACCGGGGGCGGGAACGCCGCCCGTGGTACGGGCTCCGTCGTGGGCAACGGTGACGTCCTCGCCGAGAGCGCGGGGGGCTGAGGGGCGACGTGGGACGCCACAGCCGTCGCGGTGCCGCCAAGGGCGGGGCCGCGGCCACAACTGCAGGACAGGACGACCGGTTCCCGGCTCCGCAGGCGCGGGCCGACGTGCGCCGGGATGCCGCGCGGCAGGGCGCTGAGCGGCAGGACGGGCCGGGGGCCGGTGCCGTGCCCGGCGTCCGGCAGGACGGTCGGCCGGAGCAACAGGGCCCGGCCGGTCACCGGATGCCCGGACCGCTGTACGGGCAACCGCACGGGCAGCAGCCGTACGCACAACCGCACGGGCAGTCTTACGGGCAGCCGTACGGACAGCAGGGCGCACCGCTGCCGCCGACGGGCGGGACGCCCGCCGGCGGGGTGCCGCGGATGCCGGACGGGACGCCCGCTCATGGATTCCCGAGGGTGCCGAGGGTGCCGATGGACGGGACGCCCGCTCATGGGTTCCCGAGGGTGCCGATGGACGGGACGCCCGCGCGTGGTGTTCCCCGGGTGCCCGACGGGACGCCCGCGCGTGGTGTTCCCCGGGTGTCCGACGGCACTCCCGCCCACGGCGTTCCCCAGGTCCGCGGCGGTCACCCCGAGCAGCGTGAAGCCGGGGGCGGCTGGGGCGAGTTGAGAGGGCCGACCGTCGGAGGCCACGGCGTGGCCGCGGCGCCCGGCGCCGTCCTGCCCCGCCAGCGGCAGGCCGCGCAGGCCGGTCCGCGCCAGGACTACCTCGACGCCTTCGACGAGGGCGACGACGTCTTCGCGCCCCGCGCCCGCGCCTCCGCGGCCGGCCCGTACGCCTCCGCCACCGACTGGGACCCGCACACCGGCGTCGGCGTCCCTTCCGAGACCGACGCCGACGACGACGCGCCGCCGACCGGCGTGCCCGCGCGGACCAAGGGCACCAAGGGGCGCACGTTCACCGGCATCGCGGCGGCCGCCGTCACCACCGTGCTGGCCGTCGTCGTCGCCGGTCAGGTCGCCGACGGACAGGACGACGGCTCCGTTCGGCAGCAGTCGGCCGCCGGTCCGGCCCGGGACCTCCGGGGCCCGGCGTCACGCGGGGAAGGGCGGACGACGCCCTCGGCGGCACCCGGACCGGTGACGCTGACGTACGAGCAGGCGATGGCGCAGAAGTATCCCCTCAGCGCCACGCTCAAGGGCTCGGGGAAGTTCGACGCGGTCCCCGGCTTCGCCAAGGCGCCGGGCAAGGGGCGCAAGTACACCTACCGGGTCGACGTCGAACAGGGGCTCGGGCTCGACGGCGAACTCTTCGCCCAGGCGGTGCAGAAGACACTCAACGACGACCGCAGCTGGGCGCACGGCGGCGCCCGCACCTTCGAGCGCGTCCACTCCGGCGAGCCGGACTTCGTGATCACCCTCGCCAGCCCCGGCACCACCGCCGCGTGGTGCGCCAAGTCCGGTCTGGACACCACCGAGGACAACGTCTCCTGCGACTCGGCCGCCACCGAACGCATCATGATCAACGCCTACCGGTGGGCGCAGGGCTCGAAGACGTACGGCGATCAGATCCACGCCTACCGGCAGATGCTGATCAACCACGAGGTCGGCCACCGGCTCGGCTACAGCCACGTGACCTGCGACAAGGACGGCGAGCTCGCGCCGGTCATGCAGCAGCAGACCAAGTTCCTCGACCACAACGGCGTCCATTGCCTGCCCAACCCCTGGGCCTACCCCGGCAGTTGACAGCCCTGTCGGCAGGTGGCGCGGCGGGACCCGGCCGCTGCCTGGCGAAACGTGACTGCATGATCTGCTAGCGCGATCGAACGCGAATTGCACGGGAAAGTTACGACCGTTCACCCCTTTTGATGGTGCGACGGACAACCGTCCGTCGCACCACCACCTTGTCCGCATACGTTCTTCACGCTGCGGGCCGTCGAGCGAACGACGGCTCCCCACACGGGAGATCGGGGGTGCGCTCGTGCGCATCGGACTGCTTACGGAGGGTGGCTATCCGTATGTGCGCGGTGACGGCACGCTCTGGTGCGACCGGCTCGTGCGCGGGCTCGGGCAGCACGAGTTCGACGTCTACGCGCTCTGTGCCGACGAGCGCCAGGAGGACGAGGGCTGGGTGCCGCTGCCGCCGCACATCGGCCGGGTCCGGACGGCGCCGCTGTGGACGGCCGACTACGACTCCGCCGGGTACGGCCGCCGGGCCCGCCGCCGCTTCGCCGAGTGCTACGGCGAGCTGGCGGCCGTGCTGTGCGCGGCGGCCGCCGCCGGTGAGCCGGCCGGCGCACCCGAGGAGGCGTCGGCCGCTGAGACGGACCGTTTCGCCAGTGCGCTGTACGGGCTCGCCGACCTCGCCCGCGACGAGTGCGGACTGGTGGCCGCCCTCCGTTCGGAGACCGCCGTGCGCCTGCTGGAGAGCGCCTGTCGTGCGCCCGGAGCCCCGCGCACGGCGCGCGAGGCGCGGGTACCCGATCTGCTCGCCGTCGCCGCGCACCTGGAACGCGCCCTGCGCCCCCTCTCCCTCGACTGGTACGAGCGCGACGGACTCGGTTCCGTCGACCTGTGCCACGCGGCCTCCGGCGGCTCGGCGGCCCTGCCCGCACTGCTCGCCCACCACTTCGCCGGCGTCCCCCTGCTGGTGACCGAGTACGGGGTGCGGCTGCGCGCCCACTACCTGGCCACCGCCGACGCGCCGCCCGCCGTGCGGTCGCTGCTCGCGGCCTTCCACGGCAGGCTCGCCGCCGAGATCTACCGCCGGGCGTCCCTCCTCACGCCCGGCAACACGCACGCGCGCCGCTGGCAGGAGCACTGCGGCGCCGACCGCGCCAAGGTGCGCACGGTCTACCCGGGGATGGACGCCTCCCGCTTCGCCGAGGCCGGCGATTCCCCGGACCGTGCCGACCCCGACACGCTGGTCTGGGTCGGCCGTGTCGACCCCGCCAAGGACCTGATGTGCCTGCTGCACGCCTTCGCGGAGATCCGCAGGGAGGAGCCGAAGACCCGCCTGCGCATCATCGGCGCCCCGGCCGGACCCGACGGTGAGGCCTACCTGGGCCACTGCCGGACCCTCGCCGCGCAGCTCTTCCCGGACGAGGCCGACGGCCCGCACGCCGTCGGGGACAACCCCGTCTCCTTCGAGGAGATCGGCGGTCCGGAGATCCCGGCCCTGCCCGACGCGTACGCGGCGGGCGCGGTGACCGTGCTCTCCAGCGTCGTGGAAGGGTTCCCCGTCAGCCTCGTCGAGGCCATGTTCTGCGCTCGCGCGACGGTGTCCACGGATGTCGGCGCGGTCGTGGAGGTCATCGGCGGCACCGGGCTCGTCGTACCGCCGCGAAACCCGCGGGCGCTCGCCGAGGCGTGCGTGGCTCTGCTGCGCGACCCCGAGCGCCGTGAGCGCCTCGGTGCCGCCGCACGCGCGCGTGCGCTGGAACTGTTCACCGTCGAGCAGAACGTCACCGCGTTCCACGGCCTCTACCTGGAGGTCGTCTCGCACGCCCCGGTGTGCCGGGCCGTCCTCGACGACGCCGGAGAGCCCCTGCCCTTCGCGGTCCCCGCCGAGGCGCACCTCCTCGGGGGCCGGCCCGCACCGGCACCCGTGCGGGTGCCCACTCCGCTGCCGACCACGGAGGGAGTACGATGAGCGGCCCCGGAGATCCCGGGCGTCCCGGCACGGCCGAGTCCACGCGTGCGCGCGCCGAACGCGCCCAAGCGGACACCGACGCCCTGACCAGCATGTCCCGCGCCGCCGAGTCGCCCGCCGCCCGTCGGCAACCGTCCACCCGGCGCCTCGCCGTGGACCCGGTGAAGACGTTGCTGCACCAACACCGCGAGCTGTGCGAAAGGGCTGTCGACGCGCTGGAGATCGCGGCGGGCCTGGAGGCCCACGGCATCACCGACCGGACCGCCGCACGCTTCCGCCACCGGGACGTCTTCTCCCTGGCCGAGGAGATGTACGTCCGCGCCTCCCACGAGAAGGAGCCTCCCCCGCGGCCCCCGGTGGTCGCGGTCCCCGGGGCGCGCACCGACTGGGTGCTGCTGACCCTTCTGCCGGGCGCGCTGTGCGCCGCGACCGTGGCCGGCCTGCGGCTCACCCACGGACAGCCCCGACTGGCCGTGGCCGTCGTCGGCGCCCTCGCCGTGTCCCTCGGCCTGCGGGCGGCGCTCGCCCGCGGACCGCTCGGCGCGGCGGCCCGGACGGGGGCGGGGCCGGCCGCTCACTCGCCCGGTGCCCGCACCCGGACCTGCTGGCTCATCGCCTACGCCCTCCTCGGCGACGGGTTCCTCGGCGCGGCCGTGGCCGGCGGCCCGGACGGCCCGCCCGGCGGCAGCGCCGACGGCCCATGGCCCGTCGCCACGGCTCCCGTCCTGGCCCTCGCCCTGGCCTGCGTCCCGGCGGCCTGGTGCGCCCACCTCTTCACCGTGCGGGCCCGCCGCAGGCTCGCAGCGAGCCGTGGCCTGGAAGAGTTCGCGGCCTCCGTACGACCCTTGCTGCTCGGCACGTTCGCGTTGTACCTGTGCGCCCTGGCGGCCCTGCTCGCCGTGTGCGGCGCGGTCCTCCACGAGCCCGCGGCCTACGCCCAGGCCCTCTGTCTCGGTGCGCTCCTGCTCCTCGCCCGCCTCCTCACCGTCCACGGCTTCACCCGCGCCCCCGCCCTCGTCCTCACCGCCGCGGCCGCCGCCGAGGCGGCCGCGCCGGTCACGGTCCTCGCGGGGCGCCTGCCCGGGGCCGGATTCCTCGCCGCCCCGGTGCGGACCCTGGCCGAGGCGTGGGGCCCCGGCAGCATCCCGGCCCTCATCTGCGCGGCGGGCGCGCTGACCCTGCTCATCCACGCGACCCGCACCCTCACCCGGGCCTCGGCCCACGCCTCCCGAGGAGAGCAGCGATGACGTCCGCGCCGCGCCGGCGTCCACGCCGCACGGGTGATCTCCGCCGCAGCCGCCCCGAGCCGGCTGCGCCGCGGGCATCCGCAGCAACCACCGAGCTCCGCCCCGCCGAGCTCGCAAGACCCACCCAGCTCGCAGGAACCACTGAGCTCGCGGGACCCATGAGCTCGGACGACCCACCGAGCTCGCATGACCCACTCGTACGACCCACTGAGAAGGAGAACGCCAGATGATCACCTCCCGACCCGAATCCTCGGCCCCGGGAGCCGCACGATGAGGGTCCTGCTGATCGGAGCCAACGGCTACCTCGGCCGCTTCGTCGCCGACCGGCTGCTCGCCGACCCGGCCGTCCAGCTCACCGCTCTCGGCCGCGGCGACGACGCCGACGTCCGTTTCGACCTCGCCTCGGGCAGCCCCGGCGCCCTGACCCGCTTCCTCGACGCGGTGCACCCCGGCGTCGTCGTGAACTGCGCCGGCGCCATCCGCGGCGGTGCCCGCGAACTGACCCGCCACAACACGGTCGCCGTCGCCACCGTCTGCGAGGCCCTGCGCCGCAGCGGCTGCGGCGCCCGGCTGGTGCAGATCGGGTGCGGCGCCGAGTACGGCCCGAGCCAGCCCGGCTCCTCCACGGCCGAGGACGCCGTCCCGCGCCCCGGCGGCCCGTACGGCGTGAGCAAGCTCGCCGCCACCGAACTCGTCCTCGGCTCCGGCCTCGACGCGGTCGTGCTCCGGGTCTTCTCGCCCGTCGGCCCCGGCACGCCCGCCGGCTCGCCGCTCGGCCGGCTCGCCGAGGCCATGCGACGCGCCATGCAGACCGGCGACGGCGAACTCAAGCTCGGCGGTCTCGGCGTCCAGCGCGACTTCGTCGACGTACGGGACGTCGCCCGAGCCGTGCACGCCGCCTCCCTCTCCGCCGCGCAGGGCGTCATCAACATCGGCTCCGGCCGCGCCGTCCGCCTGCGTGACGCCGCCGGCACGCTCGCCAGGGTGGCCGGGTACGGCGGCGCCCTGCACGAACTCGACGGCCCGCCCGGCCACCTGAGGTCGGCCGTCGGCCACCCGCGCGGCGACTCCGACCACGCGCCCCCGGTGACGTACCCGTACCCGGACGGCTGCGGCAGCTGGCAGCAGGCCGACGTGCGCACCGCACGCGACCGGCTCGGCTGGCGGCCCCGGATCAATCTCGAAGAATCCCTCGCCGACATCTGGATGGAGGCGGCATGCCGCATCTGACCAGCGCCACGACGGGCACCGCGAACACCGGCGTCCGCACCCGATTCGGCGTCCCCGGCTACGCCCACCCCCTCGTCGCGCCCACCGAGTGGGACCTGCTCACCCGCCCCGGCACGCCCCTGCACTGGGTCGTCCTCGACGTCGCCGACGGCCCCGGAACCCGCCCCGACCCGCAATGCCTGGAGGCGGTGGGACGCCTGCGCAACACCGGCGTCCGCGTCCTCGGCCGCCTCGACACCGCGCACGGGACCCGCGCCCTCACCGAGACGATCGTCGACGCGGGCCGCTTCGTCGACTGGTACCGGGTCGACGGCTTCCTCCTGGCCCGCTGCCCCTCCGAGCGCGCCTCGCTCCCCGCGATCCGCCGCACCGTCTCGGCGCTGCGCGCGGTCCGTGACGGTGGACACATCCTCCTCGGCCACGGCACCCACCCGCATCCCGGCTACGCCGAGGACGCCGACCAACTGGTGACCTTCGCGGGCCCGTGGAGCGACTACCGCTGGTCGCAGGCGGCGGAGTGGACGGCGGACCATCCGCCCGAGCGCTTCTGCCACTTCGTCCACGGCGTGCCACACCGGCACCTGGAGGAGGCGTTGCGCATCGCGCGCTGGCAGGGCGCGGCGACCGTCTGGTTCACCGACCGCACGGACCGCGGAGGCCGCCACGACCCCTGGGAGAGCGTGCCCGGCTACTGGGACGACATCGTCTCGCGGGTCGGAACAGGTGTCTCGGAATGAAGATGGCCATGGCACTGTTACACGGAGAACAACCGTAGTGATTGACCGATCAACGGAGTCCCCGTGTCGCTGCCACCCCTGGTCGAGCCAGCCTCTGAGCTCACCGTAGACGAGGTCCGCAGGTACTCCCGCCACCTGATCATCCCTGACGTCGGGATGGACGGGCAGAAGCGGCTGAAGAACGCCAAGGTGCTGTGTGTGGGCGCCGGCGGCCTGGGCTCGCCGGCGCTGATGTACCTCGCCGCCGCGGGCGTCGGCACGCTCGGCATCGTGGAATTCGACGAGGTCGACGAGTCGAACCTGCAGCGCCAGATCATCCACAGCCAGTCCGACATCGGCCGCTCCAAGGCCGAGTCCGCCCGTGACACCGTCAGGGGCATCAACCCGTACGTGGACGTGATCCTTCACGAGGAGCGGCTCGAGGCCGACAACGTGATGGACATCTTCAGCCAGTACGACCTGATCGTCGACGGCACGGACAACTTCGCGACCCGCTACCTGGTCAACGACGCCTGCGTCCTGCTGAACAAGCCGTACGTGTGGGGCTCGATCTACCGCTTCGACGGCCAGGCCTCGGTGTTCTGGTCCGAGCACGGCCCCTGCTACCGCTGCCTCTACCCGGAGCCCCCGCCCCCCGGCATGGTCCCCTCCTGCGCCGAGGGCGGCGTGCTGGGCGTGCTGTGCGCGTCCATCGGCTCCATCCAGGTCAACGAGGCCATCAAGCTCCTCGCGGGCATCGGCGAGCCGCTGGTCGGCCGCCTGATGATCTACGACGCCCTCGAGATGCAGTACCGCCAGGTCAAGGTCCGCAAGGACCCGAACTGCGCGGTGTGCGGCGAGAACCCCACCGTCACCGAGCTCATCGACTACGAGGCCTTCTGCGGCGTCGTGTCCGAGGAGGCCCAGGCGGCGGCCGCCGACTCGACGATCACTCCCAAGCAGCTCAAGGAGTGGATCGACGACGGCGAGAACATCGACATCATCGACGTCCGCGAGCCGAACGAGTACGAGATCGTCTCCATCCCGGGCGCCCGCCTGATCCCGAAGAACGAGTTCCTCATGGGCACCGCCCTGGAGAGCCTGCCGCAGGACAAGAAGATCGTCCTGCACTGCAAGACGGGTGTCCGCAGTGCGGAAGTCCTCGCGGTCCTGAAGGCCGCGGGCTTCTCCGACGCCGTGCACGTCGGCGGCGGCGTGATCGGCTGGGTCAACCAGATCGAGCCGGACAAGCCGGTCTACTGAGCCCACCGGCTCCCGGCGGGGGTTCCGCGCACCCAGGGTGTGCGGAACCCCCGCCGTCGTCATGAGCAGACCTTGCCGTCCTTCGGCACCGTGCCCTTGAGCAGGTAGGCGTTCACCGTGGAGTCGACGCAGTCGCTCCCGCTGCCGTACGCCCCGTGTCCCTCCCCCTTCCAGGTGAGTTCCACGCCGACGTCCTCGCCCAGCTCGTCGGCCATCTTCTTCGCGCCCTCGTACGGCGTCGCCGGGTCGCCGGTGTTGCCGACCACCAGGACCGGCGGGGCGCCGGGCGCGCTCACCTCCGGGGTGTCGTACTGCCCGGGCACCGGCCAGTCGTGGCACCAGCCGGCCGTGTCCCAGCCGAGGAAGTCCCCGAACACCGGAGAGATCTTCTCGAACGCCGGCAGCAGCTTCCTCGTCTCCGCCGCGGTCGGCCGCTGCCTGTCGTCCAGGCAGGATATGAGCCGTTGCGAGTGGGTCGTCGTGCCGTAGTGCCCCGACGCGTCACGCTCGTTGTAGCTGTCGGCGAGCTCCAGCAGTTCCGAGCCGTCGCCCTGCTGCGCCGACTTGAGGGCGCTGGTCAGCGTCGGCCAGCCCTCCTTGCTGTAGAGCGGCAGGACGATGCCGGTGAGCGCGAGCGTCTGGGTCAGCTCGCGCCCGGACGACGTCGGCAGCGGGTGCGCGTCGATCCTCTTGAGCAGGCCGGCGATCTTCCGCGAGCCCTGCTGCGGATCCTGGCCGGTGGATTTCAGGTAGTCGTCCAGCGCGCGCTGGAAGCCGCGGGTCTGGTTCATCGCATGGCCCACGGCGTCGGCACTCGGGTCGACGACCGCGTCGAGGACCAGCCGTCCCACGTTCCGGGGGAACAGGTGGGCGTAGACGCCGCCGAGCTCGGTGCCGTAGGAGATGCCGAAGTAGTGCATCTTGTCGTCGCCGAGGACCCGGTGCATCAGGTCCATGTCGCGGGCGGTGTCGGTCGTCGAGACGTGCGCCATCAGCTTCCCGGCGGCCTTCTGGCAGCCCTTGCCGAAGTCGGCGGCGTCCTGGAAGTACGCCGTCTCCTCGGCCGGGGTGTCGGGAGTGACGTCCACCTCCTCCGCGGCCTGGATCTCCTTGTCGCCGCGGCAGCGCACGCCCTCGCTGGCGGCGACCCCGCGAGGGTCCCAGCTCACCAGGTCGTACCGCTCGCGCAGCGACGAGACCGTGGATGCGTACCACGGCATCATGGACACGCCCGAGCCGCCCGGGCCGCCGAAGTTGAACAGCAGCGAGCCGATGCGGTGCTCCCCGCGGGCTCTCGCCCGGATCAGCGCGAGGCCGATCGTCTCGCCGTCCGGCTTCGCCCAGTCCAGCGGCACCTTAAGGGTCGCGCACCGCCAGTCGCTGCCCGGGGCGGGGGAGTCCGCGGTCGCCTTGCAGCGTCCCCAGTCGAGCCTCTGCGCGGTCAGCGAGGAAGGCAGCGCGGCGGTCGTGTCGGCAGCGCTGTCCGGCGCGGATGCCGCCGCGCTCGCGCGGTCGCTGCTCTTGCCGTCGTCGGACGAGCCACCGCCACAGCCCGCCACCAGGAACGCGGCGGCGGCCCCGAAGGCCGTCCACCGTGCGAGACGCGCCATGTGCATACCCCCCTCACGAGCCGTCCGCACCGGGCAGCGGACGGCGGTCAGGCCATGGTAGGCGGATCGAGCCGAGCCTGCCCGACCCTGTGGATAACCCTCTGACCTGCGCTTTCTTCAGCGTCTGGGCGGGGTGTCAGGAGCAGACCGTCCCATTCGGCGGGACCTTGCCGTCCAGCAGATAGGAGTTCACCGCCCGCTGCACGCACTGGTTCTTGCTGTCGTAGGCGCCGTGCCCCTGGCCCTTGTACGTCAGCTCGACGCCGACGCCCGGGCCCAACGCGTCCACCATCTTCTTCGCGCCCTCGTACGGTGTGGCCGGGTCGCCGGTGTTGCCCACCACGAGGATCGGCGCCGACCCGGGTGCGCTGACAACGGGGTGGTCGGCGGCGCCCGCGACGGGCCAGTCGGTGCAGCTGATCATGGACCAGGCCAGGAAGTCCCCGAACACCGGCGAGGCGGCGCGGAACTCGGGCAGCCGCTGCTCCACCTGCGCGGGCGTGTACCGGGGTCTGGCGTCCGCGCAGTTGATGGAGATGTTGGCGGCGGTGAGGTTGCTGTACTCGCCGTTCTCGTTGCGCCCGTTCATCGCGTCGGACAGCCTCATCAGCACCTCCCCGTCACCGTCGTACGCCTGCTGCAGGCCCTCGGTGAGGTAGGCCCAGAAGTCCTTCGAGTACAGGGCCTGCGCGATGCCGTTGGTCGCGGCGGTCTGGGTCAGCTCGCGTGGGAAGACGCCGGGGATCGGCTTGCGGTCGAGGGCCTTCAGCAGGCCGGCGATGCGGGCCTCGACGTCCTGGGCGCTGTCGCCGATCGGGCAGGGCTCGGGCTTCGACGTGCAGTCCGCGGCGAAGTTGTCCAGCGCCAGCTGGAAGCCCGCGGCCTGCCCCAGGGAGCTCTGTTCCGGGTTCTGCGTCGGGTCGACGACCGCGTCGAAGACGGCGCGGCCGACGCGCTTGGGGAACAGGTGGGCGTAGACGCCGCCGAGTTCGGTGCCGTAGGAGATGCCGAAGTAGTGCATCTTGTCGTCGCCGAGGACCTGGCGCATCAGGTCCATGTCGCGGGCCGCGTCGGTGGTGCGCACGTGCGGCAGCAGCTTCTTGGAGTTCTTCTCGCAGGCGTCGTTGAACTGTCTGGTGTTGTGCAGCAGCTCGGTGCGCTGGCGGGCGTCGTCGGGGATCGCGTCCTGCTGGAAGTAGGCGTCGAGCTGCTGGTCGTTCTCGCACTCGACGGGGGCGCTGCGGCCGACCCCGCGCGGGTCGAAGCTGACCAGGTCGTAGCGGGTGCGCAGGGCCGTGTAGTCCTTGGCGAACGCGGGAAGCGTGGTGACCCCCGAGCCTCCGGGGCCGCCGAAGTTGAACACGAGAGAGCCGATGCGCCGGCTCTTCCCGCCGCTCGCCTTCGCCCGGATCAGCGCGATGCCGATCCTGTCGCCCTTGGGCTCGTCCCAGTCCAACGGGACTTTCAAGGTGGCGCACTGCCAGCGTTCGCCGTTCGGCAGGGGCGACGGGGCGTCGCCGCCGCCCTCGGCCTCGGACGGGGCCGGGCAGTCCTTCCAGTCGAGCTTCTGGTCCGTCAGGTCCTCGTCCCGGGAGCCGTCGCCGCAGCCCGCCAGGACGCAGGACAGCAGTACGGCGGTGGCGGTCACGGCAGCGGCGCGCCGACGGAGCGGGTTGGGCATGGACCCATCCTGCGGTCGGGCACGCGTGCCTGCTCGGGGCGCGGGCCGTACGAGGTACCGCCCGCCGCTACAGGGAACCCTTGCGGGTGAGGTGGTTGAAGGCCAGCCAGCCCGGCAGGACCGGCAGCCACAGGGTCAGCAGCCGGTACAGCAGCACGGCCGGGGCCGCGACCTCCTTGGGCAGGCCCACGGCGATCAGGCCGACCGTCAGGGTCGCCTCCACCGCGCCCACGCCGCCCGGAGTCGGCGCCGCGGAGCCGAGCGCGTTGCCGGCGAGGAAGACGACGGCGACGCTGGCGATGCTCAGCGAGGTCGAGCCGTCGCCGAACGCGCGGATCGAGGCGTCCAGGCACATCACGAAGCAGGCGGTCAGCAGCAGCATGCCGCCGATGCCGGTGACGAGCTTCTGCGGCCGCTGCAGCACGTCCAGCATGCGCGGCACGACACCGGCGAACAGCGACCGCACGCGCGTGACGACGAATTTCCGCAGGAACGGCACCGACGTGACGACCAGGACGAGCACCGCGACCGTGAGCAGACCCGCGATGACCGTCCGGGACGGCGACAGCGACGGCGTCTTCTCGGTGCCGGTCAGATAGCCGAAGGACAGCAGCATCAGGATGTGCGCGCCGAGCCCGAACAGCTGCGACGCGCCGACGCTCGCCACCGCGAGCCCGGGACGCACCCCCGAGCGCTGCAGGAAGCGCGTGTTGAGGGCGACACCGCCCACCGCGGGCGGCGCCACGATCTTCACGAACGACCCGGCGACCTGCGCCGCCACCGTCCGCAGGAACGGCACCCGCTCGGGCACGAACCCCAGCAGCGCCATCGCGGCCGCGAAGTAGCTGCCCGCCGAGAACAGCACCGCCGCGACGACCCAGCCCCACTGCGCGTTCGCGACCAGCGGCCCGAACTCGATGTGGGTGAGCTGCGTCAGCAGGAAGTACGCGCCGATGGCGCCCGCGATGAAGCTGATCAGCGTGCGCGGCCGCACCCGCTCCAGGCGGGCCGGCTCGACCGGCGCCTGCGGCCTGATCCGCAGCACCTCATAGCGGATCTGCGTCAGCAGATCCTCCTCGCGTGCCTCTTCCAGCGCGTCGTCGAGGGCCCGCTTCTCGGCCCTGGCCTCCGCACGCACGGTCTTCTTGTCCGGTTTGCCCGTGGGCTCCGCGTCGACCGAGCCTTCCTCCAGACGGGCCTGCTTGGCCTGCTGCGAGGCTTCCAGGACCGCCTCACGCTCGCGCTGGGCCCGCTCCCGGGCCAGTTTCCGCAGCGTCGCGCGCGTGGAGCGGCTGAGCGCGATGGGCTGCAGCATCGGCAGGCAGTCGGCCACGGCGTCGGGGCCGAGCACGCTCACCGCCGAGGCCACGGCGCGCTCGGCGCCCACCCGAAGACCGAGCGTCACCAGCAGCTGGGAGATGTCCATGCGCAGCAGCAGGTCGCCCGCGGCGATCTCGCCCACCCGCAGATCGGTGAGGATCACCGCGCCGGACGGATCCACCAGGACCGCGTCGCCCACGAGCCTGCGGTGCGCGATGCGCCGGGACTGCAGCGCCCGCACCTGGCCCCAGGTGTCGTGCAGCAGGTCGTCGGTGATCTCCTCGTCCGGCAGCGAGTCCAGGGTGCGCCCGCCGATGTGCTCGTAGACGAGCATCACCGCGTCGGGGCCGAGTTCGGAGGTCGCGATCAGCTTGGGCGCGTTGGCGCCGGCCGCGATGGCCGCGTACGCCAGCAGCGCCTCCTGCTCCAGCGCCTGGCGCAGCGACTGCAGGCTGCTGCGGGTGGCGAACCCGCGCAGCGTCAGGTTGCGCCACGCGCGGTAGAAGAACCCCTGGGCCTGCTGTTCCCGGTCCACCACCGTCACGTCCAGGGGCGGGCCGTCCTCGAGCGTGACGAAGTAGCGCCGGCCGCGGTCACCGGTCTCCAGGGTGTCGTGGACCTCCTCGCGGGCCGCGGTGACCGGGTGGAAGCCCACGTGCCGCAGGCCCGCCATCAGCGTCCGTCCGGTCGGCCGCACGTTGGGGGAGCCGACCGCGTACAGCGTCCCGTAGGCGACGGTCCAGCCGATCAACACCGTGAGGATGATCGAGAACGGGGTCGTGTACCCGGTGACCAGCATCGAGAAGGCGTCGAGGAGGAGCACGATCCACAGCACCGCCCGCCAGCGCGGCCGCCGCGACATGCCGACGGCCGTCATGTACGCGATGACGGGCGCGAGGTAGCCGTGCACGGGGTCGGTGAGGGCGTGGATGTCACCGGGAGAGGGCTGGGTGAGCGCCTCCTGGATGGAGCCGGGGGCGCCCTTGGCGACCCACAGGTCGGTGGCGAGAGTCACTCCGTGCGCCAGGACCGCCGCCAGCACGCCGTCGGCGATGCGGAGCCCGTCGCGTTTGATCAGCCGTTCGATCGCGAAGGCGACCGGCACCAGCAGGATCGCGATGCTGGAGGCCAGGCCGGCGATCTTGATCAGCAGGTCGGGCGCCTGACCGGTGCCCTTGTTGATGTCCTGCTCCAGCCCGGAGGTCGTGCCGTGCGCGAACGCGGAGATCGCGAGCAGCACGGCGATCGCCAGCACGCCCACCAGCAGGCGCATCAGGTCGGAGGGGCGGTGCACGCGCGCGGGAAGCAGCGGTTCGTCGCCCTCGACCTCGTCGATGTGCGTCTGTTCGACCAGGCCGGGGCCGCCCCCGGGAGCCGGCTGGGAGGTCGCCCGCCCGCCGTCCGCGGTGCCCGGGCGCGACGAATCGTCAGAGGTGTTCTCCGCATCCTCCGGGTGCGCACCCTGCTGCTTCATCGTCTCTTCTTGATCTCGTATCACCAGTCACCGCCCGCATGATGGTGGCATGCCCCGCCGACACACGGGGGCATCAGGGTGCAAACGCGGGGGCGCACAGTCTGCCGGACGCGCCGCCCGAGGGCGAGGGCTACGCACGGTCGCGAGCTCGTCGCACTGTCGGTGGGGTGGTGCAGGATGGTCCGGATGAGCGAGGAGAGCCTTTCCCCGGACGCCCGCGCGGAGCACGCCGAGGCGCTGCCGGACTATGCCGAACGGGTCCTCGAGGTGGCCGAGCTCATCCCGCCCGGACGCGTCATGACCTACGGGGACGTGGCCGAGTGGCTGGAGGAGGGAGGCCCCCGCCAGGTGGGCCGGGTGATGGCCCTGTACGGGGGTGCCGTCCCGTGGTGGCGCGTCGTCCGCGCGGACGGCGTCCTGCTCCCGGGGCACGAGCTGAGGGCGCTGGACCGATACCGCGCCGAGGGCACACCGCTGCGGGAGGCTGGCCGGGCAGCGGAGGGCCACCTGCCGCGTCTCGACATGAGACGGGCGCGCTGGAACGGCGGCGAACGCACGGAAGGTCACACTTGACAGCTTCCGGCATCCGGCGGGCTCCGGTGTGACCTTTGCTCCGTACGGGTGAAGCGGGGCACCTCCGTGACATGACGTACGTTCGTGAGATGAGGGGCACGAGTGCCATGAGCGCCACGAGTGCCTTGCGGGAAGAAGCGGAAGCCCTGCCTCCGTGCCGTCCGTCGGCGTAGCGTCGGCTGCGCGTGTCCCGCTCACCACCCGACCACCGCAGTGCACCCGCGGTGGCCCGACAACCAGTACGACCACCAGGACCGGCGAACCACGTGAGCTCCTCTTCCTCCACCAGGCACCTGCCGCATCCCCGGACGCGGCAGGGGAGCCGTGGCGCTTACCGACTGGTTCGTACCCCGCCGCTCCCGCCGGATCCCCCTCTTCTGGACGCGCCACAGCGTGCCGTGGTTGACCACCGGGCCGGTCCGTTGCTCGTCCTCGCAGGTCCGGGCACCGGCAAGACCACCACGCTGGTGGAGTCCGTGGCGGCGCGGATCGCCCGTGGCGGGGATCCGGGGCGCATCCTGGTGCTGACGTTCAGCCGCAAGGCCGCCGTCGAACTGCGTGATCGCATGGCGCTGCGCATAGGTGCGGCACGCGCCCCGCAGGCGACCACGTTCCACTCGTTCTGCTACGCCCTGGTCCGCGCCCACCAGGACACCGATCTGTTCGTGGAGCCGCTGCGCCTGCTGTCCGGCCCGGAGCAGGACGTGACCGTACGCGAACTGCTCGCCGGCCAGCTCGACCTGCAGCGCCTCGGCCTGGCGCACGTCCGCTGGCCGGACGAACTGCGCGCCTGCCTGACCACCCGCGGCTTCGCCGACGAGGTCCGCGCGGTCCTCGCGCGCAGCCGCGAACTGGGCCTGGGCCCCGGTGCCCTGGACTCCTTCGCCCGCCGCATCGGCCGCCCCGACTGGAGCGCCGCGGCCGCGTTCCTCGCCGAGTACCTGGACGTGCTCGACATGCAGGGCGTCCTCGACTACGCCGAACTGGTCCACCGCGCGGTGCTGCTCGCCCACCGCCCCGGTGTCGCCGAGCGACTGGCCACGCAGTACGACGCCGTCTACGTGGACGAGTACCAGGACACCGACCCCGCCCAGGTACGGCTCCTGCACGCCCTCGCCGGGGCTGGGCGCACCCTGGTCGCCTTCGGTGACCCCGACCAGTCGATCTACGCGTTCCGGGGCGCGGACGTGGGCGGCATCCTCCAGTTCCCGGCGGCCTTCCGGCGCGTGGACGGCAGCCCGGCGCCCGTCGAGGTCCTGCGCACCTCCCGCCGCTCCGCGGCCGACCTGCTCGCCGCGACCCGGCTGCTCACCCAGCGCATGCCGCTGACCCGCCTGCCGGCCGACCGGATCCGCGCGCACCGCGAGCTCGTCCCGGTCCGCGACGGGGGCCGGGTCGAGGTCTACACGTACCCGACGCCCGGCACCGAGCTGGACAACGTCGCCGACATCCTGCGCCGGGCACACCTGGAGGACGGCGTCCCCTGGCGCGAGATGGCGGTCCTGGTGCGCGCCGGCGCCCGTACGATCCCGGCGGTCCGCCGCGCCCTCACCGCCGCCGGCGTCCCCCTCGACATCGACGGCGACGACCTGCCGCTGCGGCACGAACCGGCGGTCGCCCCGCTGCTCACGGCACTGCGGGCGGTGGCGGAGGCGGAGGTGGCACACCGGGCCGGTCCCGGGGAGGCCGTATCCGGGGGGCCCGGTCCCGGGGGGCCCGGTCCCGGGGGGGCCGGTGCGGAGAACCCCGGACCTGGGGATCCCGGACCCGGGGAACCCGGAGCCCAGGAGCCCGGACCCGGGCCGGAGGCCTGCTGGCTCGGCACCGAAACCGCCCTCACCCTTCTCGCCTCCCCCCTCGCCGGCATGGACGCCGCCGACCTGCGCCGCCTCGGGCGCGCCCTGCGCGACGAGGAACGGGCCGCCGGCAACCCGCTGCCGCCCCCCTCGGACGAACTGCTCGCACGGGCACTGGCCGAGCCCGAGCGCCTGGTCGCGCACGACCCCGCGTACGCGCGCGGCGCCCAGCGCCTCGGCGCGCTGCTGCGCACGGCCCGCCAACGCCTCGCGGGCGGCGGCACGGCGGAGGAGGCGCTGTGGGACCTGTGGCAGGGCACACCCTGGCCGACGCGTCTGGAACGGGCCGCCCGGCGCGGCGGCGCGGCCGGCCGCAACGCCGACCGCGACCTCGACGCCGTGTGCGCGCTGTTCGCGACGGCCGCGCGCGCGGAGGAGCGCACGGGCGGCCGGGGCGCCCTGAACTTCCTGGAGGAGATCGAGGCCGAGGACATCGCCGCGGACACCCTCACGCGCCGCGCCGTGCGCCCCGACGCCGTGCGCCTGATGACCGCGCACCGCTCCAAGGGCCTGGAGTGGCGGCTGGTCGTCGTCGCCGGCGTCCAGGAGGGCCTGTGGCCCGACCTGCGCCGCCGGGGCTCCCTCCTGGAGGCCGACCGCATCGGACGCGACGGACTCGCCGAACCCCTGACCCCAGGGGCGCTGCTGGCCGAGGAGCGCCGCCTGTTCTACGTCGCAGCCACGCGCGCCCGTGAACGCCTCGTCGTCACCGCCGTGAAGGCCCCCGCCGACGACGGCGACCAGCCCTCCCGCTTCCTCACCGAACTCGGCGTCGAACCCGCGGACGTCACGGGCCGCCCGCGCCGCCCGCTGTCCGTCTCCGCGCTCGTCGCCGAACTGCGCGCCACCACGGTCGACCCGCGCGTGTCGGACACCCTCAGACAGGCCGCCGCCCACCGGCTGGCCCGCCTCGCCGCGCTCGCCGACGAGGACGGCCGCCCGCTCGTCCCGTCCGCCCATCCCTACCGCTGGTGGGGCATGTTCGAGCCGACCGAGAGCAAGGTCCCGCTGTGCAGCCGCGAGGAGCCCGTCGTGCTCTCCGGCAGCGCCCTCGACCAGCTCGCCAACACCTGTGCCCTGCAGTGGTTCCTGGGCCGCGAGGTGAAGGCCGACGCCCCCGCCACCACCTCCCAGGGCTTCGGCAACGTGGTGCACGTGCTCGCCGACGAGGTGGCCTCCGGCCACACCCCGGCCGACCTCGCCGTCCTCATGGAGCGCCTGGACTCCGTGTGGAACGCGCTCGCCTTCGACGCGCCGTGGAAGTCGGCGCAGGAGAAGGAGAACGCGCGCGTGGCGCTCGAACGGTTCCTGAAGTGGCACGTCATGGACCGCGCCGGCCGCACACCGGTGGCCAGTGAACACGACTTCGACGTCACCCTCGAAGCGGGCGAGTACGAGGTCCGCATCCGTGGCCAGATGGACCGCGTGGAGGCCGACGGAGAGGGCCGCGCGTACGTCGTCGACTTCAAGACCGGCAAACAGGCGCCGACCGCCCGCGAGGTGGAGCGCCACCCCCAGCTCGCCGTCTATCAGCTCGCCGTCCGCGAGGGCGCCGTCGACGAAGTCTTCGGCGGAGTGCGCCCGGAGCCGGGCGGGGCCGAACTGGTCCAGCTGCGCCAGGGCGCCGCCGGGCGCGACGGCGGAGAGACCCTGCCGAAGGTGCAGGCCCAGCAGCCGCTGGAGGGGGAGTGGGTCGGCGACCTGCTGGCCACCGCCGCCGGCAAGGTCCTCGACGAGCGGTTCACGCCCACCACCGGCCAGCACTGCACGCACTGCGCCTTCCAGGCTTCCTGCAGTGCCAGGTCCGAGGGACGGCACGTCGTGGAGTGACCCGGCCGGCGCCCCGGGCCGGTGACCCGCGTGACATATCGCACCACACGTGCTGACCTGCGCTTCTCAGCCCACGGACGCCGGATCCCGCATCCACTGTCGGTGCCCGCCGCTAGCCTCTCTGACGTGCCGCCCCGTATCACCGACCCCGATCAGCTCAAGCAGCTCCTCGGCATCCCGTTCACGCCGGAGCAGACGGCCTGCATCACCGCGCCGCCCGCCCCGCAGGTGATCGTGGCCGGAGCCGGGTCGGGCAAGACGACGGTGATGGCGGCGCGCGTGGTGTGGCTGGTCGGCACCGGCCAGGTCGCCCCCGAGCAGGTGCTCGGTCTGACGTTCACCAACAAGGCCGCCGGTGAACTCGCCGAACGCGTCCGCAAGGCCCTGATCAAGGCGGGCGTCACCGACCCGGACGTCATCGACCCGGACAACCCGCCCGGCGAGCCGGTGATCTCCACCTACCACGCCTTCGCGGGCCGCCTGCTGAGCGACCACGGCCTGCGCATCGGCCTCGAACCGACCGCCCGCCTCCTCGCCGACGCCACCCGCTACCAGCTCGCCGCGCGCGTGCTGCGCGAGGCCCCGGGCCCCTACCCGGCGCTGACCCGTTCCTTCGCGGACCTGGTCAGCGACCTGCTCGCCCTCGACTCCGAACTCGCCGAACACCTGGTCCGTCCCGAAGACCTGCGCGGGTACGACACCGCACTGCTGCGCACCCTGGAGGGCATCCGGCTCACCAACGCCGACCTGCGCAAGGTCCCCGAGGCGGCCGCGGCGCGCCGGGAACTCGCCGAGCTGGTGGTCCGCTACCGGGCCGCCAAGCGCGAACGCGACCTGCTCGACTTCGGCGACCAGATCGCCCTGTCCGCCCAGCTCGCCCGGAACGCCGACGTGGGCCGCATCCTGCGCGAGGAATTCCGCGTGGTGCTGCTCGACGAGTACCAGGACACCTCGGTCGCCCAGCGCGTCCTCCTCGCCGGCCTCTTCGGCGGCGGCACCGGCCACCCGGTGACCGCCGTCGGCGACCCCTGCCAGGCGATCTACGGCTGGCGCGGCGCCTCCGTCGCCAACCTGGACGACTTCCCCGAGCACTTCGCCCGGCCCGACGGCCGCCCCGCCACCCGGCAGGCGCTCAGCGAGAACCGCCGCAGCGGCGGCCGCCTCCTCGACCTCGCCAACGGCCTCGCCGAGCCCCTGCGCGCCATGCACGCGGGTGTGGAGGCGCTCCGCCCGGCACCCGGCGCCGAACGCGACGGCATCGTGCGCTGCGCCCTGCTGCGCACCCACGCCGAGGAGATCGAGTGGATCGCCGACTCGATCGCGCATCTCGTCGACACCGGCAAGCCCCCCGGCGAGATCGCCGTCCTGTGCCGCACGGCGACCGACTTCGCCGAGATCCAGGGCGCCCTGGTCGCCCGGGACGTCCCCGTCGAGGTGGTCGGCCTGTCCGGGCTGCTGCATCTGCCCGAGGTCGCCGACCTGGTCGCCGTCTGCGAAGTCCTCCAGGACCCCGGTGCCAACGCCTCCCTGGTCCGCCTGCTGACCGGCCCGCGCTGGCGCATCGGCCCGCGCGACCTCGCCCTCCTGGGCCGCCGCGCCCGCCGGCTCGTGGCCCCCCCCCCCGGGGGGGGCGGCCCCCCCCCCGGCCCCCCGCGGCCCCCCGCCGGGGGGGGGGGGGGCCCCGGCCGGGGGGGGGGGGGCGGGGGCCCCCCCCCCCCCCCGCCGGGGTTTGCGCGGCC
>NZ_JBIRUY010000002.1:0-356490 GCF_044335305.1 Streptomyces sp. NPDC020490 | reverse complement strand
GGTTCGGGAGGTGCGGGGGTTGACGCGCCAACCGCTGCGGGCGGACACCCCCGTCCCGTCCCCTTCCCGCCGTCGGCGGGCGCGGGTCGCGCGACAGCCCGGACACCGCTTCACCGCCGTGCGCGGCCGGCGGTGTGTTCCGGGCCGATGGGACAATGGGGGCATGGTCGGATCGGGTGAGCGGGCGCGGCACTGGCAGTACGCCGAGCTGCCCGGGGTCGATCTGCTCAGGGCCCGGTACATCCGCAAGAGCTTCGTGCGGCACACGCATGAGCACTTCGTCATCGCCGCCATCGCCGACGGGGTCGAGGTCTTCCACCATCGCGGGGCCGATCAGTACGCGGGGGCGGGTGCGCTGGCGCTGGTCAATCCCGACACCGCGCACACCGGCCGGGCCGGTGGGCCGGAGGGGTGGCGGTACGGGGCCCTGTACCCGTCGCCGGAGGTGGTGGCGGAGATCGCCGCCGAGACGACCGGAATCCGGGGTACGCCGGGGTTCGTCAGGCCGGTGCTGGACGATCCGTACAGCGTGGGGCTGGTGCATCAGGTGCTGCGCGCCGCCGACGAGGGGAACGCGCTGGCCGCCGACACGCTCCTGAGGGTCGCCGTGACCAGGCTGCTGCGGCTGAACGGCGGGGTGCTGCCGCAGCGGGCGGTGCGGACCGCGGGGGCGCGGGTCGCGGCACGCGCGCGTGCCCTGCTGGAGGAGCGGATGGCCCGGCCGCCGACTCTGGAGGGGCTGGCCGCCGACCTGGGGACCAGTCCGTTCGCGCTGTTGCGGGCCTTTCGTGAGGTGTACGGGATGCCTCCGCACGCCTGGCTCACGGACGCGCGGGTGCGCAGGGCGCGGCGGCTGCTGGAGGCCGGGACGTCGCCGGCCGAGGCCGCTGTCGCCGTGGGGTTCACCGACCAGCCTCATCTGAACCGGCACTTCAGCCGGATCGTCGGGGTGCCGCCGGGGGCGTACCAACGGGAGCGCAAGAACGTACAAGACGTGCGGCGGAGGCCGGGTCTACCGTCCGGGGCGTGACGGAAGCTGTTGTTGACATACGTTCCCCGGAGAAGCCGGACGCCGCTGTCGTACGGGACGCCCTCGGCGTCGGCGTCGCCGTGGGGCTGTCCGGGTTCGCCTTCGGGGTGACCTCGGCCGGCAGCGGGCTCTCGCTGCTGCAGACCTGTGCGCTGAGCCTGCTGGTGTTCACCGGGGCGTCCCAGTTCGCCCTGGTGGGAGCCCTCGCGGCCGGGGGCGGTCCGCTCACGGCGGCCGCGGGCGCGTTCTTCCTGGGGGTGCGCAACGCCTTCTACGGGCTGCGCCTGTCGCAGCTGCTGGCGCTCCCGCGCGCGGTGCGGCCGTTCGCCGCGCAGTGGGTCATCGACGAGACCACCGCCGTCGCGCTGGCGCAGCCGACGCGCAGGAGCGTGCGGATCGGGTTCACCGTCACCGGGCTCAGTCTGTACGTGCTGTGGAACCTCACCACGCTGGCGGGGGCGCTGGGCGCCCGGGCCATCGGTGACACCGACGCCTGGGGGCTCGACGCGGCTGGGCCCGCCGTCTTCCTGGCGCTGCTCGCGCCGATGCTGAGGACCGCCACCGAGCGGGCCGTCGCGGGTCTCGCCGTGCTGCTGGGGCTCGGTCTGCTGCCCGTACTGCCCGCCGGTGTGCCCGTCCTGGCGGCCGCCCTCGCGGCGCCCGTCGTGCTGTGGCTGCGCGGGCGGAGGGAACAGCGGTGAACACCTGGATCGCGATCGGCGCGACCGCTCTCGGCTGCTACGCCGTCAAGCTCGCCGGGCTGCTCGTGCCCGCCGGGGCGCTCGAACGCCCGCTCGTCAGGCGGCTGGCCGCGCTGCTGCCGGTGGCTCTGCTGGCCGCGCTCACGGCCCAGCAGACCTTCGCCGACGGGCGCGTCCTGGTGCTCGACGCGCGCGTGGCGGGGGTCGCCGCGGCCGCTGTGGCGCTCGTCCTGCGTGCGCCGTTCCTGCTGGTCGTCGCGGTGGCCGTGGCGGTGACCGCGGGGGTGCGGGCCATGGGCGGGTGAGGTCAGCCGATGGCGCGGCCGTACGCCCGGAGGGTGCTCAGGGCGTCGATCGTCACCATGGGGCGCGCCTCCAGGGCGATGCCCGGTGCCCACTGGCGCCAGTTGACCGGCCAGCCGCCGTCCTCCTGCTGGCTCTGCGCCAGGTGGTCCAGGGAGCGCGCCATCTCGGCGTCCGTGAACCACGCGCGCGCCAGGGAGCCCGGCGTCCTCGCGAAGTCGTGCGGGAAGTGGTGCTCGCCCGGGGCGTAGCCAGGCGCCACCGGGAACGCCTCCAGGGCGTCCGGGTCCAGCGCCGCGAGCCGCTGCGCGCGCACCAGACGGCCGAGGCGGTGGGCGGCCGCCTCCGCGCGCGGGCGGTCGGGCGCGAAGTCCAGGAAGGCGACGGCGGCCTCGATCTCGTAGGGGTGAGAGCTCTCCAGGGACTCGACCACGTGCCAGCAGAACTCCGTGGCCCGGAACAGCCAGGCGTGCCACACCTCGTTGCGGTGCAGCAGGCCCACCACCGGTCCGGTGGCGAGGAGGTCGCCGGGCGGGTCGTCGACGACCGGGATGAACGGGGCGGTGGGATAGCCGCGCTGGGCGGGGTGGATCGCCGGCAGCGCGCCGTCCGCCGTCGAGACGGAGGTCAGATAGCCGCACACGCGCTCCGCGCGCCGGCCGTCGCAGCGCCCGATGGAGTTCAGGACGCGCAGTGCGCGACCGGTGTGCAGCGGCTGGCTGACCGGGCCGCGCAGGTCGGGCTCCAGCGCGTGGCCGTAACCGCCGTCCTCGTTGCGGTAGGCGTCCAGCGCCCGCTCCACCGGGTCGGCGCCGCCGTTGCGGAAGTGGTGTGCGAAGAGGTGCTGCTCCAGCACGCGCGCGGTGAGCCAGAGGAAGTGTTCGGCGCGGAAGAGCGGGGAGCGCGCCGGGGGCGTCGCGGGGGGTGGGGGAGCTGCGGTTGCGGACATGCGTCAGACCGTAGGGGAAAGCGGTCACGGCAGGTGGCCCCGGCTCGGGCGCACCCTCGCAGGCGGGATACTGGAGGCATGCGGTTGACGGTCTTCTGGCAGCGTATGGCGGAGCACTTCGGTCCCGAGTACGCCGACACCTTCGCGCGCGACCATGTCATGGCGCAGCTCGGCGGACGCACGGTGCACCAGGCGCTGGACGAGGGCTGGGAGGCCAAGGAAGTGTGGCGCGTGGTCTGCGCGGTCATGGACGTTCCGGGGGAGAAGCGCTGAGCCGTCACGAAGATCGCAGGACCGGAGCCGATTGTCCGTCGCGTGGGCGAGACTTGCACCGTGGCATCCACTGACGACACCGGGCAGCCGGCCCGGCAGCCCTCCCCGCCCGGCACGACGCCGCCCTTCCCGCCCCCGGCCGACGGCGCCGCCGTGCGGGGCGGGCGCATGCCGCGCTGGCTGCCGCGCGCGGTGGTGCTCGTCCTCGCCCTCTACGCCGCGTTCCAGTTGGGCACGTGGGCCTTCCACCAGCTCACCGGCCTGCTGGTCAACATCCTCATCGCGTTCTTCCTGGCCCTCGCCATAGAGCCCGCGGTGAGCTGGATGGCCTCGCGCGGGATGCGCCGGGGGCTGGCCACCGGGCTGGTCTTCCTCGCCGTGATGATCGTGACAGCAGGCTTCGTCACGCTGCTCGGGTCCATGCTCGCGGGCCAGATCATCAAGATCGTCGAGAACTTCCCGGACTACCTCGACTCCGTCATCGGCTGGATCAACACCCACTTCCACGCCGAGCTCAGACGCGTGGACGTCCAGGAGGGCCTGCTGCGCTCCGACTGGCTGCGCAACTACGTGCAGCACAGCGCCACCGGCGTCCTGGACGTGTCCGCGCAGGTCCTCGGGGGCCTGTTCCAGCTGCTGACGATAACGCTGTTCTCGTTCTACTTCGCCGCGGACGGCCCGCGGCTGCGCCGCACGGTCTGCTCCCTGCTGCCTCCCGCACGGCAGGCCGAGGTGCTGCGCGCGTGGGAGATCGCCGTCAACAAGACCGGCGGCTACCTGTACTCGCGTGGCCTGATGGCCTTCATCTCCGGCGTCGCGCACTTCATCCTGCTGCAGGTCCTGAACGTGCCCTACGCGCCCGTGCTCGCGGTCTGGGTGGGGCTGGTCTCGCAGTTCATCCCCACCATCGGCACGTATCTCGCGGGCGCCCTGCCCATGCTGATCGCGTTCACGGTCGATCCCTGGTACGCGCTGTGGGTGCTGATATTCGTGGTGGTCTACCAGCAGTTCGAGAACTACATGCTGCAGCCCAAGCTGACCTCGAAGACCGTCGACATCCACCCCGCCGTCGCCTTCGGCTCGGTCATCGCCGGCACCGCCCTCCTCGGCGCCGTCGGCGCGCTGATCGCGATTCCGGCGGTCGCCACCCTCCAGGCGTTCCTGGGGGCCTACGTGAAGCGGTACACGGTCACGGACGATCCCCGTGTCCACGGGCACCGGGGCGGCGGATCGGGGCGGGGCCTGCTCCGGCGCGCGGGGCAGCTGTGGACACGGAGGCCGGGGGCGGAGCGGTCCGGTGCGGGTGACCACCCCGATGCCGATGCCGATTCCGGCCCCGGCTCGGGCTCCGGTCCGGGTGCCGGCTCCGGCTCCGGGAGCGGTCCTTCCTGAGACGGCCGGGGGCCGTGGGCTGTCGGACAGGCCGGGCGTCACGGGCTTGCGACGGCGCTGGGCGCGCTTGACACAAAAATCGAACATCTATTCTTATGGAGGCTCCGGCGGGGTCTCGGGCGGGTTTTTCATCCTGGTTTGGGTAGAGATGTGCCCGGGTTGTCCACAGGCCGGACCGGCGTCGGGGCGCATTGTCAGTGGCAGGCGTTAGCGTCTTTGACGTGAAGCGATCGACTCAAGCAAATCGGGTGGAACCCATGGCAGGAACCGACCGCGAGAAGGCCCTGGATGCCGCGCTCGCACAGATTGAACGGCAATTCGGCAAGGGCGCGGTCATGCGCATGGGCGAGCGGTCCAGGGAGCCCATCGAGGTCATCCCGACCGGGTCGACCGCGCTCGACGTGGCCCTCGGTGTCGGCGGCCTGCCGCGCGGCCGTGTCGTGGAGATCTACGGACCGGAGTCCTCCGGTAAGACCACGCTGACCCTGCACGCGGTGGCGAACGCCCAGAAGGCCGGCGGCCAGGTCGCCTTCGTGGACGCGGAGCACGCCCTCGACCCCGAGTACGCGCGCAAGCTCGGCGTCGACATCGACAACCTGATCCTCTCCCAGCCGGACAACGGCGAGCAGGCCCTGGAGATCGTGGACATGCTGGTCCGCTCCGGTGCCCTCGACCTCATCGTCATCGACTCCGTCGCAGCGCTCGTCCCGCGTGCCGAGATCGAGGGCGAGATGGGTGACAGCCACGTCGGTCTGCAGGCCCGCCTGATGAGCCAGGCCCTGCGGAAGATCACCAGCGCGCTCAACCAGTCCAAGACCACCGCCATCTTCATCAACCAGCTCCGCGAGAAGATCGGTGTGATGTTCGGCTCCCCGGAGACCACGACCGGTGGCCGGGCGCTGAAGTTCTACGCCTCGGTGCGCATCGACATCCGCCGCATCGAGACCCTGAAGGACGGCACGGAGGCGGTCGGCAACCGCACCCGCTGCAAGGTCGTCAAGAACAAGGTCGCGCCGCCCTTCAAGCAGGCCGAGTTCGACATCCTCTACGGCCAGGGCATCAGCCGTGAGGGCGGCCTGATCGACATGGGCGTGGAGCACGGCTTCGTGCGCAAGGCCGGCGCCTGGTACACGTACGAAGGCGACCAGCTCGGCCAGGGCAAGGAGAACGCGCGCAACTTCCTGAAGGACAACCCCGACCTGGCCAACGAGATCGAGAAGAAGATCAAGGAGAAGCTGGGCGTGGGCGTGCGTCCCGAGGAGCCGGCCGCCGAGCCGGGTGCCGCCGTCCCCGCCGCCACGGACGACGCCGCCAAGACGGCGCCCGCCCCCGCGGCGGCCAAGGGCGCCAAGACCAAGGCTCCGGCGGCCAAGAGCTGACCCGTGACACGGCGAACCGACTGGGCCGAGTACGCCTACCCGGACACTCCACGGGGTGGGAGCCGGGCAGACGACACAGGGTCCGCCGGGACGGGCGGCGAGATGCGCGGGCACGTCCCGGCGCACGATGAAGACGGGGGCTCGCCCTCCTCGTCGAGGGCCGAGAAGGGGGAGCCCCCAGGGGACCCGGTCGAGCGGGCACGGGCCATCTGCCTGCGCCTGCTGACCGGGACCCCGCGCACGCGGAAACAGCTGGCGGATGCCCTGCGCAAGCGGGAGATCCCCGATGACGCCGCCGAGGAGGTGCTGTCGCGGTTCGAGGAGGTCGGCCTGATCGACGACGGCGCGTTCGCGGACGCCTGGGTGGAGTCCCGGCACCACGGCCGGGGACTGGCCCGGCGGGCACTCGCCCGGGAGCTGCGGACCAAGGGCGTCGACTCCGCCCTGATCGGCGAGGCCGTCGCACAGCTCGACTCCGAGCGGGAGGAAGCGACCGCGCGCGAGCTCGTCGCCCGCAGACTGCGCTCCACACGCGGCCTCGACCGCGACAAGCGGCTGCGGCGCCTCGCGGGCATGCTCGCCCGCAAGGGCTACTCGGAGGGCATGGCCCTGCGCGTGGTCCGGCAGGCACTGGAGGAAGAGGGCGAGGACACGGAGTTCCTCGAGGACGACGGAGTCTGAGGCGGAAGGCACGTCAGGGAGGCGCGCCAGGGAGGCACGCCACGGGGTGCGGGCAGCCGAGCCGGCGGCCGAGCCTCCGCCCGCACCAGACGCAGGCTTACCTTGCGTTTCCAGGAGGGTGAGTCCGGTGTGGGCGCCGGTACCGTCCAGCCATGCCCACGTCCGTACATGTCCGAAGACCGCTGCCCGCCTGCGCCCTCAGCGCCGCTCTGCTCCTCAGCGGCTGCGGCCTGCACGAGGGATCCGGGAGTCCGGCGGTTCAGGGGCCCATCACGCTCGGGTTCGTCAACGGCGGCACCACCGAGTTCCACACCTGCCTGCAGGAGTCCGTCGAGGAGGTGGCGCAGAGCAACCTCGCCGACATCCGCACGGCCACTCCCATCAGGACCCGGCCACGGAACTGGCCAACATCAAGGACATGATCGCCCACAAGGTCGACGCCCTGATCGTGCAGACGGTCAGCGTCGACTCGCTCGAGCACGACATCGCCATGGCGAAGAGCGCGGGCATCCCGGTCTTCCTCACGTCGGTCGTGCCGGACGACACCTCGTCCATCCTCGGGGCCGTGGTCGTCGACCTGAAGAAGGCCGGGCAGCTGGACGCCGGCTGGATCGAGGACGACGCCGCCGGCCGGGACGTACAGGTCGGCATCATCGCGGGCGCCCCCGGTGCCGCCTCCGACCTGCTGGCCGGCGGTTTCGAGAAGGCCCTGCCGGCCAACGCCGACGTGGTCGCCGAACAGCCCGGCATGTTCAGTCCGGTCAAGGCCCGCGGTGTCGCCGAGGACATGATCCAGGCCCACCCGGACCTGGACTACGCCTTCGTCGCCAACGAGGAGATGGGCTTCGCCGTCCGCAAGGCGTTCGACGCGGCCGGCCGCAAGGACGTCAAGATCGTGACCGTCAACGGCACCGACGAGGGCCTGGCCGCCCTCAAGGACGGCCGCTTCTCGGCCACGGTGTCCAACTCGGCCGCCGACACCGGGGAACTGGCCGTGACCAACGCCATCGACCTGCTGCGCGGCCGCAAGGCGGACAGGATCGCCAAGACGCCCGCCGCCCTGATCACCAAGGACAACGCCGACACGGCCCCGCTGTACTGCCCCATGGACTTCCACTGACCCCGCGGTTCTACGGCGTCACCGGCAGCCCCGCCGCCCTCCACGCCTGGAACCCGCCCACCAGGTCGGTGGCCCGGTGCAGCCCCAGCCGGTGCAGCGACGCCGCCGCGAGACTCGACGCGTAGCCCTCGTTGCAGATCACGACGATCCGCAGGTCGTGACCGGTGGCCTCCGGTACGCGGTGGCTGCCCCGCGGGTCGAGGCGCCACTCCAGCTCGTTGCGCTCGACGACGAGGGCGCCGGGGATCAGGCCGTCGCGCTCACGCAGGGCCGCGTACCGGATGTCCACCAGCAGCGCCTCGCCGGCCCGGGCGGCGTGGTACGCCTCCCGGGCCCCGATCCGCTCGTAGTCCGCGCGCACCCGCTCCAGCAACTCGTCGATGCCGAGGTGCCGGTCCTCCGCCTCACCCATGTGCCTGTCCTCCGCCGCGGGATCGCCGGTCGCGCTCACTGCCAGTCCTCCGGGTGTTCCACCTGCTCCAGGCGCAGCACCTGGCCGGTGCGACTGTAGCGGCGGATCTGCGGCAGGGGCGGGTGGTAGGCGTGGACGGAGACGGCGTGCCGGTCGGCGGAGGTGTTCAGCACCTCGTGGACGTGGTGGCGGCCGAAGGAGCGGCCCTGGCCGGCCGGCAGCCGCCGGGCCCGGTCCACGCCGTCGGTGAGTTCGAGGGTCTTCCAGCCGTCGGTGGGCAGCCGGGCGGCGAGCGAGTTCTCCTTCAGCTCACCGGCCGCGATCACGAACGCGCCCACGGAATCGGCGTGGTCGTGCCAGCCGGTGCCCGTGCCGGGCGGCCAGCCGATCAGCCAGGCCTCGCTGCCGCCGGGGCCGTCGAGGCGCACCCAGGTGCGGCCCTCCGGGTCGAGCGGGAGCGAGGCGATGAGCTCGGCGTCGGCGGCCGTACGCCGCACGAAGTCCAGGAGTTCGGCCTGGGTCGGCGCGGACCCGGGTGCGCCGGCGGATCCGGAATCCGACGCGGAGGCGGAAGCGGACACGGAAGCGGACGCCGAAGTGGACACGGAAGCGGACGCCGAAGTGGACACGGAAGCGGGCGCGGGCGCGGGTGCGTGCGTGGGTGCAGAAGGGGAGGAAGACAACTCTTACCGTCCTGATGAGGGTTCGCGGGAGCGCGCGGCAGCCTGGAAGGGGCGCGCGGAAAAAGGGAGGAGCGAATTCAGCAGGACGGACGACACACGCAGCCCGCATAGCGGACGAGGTCCATGTGGACCCTCCGCCACAGGCGCACGCAGGTGTCGGTCACGGTCCGGAGTGAACCATGACGGTGCGGGCCGGTCAACTCACCGTGACGACGTCAGTGGGCGCCTGCCTCGGCCTGCGTCTTCGCCGGACCGCCCAGCGCGGCCTCCGCCGCGGCGTACAGGTCGGCCGGCCGGACCCCGCCCAGCGCGGTGACGAGATGACCGTCGGGCCGTACCAGCAGGACGGTGTGGGCCGCCGCCCCCGGGTAGCTCTCGGCGACGAGCAGTTCGGCGGCGTGCGGCAGGGCGCTGACGGCGGCCGCCAGCCGGGGCATGACCCCGGCGGTCACCCAGTGCTTGCGGTCCCACACGCCCGTGCCCGGCGCGACGAGCACCACCAGCAGCGCGCCCCGCCCGAGCCGGTCCCGCAACCGTACGAAGGAACCGTCCTCCGCGGTGACCCGGACGTCGGCGACCGGCGCGCCCGGAGGGGTGTCCACGGGCACCTCCCCTTCGAGGTGCCGGGGGGCGAGCGGCGAGCCGGCGTACGTCCCCGGCGCGCCGAGTGCGCCGCGCCCCAGATGGCCTTCCGTCAGCAGCGCGTCGTGGCCGCGGGCGGAGCCGGGGACGTAGGCGCGCAGCCCGCCGCCGCGCAGCAGCGGCAGCGCCTGGTCGGCGGCGCGCAGCCGGGCGGCGACGACCGCGCGCCGCTCCGCCTGATAGCTGTCGAGCAGTTCCTCGTGCGGCCCGTGGTGCCAGGCCGACGCCAGCTTCCAGGCCAGGTTGTCGGCGTCCCGCAGACCCTCGTCCAGCCCCTGCGTGCCGAGCGCGCCGAGCAGGTGCGCGGCGTCCCCGGCGAGGAAGACCCGGCCGGCGCGCCAGCGGCGGGCCAGCCGGTGGTGGACGGTGTGGACGCCGGTGTCCAGCAGGTCGTAGGGCGGTGTCGAGCCGTCGCTCCAGCCCGCCAGCGTCTCCCGGATGCGGGTGACCAGCAGTTCGGGCGTGACCAGGTCCTTGCCCGGCGGCAGCAGCCAGTCCAGGCGCCACACGCCGTCCGGGAGGGGGCGGGCGGTGATTTCCCCGGCGCCGGGGCCGGACGTCCGCCAGGGCGGCAGCCGGTGCAGCACCGACTGCTCGGGCCAGGGGAGTTCCGTGCGCAGCGCGGCGACGGCGTGCCGTTCCACCGCCGTACGGCCCGGGAAGCGGATGTCCTGCAGCTTGCGCACGGTCGACCGCGGGCCGTCGCAGCCCACCAGGAAGCTGCCGCGCCACCAGGTGCCCTTCGCGCCGCGGGTGTGGGCGGTGACGCCGGAGCGTTCCTGCTCCATGGCGTCCAGGCGGCTGTCGACGGCGACCTCGGCCAGCGGCTCGCCCGCGAGGGCCGTGCGCAGGGCGCCGGTCAGGACGTGCTGGGCGATGTGCAGGGGCGCGGGGCCGGTGTCGTCGTCGAACGTGATCTCGCGCATCACCTGTTTGCGCCGCAGTGACCGCCATCCGGCCCAGGGCAGGCCCGCCTCGGCGAGCGGCACTCCGGTCAGCCGTTCCACGAGAGCGGCGGTGTCCTCGCGCAGGACGACGGTGCGCGCGAGGCGCGACTCGTCCTCGCCGGGGCCCTCGTCGAGCACGACCGACGGCACTTCCTGGCGCGCCAGGGCCAGGGCGAGCGTGAGCCCGACGGGCCCCGCCCCGACGATGATCACCGGATCCACGGCGTGGCGCCCCCTGCCCGCGGAGCCGTCCGGGAGGACGTGTGTGAACAGGAAGTTTGAGCAGGGTGCACGATCACAGAACGTATGCAACCCATTGCCGGTGCTTGCGTCAAGTGACGGAGGCAGTGGCGATCATGCCACTGCCTCCGCACAGGTGACGCGAGGTGCCGGAGCGTCGGAACGTGCCCGTCAGACGGTGCTCCTGCCGGCCCCGGCCGCCGGGGCGCCGCCCACCTCTCCGGCGTTGATGTCGTCCACGTCCTCGGCCCCGAGGACCGCGCCCGTGCTGCGCTTGCTGCGCCGCAGCCGGCCCTCGAGCCAGCTCGCGAAGCTGGTCAGCAGGAAGTTGACGATGATGTAGATGATGCCCACGCCGATGAAGCTGGGGATGACGTTGGCGTAGTTGGCGGCGAAGGTGCTGCGGGCGTTGAGCAGTTCGGTGTAGCCGATCATCACGCCGCCCAGCGCGGTGTCCTTCACGATGACCACGAGCTGGCTGACGATGGCCGGCAGCATCGCCGTGACGGCCTGCGGGAGCAGGATGCTGGTCATCGTCTGGCCCTTGCGCAGGCCGATCGCGTACGCGGCCTCCGTCTGGCCCCGGGGCAGGGCGAGGATGCCGGCCCGGACGATCTCGGCGAGGACCGAGGCGTTGTACAGGACCAGGCCGGTGACCACCGCGTACAGGGGCCGCTCCGCGCTGCTCACGCTGCCGGAGCGGGCGTAGACCTCGTTGGCGAACAGCATCAGCAGCAGGACCGGGATCGAGCGGAAGAACTCGACCACGACACCGGCCGGCACCCGGACCCACCGGTGGTCGGACAGACGGGCGATGCCGAAGAACGCGCCCACCGGAAGCGCGATGACCATGGCCAGCGCGGCGGCCTTGAGGGTGTTGCCGAGACCTGGCAGCAGATACGTCGTCCACGCCTCGGAGCTGGTGAACGGCTCCCACAGGGCCCACTTCAGCTGGCCCTTGTCGTCCATCGCCTGCCAGATCCACCACCCGAGCAGGGCGAGCAGGACGACGAAGACGATCGAGAAGACGACATTGCGCTGCCTGGCCCGGGGGCCGGGGGTGTCGTAGAGGACGGAGGTCATCGCTTCACCGCCAGTCGCTTGCCGAGCCAGCCCAGGATGAGGCCGGTGGGCAGGGTCAGAACCACGAAACCGAAGGCGAAGACCGCGCCGATGGCCAGCGTCTGGGCCTCGTTCTCGATCATCCCCTTCATCAGGTAGGCCGCCTCGGCCACGCCGATCGCGGCCGCCACCGTGGTGTTCTTGGTCAGTGCGATCAGCACGTTGGCCAGC
This sequence comes from Streptomyces sp. NPDC020490, assembly GCF_044335305.1. NCBI lineage: Bacteria > Bacillati > Actinomycetota > Actinomycetes > Kitasatosporales > Streptomycetaceae > Streptomyces > Streptomyces sp. NPDC020490. The sequence continues at coordinate 344,445 of NZ_JBIRUY010000002.1, read as the reverse complement.
GGGCCGATGACCGAGCGGAACGCCTGCGGCAGCACGACCAGCCGCAGGGTCTGGCTGAAGCTCAGCCCGATCGCGCGGGCCGCCTCGGCCTGCCCGAGCGGCACCGTGTTGATGCCGGAGCGCAGCGCTTCGCAGACGAAGGCGGCGTGGTAGGCGACGAGGCCCAGCACCGCGAGGCGGAAGCCCTGGGCCTTGAAGTCGTCCGGGGCGCCCAGCGTCACGCCGAAGATGTCGGCGAGGCCGAGCGAGGTGAAGACGATGATGACCGTCAGCGGGATGTTCCGCACGACGTTGACGTAGACGGTGCCGAAACCGCGCATCAGCGGGACCGGACCGACCCGCATGGCGGCCAGCAGGGTGCCCCAGACCAGGGAGCCGAGGCCGGACAGGGCGGTGAGTTTCACCGTCATCCAGAACGCCCCGAGGACGTCGTAACCTTCAAGAAAGTCGAACACGATCTCCCGCGCTTCCGGGTGTGTGGTGAACGAGGAGGGCCTGGCGCGCCGCCGCCGTGATCGCGGCGGGCGGCGGCGCTGGAGGAACCCTGTGGAGCCGGGCCGCTGCTTACTTGACGATCTGACCGATCTTCGGGGCCGGCTCGTTCTTGTAGCCGGCCGGGCCGAAGTTCGCGTCGACGGCCTTCTGCCAGGAACCGTCGCTGACCATCTTCTCCAGGGCGGCGTTGATCTTGTCGACGGTCGCGGTGTCGCCCTTCTTCACGCCGACGCCGTAGTTCTCGTTGCTGAGCTTGAGGCCGGCGAGCTTGAACTGGCCCTTGTACTTGTCCTGCGCGGCGAAGCCCGCGAGGATCGAGTCGTCGGTGGTCACGGCGTCGACGGCGCCGCTCTGCAGGCCCGCGATGCACTCCGAGTAGCCGCTGTACTCCCGCAGCTGGGCCTTCGGGGCGATCGTGTCGTGCACGTTCTGCGCCGAGGTGGAACCGGCCACGGAACACAGCTTCTTGCCGTTGAGGTCCGTGCCCTTGCTGATCGTCGAGTCCTTCTTCACCAGCAGGTCCTGGTGGGCCAGCAGGTAGGGGCCGGCGAAGTCGACCTTCTGCTTGCGCTCGTCGTTGATCGAGTAGGTCGCCGCGATGAACTTCACGTCGCCGCGCTGCAGCGCGTTCTCACGGTCGGCGCTCTTGGTCTCCACCCACTCGATCTGGCCGGGCGTGTAGCCGAGCTGCTTGGCCACGTACGTCGCCACGTCCACGTCGAAGCCGGAGAAGGAGCCGTCCGGCTCCTTGAGACCCAGACCGGGCTGGTCGTACTTGATGCCGATCTTGATCTTCTTGCCGCCGCCGGACGAGCCGCTGTCCTTGTCGTTGTCCGAGCCGCAGGCGGTCGCGGCGACGGCGAGGGCGAGTACGGCGGCGGAGGCGGCGGTGACCTTGCGGAGCTTCATGGTGCACATCCTTCGGTGATGGAGAGGCGGGAGGCCGTCCGGTGGCGGAGAGACGGGGGCCGTCAGTGTCGTGAGGCGGCCGCCCGGTGGTGGAGAGACGGGAGGCCGTCAGTGTCGTGAGGCGGGGCCGCCCGGTGGTGGAGAGACGGGAGGCCGTCGGTGGTGTGAGGTGGGGGCGGGTGGCTCAGTGGTGAAGGATCTTCGACAGGAAGTCCTTGGCCCGGTCGCTGCGCGGATTGCTGAAGAACTGGTCCGGCGTGGCCTCTTCGACGATCCGGCCGTCCGCCATGAAGACCACGCGGTTCGCGGCGGATCGCGCGAACCCCATCTCGTGCGTCACGACGATCATGGTCATGCCGTCGCGGGCGAGCTGCTGCATGACCTCCAGCACCTCGTTGATCATCTCCGGGTCGAGCGCCGACGTCGGCTCGTCGAAGAGCATCACCTTCGGGTCCATCGCCAGGGCCCGTGCGATGGCCACCCGCTGCTGCTGGCCGCCGGAGAGCTGCGCGGGGTACTTGTCGGCCTGCGTGCCCACGCCCACCCGGTCGAGCAGGGCGCGGGCCTTTGCCTCGGCCTGCTTCTTGTCAGCCTTGCGGACCTTGATCTGGCCCAGCATCACGTTCTCGAGCACCGTCTTGTGCGCGAAGAGGTTGAAGGACTGGAAGACCATGCCGACGTCGGCCCGCAGCCGGGCCAGTCCCTTGCCCTCCTGGGGCAGCGGTCTGCCGTCGATGGTGATCGTGCCCGAGTCGACGGTCTCCAGGCGGTTGATGGTGCGGCACAGCGTGGACTTGCCGGACCCGGAGGGCCCGATGACGACCACGACCTCACCGCGGGTGATCGTCAGATCGATGTCCTGGAGCACGTGCAACGCGCCGAAGTGCTTGTTGACGCTTCTCAGGACGACCAGATCGCCGGTTGGGGCCAAGTCTCGCTTGTCCACCGCTACTTCGGTCATCGCTATCGGGCTCCGTCCTCCTCGGTTTCGGAGGACAGTAGTGACCCGCCCCGACCAGCGTCATTACATCTGAGGGGAATCTGAGCATCACGACTCGATAGCAATCGGACACGTGTCGTAGCGGTTGTCCGGGGGTGCGTATCGTCCGCGTAACTAAAGCGGCGGGCAACCGGAACCCACTTGACGGCGTAGTCGTCAATCAGCGATGACTGCACTTGGTGCACGCGCGCGTGCACATTGGATGTACCGATCCTGATCGTACGGCCGATGAACCGAAGAGGGACCGGATGAGACTGCTCCTCGTCGAGGACGACAACCACGTCGCCGCCGCGCTGTCGGCGGTGCTGGCGCGCCACGGCTTCGAGGTCACCCACGCGCGCAGTGGCGAGGAGGCGCTCCAGGCCCTCGTCCCGGAGGGCACCTGCTTCGGGGTCGTGCTGCTCGACCTGGGCCTGCCCGACCAGGACGGCTACGAGGTCTGCGGCAAGATCCGCAAGCGCACCAGCACCCCGGTGATCATGGTCACCGCCCGTTCCGACGTGCGCTCCCGCATCCACGGCCTCAACCTGGGCGCCGACGACTACGTGGTGAAGCCGTACGACACCGGGGAGCTGCTCGCCCGGATCCACGCCGTCAGCCGGCGCACCGTCGCGGAGGACGCCGGCTCGGGCGGTGAGGGCGCGCTGCGGCTCGGCTCCGTCCTCATCGAGCTGCCCACCCGCCAGGTCACCGTGGACGGCACGGTGGTCCAGCTCACCCGCAAGGAGTTCGACCTGCTCGCCCTGCTCGCCCAGCGCCCCGGGATCGTCTTCCGCCGCGAGCAGATCATCAGCGAGGTCTGGCGCACCAGCTGGGAGGGGACCGGCCGCACCCTGGAGGTGCACGTCGCCTCGCTGCGCGCCAAGCTGGGCATGCCGGCACTGATCGAGACCGTACGCGGCGTCGGCTACCGGCTCGTCGCTCCGGCCGCTTAGCGGGCGCGGGTGCGTACACGTCTCCTTCCGCTGCTCATCGTCCTGATGGCGGCCGTGCTGCTCGCGCTCGGCGTCCCGCTCGCCGTGAGCGTCGCCGCGGCGCAGCAGCAGAACGTGGTCGTCGACCGGATCGACGACACGGCCCGCTTCGCCGCCCTCGCCCAGTTCGTCACCGACGCCTGCGGATCGAGCCGCACATCCAGCGACGAGCGCCTGAAGACGCTGATCAGCGAGCTCGCCAGCTACCACGACGTCTACGACATCAAGGCCGGCGTCTTCTGCCGGACCGGCACCCCCATGGCCAACGCCCCGGCGACCTGGCTCGTGCCCGAGACCGGCGAGGTCCGCGAGGCGTTCGCCGAGGCGCTGCTCAGCCGCCGCAGCCACGACCCGAAGCAGGTCTGGCCCTGGCAGCACGGAACCCTCGTCGTCGCCTCACCCGTCATCCGGGACGGCGACGTCGTCGCGGTGGTCGTCACCGACTCGCCCACCGGGCAGATGCGCGCCCGGATCCTGCACGGCTGGCTGGTCGTCGGCGTGGGCGAGATCGGCGCGATGCTGCTGGCGGTCGGCGCCGCGCTGCGGCTGACCGGCTGGGTGCTCAAACCCGTCGGCGTCCTGGACGCCACCACCCACGACATCGCCACCGGACGGCTGAAGTCCCGTGTCGCGGCCGCCGGCGGGCCCCCGGAACTCAGGCGCCTGGCCCAGTCGTTCAACGAGATGGCGGACCACGTCGAGGACGTGCTCGAACAGCAGCGCGCCTTCGTCGCCGACGCCTCCCACCAACTGCGCAACCCGCTGTCCGCGCTGCTGCTGCGCATCGAGCTGCTCGCCCTCGAACTGCCCGAGGAAAACGAGGAGATCGCCTCCGTCCGCACCGAGGGCAAGCGCCTCGCCCAGGTCCTCGACGACCTGCTCGACCTGGCCCTGGCCGAGCACACCGAGGCCGACCTGCGGGTCACCGACGTCGGCGCGCTGACCGCCGAGCGCGTCGCCGCCTGGACGCCCACGGCCGAGGCCAAGGGCGTGCGGCTGGTGGGCGACTGCCCGCCCACCACCGCCTGGGCCGATCCGGTCACCCTCTCCAGCGCGCTGGACGCGGTGATCGACAACGCGGTCAAGTTCACCCCCGAGGACGGGACCGTCGAGGTCACGGTCGCCATCGACGGCGACACCTCGACCGTCGTGGTCGCCGACCACGGCCCGGGGCTGACCGACGAGGAACTGACCCGGGTCGGCGACCGCTTCTGGCGCAGCGGCCGGCACCAGAACATCAAGGGCTCCGGCCTCGGCCTGTCGATCTCCCGCGCCCTGCTGACCGCGGGCGGCGGCTCCGTCTCGTACGCCCACAACGAGCCGCACGGGCTGCGGGTGACGGTGTCGGTGCCGAGGAGCGGACCTACGGTTTGACGGAACGGTAGTAGCGCCGGGCGCCCTCGTGCAGGGGGAGCGGATCGGTGTAGATCGCCGTGCGCAGGTCGACGAGCTGGGCGGAGTGGACGTCCCGGCCGATGCGGTCCCGGCTCTTGATCACGGTGCGGGTCACCCACTCGGTGAGCCGGGGATCCATGTCCGTGCGGGTCACCAGCAGGTTCGAGACGGCCAGCGTCGGCACGGCGACACCGTTCTGGATGCTCGGGTAGGCCGACTCCGGCATGTTCGTGGCGCGGTAGTAGCGGGTGGCGCCGCCCTGCTGGTGCAGCTTGGCGACGAGGCTCGCCCGGATCGGCACGAAGCGGAACGCGAAGGTCTCGGCGAGATCCTTCAGGCCGTCCGTCGGCAGCCCGCCCGACCAGAAGAAGGCGTCGATGCGGTGCTTCTTCAGCCCGCTCGGTCCGGTGTCGATGCCGTCGGACAGCGGGGTGATGTCCTTGGCCGCGTCGATCCCGGCCGCCCCGAGCACCCGCGTGGCGATCAGCCGCACCCCCGAGCGGGGCGGCCCTATCGCCACCCGCTTGCCGCGCAGGTCCCCGACCGAATCGATGCCCGAGTCGCGCGCCACCACCAGCTGCACGTAGTCGTCGTACAGGCGGGCGACACCGCGCAGCCGGCCGGCTCCGGCCTTGTGGCCGAGCTCGTAGGTGTCCACCGCGTCGGCCGCGGCGATGGTGAAGTCGGCCCTCCCGATCGCCACCCGCTTGACGTTCTCCTGCGATCCGGGGCTGGTTCGCAGGTTCACCCGCAGGCCCGGCATGTCCTTGTCGAACTCGTTGCGCAGCATCTCGCCGTACTTGTGGTAGACGCCCAGCTGCGTGCCCGTGCTGAAGGTGATCGTGCCGCTCGGGGGATCCTCGCCCAGCGGCAGCAGCCACCACAGCAGCAGCCCGAGGGCGACGATGCCGGCGGCCGCGCCCCGCAGGGCCCGGCGCCTGCCGATCCGGGCGGACGTCTTGGACATGCGCGCGATCCTGCCAGCCGGCATGCCGTCCCGGCCAGCACCGGGGTCGTGACCGGGGCCACAACCGTGGCCACAGCTGGGGTCGCAACCGGGTTCCGGGGGACTGTCGGTGCCGGTCGGTAGAGTCGCCGCATGAGCTCATCGCCAGCCGACCTGGTCCGCGCGTTCCACCTGGCCGTCGGGCTCGACGCCCGCACCACCCCCGCCGAGGTCGAGCCGGAACTGGCCGCCCACCGCGGCGAACTGCTGGCCGAGGAGGCCGCGGAGGTCGCCGAGGTCGCGGTCACCGGCCCCCTCGACAAGCTCGCGCACGAACTGGCCGACGTCGTCTACGTCGCGTACGGCACGGCCCTGGTCCACGGCGTAGACCTCGACGCCGTGATCGCCGAGATCCACCGCTCCAACATGACCAAGCTCGGGCCCGACGGCCGCGTCGCCCGCCGCGCCGACGGCAAGGTGCTCAAGGGCGAGCACTACGAGGCGCCGGACGTGGCGGGCGTGCTGCGGCGCCAGGGGTGGGAGCCGCGCCGGGCGTGACCGCGCCCCGTCGCCCGCGGTCTGCCGCCCGCCGTCTGCGGGCGAAAGGCGGCCCGGGCCGCTCCGGGGACCCCCTACCCTTGTGGCATGAGCAGCATCGACCGGAGCCAGGCAGTGGGCGCGAAGACCTACGAAGTGCGCACCTATGGGTGCCAGATGAACGTCCACGACTCCGAGCGATTGTCCGGGCTGCTGGAGGAGGCGGGCTACGTCCGCGCTCCGGAGGGCTCCGACGGCGACGCGGACGTCGTCGTGTTCAACACCTGCGCCGTGCGGGAGAACGCCGACAACCGCCTCTACGGCAACCTCGGCCGTCTCGCGCCCAAGAAGGCGAGCCGTCCGGGCATGCAGATCGCGGTCGGCGGCTGCCTCGCGCAGAAGGACCGCGACACCATCGTGAAGAAGGCGCCCTGGGTGGACGTCGTCTTCGGCACGCACAACATCGGCAAGCTGCCCGTCCTGCTCGAGCGCGCCCGCGTCCAGGAGGAGGCGCAGGTCGAGATCGCCGAGTCGCTGGAGGCGTTCCCGTCGACGCTGCCGACGCGCCGCGAGAGCGCGTACGCGGCCTGGGTGTCGATCTCCGTCGGCTGCAACAACACCTGCACCTTCTGCATCGTCCCGGCGCTGCGCGGCAAGGAGAAGGACCGCCGCCCCGGCGACATCCTCGCCGAGGTCGAGGCCCTGGTCGCCGAGGGCGTCTCCGAGATCACGCTGCTCGGCCAGAACGTCAACGCCTACGGCTCCGACATCGGCGACCGTGAGGCCTTCAGCAAGCTGCTGCGTGCCTGCGGGACGATCGAGGGACTGGAGCGGGTCCGCTTCACCTCCCCGCACCCGCGCGACTTCACCGACGACGTCATCGCCGCCATGGCCGAGACGCCGAACGTGATGCCGCAGCTGCACATGCCCCTGCAGTCCGGCTCGGACGCGGTCCTGAAGGCGATGCGGCGCTCCTACCGACAGGAGCGCTACCTGGGGATCATCGAGAAGGTCCGCGCGGCCATCCCGCACGCGGCGATCACCACCGACATCATCGTGGGCTTCCCCGGCGAGACCGAGGAGGACTTCGAGCAGACCCTGCACGTCGTCCGGGAGGCGCGCTTCGCGCAGGCGTTCACCTTCCAGTACTCCAAGCGGCCCGGCACCCCGGCCGCGACCATGGAGAACCAGATCCCCAAGGAGGTCGTCCAGGCGCGCTACGAGCGTCTCGTCGCCCTCCAGGAGGACATCTCCTGGGCGGAGAACAAGAAGCAGGTCGGCCGCACCCTGGAGCTGATGGTCGCCGAGGGCGAGGGCCGCAAGGACGGCGCCACCCACCGCCTCTCCGGCCGCGCCCCCGACAACCGGCTGGTCCACTTCACCAAGCCGGAGCAGGAGGTCCGCCCCGGCGACGTGGTCACCGTCGAGATCACCTACGCCGCCCCGCACCACCTGCTCGCCGAGGGCGCCGTCCTCGGCGTGCGCCGCACGCGCGCGGGCGACGCCTGGGAGAAGCGCAACGCCGCCGAGGCCGCCAAACCGGCCGGTGTGATGCTCGGCCTGCCGAAGATCGGCGTGCCCGAGCCGCTGCCGGTCGCCACGGGCAGCGGCTGCGGCAGCGACTGAGCGGCGCGGCTGGGCAGCTGACCTGCGGGCGGGGCGACCGACCGGACGGCCGAGCGGCCGAGCGGCCCGTCTGCGTCCCGCCAGCCCGCCCCGCCGGGCCGGGGTGGTGCCGGGGACCGGGCGCGTGCCGACCGCGTAATCTGCCGATCATGCTTGTCGCCGCTGCCGTCTGCCCCTGCCCGCCGCTCCTCGTGCCCGAGGTCGCCGCGGGCGCAGCCCCGGAACTGGACGCCGCGCGTGCCGCGTGCACGGACGCCCTCGGTGTCCTCGCCGCCGCCCGGCCCGACCGGCTCGTGGTCGTGGGGCCCGCCGCGGAGAGTGAGCACGGGGCGTATCCGGAGGGCGCCCGCGGCTCGTTCCACGGCTTCGGGGTCGAGCTGGTGGTGCGGCTGGGCAGGGCCGGGGACGCAGATGGCGGCCCCGGGGCCCGTCGGCTCCCGCCATCCCTCGCCGTCGCCGCGTGGCTGCTGGAGCGGACCGGCTGGTCGGACGCCCCGATCGAAGGGCTCGGCGTGCGGGAGACCCTCGCGACCGAGCGGTGTGTCGCGGCCGGGAAGGAGATCGCGGCCCGAGCCGGGCGGGTGGCGCTGCTGGTGATGGGCGACGGCAGCGCGTGCCGCACCCTCAAGGCGCCGGGCTATCTGGACGAGCGCGCGGCGCCCTTCGACGCGCAGGTCGCGCGGGCGCTGGCGGCGGCGGACGTGGCGGCCCTCGAAGCGCTGGACGCCGGGGCGGCACGGGAGTTGATGGTGTCGGGCCGGGCGCCCTGGCAGGTTCTCGCGGGCGCCGCGGAGGGCGCGGGGCTCTCGGGTGCGCTGCTGTTCGAGGACGCGCCGTACGGGGTGGGGTACCTGGTCGCGGCCTGGTCGTAGGACGGCCGTAGGGCCGCGGCCGTGATCCGGACACGGCGGACGGCCGGGAGCGCTCGGGCCCCGCGGCCGTCCGCCGGTGTGCCGTGCCGTCAGGCCGGCGGCGGAGAGGAGGGCGGCGGTGTCTCCGTGCCGCCTGTCTTCGTGCCGCCCTTGTGCGCGAGCCGGTCCACGGCGCCCTTGGCCTTGTCGGTCCCCGTGTGGATCCGGTCGCTGTACTTGCCCTTGGTCTTCTCGTCGACGGCCCGCGCCGCCTTGTCGATACCGTGCGAGATCTTGCCCCCGTGCTGCTGGGCGAGGCCGGAGACCTTGTCCTTGGCCGGGGCGAGACGGGACTTCAGATTGTTCAGGAGACCCATGGTCCACCTTCCGTGGCGCTCTTGCGGGCGGTTACCTGCGGGCGCCCTCGCCGGCCTCACTGTCGGCCGCCGGCGCGACGGACTGCTGCTTGGGGATCCCGATGCCCGCGCCCCCCGCCCCGTCGCCGGACTCCGTCGCGGTCTCGGAATCAGCCGCGGCCTCGGTCTCGGTCCCGGTCTCAGTCCCGGTTCCGGTCTCGGTCTCGGTCTCGGTCCGAGCCTGCGGTCCGGCCCCGGCCCTGGCCCCGGCCTCGGCTTCGGTCGGTCCCTTCGCCTCTGCCGCCTCTGCCGTCGGCGCTGCCTCTGTCGCCGGGGGCTCTGCCGTCGGCGCGCCGGCCGGTGCCTCGGCGGCCGGCGCCTGCTCCGTGGTGGTCGACCTCCGGAAAAGTCGTGCGAAAACGCCCATATCAGCTCCATACGTTACTCGTGCGGGCGACATCCCGCGTCGTCCGGTGCGTCCGTTCGCGGCGCCCGGGCCGCCCGCCCGGGAAGCCCGGCGGCGGGGAATCTCGCAACGGGCAACGACCCCGCGCCCGTACCGTCACGCAACTCGTTCGAGGAGTGCCCCGTGTGTTTGCGAGACTGGTGCGGTGAGCACCGCACCCTCCGCCCCCCGAGTCATCGCCGTCGTCGGACCGACCGCGGCAGGCAAGTCGGATCTGGGCGTCTTCCTCGCCCGGCAACTCGGCGGCGAGGTCGTCAACGCCGACTCCATGCAGCTCTACCGGGGCATGGACATCGGCACCGCCAAACTGACGCCCGAGGAACGCGGCGGCGTCCCGCACCACCTCCTGGACGTCTGGGAGGTGACGGTCACCGCGTCCGTGGCGGAGTACCAGCGGCTGGCCCGCGCGAGGATCGACGAGCTGCTCGCCGAGGGCCGCTGGCCGATCCTGGTGGGCGGCTCCGGGCTGTACGTCCGCGGGGCCGTGGACAACCTCGAGTTCCCCGGCACCGACCCCGAGGTCAGGGCCCGGCTGGAGGAGGAGCTCACCCTGCGAGGCTCGGGCGCGCTGCACGCCCGCCTGGCCGCCGCCGACCCCGAGGCGGCCCAGGCGATCCTGCCCAGCAACGGCCGTCGCATCGTGCGCGCCCTCGAAGTGATCGAGATCACCGGACGGCCCTTCACCGCCAACCTCCCCGGTCACGACTCGGTCTACGACACCGTCCAGATCGGCGTCGACGTGACGCGCCCCGAACTCGACGAGCGCATCGCGCGCCGGGTCGACCGGATGTGGGAAGCGGGGCTCGTGGAGGAGGTGCGCACGCTGGAGGCGCAGGGCCTGCGCGAGGGGCGCACGGCCTCCCGCGCCCTCGGCTACCAGCAGGTGCTCGCGGCGCTCGCGGGGGAGTGCACGCTGGAGGAGGCGCGGGCCGAAACCGTACGTGCCACCAAACGCTTCGCGCGCCGTCAGGATTCGTGGTTCAGGCGCGACCCGCGGGTGCACTGGTTGAGTGGGGCCGCGGCGGACCTCATGGAACTTCCCGACCTTGCACTGGCGTTGGTCGAACGACCGGTTACAGCCTGATCACGTCATGGCATCGGGACGCTCCGGCCGTCATCCCGGCCTCCGGTGCCGTGCCATCATCGAGCTTCGATCGACCAAGTGGAGTCCAAGTTGGGAGGGCGCGTGGCGATGGAGGCCGGCCCTCGCGACACTGCACAGGACACCGGGCCCCTCACCGCCGACAGCGGTGAAGCGGAGCGCGACGCGGAGGGGCTGGGCCCCGACGGGCTCGACGAGATCCAGGACGGCGTGACCGACGACGGCCCCGAGCCCGAGGAGATGTTCACGGGCGGACCCGAGGTCGAGGTCGAGCTGCGGCCGCAGCGGCGGCTGCGCATCTGGCAGCTCGCGCCCATCGTCGCGCTGGCCGCCGTCGGCTCCCTGATGTTCGCCTTCCCGCTCGCCTTCGACTTCGGCGACAGCGGGGCCGTCATCGCGATGCTGGGGCTGCTGATCTGCTCCTGCGCGGCCGGCTGGGGCATGACGGCGGCCCGGCGGGTGGGGCACACCTGGCCCGGGCTGCCGCAGCGCGGGTCCGGCCGCCGCCCGGACTGGCGGGTCGTGCTCGCCTACGTCGTGGTCGTCGCCGCGGTGGTCGTGCTCGCCGTGTGGCGCGTGGCACGGCTGCGCTGACGCGCGCCACGGGGCCAGGGGTCACGGGTCCCCGGGAAACCCCGCGACCGGTCTCGGCGTACCTGCCCTCACTGCCCGCCACCTGCCCGTACCGGCCCCCACCGGCCCCCACCGGCCCGTACCGGCCCCCACCGCCCGTACCGGCCCCCACCGGCCCGTACCGGCCCCCACCGGCCCCGCAAGCCCGTCCGTCCTTCCGGCGGAGCGCTCCCGTACGATCGAGGAATGAGCACGCGGATCGCCTTCCTCAAGGGTCACGGCACGCAGAACGACTTCGTCATCGTCCCGGACCCCGAGAACGCCGTCGCCCTGCCCCGGGCCACCGTCGCCGCCCTGTGCGACCGCCGCGCGGGCATCGGCGGCGACGGGCTGCTGCACGTGGTGCGGTCCGCGGCGCACCCCGAGGCGCGGCACATGGCGGCCGAGGCGGAGTGGTTCATGGACTACCGCAACGGCGACGGCTCGATCGCGGAGATGTGCGGCAACGGCGTACGCGTGTTCGCGCGCTACCTGCAGCGCGCCGGACACGTCGGCGAGGGCGACCTCGCGGTCGCCACGCGCGGCGGGGTGAAGACCGTGCACATCGCCAAGGACGGCGACGTCACCGTCGGCATGGGCCGGGCGCTGCTGCCCGAAGGGGCCGTCACGGTCAGCGTGGGCGAGCGCAGTTGGCCCGCGCGGAACGTGAACATGGGCAACCCGCACGCGGTGGCCTTCGTCGACGACCTCGCGCACGCCGGCGACCTGCTCACCCCGCCGCCGTTCAGCCCGGCCGCGGCCTACCCGGAGGGCGTGAACGTCGAGTTCGTCGTCGACCGCGGCCCCCGGCACGTCGCGCTGCGCGTGCACGAGCGCGGCGCGGGCGAGACCCGCTCCTGCGGCACGGGCGCGTGCGCGGTCGCCGTGGCCGCCGCCCGCCGTGACGGCGCCGACCCGGCGGTCACCGGCAGCCCCGTGACGTACACCGTCGACGTGCCCGGAGGCACCCTGGTGATCACCGAGCGGCCCGACGGCGAGATCGAGATGACCGGCCCCGCGGTGATCGTGGCCGAAGGCGAGATCGACGCGGAGTGGCTGGAAACCGCCGCTCGTTGAAACCGGTCGTACTTTTGCGGCCTCGAACCCGTAAACCTCAAAACGGTCGCTCGAAGGGGTGATCCGTTTCACGCTCGACGAGAGCTGGTCAGGCGCACGTGGTGGGCTCGGTAGCATCAAGCACCGGCCCGGACGGGGGACCGATGCCGCCCCCTGAGCCGTGTCCGCCCTGGGGCACCCCGTCCGCCGGTCCACGCAGCCGGAGGTGCCCATGAGTGCGGAGGCCACGAACCCCGCGACCCCGAGTCCGGTGACAGGCCCGGGGGCGCGCTGGCGGGCGCGGATCGACCTGCGCCGCCTCGGCCGGGCCGCGCTGCTCGGCCCCGCCGCCCGCGACCGGCTGCCCGACGCCATCAGCCACCTCGTCGACGCCCACCGCGCCCACCACCCCGACGCCGACCTCGAACCGCTGCGCCGCGCCTATGTGTTGGCCGAGTCCTCGCACCGCGGCCAGATGCGCAAGAGCGGCGAGCCGTACATCACGCACCCCCTCGCGGTGACCTTGATCCTCGCCGAACTCGGCGCGGAGACAACGACGCTGACGGCCTCTCTGCTGCACGACACCGTCGAGGACACGGAGGTGACGCTGGATCAGGTCGGCGAGCAGTTCGGCGAGGAGGTCCGTTACCTCGTCGACGGCGTCACCAAGCTGGAGAAGGTCGACTACGGTGCCGCCGCGGAACCCGAGACCTTCCGCAAGATGCTCGTCGCCACCGGCAACGACGTCCGCGTGATGTCGATCAAACTCGCCGACCGCCTGCACAACATGCGCACCCTCGGCGTGATGCGCCCCGAGAAACAGGCCCGCATCGCCAAGGTGACCCGCGACGTCCTCATCCCGCTCGCCGAACGGCTCGGCGTCCAGGCCCTCAAGACCGAGCTGGAGGACCTGGTCTTCGCGATCCTCCACCCCGAGGAGTACGAACACACCCGGGAGTTGATCGTCGACAACGCCTCGCGGCCCGACGACCCGCTCGCCGAGATCGCCGACGAGGTGCGCGGCGTCCTGCGCGACGCCGACATCCCGGCCGAAGTCCTCATCCGGCCACGGCACTTCGTCTCCGTGCACCGGGTCGCCCGCAAGCGCGGCGAACTGCGCGGCACCGACTTCGGCCGCCTGCTGGTGCTGGTGAACGAGGACGCGGACTGCTACGGCGTCCTCGGCGAACTGCACACCTGCATGACGCCCGTCGTCTCGGAGTTCAAGGACTTCATCGCCGTCCCCAAGTTCAACCTGTACCAGTCGCTGCACACCGCCGTCGCGCGAGCCGACGGCCAGGTCGCCGAAGTCCTCATCCGCACCAACCTGATGCACAAGGTCGCCGAGGCCGGCGTCGTCGCGCTCGGCAACCCCTACGCTCCCCCCGCCGAGGAGCAGTCCTCCACCGAGTCCTCCGCCTCCGCGGATTCCGCCACGAGCTACGGCGAGCGCGTCGACCCCACCCGCCCCGGCTGGCTCTCCCGCCTCCTGGACTGGCAGGAGGCCGCGCCCGACACCGACATCTTCTGGTCCACCCTCCGCGAGGACCTCGCCCAGGACCGCGAGATCACCGTCTTCCGCCCCGACGGCGGCACCCTCGGCCTGCCCGAGGGCGCGACCTGCGTGGACGCCGCGTACGCGCAGTACGGCGAGGACGCGCACGCGTGCATCGGCGCCCGCGTCAACGGCCGTCTCGCCACCCTGAGCACAGTCCTGCGGGACGGCGACACCGTTCAGCTCCTCATGGGCCAGGACCCGGCCTCCGAGCCCTCCCGGGAGTGGCTGGAGCACGCGCACACCCCCGCCGCGCGCATCGCCATCCAGCGGTGGCTGGCGACCCACCCGACCCACCCGACGCGCCCCGAGGAGGCGGTGGACGAGCGGCCGGCCGCCGCCCCCCGCCCCGCCGCCGAGCAGCCGGCCGCCCGCCCGGCCCACCCCGACGTCATCGTCGACCAGCCCGGCGCGACGGTACGCCTGGCCGGCTGCTGCACCCCCGTACCCCCCGACGAGGTCACCGGCTTCTCCGTGCGCGGCGGTGTGGTCACCGTCCACCGCGTCGAGTGCGCCGCGGTGGCACGCATGAAGGACGGGGGGCGCGCGGAGGTCGGCGTCCGCTGGGGCGACACCGCGGAGTGCCGGGTCACGCTGCTCGCCGAATCGTTCGTCCGGCCCCACCTGCTGGCCGACCTGACCGAGGCCATGGCCCTGGAAGGCGCCGAGATCGTCTCCGCGACCGTGGAGCCCCCGGCCCAGCAGCGGGTCCGCCACACCTACACCGTCCAGCTCCCCGACGCGGCCCTCCTGCCGGGCCTGATGCGGGCCATGCGCAACGTGCCGGGCGTGTACGACGTCAACCGGACACAGGCGCCGGGCGCCTGAACGACCCGTTCGGGTGGTCCGGTCGCGCGTCGTCGGCGCCACGCGCGCGTGCACTGGTAGCGGTGGTGCATGCCGCTCACCCACCGCCCCAGGCCCCGGGCGCGGGCCGCCGCGCTGCTCGCCCCGGCCCTCTGCGTCTGCCTCCTCGCGGCGAGCGCTCCCGCCACCCCCCTGGGCGTCGGCGACCGCCTCTTCCCGTACCTGGGCAACCCCGGGTACGACGTGGCGTCGTACGACCTCTCCTTCACCTACTCCGGCAGCAACAGGGAGCCGCTGCGGGCGGTCACCACGATCGACGCCTGGACGACCGCGGACCTGGACCGGGTCAACCTCGACTTCGCGCACGGCACGGTCGAGTCGGTGCGGGTGGACGGCGAGCCGGCCACGTTCACGCAGGCCGGCGAGGACCTGGTGGTCACGCCCGAGGACCCGCTGCCCGAGGGCAGCCTGGCCCGCATCACCGTGCGGCGCACCAGCGACCCCGTCCCCGCCCGGGGCCAGGACGGCGGCTGGGTGCGCACCGCGGACGGACTCGCCATGGCCAACCAGGCCGACGCCGCCCACCTGGTGTTCCCGTGCAACGACCACCCCTCCGACAAGGCGCGGTTCACCATCAAGATCACCGCGCCCGACGGCTACACGGCCGTCGCGAACGGTCTGCCGGCCGGTGTCGACCGGGCCGGCGGGACGACCACCTGGACGTACCGCAGCCGGCACCCCATGGCCACCGAGCTGGCCCAGGTGTCCGTCGGCCGGTCCAGCGTGCGGCACCGCGAGGGCCCGCACGGCCTGCCCGTGCGCGATGTCGTGCCCACCCGGGACCGTGAGCGGCTCGAGCCGTGGCTGAGGCGGACGCCCGAGCAGATCGCCTGGATGGAGAGCAAGGTCGGCCCCTACCCCTTCGAGACGTACGGCCTGCTCGTCGCCGACGCCGGAACCGGCTTCGAACTCGAGACGCAGACGCTCTCCCTCTTCGAGAAGGGCCTGTTCACCGGGGCCGCCTACTCGCAGTGGTACGTCCAGTCGGTCATGGTGCACGAGCTGTCCCACCAGTGGTTCGGCGACAGCGTCACCCCGCGCACCTGGTCCGACGTGTGGCTCAACGAGGGACACGCCACCTGGTACGAGGCCCTGTACGCGCAGGAGAAGGCTGACAAGCCCATGGAGACGCGCATGAAGGCCGCCTACGCCGCCTCCGACCGATGGCGCGCCGCCGGCGGACCGCCGGCCCTGCCCAAGCCACCCAGCCCCGGCCGGAAGATCAGCATCTTCCGGCCCAACGTCTACGACGGAGCCGCGCTCGTCCTCTACGCCCTGCGCCAGGAGATCGGCCGCCCGGACTTCGAACGCCTGGAACGGGCCTGGGTGCGGTACCACCGGGACTCCACGGCGACGACCGAGGACTTCGAACGGCTGGCCGCGGAGATCTCCGGACGCGACCTGAGCGGCTTCTTCAAGGCCTGGCTGTACGGCGAGAAGACCCCGCCGATGCCCGGCCACCCGGACTGGAAGCCGGCCGCGCCCGCCACCTCGCCCACCCCCGCGTCCACCGCCGCATCCACCGCCGCGCCCGCCGAATAAGACGGTGACGGAACGGACCGCACCGTGCCACCATCGTCAGGCCGGCGTCGCGGGGGACACGGGAATCTCCCGGGGCACTCGCGCGTTGTGCAGAATGACCGCCGGCAACCACTGCCGACACGGCACCCACCGACGACGTAAGGATCCAATGACCTCCTCTTCATCCCCTTCCCAGGACACGCAGCGCCTCGCGCACAACTACCCCGAGGGTCTTCGGGCCGATGCCCTGATGGAAGAGGACGTCGCCTGGAGCCACGAGATCGACGGCGAGTGGGACGGCGACCAGTTCGACCGCTCCGAGCGCGCGGCCCTGCGCCGCGTCGCGGGACTGTCCACCGAGCTCGAGGACGTCACCGAGGTCGAGTACCGCCAGCTCCGCCTGGAGCGGGTCGTCCTCGTCGGCGTCTGGACCTCGGGGACCGTGCAGGACGCGGAGAACTCGCTGGCCGAGCTCGCCGCCCTCGCGGAGACCGCGGGCGCGCTGGTGCTCGACGGCGTGATCCAGCGCCGCGACAAGCCCGACGCGGCCACCTACATCGGCTCCGGCAAGGCCACCGAGCTGCGGGACATCGTCCTGGAGACCGGCGCGGACACCGTCATCTGCGACGGTGAGCTCAGCCCGGGCCAGCTCATCCACCTCGAGGACGTCGTCAAGGTCAAGGTCATCGACCGTACGGCCCTGATCCTGGACATCTTCGCCCAGCACGCCAAGTCCCGGGAGGGCAAGGCGCAGGTCGCGCTCGCGCAGATGCAGTACATGCTGCCGAGGCTGCGAGGCTGGGGCCAGTCGCTGTCCCGGCAGATGGGCGGCGGCAAGGGCGGCGGCCTCGCCACCCGTGGTCCCGGTGAGACCAAGATCGAGACGGACCGGCGGCGGATCCGCGAGAAGATGGCGAAGATGCGCCGGGAGATCGCGGAGATGAAGACCGGCCGCGAGATCAAGCGCAGGGAACGCAAGCGCAACAAGGTGCCGTCCGTCGCCATCGCGGGCTACACCAACGCGGGCAAGTCCTCGCTGCTCAACCGCCTCACCGGTGCGGGTGTCCTGGTCGAGAACGCCCTGTTCGCGACCCTGGACCCGACCGTCCGCCGGGCCCAGACCCCGAGCGGCCGGCTCTACACGCTCGCGGACACCGTCGGCTTCGTCCGGCACCTGCCGCACCACCTGGTCGAGGCGTTCCGCTCCACCATGGAGGAGGTCGGCGAGTCCGACCTGATCCTGCACGTGGTGGACGGTTCGCACCCGAACCCGGAGGAGCAGCTCGCCGCCGTGCGTGAGGTGATCAGGGACGTCGGCGCCACCGGCGTACCCGAGATCGTCGTCATCAACAAGGCCGACGCGGCCGACCCGCTGACCCTCCAGCGGCTGCTGCGGATCGAGACGCGGTCCATCGCCGTCTCCGCCCGCACCGGCCAGGGAATCCCCGAGCTGCTCGCCCTGATCGACAGCGAGCTGCCCAGGCCGTCCGTCGAGATCGAGGCGCTCGTGCCGTACACCCACGGCAAGCTGGTCGCCCGCGCCCACTCCGAGGGCGAGGTGATCTCCGAGGAGCACACCCCGGAGGGCACCCTGCTCAAGGTGCGGGTGCACGAGGAACTGGCCGCCGACCTCGCGCCGTACGTCCCGGCACCGGCCGCGTAGTCACCCGTTCAGCCGCCTGCGCAGTCACCCGGGACAGCCCGAAGGCCCGCTCCTCGACGAGGAGCGGGCCTTCGGCGTGGTTCACTGCTTGGCGAACTTGCCGCTCACCTCGTCGTACACGCCCTTGGCCACGTCACCCAGCCGCGGACCGGCCAGCCAGCCCGACGTCACCGGGCCGATCGAGGTGTTGGAGACCAGCGCCGGCTTGCCGTCCGACCCCGTCTCGACCCAGCCGCCGCCGGACGAACCGCCGGTCATCGTGCAGCCGATGCGGTACATCGTCGGGTCGGAGGTGTTCATCGACAGCCGGCCCGGCTTGTCCGTGCACTGGTACAGCTTCTGCCCGTCGTAGGGGGCCGCGGCCGGGTAGCCGGTCGCGGTGATGGCGGAGACCTCCGGCACGGCCGGGGCGTCGAAGTTCACCGGAAGCGCCGCACCGACCGTCTCCTCCAGGGACTTGCCGTTGCCGCCCTTCTCCGGGGTCACATGGATGACCGCGAAGTCGTACGAGGCGCCGTCGCCGCCCGTCTCCCCGCCCTGCTTGATCCACTGGTCCGAGGTCTGCGCCCAGTCGCCCCACCACACACCGTACGGAGCGACCTCCTCCCGGGTGGCGTTCTGCAACTGGTCGGCCGTCCGGCCCGCGTCGTTGTACGACGGCACGAACGCGATGTTGCGGTACCAGCCGCCCTTCTTGCCCGCGTGCACGCAGTGGCCCGCCGTCCACACCAGGTTGGACTTGCCCGGGTGCGCGGGGTCCTCCACCACGGTCGCCGAGCAGACCATCGTGCCCTCGGGCGCGTCGAAGAACACCTTGCCCGCCGTCGCGGCGTTCGCGTGGTACGTGGGCGCCACGGCCTTGGCCTGCACCGGCGCGGGCTCCGGGTCGGTCACCCCCTGGTCGCCGGAGATGTCGTTCTCGTCGACGCTCTTGTCCGGGTCCTCGGCGTCACGCATCCGGTCCGGGTCCCACAGACCCTTGATGATCGGGTTGATGAACTCGTCGGCCTCACGCAGCCAGTCGTCCTTGTCCCAGTTCTTCCAGGCGCCGTTCTTCCACTTGTCGAGGTCGAACCCGTGCTCCTTGAGCTTCTGCTTGATGTCGTCGGGTATCTGGATCTTGCCGTCGCTGCCGCCGGCCGGGGTGGCGGAGACCTGACTGCCGGCCTCGGCGTCACCGGAGGAGCAACCGGTGGCGGTGAGCGCCAGAGCCGAGGCGAGGGCGACGGCGGCGAGAACGGGGGAGGTCCTGCGGCGCACGCTCCTCTCACTGCGAGCGGTGAACGGCGGCCTGGTGGATCGCATGGTCTGAACTCCCCCTGAGCTGATGAAAGTACCGGTGTTGCGGCCGTGACCGCACGCCTGCCCCGGTTCGTCGGAACGGCACCACACACTATGCGGTCGCTGTGGGCGAGTTCCGACGGAACGGCAACGGTTCGGCTACAAGGCGCCTGACCTGCCGCTCCGTGAGAGGGAGTCGGCTCGCGCCGATGCCAACGGCGACGGGCGCTGCCCTTGTTGCGGGCGCCGGGGCGGGCCGAGGAGCACAGAAGGATCTCGGAACCGACCGTAACCCGTCGGGCGGGGCGGGGTTGTAGCGGTTTGGGGGCTGCCGTGCGTGTGCGGTCCTCCGTGCCCGTGGCGGCGCGGCACGTCCGCCTGCGTCGTGCGACGCCGACTCGCCCCGCACCGCCGGGCGGACGGGGCGGACGGGGCGGATCGGGCGGAGCGGGAGAAACGGGAGGACAGGGAGAACGTGTCCGAGTCTGCGTACGAGACGATCCCGCGGCGTCGGCCCGCACGGGAGTCCGCGGCCCGCGCCTACGCGCGCGCCCTGCCGATCGTCCCCGTGCGGGCCCGCGGGCTGACCATCGAGGGCGCCGACGGACGCCGTTACCTCGACTGCCACTCCGGCGCCGGGACGCTCGTCCTGGGCCACAACCACCCCGTCGTCCTGGAGGCGATCCGCAGGTTCCTCGATTCGGGCGCGTCGCTGCACGTACCGGACCACGCGACGCCGGTCGAGGACGCGTTCGTCACCGAACTGCTCGGCACCCTGCCGCCCGGTCTGGCCGGCCACGCGCGCGTGCGCTTCTGCGGGCCGGGGGAAGGGGACGCGGTGCGGACCGCCCTCCGGCTGGTGCGGGCCGCGACCGGGCGCACGGAGATCCTGGCGCTCACCGGGGCCCGGGCCTGCCACGGCGCGACGGCATGGGCGGAGTCCGGGCTCGACGCCCTCCGCTCCGGGACGCCGCGGCCCGCCGGGGTGCTCCTCGAACCGGTGCGGTACGAGGGCGGGGTGCCGCCCGCGCCCGACGCGTGGACGCGGCGCGTCCGGCAGCTCACGGTGGCCCGGTCCGTACCGCTGATCGCCGACGAGTCCCACACGGGCGTGGGACGGACCGGCGCCTTCTGGGCGGTGGAACACAGCGGCGTCACCCCGGACGTGATGGTCCTCTCCGGGGCCGTCGGCGGCAGCCTCCCCCTGGCGGCCGTGGTCCACCGCGACGACCTCGGCGCAGCCGGCTCCGGCACCCCGTCGGGCGCGTTCCGCGGCAACCAGCTCGCCATGGCGGCGGGCGCGGCGACCCTCTCCTACGTCCGCGCGAACGGCCTCGCCCGGAGGGCGGCCGTCCTCGGCGCCCGGATGCTCGACCGGCTGCGGGACCTGGCGGCGGAGTTCCCGTGCGTGGGCGACGTGCGGGGGAGGGGGCTCATGATCGGCGTGGAGCTTGTCGACGCGGAGGGGGAGCGGGAGGGGGAGCGGGAGGAGGAGGGGGACCGGGCGGGTTCCGCGGGCCGTGCGGAACCCGTCGTCGCCGCGTCCCGCCCGCCCGCTCCTGGACTCGCCCTCGCCGGTGTCCGCCGACCCGCTCCCGGACTGGCCCTCGCCGTCCGGCGTGAGTGTCTGCGCCGGGGCCTCGTCGTGGAGATCGGCGGCCGCCACGCCGGTGAGGTGCGGCTGCTGCCGCCGCTGACCATCAGCGACGAGCAGGCCGCCGCGGTCCTCGACCGGCTGGCCGACGCGGTGGCGGCGGCGGCCCGCGACCGCACCGGCCGTCACGGGCCGCCGTACCCGCCGGGGTTCTTGTCTCGTCCCGCCTCCTGAGAGGAGCGCCGCCGTGCCGCCCACCGCCCCCGGATCCGCCTTGATCGCCCGATTGTCAGTGCCGGGCCGTAGGGTGGTCGCGCTATGACGAAGCCCTCACTCCCCGAACTCCTGCATGCCGCCGTCGCCGCCGTCGGCGGCACGGAGCGCCCCGGCCAGGTGACCATGGCCGAATCCGTCGCGGAGGCGATCGACGACGGCTCCCACCTGCTGGTCCAGGCCGGCACCGGCACCGGCAAGTCGCTGGGCTACCTGGTGCCCGCGCTCGCGCACGGAGACCGCGTCGTCGTGGCGACGGCCACCCTCGCCCTGCAGCGCCAGCTCGTCGAGCGGGATCTGCCGCGCACGGTCGACGCGCTGCACCCCTTGCTGCGCCGCCGCCCGGAGTTCGCGATGCTCAAGGGCCGGTCGAACTACCTGTGCCTGCACCGCCTCCACGAGGGCGTCCCGCAGGACGAGGAGGAGGGCCTGTTCGACCAGTTCGAGGCGGCCGCGCCGACCAGCAAGCTGGGCCAGGACCTGCTGCGGCTGCGTGACTGGGCGGACGAGACCGAGTCGGGTGACCGCGACGACCTCACGCCCGGGGTCTCCGACCGTGCCTGGTCCCAGGTGTCGGTCTCGTCCCGCGAGTGCCTGGGCGCGTCCAAGTGCGCGTACGGCGCCGAATGCTTCGCCGAGATGGCCCGCGAGCGCGCCAAGCTAGCCGAGGTCGTCGTCACCAACCACGCGTTGCTCGCCATCGACGCCATCGAAGGGGCACCGGTCCTGCCGCAGCACGAGGTGCTGATCGTCGACGAGGCGCACGAGCTGGTCTCGCGGGTCACCGGCGTCGCCACCGGCGAGCTCACCCCGGGCCAGGTCAACCGCGCGGTGCGCCGCGCGGCGAAGCTGGTCAATGAGAAGGCCGCCGACCAGCTCCAGACCGCCGCCGAGGGCTTCGAGCGGCTGATGGAGCTGGCCCTGCCGGGGCGCCTGGAGGAGATCCCGGAGGACCTCGGCTACGCCCTCATGGCGCTACGCGACGCCTGCCGCACGGTGATCTCCGCGATCGGCGCGACCCGCGACAAGTCCGTCCAGGACGAGGACGCGGTCCGCAAGCAGGCCCTGGCCTCCGTGGAGTCGGTGCACGACGTGGCGGAGAGAGTGGTGAACGGCTCCGAGTGGGACGTCGTCTGGTACGAGCGTCATGACCGTTTCGGCGCCTCCCTGCGGGTGGCCCCCATGTCCGTGTCGGGCCTGCTGCGGGAGAAGCTCTTCGCGGACCGCTCCGTGATCCTGGCCTCCGCGACGCTGAAGCTGGGCGGGGACTTCAACGGCGTCGGCGCGTCCCTGGGCCTCGCCCCGGAGGGCACCGAGGGCGACGACGTGCCGCAGTGGAAGGGCATCGACGTCGGTTCCCCCTTCGACTACCGCAAGCAGGGCATCCTCTACGTCGCCAAGCACCTGGCCCGACCCGCCCGCGACGGCGACCGCGCCGACATGCTCGACGAGCTGACGGAGCTGATCCAGGCGGCGGGCGGCCGCACGCTGGGCCTGTTCTCCTCGATGCGGGGGGCGCAGCTCGCCGCCGAGGAGCTGCGCTCCCGTATCCCCGAGTTCCCGATCCTGCTCCAGGGCGAGGAGACCCTCGGGGAGCTGATCAAGAACTTCGCGGCCGACCCGCGGACCTGCCTCTTCGGCACCCTGTCGCTCTGGCAGGGCGTCGACGTGCCCGGCCCCAGCTGCCAGCTGGTGGTGATGGACAAGATCCCGTTCCCACGGCCGGACGACCCGCTGATGAGCGCCCGCCAGAAGGCGGTGGAGGACGCCGGCGGTAACGGTTTCATGGCGGTCGCCGCCACCCACGCCGCGCTCCTGATGGCCCAGGGCGCGGGCCGTCTCGTACGGGCGTCGGGGGATCGCGGTGTGGTCGCGGTGCTGGACCAGCGGCTGGCCACCGCTCGGTACGGGAGTTACCTGAAGGCGTCCCTGCCCGACTTCTGGTACACCACGGACCGCAACCAGGTGCGCAGGTCGCTGGCGGCGATCGACGCGGCGGCGAAGCAGGCCGAGGCGCAGGCGGCGGAGTAGGCCGAGGCGGAGTGGGAGCGGGGCCCCTGGGCCCCGCAGGACGGCTCCGAGGGCGGCCGGGACAGGGCAGAACAGGACAGGGCAGGGCCCCGGAACCGGCGCAGTGGTTCCGGGGCCCGGTCAGGGAGCGGTTCCGACGCAGGACCGCTCGCTGCGGCCGTCACACGCGCCGCAGCACCGCCACCACCTTGCCCAGGATGGTCGCGTCGTCGCCGGGGATGGGCTCGTACGCGGAGTTGTGCGGGAGGAGCCAGACGTGGCCGTCCTCGCGCTTGAAGCGCTTGACGGTGGCCTCGCCGTCGAGCATGGCGGCCACGATGTCGCCGTTCTCGGCGACGGGCTGGCGGCGCACCGTGACCCAGTCGCCGTCGCAGATCGCGGCCTCGATCATCGAGTCGCCGACGACCTTCAGCACGAACAGCTCACCGTCGCCCACGAGCTGGCGGGGCAGGGGGAAGACGTCCTCCACCGACTCCTCGGCGAGGATCGGACCACCGGCGGCGATGCGGCCGACCAGCGGGACGTACGACGCGGCGGGCTTGCCGGCGGTGTCGGTGGGCTGCACGGAGGCGGCCTGGTCGGAGCCGCGCACCTCGTAGGCGCGCGGGCGGTGCGGGTCGCGGCGCAGGAAGCCCTTGCGCTCCAGTGCCATCAGCTGGTGGGCGACCGAGGAGGTGCTGGACAGGCCGACCGCCTGGCCGATCTCCCGCATCGACGGCGGGTAGCCGCGTCGCTGCACGGAGTCCCTGATGACCTCGATCACCCGGCGCTGCCGGTCGGTGAGTCCGGAGCTGTCCGCCCGGATGCCTGGAGGTCGGCCCGGCAGGGAGCGCTTGGGCCCCTCGGCGTTCACAACTTCGTTCATCGCATGCACCGGCTCGAGTCGGCCCTGGGAGCGGTCCTGGGCAGTGATGGTGGCGCTGTCTGCGGTGGTGGTCACGTCGGCCCCTCTCGATGGTCTCCCTGCTGGACAACGGTAGTTGCTTTCGAAAGGTTGCGCCAAACACACGTTCGAGTGAAAAACTGCGAGTTACCTGACGCGATCGCGTGTTTGGGTGTATGGCTGACGCGGCACCTGGCAGGCCAGGCAAAAGGGCTCATTGTTGTACGCTTCACCGCCGGGCCGGCGACCTTGTGGGTCGCCGCCCAGTCTGCCATCCGGGACGCCGGCGACCGGCACCGGCTCCGTGTCCGTGCGGGAGCATCGCGCCCCCTCCGTGTGGCGCCCACGGTATCCCCGTACGCGCGGTGACGGTACGGCCGTGCGCGCGGTGACGGTACGGCCGTGCGCCGACGTCGTCCCGACGTGTCCCGGCGAGCGCCGACGAGTACCGTCGCCGTGCGCGCCGGCCCCGCGGCGCCCGCCCCGTCGCGCCGTGCCCCGGCCCGACATAGCGCGACACGCGCGGGCGACCTGTGTGTATGAGCCAATCCCCACATCTAGTGGTTGGATTGCGACAGCAGCCCAGAAGTTGTGGTGCCCCGGGTCTTCGGACCTCCGGAGATCGCCTATGCTGGGGGCTGCTTCGAGGGGCTCGTGAGGCCCGGCGAGGTCGTTGAGTCTGCTGTGAGGAGGGTTGGGAACCATGCACTGCCCCTTCTGCAGGCACCCCGACAGCCGTGTCGTCGACAGTCGTACGACCGACGACGGCACGTCGATCCGCAGGCGCCGTCAGTGCCCTGACTGCTCCCGTCGTTTCACGACGGTGGAGACGTGCTCACTGATGGTGATCAAGCGGTCCGGAGTCACCGAGCCCTTCAGTCGCACCAAGGTCATCAACGGCGTGCGCAAGGCGTGCCAGGGGCGGCCCGTCACCGAGGACGCGCTCGCCCAGCTCGGCCAGCGGGTCGAGGAGGCGGTGCGGGCCACCGGGAGCGCCGAGCTGACCACCCACGACGTGGGACTGGCCATCCTCGGCCCGTTGCAGGAACTCGACCTCGTCGCGTATCTGCGGTTCGCCTCCGTCTACCGGGCGTTCGACTCGCTCGAGGACTTCGAGGCCGCGATCGCGGAACTCAGGGAGGAGACGCGACGCGCCGCCGCGGACGACGACCGCGAGGGCGCTGTCGCGGAGAGCCGGGAAGACGAATCCGGGCCCGGGGAGACCGTCCAGGTCCCCGAGCCCGCCCACGCCGCCGACTGACCGGAGGGCCGGAACCGGGCCGGAGGTCCCGGGGCCGGCCGGACGGCGGCGATCGAAGACCCGTTGCGGGCGGCAGCGAGAGGGCGCCCGCGACATCAGACACCACACCGTGCCACGGGAACATTCGGGGCACTTCAGGGCGTTTCGCCCGTACCAGGGAGGCGGCATGACAGAGACGGCGAGCGGTCCGGCACGAGGTTCCCGAGCCAAGGGCGCCAAGGCCGGCAAGGGGCTGCGTATCGAGCGCATCCACACCACCCCGGGCCTGCACCCGTACGACGAGGTGACCTGGGAGCGCCGTGACGTCGTCATGACCAACTGGCGCGACGGCTCGGTCAACTTCGAGCAGCGCGGCGTCGAGTTCCCCGACTTCTGGTCGGTGAACGCGGTCAACATCGTCACCAGCAAGTACTTCCGCGGTGCCGTCGGCACCCCGCAGCGCGAGACCAGCCTCAAGCAGCTGATCGACCGCATCGTGAAGACGTACCGGAAGGCCGGCGAGGACCACAAGTACTTCGCCTCGCCCGCCGACGCCGAGATCTTCGAGCACGAGCTGGCGTACGCCCTCCTGCACCAGGTCTTCAGCTTCAACAGTCCCGTCTGGTTCAACGTCGGCACGCCGCAGCCCCAGCAGGTCTCCGCCTGCTTCATCCTGTCCGTCGACGACTCCATGGAGTCGATCCTCGACTGGTACAAGGAAGAAGGCATGATCTTCAAGGGCGGCTCCGGCGCCGGCCTGAACCTCTCCCGCATCCGCTCCTCGAAGGAACTGCTGTCCTCCGGCGGCAACGCCTCGGGTCCCGTCTCCTTCATGCGCGGCGCCGACGCCTCCGCCGGCACCATCAAGTCCGGCGGCGCCACCCGCCGGGCCGCCAAGATGGTCATCCTCGACGTCGACCACCCCGACATCGAGGACTTCATCGAGACCAAGGTGAAGGAGGAGGAGAAGATCCGCGCCCTGCGCGACGCGGGCTTCGACATGGACCTCGGCGGCGAGGACATCACCTCCGTCCAGTACCAGAACGCCAACAACTCGGTCCGGGTCAACGACGAGTTCATGAAGGCGGTCGAGTCCGGCGGCAAGTTCGGCCTGCGCGCGCGGATGACCGGCGAGGTGATCGAGGAGGTCGACGCCAAGTCCCTCTTCCGCAAGATGGCGGAGGCGGCCTGGGCCTGCGCCGACCCGGGCATCCAGTACGACGACACCATCAACCACTGGCACACCTGCCCGGAGTCCGGCCGCATCAACGGCTCCAACCCGTGCAGCGAGTACATGCACCTGGACAACACGTCCTGCAACCTCGCCTCCCTGAACCTGATGAAGTTCCTGAAGGACGACGGCAAGGGCCACCAGTCCTTCGACGTCGACCGCTTCACCAAGGTCGTCGAGCTCGTCATCACCGCGATGGACATCTCCATCTGCTTCGCCGACTTCCCGACCCAGAAGATCGGCGAGAACACGCGCGCGTTCCGCCAGCTCGGCATCGGCTACGCCAACCTCGGCGCCCTGCTGATGGCGACCGGCCACGCCTACGACTCCGACGGCGGCCGCGCCCTCGCCGGCGCCGTCACCTCGCTCATGACCGGCACGGCGTACAAGCGCTCCGCCGAGCTCGCCGCGGTCGTCGGCCCGTACGACGGCTACGCCCGCAACGCCGACGCGCACAACCGCGTCATGAAGCAGCACGCCGACGCCAACGCCGTGGCCGTCCGCATGGACGACCTCGACACGCCGATCTGGGCCGCCGCCACCGAGGCCTGGCAGGACGTGCTGCACCTGGGCGAGAAGAACGGCTTCCGCAACTCCCAGGCGTCCGTCATCGCCCCGACCGGCACCATCGGTCTGGCGATGTCCTGCGACACCACCGGCCTGGAGCCCGACCTCGCCCTGGTCAAGTTCAAGAAGCTGGTCGGCGGCGGCTCGATGCAGATCGTCAACGGCACCGTCCCGCAGGCCCTGCGCCGCCTGGGCTACCAGGAGGAGCAGATCGAGGCGGTCGTCGCCCACATCGCCGAGCACGGCAACGTGATCGACGCCCCCGGCCTCAAGCACGAGCACTACGAGGTGTTCGACTGCGCCATGGGCGAGCGCGCCATCTCCCCGATGGGCCACGTCCGCATGATGGCCGCGATCCAGCCGTGGATCTCCGGCGCGCTGTCCAAGACGGTCAACATGCCGGAGACGGCGACCGTCGAGGAGGTCGAGGAGATCTACTTCGAGGCCTGGAAGATGGGCATCAAGGCCCTCGCGATCTACCGCGACAACTGCAAGGTCGGCCAGCCGCTCTCCGCCAAGAAGAAGGAGACGACGCAGGCCAAGGCCGAGCAGCCGGCCGCGGAGTCCAAGGTCGAGAAGGTCGTCGAGTACCGTCCGGTCCGCAAGCGCCTGCCCAAGGGCCGCCCCGGCATCACGACGTCCTTCACGGTCGGCGGCGCCGAGGGCTACATGACGGCGAACTCCTACCCCGACGACGGACTGGGCGAGGTCTTCCTGAAGATGTCCAAGCAGGGCTCGACCCTCGCCGGCATGATGGACGCCTTCTCCATCGCCGTCTCCGTGGGTCTGCAGTACGGCGTGCCGCTGGAGACGTACGTCTCGAAGTTCACCAACATGCGCTTCGAGCCGGCCGGCATGACGGACGACCCGGACGTGCGGATGGCGCAGTCGATCGTCGACTACATCTTCCGTCGCCTGGCGCTCGACTTCCTGCCCTTCGAGACCCGCTCCGCGCTCGGCATCCACTCCGCCGAGGAGCGTCAGCGCCACCTCGAGACGGGTTCCTACGAGCCGTCGGAGGACGAGGTCGACGTCGAGGGGCTGGCCCAGTCGGCGCCGCGCGCCCAGGAGCTGAAGGCCGTCGCCACGCCGAGGGCCGAGGTCGAGGCGGCCCAGCCCGCCCCGAAGCAGGCGCACACCAGCGCCGAACTGGTGGAGATGCAGCTCGGCATCCAGGCCGACGCCCCGCTGTGCTTCTCCTGCGGCACCAAGATGCAGCGCGCCGGCTCCTGCTACATCTGCGAGGGCTGCGGCTCCACCAGCGGCTGCAGCTGACCGGGGCGGGGCGCGTCCCCGCCTGACGGACGCTTCACGCGAGAGGGGCGCCGACCACGTGTCGGCGCCCCTCTCCGCGTGCGCGGCGGCGACGCGGGTCAGGGCCGGCGCGCCCGGCCCATGGTGCGGGTGAACGTCGCCGGGTCGTCGTCGAAGCCGTGGATGCCGGGGTGGTAGTCCCAGACGGTGTCGCCCTCCCGCACGAACTCCGCGACGGTCGCCGCCGTCGCCCCGAGAACGCCGCCGAAGTCGTCCTCGGCCAGCACGGTGTACCCCTCCCGTATGCGCAGGCCCGCGCTGCGCACGCCGACGAACGTCCGGCGCGCGGGCCGCTGCTGGATCACCACACCGACCACCACGCGCGCGTACCGCTCGCTGAGCCGCTCGAGCTCCAGCGTCATCACCTCGTCCCAGCCGAAACCCTTGCCGTCGTGGCTGTCCCGGTTGAGGTAGATGGTGCCGTCGGGGGAGCGGCTGTCGAAGTGCACCACATAGGCCGGATCACCGTACGGATCGTCCGTCGTATAGGTCGCCGCCACTATGTCGAGATCGGTGGGCGGCTCGCCCGCCGGACTGGGATCCCACTTGATCGCGACTTCGACCTTGCGGATGCCCTTGTTGATGGCGCTCACCCGACTCCCCTTCTCCCTATGCCGTTTTGGCCCTTAACTGCCGTGCAGACAAGGGCGGTTGTCCATCCTGCCACGCGCGCGTGGAGGTGTCCGGGGGCGTTGTCGGCCGGAGCGTGACCGCCGCCACGTTCCTGGGCCTTACCATGGCGCGGTGCTGGTCAAGTGGATTCGCTGCACCGTGGTGGACCGCCGCGGTTTCGAGCGGGGGCAGCGGAAGTGGGCGGGGCTTCTGGGGGAGCCGGGGTTTCGGGGGCAGGGCGGTGGCTGGAGCCGGCGGCGGCCGGGCGTGGCGCACGTCTTCTCCTTCTGGGAGAGCCGTTCCTTCTACGACTCCTTCATGGCCCGCTCCCACGACCGGCTGGCGGCGGCCCAGTCGGGGACCTTCAAGGACGCCCGGGCGAAACTGTTCGAGTACCGCCTCGACGTGAAGACCGGCTTCGAACCGCGTTTCACCGACGCCGACCTCGTCCGGGTGGCTCTCTGCCGGGTCCACGAGGAGCGCGCCGAGCACTTCACGCTCATGCAGGAGAAGGTCTGGAACCCCGCCATGGCCGGCTCGCCCGGCATGCTCCGGGGGCTGTTCGGGGAGGGGCCGGGACACGAGTTCCTGATCCTGTCGATGTGGCACTCGGCCGCCGAGCACGGCAAGTACCGCACGGAGCGGGTGGAGCGGCTCGCCCTGCGGGCCCAGACGGAGGCGGACATCGCGGCCCTCACGGGCGACATCGTGGATCTCGAACCGACCTGGACGGTATGAGCGCCCGCCCGAGCGCCGGAGCTCCGGCTGTGCCCTCCGGCAGCCCCCGCGGCGGCGTCCCACGGCGCGGGACGGCGGTGTGACCTACGCCGTATGGAGACCGTACGAGTGCTCGATGTGCCGCGACCCGATCTAGGGTTTCGGCATGGCACGACCACGGCGCATCGTTCTTGTCCGGCACGGGGAGTCAACGGGCAATGTTGATGACACCGTCTACGAGCGTGAGCCCGACCACGCCCTGGCCCTGACCGAGCGCGGCCGGCGCCAGGCCGAGGAGACCGGGAAACGGCTGCGCGAGATGTTCGGGCGCGAACGCGTCAGCGTGTACGTGTCACCGTACCGTCGTACGCACGAGACCCTGCGGGCCTTCCACCTCGACCCGGACCTCATACGCGTGCGCGAGGAGCCCCGGCTGCGCGAACAGGACTGGGGAAACTGGCAGGACCGCGACGACGTACGTCTCCAGAAGGCCTACCGGGACGCCTACGGCCACTTCTTCTACCGGTTCGCCCAGGGCGAGTCCGGGGCCGACGTGTACGACCGGGTGGGCGGCTTCCTGGAGAGCCTGTACCGCAGCTTCGAGGCGCCCGACCATCCGCCGAACGTGCTGCTGGTGACCCACGGCCTGGCCATGCGGCTGTTCTGCATGCGCTGGTTCCACTGGACGGTCGCGGAGTTCGAGTCCCTGTCGAACCCGGGGAACGCCGAGATGCGGATGCTCCGCCTCGGGGACGACGGCAAGTACGTGCTCGACCGGCCCTTCGATCGGTGGCGGGACCCGGAACCCTACGGGATCTTCGGGTAGCGGGGCGGCAGGCGTCGGAACTGTCCGTATGCGATGGGAACCCTCTGTGACCGGCGGGCGTTGTCGTGGCAGTTGCTGTGCGAAGAGGCGCGGGGGTGGCCGGAGAGATGGTGGCCGGAGGGGTGGTGCGGATGGCCGGTCCGGGGTCCTCGCTGTCGGTCCCCCGGACCGGGACCGGCCATCCGCGGCCCGCCGCGGGGCCGGACCGGTCAGCCGGCCGGCGGAGGGGTCGTGCCGGAGAGGGCGTCCAGGTCGCTCTTGCGGACTCGGATCACCAGCCAGGCGCTGGCGAGGGCGAGCAGGGCCATGGCCGTGGCCGCGATGAAGGCCGTCGAGATGCCGTGGGCGAGCACTTCGTGGCCCCATGGCGCGGGCAGCTGGTGCGTCTTGGCGAACTCCGCCTTCTGCTGCGGCGAGCCCTCGGCGAGGAACTTCGCCACCTGCTTGTCCGCCTCGTCCTTGCCGGCCGAGCCGAACACCGTCGTCAGGATCGACAGGCCGAGCGAGCCGCCGACCTGCTGAGTGGTGTTGAGCAGACCGGAGGCCGCGCCCGCCTCGTGCTGGGCGACGCCGGAGACCGCGGTGACCGTCAGGGTCACGAAGTTCAGCCCCATCCCGAAGCCGAAGACCAGCATCGGCCCGAGCACTCCGCCCGCGTACGAGCTGTCGGAGCTGATCAGGCTCTGCCAGGCCAGCCCGATCACCGCCAGCGCCGAGCCGGTCAGCATGAACGGCTTGGGCCCGAGCACCGGCAGGAAGCGCTGCGACAGCCCCGCTCCGAGCGCGATCACGACCGTCACCGGCAGGAAGGCGAAGCCGGCCTGGATCGGGCTGTAGCCCAGCACGTTCTGCACGAAGAGCACGATGTAGAAGAACATGCCGAACATCGCCGCGGCCAGGCTCAGCATGATCAGATACGTGCCCGAGCGGTTGCGGTCGGCGAACATCCGCAGCGGCGTGATGGGTTCCCTGGCCCGGGATTCGATGAACGCGAAGGCGGCCAGCAGGACCACCGCGGCACTGAAGGATCCGATGGTGAGGCTGTCCCGCCAGCCCTCGTCGGCCGCCCGGATGAAGCCGTAGACCAGGGACGCCATGCCGGAGGTGGAGGTCAGCGCGCCGGCGATGTCGAAGCGTCCGGTGTGCCTTTCGGACTCGTGGATGTACAGCGGCGCGAGCAGGGCGATCGCCACGCCGATCGGCACGTTGACGAAGAGCACCCAGCGCCAGTTGAGCCACTCGGTGAGCATGCCGCCGGCGAGCAGGCCGATGGCCCCGCCGCCCGCCGAGACCGCGGCGAAGACCCCGAAGGCCCGGTTGCGTTCGGGCCCTTCGGGGAACGTGGTGGTGATGAGGGCCAGCGCGGTGGGCGACGCGATCGCGCCGCCCATGCCCTGCAGGACGCGGGCGGCCAGCAGCTGCCAGGGTTCCTGGGCGAGTCCGCCGAGCAGCGAGGCCAGGGTGAACAGCAGGATGCCGGTCATGAAGACCCGGCGTCGGCCGAGGATGTCACCGGCCCGGCCGCCGAGGAGCAGCAGGCCGCCGAAGGTGAGCGTGTAGGCGCTGACGACCCAGGTGAGGTCGGTGGTGCTGAAGGCGAGGGCTTCTTGAATGTGCGGAAGGGCGATGTTCACAATCGTCGCGTCGAGTACCACCATGAGCTGGCAGGCCGCGATGACGGTGAGCGCGATGCCGGGATGCCCGCCCCGGCGGGCCGCCCCTGGCTTCTGTTCCTCTATCAACGGAGAGGTTGTCACTATGGGTCCCCCACGAGTCCGTTAGTGAACGCATGCGTTCACTTTCGCGTTCACGGTAGTGAGTCCCCAGTAGTGAACGCAAGCGTTCACTCGGTTTGTCGTCGCTCGGCGGATCCCCCGTCGCCGCCGCGCGGCTCATCGACCCCCTACGTCCCCCATCCCGCTCGCTGGAGACACTCAGATGGTTACCTCGCGCTGGACGGCCGCCCCCGCTCGGGCGACGTCCCTCCGTCGGCGCGGAGCCGTGCTCGAACGCGCGATCCTCGACGCCGCGTTGGAACAGCTCAGTACGGTCGGCTGGAAAGGCCTCACCATGGAGGGTGTCGCCGCCGGTGCCCAGACCGGCAAGGCCGCGGTCTATCGCCGCTGGCCGTCCAAGGAGGACCTCGTCGCGGACGCGCTGAAGGCCGGACTGCCGAGCGCCGAGACGGCGCCCGATCTCGGCAGCGTCCGCGCGGACCTGCTCGAGCTGTGCCGGCTGGCGCGCGAGGCCATGTTCTCACTCCCCGGCTCCGCCGTTCGCGCGGTGATTCACGAATGCGACCCCGTGCAGGCCGAGCGTTTCCGTGGCGTCATCTACGACCAGATCGTGGAGCCCACCCTGAAGCTGCTCAGAGAGGTCATCACCCGCGGAATAGAGCGCGGAGAGGTGCGATCCGACGCGGCCAACAGCTATGTCTTCGACGCCATCCCGGCCATGATGATGTACCGCTCCAAGATGTGCGGAAGTGAATGGAGCGACCGCGATCTCGAGGAGATGATCGACCAGTTGATGGTTCCGCTGCTGAGGCCGCACAGCGCCTGACGGCGGCACGCGGCGCCCCCGGCGCCGCCGCGGGAACCGGGGTGTCGCCGGGTGATCCCGGCGGCGTACGCTAAGGGCGCCATGCCGTACGAGCCACCCACTCACACCGTCGAGCGCTCCCTGCGCGCCACGACCGGAGCGAAGGTCATTGCCGGTGTCGACGAGGTGGGGCGCGGCGCGTGGGCCGGCCCCGTCACCGTCTGCGCGGCGATCACCGGACTGCGCCGGCCCCCTGAAGGCCTCACCGACTCCAAGCTGCTCACCGTCAGGCGACGCACCGAACTCGCTGCGCACCTGCGGGAGTGGGTGACGTCGTACGCCCTGGGACACGCCTCGCCCGAGGAGATCGACGACATGGGGATGACCGCCGCGCTGCGCCTGGCGGCGGTGCGTGCCCTGGAGGCGCTGCCGGTCCGCCCCGACGCCGTGATCCTCGACGGGAAGCACGACTATCTCGGTGCTCCCTGGCGGGTCCGCACGGTGATCAAGGGTGACCGGTCGTGCGTGGCGGTTGCGGCGGCCTCGGTGATAGCCAAGGTTCAGCGCGACAAAATGATGGCCGAACTGGGTATCGACCATGCAGACTTCGGTTTTGCGGACAACGCCGGGTATCCGTCACCCGTGCACAAGGCCGCACTGGAGGAGCGGGGCCCCACCCCGTACCACCGCTTGTCGTGGGCGTATCTTGATGCGCTGCCCCAGTGGCGGCACCTCAAGAAGGCCCGCGGTTGGGCGGACGGAAGCGTTCCGGAGGTCGAGGGTCAGCTCGGCTTCGACTTCTGACGGTTCCGCTCGCACTCGTGTGCCACCCGCCGACGCGGGCCGTACCAACGTTTGATAAATATCAGCTCATGCCTCTCATTCCCGAGGAGCCTCAGATTCACGAGAGTGCCCAGGGTCCCCGCGCCACCCCGGCCAGCGGCCGTACCGCGCCGACCCCCCGCCCCGTACCCGGCCCCCGTCCAGCGGCTCCGCCGCGCCCCGGTCGTCCGGGCCCTTTCCGGCCCGCGCCGCCGGCGCAGCGTTCGCCGCGTGACGTGGCTCCGGCCAAGCCCGCCCCGTCGGGCCCCGCTGCACCCGCCGCTCCCGCCACGGCTTCGGCGCCCCCGCAGATCCAGCTGATCCCGGCCTCGGTCGACGGCGCGCTCGACGCCGCCGAGGAAGCCGTGGACATGCTTCTGGAGTCGGGCCGTGCCCCCGGTGACGTGCTGGTGATCACCACCGGCGAACAGCATCCGTGGGCCGCCCACGAGCTGTCCTTCGGCGAAGCCTCCTACTGGGCGCAGCACGACGCCGGCGACGACGTCTTCTACGCCGAAGCCGCCGTCGCCGAGCGCGCCGCCTCACGTCCCGTGGTCGTGGTCGCCGTCAACGGCGGTTCCGACGCGGTGGCGGCCACCGCGCTGCCGCTGGCCCATGCCCGGGCCGGTGCCCTGCTGATCGTCTGCGGCGACCCGCAGAAGATCAACTCGGTTCTGGGCGCAGGCGTCTGACTCCGTCCCGGCACGTTCGCGTGCCGACGGAGCGACGAGTACGCCGTTGTGAGCGGCGTCGGCACGGCGGGCGGTTCGGCGTGCCCGGACGGTGCCTGGAGTGCTTGGACTGCGGCTGTGGTTTCCGGGTGCGGAAATCTCCGTTCGGTTCCGGTGCCGGGGTGCACGCCGGGGTGACGGGGATCGGCGACGGTGACGTCGCCGTGCCTGCGGGGCGACGTCGACGTCCCTTCGGGCGCCTCTCGCCCTGAAGTGGTCAGGCGGGGTGCACGGGCACGCGTCGGGCGTGGGCCGGAGGGGCACTTGTGTGTTCGCGCGCGGCAGCGGCGCGGCGTGACGGAGGCGTCCCTGGCGCAGGGAGCGGTCCCGGGCTGGATACGGCGGCGGCTTGTCCGGTGTACGGGGTCCCCTGTGCGGCGCGGCGGTCCCGCGCGCGGCGCAGGTCACGGTTTTCGTGTGCGACGGATCGTGCGGCGGAGCGGTGCGGGAGAGCTCCGTCGCGCCGCCGGTGCGACAGCGGGTGACCGCCGCGCTCAGCGCGCGGCCACGCGGCGCAGGATCTCCGAGGCGGCGCCTCCGGTGCGCGGCAGGGGGAGAGGCGCCTCGGACAGGCTGAACGGCCCCGGCGTGGAATCCGCGTTGGGGTGGCGTCCGCCGCGGCCCTCACCGAGGACCTGCCAGCCGTCGCGGGTCAGCGTGATGTAGGCCCCGCAGCGCAGGCCGTGCAGCGTGCAGGCGTCACGCAGGCCCCACATCCACGCGCCGTCCTCCTCGGTCCAACGCGCGTCCCCCTCACGGCAGTAGAGCAGCACGGCGGTGCGTACCGGTGTCCGGCGGCGCAGGTCGTGGGGGATGATCCGGCGCAGTTGGGCCAGCAGTACGTTGCGGAACAGCCAGCCGTCGGCCGGAGCCGTGCGACGGGTGAACGAGGCGCTTGCCCGCAGCCGTTCGTCCGGGTCGAGCACCGCCACGACGGCGGTCCCCGGCCGGGGGTGATGACGGGAGTGCAGCCCGCTGACAACCTCGCGTGGATTGCGCAGCAGAGGGATGCCGGCGGCGGCCCACTCCGCCGGTTCGAGCATGCGGGCCAGGGGGCTGGCGGAAGCGGTGGACAGGTCGGCAGACGTCGTCGTGGCTGCCGCGGGGGACGGAGCAATTCCGAAGGTCACGGTCCTCCCTTCGGCTACGCGCCCACACTGCGGGCAGGGTCGGATTCGGGGGAGCGCGCACCGCAGCAGAGCCCTACCGGTCCACGGGCGGGCCGTGCGGGGAGCGGACTTCAATTCTTCCTGCCGAACTTGATTGCGGCAACGAGCAATTGGCGTCACCGTCCGAAATTCGGTGGTGTGTGGTTTATATCCCTACCCGCTGGTCGGTGATGTGACGCGTGAGGTGGTCGTTCACCTCGTATTCACTCACTCTTGGTGACCGGTTGGGTGGCGAACGCAGCGATGGGCCGTCCGGACCGCCATGGGCGGACGGGGCGATGAGGGCGGCGCCGGCCCCGGCGTCGGCGCTGGGGCCGGCGTCACATGAGCTCAGCCCTGCACCGCCAGAACCAGCGGCAGCACTCCCTGCGCGCCGGCGCGGCGCAGCATCCGGGCCGCGACCGCGAGCGTCCAACCGGTCTCGGTGAAGTCGTCCACGAGCAGGACCGGCCCCGCTGCCTCGGCAACGGCTGCGGCGAGAGCGGGCGGTACGGTCAGCGCGCCGTCGAGAAGCTTCAGACGCTGGGCACTGTTGCTGCGGGAGAGCGGTGGCGCGTCGCCGGTGTGTTCCAGGGAGCCCAGCAGCGGCAGACGGCCCACGTTCGCGATGTGTGCGCCCAGGGAGCCGACCAGTCGCGGCCGGGTGCGCGAGGGCACGGTGACCACGCCGACCGGACGTGGCGGCGCGTCCGGTGCCCCCGAGGCCCAGCCGCCCGGACCCCTGGCCCAGTCGGCCAGCACACCCACCACTGCCTTCGCCACGTCCTCCGGCACAGGTCCGTCGGAGGCCTGAGGCGCGAGCATCGGCCGCAGCCGGTTGCCCCAGCCGATGTCCGACAGACGCCCCAACGCCCTCCCCGTGCCGGCCTGTTCGCCCGCGGGGATACGCCCTTTGAGGTCCATGCCCACGGCAGCGAGCCCGGTCGGCCACATCCGGCGCGGCTCCACCTCGACACCGGCCCGGCCGAGATCCTCCCGTGCCGCGGCCAGCGCCGTCGTGGACAT
Organism: Streptomyces sp. NPDC020490; assembly: GCF_044335305.1. Lineage (NCBI taxonomy): Bacteria > Bacillati > Actinomycetota > Actinomycetes > Kitasatosporales > Streptomycetaceae > Streptomyces > Streptomyces sp. NPDC020490. The sequence continues at coordinate 307,677 of NZ_JBIRUY010000002.1, read as the reverse complement.
GTCCGCGGTGAACCGCGCGCCCGCGCAGTTGTCGCAGCGGCCGCAGGGCTTGGCCGCCTCGTCGTCCAACTGGCGCTGCAGGAACTCCATGCGGCAGCCGGTCGCGGCCGCGTACTCGCGCATCGCCTGCTGCTCGGCCTTGCGCTGCCGCGCGACCCAGTCGTACCGCTCCCGGTCGTAGGTCCACGGCTGCCCGGTCGCGATCCAGCCGCCCTTGACCCGCTTGACCGCCCCGTCCACGTCGAGGACCTTCAGCATGGTCTCCAGCCGGGAGCGGCGCAGTTCCACCAAAGGCTCCAGGGCGGGCAGCGACAGGGGCCTGTCCGAGCGCGCGAGGACGTCGAGGGTGCGGCGCACCAGCTCTTCCGGCGGGAAGGCGAGCGAGGCGAAGTACTCCCAGATCGCCTCGTCCTCCTTCCCGGGGAGCAGCAGCACCTCGGCGTGCTCGACTCCGCGTCCGGCACGGCCCACCTGCTGGTAGTAGGCGATGGGGGAGGACGGAGAACCGAGGTGCACCACGAATCCGAGGTCCGGCTTGTCGAAGCCCATGCCCAGCGCGGAGGTGGCGACCAGCGCCTTCACCCGGTTGGCGAGAAGGTCGTCCTCGGCCTGCTGCCGGTCGGCGTTCTCCGTCCTGCCCGTGTACGAGGCGACGGTGTGCCCCCGGTGCCGGAGGAACGCGGTGACCTCCTCGGCCGCGGCAACGGTGAGGGTGTAGACGATCCCGGAACCCGGCAGCTCGTCCAGATGGTCGGCGAGCCAGGCCATCCGGTGGGCCGCGTCCGGCAGCCGCAGGACAGCCAGACTCAGGCTCTCCCGGTCGAGCGGCCCACGGAGCACGAGCGCGTCCGTGGAGCCTCCGGTACCGAGCTGCTCGGCGACGTCGGCGGTCACCCGCGCGTTGGCGGTGGCGGTGGTCGCGAGCACCGGAACGCCCGGCGGGAGATCGCCGAGCATGGTGCGCAACCGCCGGTAGTCCGGACGGAAGTCGTGCCCCCAGTCGGAGATGCAGTGGGCCTCGTCCACCACCAGAAGTCCGGTGGCGGCGGCGAGCTTGGGCAGCACCTGGTCCCGGAAGTCCGGGTTGTTGAGCCGCTCCGGACTCACCAGCAGCACATCGACCTCGCCCGCCGCGATCTCGGCCTGGACGGTGTCCCACTCCTCGGTGTTGGCGGAGTTGATGGTGCGGGCGTGGATGCCGGCCCGGGCCGCGGCGTCGACCTGGTTCCGCATCAGGGCGAGCAGCGGGGAGACGATCACGGTGGGGCCACTGCCCTGGGCCCGCAGGAGCGAGGTCGCGACGAAGTAGACCGCGGACTTGCCCCACCCCGTGCGCTGCACGACGAGCGCCCGGCGTCTGTCGGCGACCAGCGCCTCGATCGCCCGCCACTGGTCCTCGCGCAGGCGCGCCGCCCCCGTCGTGTCCCCGACGAGGCGGGCGAGAACCGCGTCGGCGGCGGCCCGGAGATCCGCGTTGCTCGTGTGCTCCATGCGTCCCATCCAACAGGACGGCACTGACAATCCGGACCGGCCGGACCGCGGATGCCGGGAGGGGAGTGGTGGAGGTGCGATGCGGGTGGGGCGAGGGGGCGCCGATCGGTGCGTGGCGCGGCGGGGTATGTGATGGTCGTACGAATCCCCGGCCTGCGGGAAAACCGCTCTGAACTGGACTTTTGTCGAGGTGATGACCCTGCGCAGCCGTGCGCTGTCGTGTTCCTGATCGGACTTGTCCACAGGGCCGGACCGAGATGCGCGATCCGCGAGATCGTCGGCCCATGACGAACCGCGACGAAACCACGGGCTCATCCGAGAACGGCGACATCGCCGTACCCGCCGAGGATGCCGTACCCGCCGAGCGCGCCGTATTCGACGAGCGCGCCGCGCACGATGTGTACGACGCACCCCACGCCGGCCGGAACCGCCTCGACTGCACCCCCTACGAGAGCCATGGCGCCGAGCAGCAGGTCACGCTGCGCACCCCCGCCGAACTGGCGGACGCCCTGCCGTACCTGCTCGGCTACCGTCCCGAGGACAGCATCGTCCTGGTCGCGCTGCACGACAGGGACGGCCGGGGCAGGTTCGGCGGCCGGGCCCGGCTCGGCATCCCCCCGAACGCGGAAGACTGGGACTCCGCCGCCCGACAGCTGACCCACGGGCTGGTCACGGGCAGCGAACGCAGGGGAGCGCGCCCCGAGCAGATGGTCGCCTACCTGTGCCAGGAGCCCGGTAAGGGCGAATCGGGACGCGAGGTCATGCGGCGACTGCGCCCGCTGGCCCAGAGGCTGCGCACCGAGTGCGGTCGTCTCGACGTGCCGGTGGTCGAGGCGCTGTGCACCTCGGACGGCCGCTTCTGGTCGTACTGCTGCGACAACGAGCGGTGCTGCCCGCCCGAAGGCCTGCCGATGGGACTGCCCGGCACCTCCGTGCTGGCCGCCGCGGCCGCGTACGCCGGCCTGCGGGTGCGGGGCAGCCTGAGCGAGTTGCGGGCCAGGCTGCTCCCCTGGGAGACGGCCGCGGCCCTCGAACAGGAGACCGCCCTCGACAACGCCAATATGGCGCTCGTCCCGAGGATCCTCGACGACAAGGGACGCGCCGCGGTCGCCCAGGAGACGCTGGAGCTCGCCGACCGGATGATGCGCAGGCTGGCCGAGGCGCCGCAGGTGTCCGGCACGCTGGAAGCCGACCTCCGGGACGACGAACTGCTGGGGCACGAGCAGGCCGCGGCGCTGATTCTCGGCCTGCAGGACCGGACGACACGCGATCGTGCGGCCGCCTGGATGGAGGGCGACGAGGCCGGCCCGGCGCTCCGCCTGTGGCGGGCCCTGGCCCGCCGGTGCGTCGGTCCGTACCGCGAACACGCGGCGGCGCCGCTCACCCTCGCGGGCTGGGTCGCCTGGTCCGGCGGCGACGACCTGGAGGCCCGCGAGGCCCTGGCCATGGCACTCGGAGCGGACCCCGATTACCTCTTCGCCCGCCTGCTGCACCAGGCCTGCAACGAGGGACTGGACCCCGAGTCGATCCGCCGCTGCCTGCGGGCGGAGCGCCGGGGTGGTGCGGCGCGGGCGCGGCAGGCCCGCGCCGAGCAGGGAGCCGAGAGTCCGGAGGACGGTGACATCACCGCGGCGGTGGCCCTGCCGCGTGCGCCTTCCCGCCTGCGACGCCGTATGCGCTCGGCCGGCGGCACCGCCGGGCCGACGAAGAGGGACAGCCGGAGGCCGGGGGTTCCGCGTCCCCGCACGCCTGCCTCGGACACCAGGCGCTCCGACGTCACCCGGACCGATGGCATGCGCCCGCGTGTCACGAGGAGGGACGCGACACGACACCGCGGCGCCTGCCCCGGAGCCGGAGCCGACAAGGCCCGGAGCGACGATGCCTGAGCCGTCGACACCCGTCGACGCCCGCCGACGCCCGTCGACGCCGCCCACAGCGCCCGATGCGCGTGTCCGCGGCCGGGCACGAAGCGCCGGCGCTCCGGGTCCCGACGACCGCACTCGGCAGAGCAGTTCGGGGCATGCCGCGTGCCTCCCCGACCTCGCCACGGGCCCGCGTGGTGCCGCACGGCGGTCCGGTACGCACGGTGAAGTTCACACCCGGACCGAAGTGGATCAGCCACCGAAGCGGCTGATGAAAGGAGTGTTTATCGTCAGGCAGACGACTATGATCGCCGCATGCCCTACGACCCGTCAGCCTTTCCGCCCTTCGCCGTCACCGTGGATCTGGTCGTGCTGACCGTGCGCCGCCATGCCCTGTGCGCGTTGGCGGTACGCAGGGGCGAGCCGCCGTTCCAGGGGCGCTGGGCGCTTCCGGGCGGTTTCGTCCGGGCCGACGAGGATCTGGCGCAGGCGGCAGCGCGTGAGCTGGCGGAGGAGACGGGGCTGCGCGCCCACGACCCGACCGTCCCCGTCCAGGGCAACGGCGCTCACCTCGAGCAGCTCGCCACCTACGGCGACCCCAAGCGGGACCCCCGGATGCGGGTGGTCAGCGTCGCCCACCTCGCGCTCGCCCCCGACCTGCCCCCGCCCCGGGCCGGCGGCGACGCCAGCAACGCACGCTGGGCGCCCGTGGACGAGCTGCTGCAGCAGGGCGGGTACGGCCGTGACGGCGAGCCGGTCGCGCCGCTCGCCTTCGACCACGCGCAGATCCTGGCCGACGGCGTCGAACGCGCCCGCTCCAAGATCGAATACTCGTCGCTCGCCACGGCGTTCTGCCCGGCCGAGTTCACCGTCGGCGAGCTGCGCCGGGTCTACGAGGCGGTGTGGGGCGTCGCGCTCGATCCGCGCAACTTCCACCGCAAGGTCACGGGGACACCGGGCTTCCTCGTCCCCACCGGCGGGACCACGACGCGTCAGGGCGGCCGGCCGGCCCAGTTGTTCCGGGCCGGCGGGGCCACGCTGCTCAACCCGCCGATGCTGCGTCCCGAGGTCTGACGAGTACGGCCCCGACCCGGGGCCGGGAAGACCCGCCGCCCGGCCGGGCTCGGCAGTGAACGGCGAACAGGGATCCGACCGGCCCGGTCGCAGCCTGCACAGTTGGCTCCGTGATGTCCGAAAAACCGGATATGGCGCGCTATGTTGCTCCGGTGATCCAGGCCTTCGGACTGACCAGCAACCCACGCAAGGAGCTTCCGCCCGCTGTGGACGACGTCTCGTTCGAGGCGGACGCGGGCCGCGTCACCGCACTGCTCGGGACACCGGGCGCGGGCAAGACGACGGCGCTCAGACTCATGCTCGAACTCCAACCTGGCCGCGGCGTCACCCACTTCAGGGGCCGCCCCCTGCACCGTATCGCTCACCCGTCGCGTGAAGTCGGCGTCCTGCTGGGCGACGTACCCGGGCATCCGGCCCGCACGGTCCGCGGTCACCTGCGCATGCTGTGCGCCGCCGCGGGCGTCCCGGCCCGGCGGGCCGACGAAGTCCTCGAAGCGGTCGACCTCGTCAGCCTGCGCCACGAGCACCTGGGCGCCCTGTCCCGGGGCATGGACCGCCGCCTCGGCCTCGCCTGCGCCCTGCTGGCGGACCCGCACACACTCGTGCTGGACGATCCCGCCGACGGGCTCTCCGCCCGTGAAGCCCGCTGGCTGCACGGCGTACTGCGAGCCCACGCGGCCCAGGGTGGCACGGTCCTGTTCACCACGGCCGACACCAAGGAGGCGGCGCGCAACGCCGATCGCGTCGTGACGTTGGAGAAGGGCCGGCTCGTCGCCGATCAGGAGGCCGATGACTTCGCCCGCACCAGGCTGCGCCCCCGCGTCGCCGTCCGGAGTCCGCACGCCGCCCGCCTCGCCGCCGTGCTCGCCAGGGAGTCCCGCGCCGCACAGCGCTCCGTCGAGATCGTCCGCGAGGGCGGCAACCGCCTTGCCGTCTACGGCAGTAGCTGTGCCGACATCGGCGAGACCGCCTTCCGGCACGGCATCCTCGTCCACCGACTCGCCGACGAAGTGGGCGACATGGGGCCCGGGGCGGACCCGACCCCGCTCAAGGTGCCTGCACCGGGCAAGGAATCCAGTGCCGATGAACATGGTGCCTCCGGCCAACCGTCCGGCACCGGCGAGTCGCAGACACCCGGCAACCCGCACACGACCGGTGCGGTACCGCTGCCGGACGCCGCTGCCGGACCCCCGGCTCCCACCCGCACGCCCGAGGACCCGCAAGAGCCGCAAGGGCCGCAAGGGCCGGGAGAGCCGGGAGAGCCGGGAGAGCCGGGAGAGCCGGAAGATCCACGAAAGGCGGAAGCGCCGCAAGAACCGCGAGAGCCGCGAGAACCGCAAGAGGTGGAAGAGTCCAGGGAACGGGAAGTGCCCGAAGAGCCCGGAGAGTCCGAGGCGATGCGGCCGCTGTGCCCCGCTCCCTCCGCCCCGTGGCCGGACCTCGCCGCCACCCTGGCGCCGGCGTCGGGTCCGCGCGCTCCCGAGGGGCCCGGTTCCGGTGCGCTGCCCCCTCTCCCGCCTCCCATTTCGGTCCGTTCCGCCAGGAGCCCGCTGCGTCCCCTGCGCTACGAGATCCGCCGCGCCACCGGCATCGGCACGGGTCTCCTCACCGGGGCCGCCGTGCTCCTCGGGTCCGTCCTCGTCGCCGTACTCCTCGCCCGGGCCGGTCACACCTCGCAGCCGCGCCTGCTGGCCGCCTGGCCGCAGGAGTTGCCGCTGCCGCCCGCCGCGCTCGGTGCGGGGCTGCTCGGTGCGCTCTCCTTCGGCGACGAGTTCCGCCACCCCGCCCTCGCGGCGGACCGCGGCACGGTGCCCCGTCGGCTGGGGCTGCTCACCGCGAAGCTCCTGGTGGCAGCCGCCAGCGCGCTGACGCTCGCCCTCCTCACCGCGGGCTGTGACACCGCGGCGCTGTATCTGCTCTACGGGCGGGAAGTCGCGCAGGTCCCCGCCGACTGGCTCTCGCCGGTCGCGAGTTGGGCCGGGCTCGTCGTCGGGTGTGCCTGGGCCGGGGTGCTGGGCGCCGGTGTCTTCCGGTCCACCGCGGCCGGGCTCGCGGCGGTGGTCGCCGTACCCGTCGTCGTCGTACCACTCGTACAAAGGGCCTTCCAGGGACCGGCAGTGCGAACGGCCGCGGGCTTTCCGGCACGCGTGCGTGAGGTGTTCCTGTCGCAGTGGCCCTTCGGGGGAGAGCGCTATCTGGGGGCGGCGGCCCGCGTGATCGCCCAACCCGTGGGCGGCGCGCTGACCTTGTCGCTGACCGCTCTGCTCTGCGCGTATCTGCTCACGACCCTGCGCGGAAGGGCCCGGTGATCACCGTGCGGACCCTCCTGGTTCCGCGCTGCGCGCAACTCCCCGGGGGATCGCTCACTTCTTTCTGATAAGGCGTCAATTGCGACGGGGTGAGCGATCACCCTTTCGTGTGCTTTTCACCAAAGCCCTCAAGGGAGTTGAGGACAACGCCGACAAAGGATGCGTGAGTACCCTTGCGCACACCATGATGACCGCCGCCCGCGCCACAGACTCCGGTCTCGCAGGTCCGGGCGAACTCGACCGCTACCCGTACGCCGAGGCACCAGCCGTCGTCGACCGCGTCGGAGCCCCCGCCTGGGAGAGCGCGGATCCGGAGCTGGGCCGCGTGAGCCGGCGCACCGCGGGCAGCCGCGGGCGCGGGTTGCACGGCCAACTCGTCCAGCAGCTCGGCCAGATGATCGTCTCCGGAGATCTGGGAGCCGACCGCCCGCTGGTGCCCGAGGAGATCGGCCAGCGTTTCGAGGTCTCGCGCACCGTCGTCCGCGAGTCGCTGCGCGTCCTGGAGGCCAAGGGCCTGGTCAGTGCCCGCCCTAACGTCGGCACGCGCGTGCGTCCCGTCAGCGACTGGAACCTCCTCGACCCGGACATCATCGAGTGGCGGGCCTTCGGCCCGCAGCGCGACGACCAGCGCCGGGAGCTGAGCGAGCTGCGCTGGACCATCGAACCGCTCGCCGCGCGGCTCGCCGCCGGGCACGGCCGCGAGGACGTCCAGCAGCGGCTCGCCGACATGGTCGAGATCATGGGGCAGGCCATGGGGCAGGGCGACGCGCTCACCTTCTCCCGCGCCGACGCCGAGTTCCACTCCCTGCTCATCCAGGTCTCCGGCAACCGGATGCTCGAGCACCTCTCCGGGATCGTGTCGGCGGCCCTCCAGGTCTCCGGCGGCCCGGTCACGGGCTGTGACCGGCCGAACGAGACGTCGCTGGGACACCACGGCAGGATCGTCGACGCGCTCGCGGCGGGCGACGGTGCCGGAGCCGAGGTGGCCATGCGCCAATTGCTCACCGTGCACCCCGAGGTCGAGCGTGTGGTACCCGCGCCACGCGAGCACTGACCGCCCACCGCGGACGGCGCGGCCGGTGGATGCCTCCCCCTCCTGTGGCGTCACCCGGCCGACGAGCCGTCCGCCGTCGGACCCCGCAGGATTCCCAGGATTCCCGGGATCCTGTGGGGTCCGACGGCGCGAGGGGCCGCGCGACCGGCGCAGCGACCCCGGTCCGCATCGCGGGCGACCTTGTTTGTCCTTGTTTGACAATTTTTGCGCGCTTACGAGGTGTGACTCGGGCCACGCAGATTGGGCGTAACGCTCGTGGAAACAGTCGCGATGACCTAAGAGGTGACAGCCGAGGAAGGAATACGGACGCCGTTAACGGCGCTGTGCCTCTTCCCGGCCCCAGCCCGTGCCGTCGGTCCGGTTCCCCAAGCCGTCGGTCGGCTCCTGTCCGCCATGGACGGGGCCGGAAGCCGTTTTCCAACGTTCCGAGAGGTTGTTCGTGTCGGCCAGCACATCCCGTACGCTCCCGCCGGAGATCGCCGAGTCCGTCTCTGTCATGGCTCTCATCGAGCGGGGAAAGGCTGAGGGGCAGATCGCCGGCGACGATGTGCGTCGGGCCTTCGAAGCTGACCAGATTCCGGCCACTCAGTGGAAGAACGTACTGCGCAGCCTCAACCAGATCCTCGAGGAAGAGGGTGTGACGCTGATGGTCAGTGCCGCAGAGCCCAAGCGCACCCGAAAGAGCGTCGCAGCGAAGAGTCCGGCCAAGCGCACCGCCACCAAGGCGGTCGCGGCCAAGACGGTGACCACCAAGAAGGCCACCGCGCCCGCAGCCCCGGCGTCGCCCACGGCCGACGCGCCCGTCGAGGACGACGCAGCCGCCAGGAGGGCCACCGCGAAGAAGGCGGCGCCCGCGAAGAAGGCGACGACCACGAAGAAGGCGGCCGCCAAGAAGGCGACGCCCGCGAAGAAGACCAGCGCCAAGAAGGACGACGTCGAGATCCTCGAGGAGGAGGTGCTCGAGGACGCGCCCAAGGCCGGTGACGAGCCCGAGGGTGCCGAGAGCGCGGGCTTCGTGCTCTCCGACGAGGACGAGGACGACGCGCCCGCCCAGCAGGTGGCCGCCGCCGGCGCCACCGCCGACCCGGTCAAGGACTACCTCAAGCAGATCGGCAAGGTCCCCCTGCTCAACGCCGAGCAGGAGGTCGAGCTCGCCAAGCGCATCGAGGCCGGTCTGTTCGCCGAGGACAAGCTGGCCAACGCCGACAAGCTGGCGCCGAAACTCAAGCGCGAGCTGGAGATCATCGCCGAGGACGGCCGCCGCGCCAAGAACCACCTCCTGGAGGCCAACCTCCGCCTGGTGGTCTCGCTGGCCAAGCGCTACACCGGCCGCGGCATGCTCTTCCTGGACCTCATCCAGGAGGGCAACCTCGGTCTGATCCGCGCGGTCGAGAAGTTCGACTACACCAAGGGCTACAAGTTCTCCACGTACGCCACCTGGTGGATCCGTCAGGCGATCACCCGCGCGATGGCCGACCAGGCCCGCACCATCCGCATCCCGGTGCACATGGTCGAGGTCATCAACAAGCTCGCGCGCGTGCAGCGCCAGATGCTCCAGGACCTGGGCCGCGAGCCCACCCCGGAGGAGCTGGCCAAGGAACTCGACATGACCCCGGAGAAGGTCATCGAGGTCCAGAAGTACGGCCGCGAGCCCATCTCGCTGCACACCCCGCTGGGCGAGGACGGCGACAGCGAGTTCGGTGACCTCATCGAGGACTCCGAGGCGGTCGTCCCCGCGGACGCGGTCAGCTTCACGCTCCTGCAGGAGCAGCTGCACTCCGTCCTCGACACCCTGTCCGAGCGTGAGGCGGGCGTCGTCTCCATGCGCTTCGGTCTCACCGACGGTCAGCCGAAGACCCTGGACGAGATCGGCAAGGTGTACGGCGTCACGCGCGAGCGCATCCGCCAGATCGAGTCCAAGACCATGTCGAAGCTGCGCCACCCGTCGCGTTCGCAGGTGCTGCGCGACTACCTCGACTAGGTCACCCGCACCACGACGCCGAAGGCCCGGTTCCCCTTGGGGACCGGGTCTTCGTGCTGCGGGCGGCAGCGCCCTGCGTGACTCTGGGTGTCCGTTCATCACCTTGAGTCAGGAGTGTCCATGCGATCTCGCATTGTCCGAGCCCTGTCCCGGCCGCTGGTCCTGGCGGCCGCGGCGGCCGCGATACCGCTGGTGTCCACCGCTCCCGCCGCCGCCGACAGCGTCGTCGTCGGAGGGTTTCCCGTCGACGTGTCCGAGAGTCCGTGGACGGTGGCGCTCTCCAGCCGTGACCGGTTCGGGGGTACGCGCGCGGGGCAGTTCTGCGGTGGCGCGGCGATCGGCCGGACCACCGTGCTCACCGCGGCCCACTGTCTGGGGAAGGAGGCTCTGGGAGCGTCTCCCGAGCGGGTACGCGACCTGAAGGTCATCACCGGCCGCACCGACCTGACGGCCGGCACCGGCCAGGAGATCGCGGTGCGCGGCGTCTGGGTCAATCCGGGGTACGACGGCGCGACCAACGCCGGCGACTTCGCCGTGCTCACGCTCGCGCACCCGCTGCCCGAGGGATCCGTCATCGGACCGGCGGCCGCCGGTGATCCCGCGTACGCCCCGGGAACGGACGCCGTCGTCTACGGGTGGGGCGATGTCACCGGCGCCGGAGACTACACACACAGGCTGCGTGCGGCGCACGTGCACGTGCTGCCGGACGCCCAGTGCCAGGAGGCGTATCCTGGAAGCGGTGACGGCGCCTACCGGGCCGACAGCATGCTGTGCGCCGGTGAGACGCGGGGCGGCCGGGACGCCTGCCAGGGGGACAGCGGGGGCCCGCTGGTGTCCCAGGGCAGGCTGATCGGGCTGGTGTCCTGGGGAAGCGGCTGCGGCCGTGCGGGCAGCCCGGGGGTCTACACGCGCGTTTCCTACGTCCTGAGGGCGCTGGGGTCGTCGGGGGCGCCGCAGGCACCACGGACGGCGCACAGGGGCACTGGGGCCCGCTGAGGTGGGCACGGGAGACTGGGCCCGCAGAGGCTGGGGGCCTTCGCACCACGACGACGGGCGGCGCCGTCCCTGAGGACAGGGGCGGCGCCGCCCGTCTGCCGGCCTGCGCCGGAGCTGGCTCGTCGTGGGTGCGAGGCGTCAGCGCTCTTCTTCGGAGGCGGATGCGGGAACGGCCGTGAGCCGCTCCGTCTCGTCCTGTATCTCAGCGGCGATCTTCTTGAGTTCCGGCTCGAACTTGCGGCCGTGGTGGGCGCAGAAGAGCAGTTCTCCGCCGCTGAGCAGGACGACGCGCACGTACGCCTGGGCGCCGCAACGGTCGCAGCGGTCAGCGGCCGTCAGCGGGCTCGCGGGGGTCAGAACAGTAGTCACGTCGCCTCTTCTCTAGCTCGACGAGCTGTCGTACCAGGGTCAACATCCAACCAGCCCGAAAATGTTCCCGCTCGGGGCTTGCCCTCGAAAAATCTCTTCCGAGTCCGGCTGTCTGCTGCCGGTTGGCGGCGAATGTGCCGTTTTGCGTGTCTGTAGGGTTTGCGGTTTGGCGCTGCGGGTCGGTGTTCTCGTCGTTCTCGTCGTTCTCGCCCTCCCGGCCGGCTTGCCGGTTGTTCATGAGGACGTGCCCGGAGCCTAAATGGTTCATGCCTCGAAGGGAACGTGATGTGTACTTCACCCGATCGAGGGATCGAACACCCATGCGACCCTGGACTAGTCTGTCTTCCGGGTGAGGGTGGCGTGACAACGGCTCTACCAGGCCTCGGTACCCTCATGGCGGCAGACCGAGCCGCGCCCTTACCCACTGGGGCCCCATCTGAAATTCAGCGAGGAGCGAACCGCGTGACCGCCGAGACGTCCGTGCCGTCGTCCACAGCGCTGCTGGCAGGAGCTGACCGGGACGGTTCCAATTACACTGCGCGGCACCTGCTCGTCCTCGAGGGGCTCGAGGCCGTACGCAAGCGCCCGGGTATGTACATCGGATCCACCGACAGCCGCGGGCTCATGCACTGCCTGTGGGAGATCATCGACAACTCCGTCGACGAGGCCCTCGGGGGCTATTGCGACCACATCGAGGTGATCCTCCACGACGACGGTTCGGTGGAGGTCCGCGACAACGGCCGCGGCATCCCGGTCGACGTGGAGCCGAAGACCGGCCTGTCCGGCGTCGAGGTCGTGATGACCAAGCTGCACGCGGGCGGAAAGTTCGGCGGCGGCTCGTACGCCGCCTCCGGCGGCCTGCACGGCGTCGGCGCCTCCGTCGTGAACGCCCTGTCCGCCCGCCTCGACGTCGAGGTGGACCGCGGCGGCCACACCCACGCCATCAGCTTCCGGCGCGGCGTGCCCGGCGCCTTCGCGGCGAACGGCGCGGACGCCAAGTTCACGGCCGAGAGCGGCCTGCGCAAGGCCAAGCGGATCCCCAAGACCCGCAGCGGCACGCGCGTGCGCTACTGGGCCGACCGCCAGATCTTCCTCAAGGACGCCAAGCTCTCCCTGGAGAACCTGCACCAGCGGGCCCGGCAGACCGCGTTCCTGGTGCCCGGCCTGACCATCGTCGTCCGTGACGAGTTCGGCCTCGGCGAGGGCGGCAGCAAGGGCGAGGAGTCCTTCCGCTTCGACGGCGGCATCAGCGAGTTCTGCGAGTACCTGGCGAGCGACAGGCCGATCTGCGACGTCCTCCGCTTCTCCGGCCAGGGCACCTTCAAGGAGACCGTCCCGGTTCTGGACGACCACGGCCAGATGACGCCCACCGAGGTCACCCGTGAGCTCGGCGTCGACGTCGCCCTGCGCTGGGGGACGGGCTACGACACGACCGTCAGGTCGTTCGTCAACATCATCGCCACCCCCAAGGGCGGCACCCACGTCGCCGGCTTCGAGCAGGCCGTCGCCAAGACGATGAACGAGGTGCTGCGCGCCAAGAAGCTGCTGCGCGTCGCCGAGGACGACATCGTCAAGGACGACGCCCTGGAAGGGCTCACCGCGGTCGTCACGGTCCGTCTGGCCGAGCCCCAGTTCGAGGGCCAGACCAAGGAGGTCCTCGGCACCTCGGCGGCCCGCCGGATCGTGAACACCGTGATCACCAAGGAGCTCAAGGCCTTTCTGACCTCCGCCAAGCGCGACGCCGCCGCGCAGGCCCGGGTGGTCATGGAGAAGGTCGTCGCCGCCGCCCGCACGCGCATCGCGGCCCGCCAGCACAAGGACGCGCAGCGCCGCAAGACGGCCCTGGAGTCCTCGTCGCTCCCCGCCAAGCTCGCCGACTGCCGCAGCGATGACGTGGACCGCAGCGAGTTGTTCATCGTCGAGGGAGACTCCGCGCTCGGCACCGCCAAGCTCGCCCGGAACTCCGAGTTCCAGGCGCTGCTGCCGATCCGCGGCAAGATCCTCAACGTGCAGAAGTCGTCCGTCACGGACATGCTCAAGAACGCCGAGTGCGGCGCGATCATCCAGGTCATAGGGGCCGGCTCCGGCCGTACCTTCGACATCGACGCCGCCCGCTACGGCAAGATCATCATGATGACCGACGCCGACGTCGACGGCTCCCACATCCGCACCCTGCTGCTGACGCTGTTCCACCGCTACATGCGGCCCATGGTGGAGGCAGGCCGCGTGTTCGCCGCGGTGCCGCCGCTGCACCGGATCGAGATCGTCCAGCCCAAGAGGGGCCAGGACAAGTACGTGTACACGTACTCGGACCGCGAGCTGCGCGACAAGCTCCTCGAACTGCAGAGCAAGGGCGTCCGGTACAAGGACTCCATCCAGCGCTACAAGGGGCTCGGCGAGATGGACGCCGACCAGCTGGCCGAGACGACCATGGACCCGCGCCACCGCACCCTGCGCCGGATCAACCTCTCGGACCTGGACGCGGCCGAGCAGGTCTTCGATCTGCTGATGGGCAACGACGTCGCCCCGCGCAAGGAGTTCATCTCCAGCTCGGCGGCGACACTGGACCGGTCGCGCATCGACGCCTGACCGCCGAGCCGGGCGCCGGACTCTCGCACGGAACCCGGTGCCGGGCAGCGCACGCCGTCACCGGGACGGCAAGCGGTGCGGTGCGCCGTGTCACCTGCCGCCGGAGCGGTGCGTCGTGCCCGCGCCGAGGCAATTGTCCGGCCGCCGTCGGGTTGGTCACCTGATGGGGTGAAGGGCCTGGTAAAGCAGGTTCGGGGAGGTTCCCGGTCTGTCCATGCTGGGGCATGCAGTCAAGCAACGGTCCCACCCGCGCAGGCGGGGACATCGCCGGAAGTCCGGCCGCACATGACGACGACCACGCCCCGCCCGCGGCAGGGGCGCCCGCAGGGGTGCGGTACGACGACCCGTGGCACGACGCACTCGCCTCCGGCTGGGGCGAGTCGGCCGGAGGCGGCGTATCCCTTCCCGCGCAGGCTGCCGGGACGCCGGGCCGCACGGGCGTGACGGGAGCGGCGGAGGCGGCCGCTCCGGCCGACGTCTACCTCCAGGTCCAGCACAGCGCGGCCTTCCAGGAAGTGCGCCGCCGGTACCGCAGGTTCGTGGTGCCGAGGGTCGTCGTCTTCCTCACCTGGTACGTGGGCTACGTCGTGACCGCGACGACCGCTCCGGCGCTGATGGCGAGGCCGGTGGTGGGATCCGTGAACGTGGGGATGGCCGCGGGACTCGGGCAGTTCCTCAGCACCTTCCTGCTCGCCTGGGCCTACGCCCGGCACGCCCGGCTGCGCAGGGACCGGGCGGCACTCGAACTGCGCTGGGAAACGCAGGAGTTGACGCGCGGCGCCCGAGGGGGTGCGTGGTGACGGGCCATCACCAGACACTCGCGCTGTCGCTGTTCAGCGCGTTCGTCGCGGTCACGCTGGGCATCACCACATGGGTGAGCCGCCACCGCCACGGCTCGGCGGAGGAGTTCTACGCGGGCGGGCGCCTCTTCTCGCCGATGGAGAATGGTTTTGCCATCGCGGGCGACTACATGTCCGCCGCGTCCTTCCTGGGCATCTCCGGGCTCATCGCGCTGTTCGGCTACGACGGGCTGCTGTACGCGGTCGGCTTCCTGGTGGCCTGGCTGGTGGTGCTGTTCCTCGTCGCCGAACTGGTGCGCAACTGCGGGCGGTTCACGCTCGCCGACGTGGTGGCGGCACGGATGAGCGAGCGGCCGGTGCGGATCGCGGCGGGCGCCTCCTCGGTCACCGTGTCCGTCCTGTACCTGGTGGCGCAGATGGTGGGCGCCGGCAGCCTGGTCGCGCTGCTGCTCGGCGGCACGAGCGGGGCCGCGCGGTCCTGGACCGTGATCGGTGTCGGCACGCTCATGATCGTCTACGTGTCGCTGGGAGGGATGCGGGCCACCACCTGGATCCAGATCGTCAAGGCGGTACTGCTGCTCGGCGGGACGCTCGTGCTGACCGTGCTCGTCCTGGCGCGCTTCCACGGCGACTTCGACCGGCTCCTGCTGACGGCGGCCGCGCGCAGCGGACACGGCGAGGCGTTCCTCGCGCCGGGGCTGAAGTACGGCGGGGACTGGACCGCCCGCCTCGACTTCATCAGCCTGGGACTCGCCCTGGTCCTGGGCACCGCCGGGCTGCCGCACATCCTCTCCCGCTTCTGCACCGTGCCGACCGCCCGCGCGGCCCGCCGTTCCGTGCTCTGGGCGATCGGGCTCATCGGCGGCTTCTACCTGATGACGATCGTCCTCGGCTTCGGCGCGGCGGCGATCGTGGGACCGGACGCGGTACGCGGCTCGAACGCGGCGGGCAACACCGCGGTGCCGCTGCTCGCCCTCGACCTCGGAGGCGGCGCCGACTCCACGGGCGGAACGGTGCTGTTCGCCGTGGTCGCCGCCGTCGCCTTCGCCACGATCCTGGCGGTGGTCGCCGGGATCACCCTCGCCTCCTCGGCGTCCGTGGCCCACGACCTGTACGCGTCCCTGCGCCGCCGCGGCGGCAAGCCGCGCAGCGAGGTCGCCGTGGCACGGCTCGCCGCGGTCGGCATCGGCGTCCTCGCGATCGCCCTCGGACTGCTCGCCCGCGATCTGAACGTCGCCTACCTGGTGGGCGTCGCCTTCGCCGTCGCCGCGTCGGCCAACCTCCCGGTGCTGCTCTACTCGCTGTTCTGGGCCGGATTCACCACACGGGGCGCCGTGTGGTCCGTCTACGGCGGGCTGGTGCCCGCGCTGGTCTTCGTCACCCTCTCGCCGGTGGTGTCGGGCAGCCCCGAGTCGCTCTTCCCGGGCGTCGACTTCCAGTACTTCCCGCTGCAGAACCCCGGTCTGATCTCGATCCCGCTGGGCTTCCTCGCGGGCTGGCTGGGCACGGTCACCTCCGCGGAGGCACCGGACGAGGCCAGGCACGCGGAGACCGAGGTGCGGTCGCTCACCGGGGCGGGAGCCGTCTGACGCGGGGCCTCGGTCCGTCGCACGGCGGGCGCCGGTTCCTCGCCACCGTCGGCCGGCGGTGGTGCCCGCGGCCGGCGCGGGGCAGCGCGTGACCGGCTACGGAGCCACCCAGGCGTAGAGGTGCTCCGGGCGGCCCGTGTCGCCGTACCTGAGGGACAGCCGGAGGCGGCCGGCCTGTTCGAGGTGGCGGAGGTAGCGCTGGGCCGTGGAGCGGCTCAGGCCCGTCTCGGCGGCCACCTCGTGGGCCGAGAGCGGATGGCCGGCGTCGTGCAGGACGCGGCAGATCAGGTCGGCCGTCGGCTCCGAGTGGCCGCTGGGCAGCCCCGGCGACGACGACGGCACCGACGCGGTGCGCAGCGCGCCGAAGATCCGGTCGACCTGTTCCTGTCCGGCGATCCCGCGGCCGCCGACCCGGTCGACCGTCCGGCGCAGGGCGGCGTACGAGTCGAGGCGGGTGCGCAGGGCGGCGAAGGTGAACGGCTTGACCAGATAGTGCAGGGCGCCCAGGCGCATGGCGGCCTGCACGGTCGCCACGTCGCCGGCCGCGGTGATCATGATGACGTCGGTGCCGTGGCCCTGCTCCCGCATGCGGTGGGCGAGTTCGAGGCCGGTCTGGTCGGGCAGGTAGTGGTCGAGCAGGACCAGGTCGATGGCCCCTCGCTGCACGGTCGCCAGGGCCTGGGCGGCGCTGTGCGCGCGGGCGGCCACCCGGAAGCCGGGAACCTTTCCCACGTACCTCGCGTTGATCTCGGCGACGCGGAAGTCGTCGTCCACGACCAGGACGTCAATCATCGGGCCTCTCTCCGTTCAAGGCCTGGCGGGCATCGTGTCAAGCCCGTGTTTCGGCTCCGCTGTTGTAACGCGAGCAAAAAGAGCACAACAGGCTGTTGCAGGCAAAAGAACGGCATGCGCACAGAAGGCTCCTGCTGCGGCCCGGGCCGCCTCTACCGTCCCCGGCCATGAGCCCAGACAACAGCCCCGCCATTCAGCTGCGGGGCGCCAGCAAGATCTTCAAGACCCCGTCGGGGGGTCTGCACACGGCTGTCCGAGACCTCGACCTCACCGTCGGGCGGGGGGAGTTCGTGGCGGTCGTCGGACCCACCGGCTGCGGCAAGTCGACCACGCTCACCCTCGTCAGCGGGCTGGAAGAGCCCACCGAGGGCGAGGTCCTGGTCGCCGGGGAGCCGGTCCAGGGCGTCGGCGGCAAGGTCGGTTTCGTCTTCCAGCAGGACGCCACCTTCCCCTGGCGCACCGTCCTGTCCAACGTCATGGCGGGGCCGCGTTTCCGTGGCGTGCCCAAGGCCGAGGCGAAGCGGAAGGCGCGCGAGTGGCTGGCCCGGGTCGGTCTCGCGGCCTTCGAGGACCGTTATCCGCACCAGCTCTCCGGCGGCCAGCGCAAGCGTGTCGCGCTCGCCGCGACCTTCGTCAACGACCCCGAGATCCTGCTGATGGACGAGCCGTTCTCGGCGCTCGACGTGCAGACCAGGGCGCTGATGTCGGACGAGTTGCTGGAGCTGTGGGAGGGCACCGGCGCCTCCGTCGTCTTCGTCACCCACGACCTGGAGGAGTCGATCGCCCTGGCCGACAAGGTCGTCGTGATGACGGCCGGGCCCGCGACCGTCAAGCACGTCTTCGACATCGACCTGCCGCGGCCCCGCAAGGTCGAGTCGGTGCGCCTGGAGCCGCGGTTCATCGAGATCTACCGCGAGATCTGGGAGTCGCTGGGCGAAGAGGTCCGCATCACCCGCGAGAGGGGTGCCGCGAATGTCGCCTGAGGTCCTCGCCACACCGGTCGTCGACACGGTCAAGGCCGCCCCGGGCCGCGCACACTCACGCGCGCGTGCCGCCCGCAAACGCAAGATCGTCGTCACGGCGTCCCGCGTGCTGCTCCTGATCGCCTTCCTCGGCGTGTGGGAGGCGCTCTCCCGCGCCAAGGTCATCGATCCGTTCAACTTCTCGATGCCCTCGAAGATCTGGGACCAGATCCACACCTGGCTCACCCACGGGACGGCGCTCGGCTCCCTGGGCGAGCAGATCTGGTTCACCCTGCACGAAGCGCTGCTGGGGTGGGTCATCGGTGTCGTCGCCGGCGTGGTGTTCGGCATCGCGCTGGGGCGGATCGCCTTCCTCGCCGACATCCTCGGTCCCTACATCAAGGTGCTCAACTCGATCCCCAGGATCGTCCTCGCGCCGATCTTCGTGATCTGGTTCGGGCTCGGACCGGCCTCCAAGGTCGCCTCCGCCGTCGTGCTGGTGTTCTTCCCGGTCTTCTTCAACGCCTTCCAGGGCGCCCGGGAGGTCGACCGCAACCTGGTCGCCAACGCCCGTATCCTCGGCGCGAGCGACCGCAGGGTGACGCTTCAGGTCGTCATCCCGTCCGCCACCTCCTGGATCTTCACCAGCCTGCACGTCAGCTTCGGCTTCGCCCTCATCGGCGCCATCGTCGGCGAGTACATCGGCGCCACCAAGGGCATCGGCCTGCTCGTCGCGCAGTCCCAGGGCACCTTCAACGCGGCCGGGGTGTACGCCGCGATGGTCATCCTCGCCGTCGTCGCGCTCCTCGCCGAAGGGCTGCTCACCTTCGCCGAGCGCCGCATCTTCCGCTGGAAGCCGTCGGGCTCCGACAGCTGAACGCCCTCGGACGCGCCCCTCGAACCACCCCCCTTTCTCCCCGCACCGCCCTCTCACAAGTCACAAGGACGTGAACCACCATGCGCAGAAGCGCCAGATACGCCTCCCTGGCCGCGGCCGGCCTGCTCGCCCTGTCCTCCCTCACCGCCTGCGCCAATGACGCGGCGAGCAGCGCCTCCGCCGGCTCCGGCGGCAAGGGCGACGGCAAGGGCACCAAGGTCAAGATCATGGTCGGCGGCCTGGACAAGGTCATCTACCTGCCCGCGATGCTGACCCAGCGGCTCGGCTACTTCGACGCCGAGGGACTCGACGTGGAACTGCTGAGCGAGCCGGCCGGCGTCCAGGCCGAGACCGCGCTCGTCTCCGGCCAGGTCCAGGGTGCCGTCGGCTTCTACGACCACACGCTCGACCTGCAGACCAAGGGCAAGTCCGTGGAGTCAGTCGTGCAGTTCTCGCACGCGCCCGGCGAGGTGGAGATCGTCTCCCAGAAGGCGGCGGGCGACATCACCTCGCCCAAGGACTTCAAGGGCAGGAAGCTCGGCGTCACCGGCCTCGGCTCCTCCACCGACTTCCTCACCAAGTACCTCGCGGTCAAGAACGGCGTGCGGGTCGACCAGTTCACGCCGGTCGCCGTCGGCGCGGGGCCGACCTTCATCTCGGCCCTCCAGAAGGGTGCCATCGACGGCGGCATGACGACCGATCCGACCGTCGCCACGATCCTGGACAAGAAGGCGGGCAAGGTGCTCCTCGACATGCGGACGCCGGAGGGGTCCCAGGAGGCGCTCGGCGGCCCATACCCGTCGTCGAGCCTGTACATGCAGACGGACTGGGTGAACAGCCACAAGGACACGGTCCAGAAGCTGGCCAACGCGTTCGTCAAGACGCTCAAGTGGATGTCCGCCCACAGCTCGTCCGAGATCGCGGACAAGATGCCCGCCGACTACTCCCAGGGCAACAAGGTCCTGTACGCCGCCGCCATCGAGAGCACGCTGCCGATGTTCACCAGGGACGGCGTGATGCCCGCCGACGGTCCCGCAACGGTCGAGAAGGTGCTCAAGGCGTTCAACCCCAACATCAAGAACGCCAAGGTGGACCTCGACAAGACGTACACCACCGAGTTCGTGGAGAAGGCCGCGGACTGAATCCGTACGCACGGGGGGCACGGTCCCTTCCCCGCCCCCCACCCGGCCGTGCTCTCAGACGCGGGCCGCCCACACGTAACGGTGTTCCGGGCGGCCCGCGTCGCCGTACCTGAGGGTGAGCCGGGCCCGTCCGGTGCGCTCCAGCAGCTTCAGGTACCGCTGGGCGGTCTGCCGGCTCACCCCGGTCCGCTCGGCGATCTCCTGCGCCGACAGCGGGACTTCGGCGTTCATCAGGCAGCGGCGCACCAGGTCGGCGGTGGCGGGGGAGTGCCCCTTGGGCAGCCCGGGCTCCGGGGGCGCCGACAGCGCGCCGAAGATGCGGTCGACATCGGCCTGCTCCGCCTCGCCGCCGCCGTCGAGCGTGCGGCGCAGCCGCGCGTACGCCTCCAGCTTGGCGCGCAGGCCCGCGAAGGTGAACGGCTTGACCAGGTAGTGCAGCGCGCCCTGCCGCATCGCCGCCTGCACGGTCGACACGTCCCGGGCCGCCGTCACCATGATCACGTCCGCCCGGTGGCCGCGGCGGCGCATCTCCTGCACGACCGCCAGACCCGTCTCGTCGGGCAGGCAGTGGTCCAGCAGGACCAGATCGAGGCCGGGCAGCGCCTCCAGCCGACGCAGCGCCTCGCCCGCGCTGTGCGCCTGACCGGCCACGTGGAAGCCCGGGACCTTCTCCACGTAGGCGGCGTTGACCCGCGCGACCCTGATGTCGTCGTCCACGACCAGGACCTCGATCATCGCGACTCCTCCTCGACGGGGTGGTCCGTCCTGACGGGGTACCGTTCCTCGACGGGGCGGACCCCGGTCGCGGTCGGCGCGGGCTCCGGTTCGGCCAGCGCCTCGGGCAGCACCACGGTGAACTCCGCGCCGCCGCCCTCGGCCTCGGCCACCGTCGCGCTGCCGCCCTGGCGCTCGGCGAGCCTGCGCACCAGGGAGAGCCCGATGCCGCGCTCCCGGTGCGCGGGCGGCTCCTTGGTGGACCAGCCCTCGGTGAAGATCAGCTCGCGTTGTTCCGCGGGGATCCCGGGCCCGGTGTCGCGCACCCTGAGCACGGCCGTACGGCCCTCGCAGCGCAGCTCGACCTCCACCCGCGCGTGGGGCGTGCCCGCGACGGCGTCGAGCGCGTTGTCGACCAGGTTGCCGACGACGGTGACGAGTCCCCTGGGGTCGATCAGCCGGTCCGGCAGCCACGTCCGGTCCGAGATCCACAGGGCCACGCCCCGCTCGGCGGCGACGGTCGCCTTGCCGACCAGCAGCGCCGCGAGCAGGGGGTCCCGGATCTTCTCGGCGACCTGCTCGGAGGTGGCACGGTGGTCGCCGACCACCTCTCCGATGAACTCGACGGCGTCGTCGTACATCTCCAGTTCGAGCAGCCCCAGGAGGGTGTGCATGCGGTTGGCGTGCTCGTGGTCCTGGGCGCGCAGTGCGTCGATCAGGCCGCGCGTGGAGTCGAGCTCCCGGCCGAGCCGTTCCAGTTCGGTCCGGTCGCGCAGGGTGGCGACGGCGCCGCCGTCGTCGGTGGGCATGCGGTTGGCGACCAGGACGCGTCGGCCGCGCACGGTGAGCAGGTCGGTGCCCGTCACCCGGCCCGCCAGGATGTCGGCCGTCCGCCCCTCGCCGAGAACCTCGTCGGGAGACCTGCCCACGGCCTCGTCGCCGATGCCCAGCAGGCGGTGCGCCTCGTCGTTGAGGAGGCGCACCCGGCCCGCGCGGTCCAGCGCGACAACGCCCTCCCGGATGCCGTGCAGCATCGCCTCGCGTTCCGCGAGCAGCCCGGAGATGTCGGAGAAGGCCAGGTCACGGGTCTGCCGATGGACCCGGCGGGAGACCAGCCAGGCGGCCAGCGCGCCGACGGCCAGCGCCGCTCCGGCGTAGGCGAGCAGCTCGGGTATCGCGCCGAGGAGCCGGGCGCGGACGCTGTCGTACCTGATGCCGACCGAGACGGCGCCGACGACGTGGCCCGCGTCGTCGTACAGCGGCACCTTGCCGCGGGCCGTGCGGCCGAGGGTGCCGACGTCGATCGCCATGACCTCCTCGCCCGCCAGGGCCTCGCTGGGGTCGGTCGAGACGATGCCGCCGATCTGCCCGGGGTCGGTGTGGGACCAGCGCACGCCCCGCCAGTCCATCACCACGACGTACCGCGCCCTGGTGGCCTTCCGGATCCGTTCCGCCTCCCGCTGCACCGGCCCTTCCGGCGTCGGCGGCGTGGTCTGCAGGTCCCTGACGATCCGCGGTTCCTGCGCGGTGGTCTCCGCGATCGACAGCGCACGGCGCATCGCCTGGTCGTCCAGCTGCCGGCTCAGCGGAGCCAGGAACAGCCCGGTCGCGAGCACCGCCACCCCCGCGGCGATTGCCACCTGCATCAGCAGCACCTGGGAGAACATCCGCTTGGGAAGGCCGAGACGCCGGCGTGCGGAAGGAGTGGGGCTGGGGCTCATGGCGACGACGGTACGTGGGCCCGCGCCGGCCGTCGTAGGGGTGCGGGGGGATTTCCCGAGCGCTCTCCCGATCGCTCTCCCGATCAGTTCCGCGATCCGTCTCCCGATCAGTTCCGCGATCCGCCGCCCGATCAATCTCGATCAATTTCTCGATCAATGTGGACCGTGACAGTCAACGGGTTGATCCGCGAGGTCAGCCCGCGAGCGCCGGTGTCAGCTCGCGCACCGCCAGCACGTCCATGCGCCCCGGCGAGCCCAGAACCGATGCCCCGCAGCTCTCCGGGCGGGGCGGCAGGGCCGCGCCCTGGGCCACCACGACGCGCCAGTGCCGCCCGTCCGTGTGGGCGACGGTCACCTCCCAGCGCGGCGCGGAGCGGTCCGTGCCCACGACGCTCTCCGTGTCCACGACCGTCAGGGCGCCGGCCGCGTATTCGCGCGCGGCCGCCCGCACGGCCAGTTCGGCCGCCTGGCCGGGCCGCTCCCACGCGGAGCTCCCGCGGCATCCCTCGACGACGATCCGCCCCTCCTCAACGCCGCGCAGGACCTCCTCGACGGCGTCGGCCCGAGCGCGGCCGTAGGCGTATCCGTACGGCAGCACGAGCAGCGTGGGCGAGAAGCGGTGGCCACCGAGATGAGTGACCTCCCAGACGCCCTCCGTCCCTGACGCGGCCAGCTCGGCGGCGAGGGGGCGGCCGAGCAGCGCGCAGCAGCGGTCGCGCCTGCCGTTGGTGCAGACGAGCGCGAGCGGGGCGCCGGTGTGGGGCCGGGCGCCGAGCACCGAGTCGAAGGTGCGGTGCTCACCCCTGCCGAGCGCGGCCAGGTCGAGGCCGAGCAGGTCCCGCGGGTCGCTGGTGGTGGCGGAGTGCAGCCATGTCCTGCCGGGGACGGTGTGGGCCGCGTACACCCGGCGGGCGACGCGGGTGCCGCAGTCGGCGTGCCGTCCGGGGCGGCGGATGAGCGCCACCCGTACGCCCGTGCCCCGCGCGGCCGCTTTCAGGGCGTGGCCCACCGCGGGATCGAGATGGCTGGAAGTGAGCGCCTCGGCGCCCCACGGGCCGGGCTGTTCGAGCAGGAGCCAGGTCCTCGCGGTGGCCGCGGTGCCCGCGACGGGCTCGTCGAGCTCGCGGGAGGCGGAGGAACAGATACTCACACAGGTGAGCCTAACCTGACTTCATCCCCGGCGGCTTCCGGCCGTGTCCCTGCCCGTGTCCGTGTCCCTGCCTGTGTCCCTGCCCGTGTCCCTGTCCGTGTCCTGCTCCGGCAGTGGCTGGGGCGGCCGTGGACCGACGTAGTGGCCGCTCGGGCGCATGCGCAGGGGGCGTTCGCCGTACTCCTCCAGGGCGTGCGCGATCCAGCCCGCGGTACGGGCCACGGCGAAGATCGTCTCGCCCGCTGTGGCGGGCATGCCGCAGGACGCGGTGAGGACGGCGAGGGCCAGGTCGACGTTGGCGTGCAGCGGGGTGTGGCGGGCGGTGGTGGCCACGACGTCGCGGGCGGCGGCGAGCGCGGGCGCGGCGTGCGGGAGGTCCTCCAGGAGGTCGAACAGGACACGCGCGCGTGGGTCCTCGCCCGGGTACAGCCGGTGGCCGAGTCCCGGGATGCGCCGGCCGGCCCGCAGTTCGTCGGCGATCACGGGGCCCGCGTCGCCCTGGTCCAGCACCTCGAGCAGCAGCCGGTGGGCGTTTCCGCTGGCCGCGCCGTGCAGCGGGCCTTCCAGCACGCCGAGCCCGGCGGAGACGGCGGCGTAGGCGTGGGCGCGGGCCGACGCGGCGACGCGTACCGCCAGGGTCGAGGCGGCGAGGTCGTGGTCGACGAGGAGGGCGAGCGCGGTGTCCAGGGCGCGCAGCGACGGCTCGTCGGCGTCCCGGCCGCTCAGCCGCGTCCACAGGCGGTGGGCGAGCGGGTCGTCGTCGCGGTGTCCGCCGTGCACCGGCGGCAGAGCGGCGACGAGCGTCGGGATGAGCGTGCGCGCCGTGCCGAGCACGGTCTCCTCGGAAAGGTCGAACCGCAGGGGGTCGGCGACCGCGGCGGCGATGGCGGCCACCCGCAACCGGTCGGTGGGGCCGGCGTGGTCCGGCAACGCGTCGACGGCGCGGCGGGCGACGGCGACGGAGGCGCCGGGCGCGCGGAAGGTGACGCCGGGACGCAGCCGGCCCGTCCACAGCCACTCCGCGACCTCTTCGTAGGTGTGGCGGGTGGCCAGCCGGGTCGCGTCGACGCCCCGGAAGTAGTACCGGTCCGACTCGATGAGCGTGATCCGGGTCCGCACCGACAGCTCGCCGCCGGAGCCCGGACTCACCGCGCTCTCCCGCCGGTTGCGCCGCGCGAGGGCCTCCACCTCGCCTGCGTCGAAGCTGCTGCCCCGCCCGCCGGGCACACGCCGGCTGCTGAGCTGCCCGCGGCTGACGTACGCGTACACGGTCTCGGGTTTCACCCCCAGCAGCTCGGCGGCTTCCTTGGTGGTCAGGCGCCGCTCGGGGTGACCGGCGGGGGGCTCTCGATCGCGCATGGGAGTCACGGTATCCGCAGGGCGGCGGCGGATTCCTCACCTTGATCCGCACCTTGATCCGCACCTTGATCCAGAACGTTGGGCGACTGCATCGAGCAACTGTGTCGATTGAAGCGTCGAGGGACGGAAGGGTCCGGCTCCGCTGCCGGTGCCGGACCCTCGCCGTGGTCACAGCGCTGGGCTGTGGGTGTCAGTCGTGGGGGATGTCCTCTCGGGCGCGGACGAGTGTCTCGCGGCTGATGACCACGATGCGTTCATCGTCCGCGCGAGTGGCGTCCTCGGGCAGCTGGCCCTCGAGTTCCGCGGTGGCCTCCCGGCCGATCACGGCGTAGTTGCCGTCGCTGAGTTCGAAGATGTCGGGACAGGACTGTCCCGACAGACTGCCTCGCGCGCTGGGAGGGGCGCCGATCCGGCGTACGATTGCGACCAATGTCTCGGCCTTTCATACGGTGCCGTTGAGGACCACACAACCTGACGGTGTCGCGCTTGCAAGCGTATGAGCCGGTTGCGGCTACCTGTGGGGGATGTCCGCCTTCGCGTGGATGAGGGTCTCACGGCTGACGACGACGATCCGCTCGTATTCGGCCCGGGAGGCGTCGGCGGGAAGTTCGGATTCGAGTTCTTCTGTCACGTCCGTGCCGATGACGGCGAACCTTCCGTCGGACAGTTCGAAAATGTCGGGGCAGTTGGCCCCGGTGACGCTTCCCCGCGCGGTGGGAGGGGTGCCAAGCCGACGGATGATCTGGCTCACTGGTGGGACTTCCTTAATTTGGTCGAGGCTGGATGATTCGCACCGTCGTTGCGCGGTGCGATGCGGCCCTGTGGGGCGATGGCCTCGACAACCGGGCGACACGGAGCGGCACTTGGCGGGGATCGACCCGTTCGTGGTCGCGTAGTAGTCAACCTTGTTGGTATCTGAGGAAACGCGGCGGTTTATTGCTTCGTTACCGCCCAACTGTGTGATCCGCCCGGAAGCGGGGTAGGGCGCCCGCAATTGCCGGGCGAGGGCGCCCCGGCCGGGCTCACTCCTGTTCCACGGGCGGTTCGCCGACCACCCACCACTCGTCAATGTCCGTCTCCTCCAGCTGGGTGAGAAGGTCGTCGACCATGCGTCCGATTTCGGCTTCGTCGGAAGTGCCGATGAGAGTGGCCCGGTGGGGGCGGGTCGCGTACCAGTACTCCCGGAATATGGGGTGTTGCAGCATTCCGCGGGCAAAGCCGAAGAACTCCTCGCGGGTGATGTTGCCCATGCGGTAGTAGCAGAGCGCATTGGTGTAGAGCGCGTTCGCGAAGAGGAACTGGCGCTGTTTCCCGGGCGGGACGTGTCCGCCGTAGGCGTCCAGCACCTCGGCCAGCTCCGGGTCGTCCATGGCCTTGCTCAGCAGCTCCCAGTGCTGGCGCTGTTGCAGGGCGAGGTTGGCCTGGCGCTGGATCTGCGCGGCCTGTTCCAGGAGTTCCACCCGGGTGCGCAGTGCGTTCACCGCGGGGCGCTGGACGGCCATGGTGACGGCAGTTCCCGCGACCAGGCCGATCCCTGCCGCGGCGGCGGCCCACAGCCGCGATCCCACGCTTCCTCTGGCCACGTATACCCCCGATTCAGGCGGCCGTCCGCCGGTCGTCGGGATGCGGGTGGGCTGACGGGGACCGGCGAGCGGTGGGCGGCGCTTGCCGTCTCCCAGAGTGCCGAGCGGCTCTGACCGGCGGGGAGGCGGAGAGGAGGCGCACGGAGGGAAGCGAGGGTCGCACACTCCGGCGCCTTGCCCAACGTCTGCCCCGCAAGTGCCGTTAGGAATCGTTCACTCAGTGCAGATTCCGCCTGCTCGTATCCTGGTGCGGCATTCCATCCCCCTGCGTGCGCCGGAGCCGCGCCCCGGTGCACGCGTCGGCGTCAGAGAGGTCGCAGAGTGAGTCAGCCGAGCCGCAGTCCCCGGCAGATCCCGGTCGTCGTGCTCGCCGGATTCCTCGGCTCTGGAAAGACCACTCTGCTCAACCACCTCCTGCACCGCAGCGGCGGCAGCCGTATCGGGGCCGTCGTCAACGACTTCGGCTCGATCGAGATCGACGCCATGGCCGTCGCCGGCGCGCTCGGCGACTCCACCGTCTCCCTCGGCAACGGGTGCCTGTGCTGCGCGGTCGACCCCGGTGAGCTCGACGTGTACCTGGAACGGCTCGCCGCGCCCTCCGCCGGCATCGACGTCATCGTGATCGAGGCCAGCGGTCTCGCCGAGCCGCAGGAACTCGTCCGCATGGTGCTCGGCAGCGAACTGCCGCAGATCGTGTACGGCGGTCTCGTCGAGGTCGTCGACGCCGCCGAGTTCGACTCCACCCGCGCGGCACACCCGGAGATCGACCGGCATCTCGCCCTCGCCGACCTCGTCGTCGTCAACAAGCTCGACCGGGCACCCGACGGCGAGCGCGTCCTCGCCCTGGTGCACTCGCTCGTCGACCGTGCCGCCGTCGTCCCCGCCACCTACGGCCGCGTCGACCCGGAGTTCCTCTTCGACTGCCGGCCCGGCGAGGAACGCGTCGGCCAGCTGTCCTTCGACGACCTGCACGACCACGGCGACCTCGCCGCCGAGCACGCCGGCCATCCGCACACCGCCTACGACAGCCTGTCCTTCGCGTCCGACGTCCCCCTGGACCCCCGCCGGCTGATGGCGTTCCTCGACAGCCGGCCCGACGGGCTGTACCGGATCAAGGGCTACGTCGACTTCGGCGCGTACGACGTCAGGAACCGGTACGCCGTGCACGCAGTGGGCTGTTTCCTGCGCTTCTACCCGGAGCCCTGGGCCGCCGGCGAGCCGCGGCTGACCCAGCTCGTGCTCATCGGCTCCGGCATCGACGCCTCCGCCCTCGGCAAGGAACTCGAGGCGTGCGGGAACGATGCCCCGCACACCGCCGACGAGCACGGCATGTGGGGCGTCCTGCGCTACGTCCAGGATCCCGACGAGGACGTCCTGGATCCCGGCGAGGTTGTTCAGTACCCCGGTGAGGACGTCCGGTACCCCGGTGAGGACGTCCGGTACCCCGGTGAGGACGTCCAGGACCCCGACGACGACCTCGCGGAGCCGGCGTAGGGCCCCTCCCGGGGCCCGGGAGGGGCTTCCCGCCGGATCGCGGGCGACTCACCGAAGCGACGGCGACGGTGACGGTGACAGTGACGGCGCCGCCCGCGTGTCCGGACCGCTGCCTAGACCGGTCCCGCCGCCACCGCCACCGTCTTCGGCAGCGACACGCCCGAGCCGTCGCGGCGCGGGTCGATGTCCGGCAGCTCGGCCGGGGTGCCGTTCTTCTGCGCGGCCCTGGCCGGCGCGGGACCCGCCCACGCCAGGGACAGGCAGTCCTCGCCCTTCAGGAACCGCTGGCAGCGCACACCGCCCGTGGCGCGGCCCTTGCGCGGGTACTGGTCGAACGGGGTCAGCTTGGCCGTCGTCTGGACGGAGTCGTCGAGCGTGCCGCGCGATCCCGCCACCGTGAACACGACCGCGTCCACCGCCGGGTCCACCGCCGTGAAGGAGATCACCTTCGCGCCCTCCGTGAGCTTGATGCCCGCCACGCCGCCCGCCGGCCGGCCCTGCGGACGCACCTGCGAGGCCTGGAAGCGCAGCAGCTGCGCGTCGTCCGTGATGAAGACCAGGTCCTCCTCGCCGGTGCGCAGTTCGACCGCGCCGACGATCCGGTCGCCGTCCTTGAGCGTGATGACCTCCAGCTCGTCCTTGTTGCCCGGGTAGTCCGGCACCACGCGCTTGACGACGCCCTGTTCCGTGCCGAGCGCCAGACCGGGGGAGGACTCGTCGAGCGTGGTCAGGCACACCACCGTCTCGTCGTCCTCCAGGGAGACGAACTCCGCCAGCGGCGCCCCTCCGGAGAGATTCGGCGCCGACGCCGTCTCCGGCAGCTGCGGCAGGTCGACGACGTTGATGCGCAGCAGACGGCCCGCGGAGGTCACCGCGCCGATCTCGCCGCGCGCCGTCGCCGGGACCGCCGAGACGATCACGTCGTGCTTGGCCCGCCGGGCGTCGGCGTCCTGCTCGAAGGGCTCGCCGTTCGCCGTGCGGGCCAGCAACCCCGTCGAGGAGAGCAGGACCCGGCACGGGTCGTCGGCGACCTGCAGCGGCACGGTGGCCGCCGTGCTGCCCGCGGACTCCAGCAGGACCGTACGCCGCTCGGTGCCGAACTTCTTGGCCACCTGCGCCAGTTCGGTGGAGACCAGCTTGCGCAGCTCCGCGTCCGACTCCAGGATCCGGGTCAGCTCCGCGATCTCCGCGTTCAGCCGGTCCTTCTCCGCCTCCAGCTCGATGCGGTCGTACTTGGTCAGACGGCGCAGCGGGGTGTCCAGGATGTACTGCGTCTGGATGTCCGACAGGGAGAAGCGCTCCATCAGGCGCTCCTTCGCCTGCGCGCTGTTCTCGCTGGAGCGGATCAGGCGAATGACCTCGTCGATGTCGACGAGCGCCGTCAGCAGGCCCTCCACCAGGTGCAGGCGGTCGCGTCGCTTGCCGCGCCGGAACTCGCTGCGGCGCCGCACGACCTCGAAGCGGTGGTCGAGGTAGACCTCCAGCAGCTCCTTGAGGCCCAGCGTCAGCGGCTGCCCGTCCACCAGGGCCACGTTGTTGATGCCGAAGGACTCCTCCATCGGCGTCAGCTTGTACAGCTGCTCCAGGACGGCCTCCGGCACGAAGCCGTTCTTGATCTCGATGACCAGGCGTAGCCCGTGCTCACGGTCGGTGAGGTCCTTGACGTCGGCGATGCCCTGGATCTTCTTCGAGCCGACCAGGTCCTTGATCTTGGCGATCACCTTCTCCGGGCCGACCGTGAAGGGCAGTTCGGTGACGACCAGGCCCTTGCGGCGCGCGGTGACGGTCTCGATGGACACCGTCGCCCGGATCTTGAACGTGCCGCGGCCCGTCTCGTAGGCGTCCCGGATGCCGGAGAGGCCGACGATGCGCCCGCCGGTGGGCAGGTCGGGGCCGGGGACGTGCTTCATCAGGGTGTCCAGATCCGCGTTCGGATAGCGGATCAGGTGGCGGGCGGCCGCGACGACCTCGGAGAGGTTGTGCGGCGGCATGTTCGTCGCCATGCCGACCGCGATCCCCGAGGAGCCGTTGACCAGCAGGTTCGGGAAGGCGGCCGGGAGTGCGACCGGTTCCTGCTCCTGGCCGTCGTAGTTGGGCGCGAAGTCGACGGTGTCCTCGTCGATCGACTCGGTCATCAGGCTGGTCGCCGCGGCCTGACGGCACTCGGTGTACCGCATGGCGGCCGGCGGGTCGTCGTTGCCCAGCGAGCCGAAGTTGCCGTGGCCGTCGACCAGCGGCACGCGCATGGAGAAGGGCTGGGCCATGCGCACCAGCGCGTCGTAGATCGACGCGTCGCCGTGCGGGTGCAGCTTGCCCATGACCTCGCCCACCACGCGGGCGCACTTCACATAGCCGCGGTCGGGGCGCAGGCCCATCTCGTTCATCTGGTAGACGATGCGGCGGTGCACCGGCTTCAGGCCGTCCCGGGCGTCCGGCAGGGCCCGGGAATAGATGACCGAGTACGCGTACTCGAGGAAGGAGCCCTGCATCTCGTCGACAACGTCGATGTCGAGGATCCGCTCCTCGAACGCGTCGTCGGGCGGCGGGGTCTTCGTGCTGCGGCGGGCCATCGCTGCCGGCTCCTCCTGGTATCTGTCGCTCGCTTGCGGGGCTGCGCGTAGCCGCCCCTGCGGCTCAATCGTGCTGGAGCGTTTGACGGGATCTGACGCGGACCATTGTGGACCGCGGGACTGACAGCGTGCGCCGGGACCCGGTGCAGGCGGTCCGGCCGGCACCCGGTGCCGCGCCGACGCGGCTGCCCGCAGGCTAACCCGATCCGCTGTGGGCGTACGCCGTCCGGGAACTTCGCCCCGGCTCCGCCCGCTTGCATACAGTGGCAGGACCGGCAGGAAAACCGCGATGCAGGCACCGCATCCGCGATCGAAGGGACGTACATGCCCATGGGTCACACGGCCACAGACCAGGCAGGCTCCGGGGGCCTGACAGCGACCGAGCACCGCCTGGCCAACGGGCTGCGCGTGGTGCTCTCCGAGGACCACCTGACCCCGGTCGCGGCGGTGTGCCTCTGGTACGACGTCGGCTCGCGCCACGAGGTCAAGGGCCGTACCGGCCTGGCTCACCTCTTCGAGCACCTGATGTTCCAGGGCTCGGCGCAGGTGCAGGGCAACGGCCACTTCGAGCTGGTGCAGGGCGCCGGCGGCTCGCTCAACGGCACCACGAGCTTCGAGCGCACCAACTACTTCGAGACGATGCCCGCCCACCAGCTGGAGCTCGCCCTCTGGCTGGAGGCCGACCGCATGGGCTCCCTGCTCGCCGCCCTGGACGAGGAGTCCATGGAGAACCAGCGGGACGTCGTCAAGAACGAGCGCCGCCAGCGCTACGACAACGTGCCCTACGGCACCGCCTTCGAGAAGCTGACCGCCATGGTCTACCCGGACGGCCACCCCTACCACCACACCCCGATCGGCTCGATGGCCGACCTGGACGCGGCGACCCTGGAGGACGCGCGCGCGTTCTTCCGCACCTACTACGCGCCGAACAACGCCGTCCTGTCGGTCGTCGGCGACATCGACCCCGAGCAGACGCTCGCCTGGATCGAGAAGTACTTCGGGTCCATCCCGGCGCACGACGGCAAGCCCGCGCCCCGCGACGGCACGCTGCCCGACGTCATCGGCGGGCAGCTGCGCGAGGTCGTCGAGGAGGAGGTCCCGGCCCGCGCCCTGATGGCGGCCTACCGGCTGCCGCACGACGGTACGCGCGCGTGCGACGCCGCCGACCTGGCGCTCACCGTCCTCGGCGGCGGCGAGTCCTCCCGGCTGTACAACCGCCTCGTCCGCCGCGACCGCACGGCCGTCGCGGCCGGCTTCGGCCTGCTGCGGCTCGCCGGGGCGCCCTCCCTGGGCTGGCTGGACGTGAAGACCTCCGGCGACGTCGAGGTGCCGGTCATCGAGGCCGCCATCGACGAGGAGCTCGCCCGGTTCGCCGAGGAGGGCCCCACGGCCGAGGAGATGGAGCGCGCCCAGGCCCAGTTGGAGCGCGAGTGGCTGGACCGGCTCGGCACGGTCGCGGGCCGCGCCGACGAACTGTGCCGGTACGCCGTCCTCTTCGGCGACCCGCAGCTCGCCCTGACCGCCGTGCGGCGCGTGCTCGACGTGACCGCCGAGGAGGTGCGGGAGGCCGCCAGGGCGCGCCTGCGCCCCGACAACCGCGCGGTGCTCGTCTACGAGCCCGTCGCCGCCGAGGTCGCGGAGGCCGCGGACCCGCCCGAGGACCCGGAGGCCGAGGCCACCGTGGAAGGCACCGACGTCAACGAGGAGGCGGCCAAGTGACCGAGCTCGCCACGATGGAGTTCCACCCCCGGCCCAGCGCGGGCGAGGCCAGGCCCTGGGCGTTCCCGGCCCCCGAGCGCGGCACGCTCGACAACGGACTGACGGTCCTGCACTGCCACCGCCCCGGCCAGCAGGTCGTCGCCGTGGAGGTGCTCCTGGACGCCCCCCTGGACGCCGAGCCGGCCGGCTTCGACGGCGTCGCCACGATCATGGCCCGCGCCTTCTCCGAGGGCACCGACAAGCACTCCGCCGAGGAGTTCGCCGCCGAGCTGGAGCGCTGCGGCGCCACCCTCGACGCACACGCCGACCACCCCGGCGTCCGCCTGAGCCTGGAAGTGCCGGCCTCCCGCCTGGCCAAGGCGCTCGGTCTGGTCGCCGACGCCCTGCGGGCGCCCGCCTTCGCCGACAGCGAGGTCGAGCGGCTGGTGCGCAACCGGCTCGACGAGATCCCGCACGAGCTGGCCAGCCCGTCCCGGCGCGCCGCCAAGGAGCTGTCCAAGGAACTGTTCGCGGCGGACTCGCGCATGTCGCGCCCGCGCCAGGGCACCGAGGACACCGTCTCCGACATCGACTCCGCGGCCGTACGCGCCTTCTACGAGAAGCACGTCCGCCCCGCGACCGCCACCGCCGTGGTCGTCGGCGACCTCACCGGCATCGACCTCGACGCGCTGCTCGGCGACACCCTCGGCTCCTGGACCGGCCCGGCGGCCGAGCCGCGCCCCGTGCCGCCGGTGACCGCCGACGACACCGGCCGCGTCGTCATCGTCGACCGTCCCGGCGCCGTCCAGACCCAGCTGCTCATCGGCCGTGTCGGACCCGACCGGCACGACCGCGTGTGGCCCGCGCAGGTGCTCGGCACGTACTGCCTGGGCGGCACCCTC
The DNA here is from genome assembly GCF_044335305.1 of Streptomyces sp. NPDC020490. Taxonomy (NCBI): domain Bacteria; kingdom Bacillati; phylum Actinomycetota; class Actinomycetes; order Kitasatosporales; family Streptomycetaceae; genus Streptomyces; species Streptomyces sp. NPDC020490. The sequence goes on along the minus strand of NZ_JBIRUY010000002.1, from coordinate 274,599 downwards.
ACCTCCCGCCTGGACCGCGTGCTGCGGGAGGAGAAGGGCTACACCTACGGCGTGCGCGCCTTCGCCCAGGTGCTGCGGTCCGCGCCGGACGGCTCGGGCGCAGCGATGCTCGCCATCAGCGGCTCCGTGGACACCCCGAACACCGGCCCCGCGCTGCACGACCTGTGGACGGTGCTGCGCACCCTGGCGGCGGAGGGCCTGACCGACGCCGAGCGCGACGTCGCCGTGCAGAACCTCGTCGGCGTGGCGCCGCTGAAGTACGAGACCGCGGCCGCCGTGGCGAGCACGCTGGCCGACCAGGTCGAGCAGCACCTGCCGGACGACTTCCAGGCGACGCTGTACCGGCAGCTCGCCGAGACCGGCACCGTGGAGGCCACGGCGGCGGCCGTGAGCGCGTTCCCGGTGGACCGTCTGGTGACCGTCCTGGTCGGTGACGCGTCCCAGATCAAGGAGCCCGTCGAGGCCCTCGGCATCGGTGAAGTGACCGTCGTGCCCGCCGAGTAGCGGCACGCACGCGTGGGAGCCCCGGTGACCGACGGGTCACCGGGGCCCTCTTGTGCCCGAATTGAGGCAGAGGTTGCCTGTCTGCCCTGTGGCATGCGCTACAAAAGCCGTCTTCCGTTTGGGGATGGAAAGGCGGCCCGTTTAGCGTCGTCCGGGCTGTTCGTCAGGCAGTGCGCCGCACCCGCGGCACCGGACAGCCATCGCCGAGTCCCCGTACGGCGCGAGCCAGGGGAGCCGGGGACCCACGTCCCTGGGGTGAATCGGACGCCCGCGCCCACGGCGAGGGGGCCCGTAGGAGACCTTCCTGCTCCGAACCCTCCCCCAGAGCCTCAACGGCCTGGGGGGACCCCCACCGCTAACCCGGTAGGCGAGAGGGAAGGAAAGGACCAGCCACCACATGGCGTTCACCTGCGCCACCGGGAAGCACCGCCGTCCCAGCCGTCTCAGGAGCACCACCGCGCGCGCGGCGGGCATGGCGACTCTCGCGACCACCGGTGTCGTCGGCGCTCTGGCCGCCCCGGCGCTCGCCGCCGACAACACGGTCGAGCGGACCGGCCTGCTCCCCGTCGTGAGCCTCGGCGACGCGGTCGCCGAGAAGATCGACGCCCAGGCGGAGGCCCAGCAGCAGGCCGCCGAGGACGCCGCGATCGAGAAGGCCGCCGAGCAGGCCGCGCGCGAGAAGGCCGCCGCGCTGGCCGCGCAGGAGCGCGAGGCCAAGGCGCGCGCCGCCCGCGAGGCCGAGCGCGAGCGCCTCAACGCGTTCACGGCGCCGATCGCGCACTCGTACGTCTCCACCGCCTACCGCGCCAGCAGCTCCCTGTGGTCCTCCGGCAGCCACACCGGCATCGACTTCCACGCCGCGAGCGGCACGTCGGTGCACTCGGTCGGCGCCGGCACCGTCGTCGAGGCCGGCTGGGGCGGGGCGTACGGCAACCAGGTCGTGATCAGGATGGCCGACGGCATGTACACCCAGTACGGCCACCTGTCGTCCATCGGCGTCTCGGTGGGCCAGACGGTGGCCCCGGGCCAGCAGATCGGCCTGTCCGGCGCCACCGGCAACGTCACCGGACCCCACCTGCACTTCGAGGCCCGCACCAGCCCCGAGTACGGCTCGGACGTCGACCCCCTCGCCTACCTGCGCAGGCACGGCGTGAACCTCTGAGGACGTGAATCTCTGAGGGCGGACCACGGGTCCGCCCCGCCGCAAACTTCGCTCCGACCCGAGCCCCGGCCCACCGGCCGGGGCTTTCGGCGTTCCGTCTCCCCGGCCGTCCGGCCCGTTGACCAAAAAATATCCCTGGATTCCGGTCCGCCGTCGGAAATTCCGGCCCATTGCATTAGAGTCACTGAACACACGTCAATCGTCGACGTTTCACGGGGATTAATGCGGAGGTCGGTCATGCGCATTCCCGCGCACTCGGTGTGCACGGCCATTCGGGACGACATCGTCGCGGGTGTCTACGAGCGCGGCGGCCGGCTCACCGAGGAAGTCCTCGCCCGCCGCTACGGCGTCTCGCGCGTCCCCGTCCGCGAGGCCCTGCGCACGCTGGAGGCGGAGGGGTTCGTGGTGACCCGGCGGCACGCGGGCGCGTGCGTCGCGGAGCCGACCGAGCAGGAGGCCGCCGACCTGCTGGAGATGCGCGGGCTGCTGGAGCCGCTCGGCGCCTCGCGGGCCGCCCAGCGGCGCACCGAGGCCCACCTGAAGGTGCTGCGCGGCCTGGTCAGGCTGGGTCAGGAGCGCGCCAGGAGGGGCAACAGCGAGGATCTGCGCTCGCTGGGGGGCTGGTTCCACGAGACGCTCGCCCAGGCCGCCTGCAGTCCCGCGCTGACCTCGATGCTGACCCAGCTGCGCCAGAAGATCTCCTGGATGTACGCGGTGGACGCGCCGGCCGACCCGATGGAGTCCTGGGCGGAGCACGGGGCGATCGTCGACGCGGTGGCACGCGGCGACGGCGAGCGCGCGCGGGCGGTCACGGCGCTGCACGCCGAGCGCTCCCGCGCCGCGCACCGGCTGCGATTCGGCGGCGGGGCGGACCGCGCCGACCGTGTGAGGAACTCGCAACATCCCGTAAACATGTCTGGGCTGCGGCATTAACATGCGCGCCGTATACAAAGAACAGATATTTCGCCGGGCCCTATTTCTGCTGCCCTTTTGCGCGCGCGCCGTGAATTCCCACCCGCGCGCCTTCCGTATGCCCGCGCGACGAATACCGCCATCCGATCACCCGCCCGCCAATGGCCTCCGGCCCGTGCACGAAAATCCCACCCACCCGCCCCGCGCCACGCGCACCCGCCGGTGCCACGCGGCCGCCCGTTCCGTGGCGAAGCCGTCCGGACCCGGCCCGCACCAGGCTCGGGATCGGCCGCGTCCGGCCGCGAGCCGGCGGAGCCGCACGCCCGGCTCGCGAGGTCGCGAAGCGCCGCGCGCCCGCGGGGGACGGTGAAACTGCGCGGGCCCGTCCTGCGTCACGGCGAGGCCGCCCCGGCCGCCGCAACGCCGGGGCCGCCGCGCCCGGCCCCAGCGACGGCAGCCCCGCGGCCCAGCTCGTGCGGCGGCGGGGCCGCGCGCACCCGTTCCGCGGTGACGGGGGAGCCCGCCGCGCTCGGTCCGGCGACAGGCGAGCCTCGCGCTCGGCTTGGACGGCGGGGTTGGACGCGCCCGGCGGGTGGGGCGAAGTAGCTGTCCGGTCCGGTTCGGTCCGCCGTGTGGGAGGGGTCACCCGTGTTCGTCCCCTGCGAGGGCGGAGCGAGCCGCGCTCAAGCTGTGTGGCGGCAGGGTGGTTCGTGCCCGTCGCGTGCCGGGGCGGACCCTGCCGCGTTCGGTGCGGGCCGCGGGGAAGCGGCGGGCTCGGCTCACGGGGCGGGGGTGAATGCGTCCGGCGGATGGGGCGACGTGGCTGTCCGGTCCGGGGTGCTGCGCGGCGAGGTCGGCTGTGCCCGTCCCCGCGAGGGGGAGGCGAGCCGTGCTCGGGCTGTGTGGCGGCGGGGTGGTCGTGCCGGCTGCGTGCCGGGGCGGAGCCTGCCGCAGCCCGGTCCGGGCGCGGGCAAGCCGCGCGCTCGGCTTGGGGCGGCGGGGGCGGACGTGCCGGCCCGCGCCCTGTCAGTGCGGGCGCGCCGTGCTCGGGCCGTGCAGTGGCGGGGCAGTCCGGGCAGTCCGTGTCCGCCCGCTCCCAGGGCGGTGCCGACCGTGTCCGCCCGAGCTCCAGGGCGGAGCCGATCGCGCCCGCTCCTCCCAGGGCGGAGCCGACCTCCCCTGCCCCTCCCGGGCGGCGGCCACGCCGTCCGCCTGCTCCCGCGGCGGGGCCGCCCGCCCTCGCCGGTGTCACGGCGGCGGCGGCGTCCGTCCTCGCCCCGTGTGACGGGGGAGCGGACCGCCCTCGGCCGTGATGCGGCGGAGCCGCGCCCCCACTCCCGGGGGGCGCGGCTCCGTGTGGTCCTGCTGGGGTCAGACGGTCTCGGGGAGTTCCTCGAGGCCCTCGGAGACCAGCTTCGCCAGTCGGTCGAGGGCGATGTCGGCCCCGTCGGCGTCGGAGGCGAGGACGACTTCCTGGCCGCCCTCGGCGCCCAGACTCAGGACGGCCAGCATGGACGCCGCGTTGACGGGGTCGCCGTCGGCCTTGGCGATCGTCACCGGGACGCCTGTGGCCGCGGCGGCTCGGACGAAGATGGAGGCGGGGCGGGCGTGGAGGCCCTCTGCCCAGCCGATGTTGACGCGGCGCTCAGCCATGTGATGCTGCCCTTCGATTCTCAGGGTTGTCTAGACCAGTTTCCCACACCGGGGAGCGTGCCAGGAGGGGTCGTCCGACCCTCCCCGGAGTGACCTTCGGACCGCGGCCTCGGCCCGACCGTCCTCCTCGGCGGTTCACCACAGAGTGCCTCGCGCCGTCGTCAGAAGCGAGCCGTACTCTGGGGCCCATGCAGACCTCGCCGGACCGGCACGAATACCCCGACCACTGGGAGGCCGACGTCGTGCTGCGCGACGGCGGCACCGCACGCATCCGCCCCATCACCGCAGACGACGCGGAGCGCCTGGTCAGCTTCTACGAGCACGTGTCGGACGAGTCGAAGTACTACCGCTTCTTCGCGCCCTACCCGCGACTGTCCGCCAAGGACGTCCACCGCTTCACGCACCACGACTTTGTGGACCGGGTGGGACTCGCGGCCACGGTCGGCGGCGAGTTCATCGCCACCGTACGCTACGACCGCATCGGCGCCGACGGCACGCCCGCCACCTCCCCCGCGGACGAGGCCGAGGTCGCCTTCCTGGTCCAGGACGCCCACCACGGGCGCGGCGTCGCCTCCGCCCTCCTCGAGCACGTCGCCGCCGTCGCCCGCGAGCGCGGCATCCGCCGGTTCGTCGCCGAGGTGCTGCCCGCCAACACCAAGATGATCAAGGTGTTCACGGACGCCGGGTACACGCAGAAGCGCAGCTTCGAGGACGGCGTCGTACACCTGGAGTTCGACATCGAGCCCACCGACCGCTCCCTCGCCGTGCAGCGCGCCCGGGAGCAGCGCGCCGAGGCGCGGTCGGTACGGCGGCTGCTCGTGCCCGGCTCGGTCGCCGTGGTCGGCGTCGGCCGCACTCCGGGAGGCGTCGGACGCAGCATCCTCGACAACATCCGCGACGCCGGGTACACCGGTGCGCTGCACGCCGTGAACAGGGCCTTCGCCGAGGACCAGAAGGAGTTCGACGGGATCCCCGCCCACCGCTCGGTGCGGGAGATCGAGGGGCCAGTCGACCTCGCGGTCGTCGCCGTGCCCGCCGAGCACGTCCCCGACGTCGTCGCCGAGTGCGGCGAGCACGGCGTGCAGGGGCTGGTCGTGGTCTCCGCCGGATACGCCGAGAGCGGCCCGGAGGGGCGCGAGCGCCAGCGTGAACTCGTCCGGCAGGCGCGCGCGTACGGCATGCGCATCATCGGCCCGAACGCCTTCGGGATCATCAACACCTCCCCGGACGTACGGCTCAACGCCTCGCTCGCCCCCGAGATGCCCCGCCCGGGCCGGATCGGCCTGTTCGCCCAGTCCGGCGCCATCGGCATCGCCCTGCTGTCCCGGCTGCAGCGGCGCGGCGGCGGGGTCACCGGCGTGACCGGCGTGTCGACGTTCGTCTCGTCCGGCAACCGCGCGGACGTCTCCGGCAACGACGTGCTCCAGTACTGGTACGACGACCCCGACACCGACGTCGCCCTGATGTACCTGGAGTCCATCGGCAACCCGCGCAAGTTCACGCGCCTGGCCCGGCGCACCGCGGCCGTGAAGCCGCTGGTCGTCGTGCAGGGCGCGGGCAGCGCACCGCAGGGGCACGCCGTCCGCGCGACGCGCCTGCCGCACGCGACGGTGTCCGCGCTGCTGCGGCAGGCGGGCGTGATCCGCGTCGACACGATCACCGAGCTGGTCGACGCGGGCCTGCTGCTCGCCCGCCAGCCGCTGCCGGCCGGTCCGCGGGTGGCCATCCTCGGCAACTCCGAGTCGCTCGGTCTGCTGACCTACGACGCCTGCCTCTCCGAGGGGCTGCGTCCGCTGCGCCCGCTGGACCTGACCACCCAGGCCTCGGCGGCGGACTTCCACGCGGCCCTGCTGAAGGTGCTGGAGGACGACGCGTGCGACGCGGTCGTCGTCACCGCGATACCCGCCATCGGCGAGGCGTCGGCCACCGGTGCCGACGCCGACGCGGAACTGGCGCAGGCGCTCAAGTCCGCGTCGGAACAGGTCCCCGGCAAGCCGGTGCTCGTCGTGCACGTCGAGCTCGGCGGACTCGCCGAGGCCCTGTCCGCGGCGGCGAGCACCGCGCCGCGGACGTCCCCCGAGGCGCCCGGCGCCCGCCGCCCGCGCCCCTCCCAGCAGCTGCCCGCCCCGGCGTCCGCCCAGCAGGCCGCCGCCCCCGACACCGGCACCCGCCTCATCCCCGCCTACCCCGCCGCCGAGCGTGCCGTACGGGCGCTGAGCGAGGCCGTGAAGTACGCGCAGTGGCGGCGCGAGGCCGCCCAGCCCGGCAAGGTCCCCGACTTCGACGGCATCGACGAGAAGGGCGCCGCCAGGATCATCGACCGCATGCTCAGCCGCGGCCAGGGGCTCACCCTCGGGACCGAGGAGACGTACGAACTGCTCGCCTGCTACGGCATCGCCGTGCGCAGCGCCGTCCCCGCCTTCACCCCGGACGACGCCGTCCGGGCGGCGGAAGGCCTCGGCTATCCCGTGGCCCTGAAGGCCACCGCCCCGCACCTGCGGCACCGCGCCGACCTCGGCGGGGTGCGTCTCGACCTGGCGGACGAGGAGCAACTGCGGCGCGCGTACGCCGAGCTGTCCGGGCTCTTCGGCAAGCCGGAGGAACTGCGGCCGGTGGTGCAGGCGATGGCGCCGCGCGGGGTCGACACCATCGTCCGGGCCGTCATCGACCCGGCGGCCGGAGCGGTGCTGTCGTTCGGACTGGCCGGGCCCGCCTCCCAGCTGCTCGGGGACATGGCGCACCGGCTGATCCCGGTGACCGACCGGGAGGCGACCTCGCTGGTCCGCTCGATCCGGACGGCGCCGCTGCTGTTCGGCTGGCGCGGCTCGACGCCGGTCGACACCCCGGCGCTGGAGGAACTGCTGCTGCGGGTGTCGCGGCTGGTCGACGACCACCCGGAAGTGGTCGCGGTGACCCTGGAGCCGGTCGTCGTCGCGCCCCACGGCCTGACCGTCCTCGGCGCCTCCGTCCGGCTCGCCCCGCCGCCCGCCCGCGACGACCTCGGCCCGCGCACCCTTCCCCGGTACTGATCACCAGGACCGATCCCCGGCCTGATCGCCGGTACCGATCTCCGGTAATGAGACACCTGTGAGCGGTGCCTCGCAGTCAGTGCGCCCCCGTAGGATGGACGCATGGCCAAGACCAGTACGACGACCCAGGGGCTGCGAGCGGCGATCGAGCGCAGCGGCTACTACCCGGCCCTCGTGGCCGAGGCGGTGGAGGCCGCCGTGGGCGGCGAGCCCATCCGGTCGTACCTGGTCCACCAGGAGACGACGTTCGACCAGAACGAGGTGCGGCGGCACGTGACCGTGCTCGTCCTCACCGGCAACCGCTTCGTCGTCAGCCACACCGACGAGCAGGCGGCCGACAGCACCTCGCCGACGCCGTACGCCACCACCTCCACGGAGTCCGTGAAGCTCGGCCGGATCTCGTCCGTCGTGGTCAGCCGCGTGGTCGCCAACCCGGAGCAGTACACGCCGGGCACCCTGCCGCGCGAGGTCGTCCTGACCATCGGCTGGGGCGCCGTCTCCCGCATCGACCTCGAGCCCGCCGCCTGCGGCGACCCCGACTGCGAGGCCGACCACGGCTACACCGGCAACTCCACGGCGGACGACCTCAGCCTCCGCGTCAGCGAGGCGGGCGACGGCCCCGAGACCGTCCGCCAGGCCCTCGCCTTCGCGCAGGCGCTGTCCGAGGCGACCGCGGACGTCACCCGCTGATGTCCCACCCGACCCCGGCAGCCGCACCCGGCCCCGCCTCCTGGGACCAGCACCCGGAACCTCTGGCCGTCGGCTCCGCGCCGCGCCCCGAGTACGGCAGCGGCTCCCTCGCCGACCTGCTGCCCACGCTGGCCGCCGGCATGGGCGTACCCGGCATGACGGCCGCGATCACCGAGCTGACCCCCGCCGACCGGAACTGCGTGTTCCTGGTCGACGGCCTGGGCTGGGAGCAGCTCAGGGCGCACCCGGAGGACGCCCCCTACCTGACCTCCCTGCTGGCCGGCTCCCGCGGCGGCACCGGCCGTCCGATCACCGCCGGCTACCCGGCGACCACCGCGACCTCCCTCGCCTCCGTCGGCACCGGCCTGCCGCCCGGCGCGCACGGCCTGCCCGGCTACACCGTGCGCGACCCCGCCACCGGCGAGCTGATGAACCAGCTGCGCTGGCAGCCCTGGACCGCGCCGCACGTCTGGCAGCCGTACCCCACCGTCTTCCAGCTGGCCGAGAAGGCCGGGGCGCACGTCGCCCAGGTGTCGTCGCCCGCCTTCCAGAACACCCCGCTCACCAAGATCGCCCTCAGCGGCGGCGCCTTCCACGGGCGGCTGACCGGCGAGGAGCGCATGGACGTCGCCGCCGCGCAACTCGCCGCCGGCGACCGCTCCCTGGTCTACACGTACTACTCCGAGCTCGACGGGGCCGGCCACCGCTACGGCGTCGACTCCGACACCTGGCGCGGCCAGCTCATGCACGTCGACCGGCTCGTCCAGCGCTTGGCCGAGCAACTGCCGCCGTGCACCGCGCTGTACGTCACCGCCGACCACGGCATGATCGACGTGCCCTTCGACGACGAGCACCGCATCGACTTCGACGCGGACTGGGAACTGCGCGCCGGCGTCGCCCTGCTGGGCGGCGAGGGCCGCGCCCGGCACGTCTACGCGGTGCCGGGCGCCGAGAGCGACGTGCTGACCTGCTGGCGCGAGGTGCTCGGCGAGCAGTTCTGGGTGGCCTCCCGGGACGAGGCGATCGCGGCGGGCTGGTTCGGCCCGGCCGTCGACGAGCGGGTGTACGCCCGCATCGGCGACGTGGTCGCCGCCGCCCGCGACGACGTGCTGATCATCGCCTCCGAGCGGGAGCCGAAGGAGTCGGCGATGGTCGGCAACCACGGCTCGATGACCCCCGCCGAGCAGCTGGTCCCGCTGCTCGAAGTACGCTCCTGAGCCGCCGCACACCCCCTTCGCACCCTTCGTCACCGAAAGGCGTCAACTCCCCATGCCCGAGCTGGTGTTCTTCTCCGGAACGATGGACTGCGGGAAGTCGACACTGGCTCTGCAGATCGAGCACAACCGCTCGGCGCGCGGCCTCGCGGGCATGATATTCACCCGCAACGACCGCGCGGGCGAGGGCAAACTGTCCTCACGCCTCGGCCTGGTGACCGACGCGGTGGAGGTCGAGGACGGTACGGACCTGTACGCCTACCTCGTCGACCACCTCTCGCAGGGCGCCCGCGCGGACTACGTCATCGCCGACGAGGCGCAGTTCCTGGCGCCCGAGCAGATCGACCAGCTGGCGCGTGTGGTCGACGACCTCGGCCTCGACGTCTACGCCTTCGGCATCACCACCGACTTCCGCACCAAGCTGTTCCCCGGCTCGCAGCGGCTGGTCGAACTCGCCGACCGCGTCGAGGTCCTCCAGGTCGAGGCCCTGTGCTGGTGCGGCGCCCGCGCCACGCACAACGCCCGCACGGTGGGCGGCGAGATGGTCGTCGAGGGCGCCCAGGTGGTCGTCGGCGACGTCAACCAGTCGGACGCCGTCGGCTACGAGGTCTTGTGCCGACGGCACCACCGCCGCCGCATGACCGCGGCGACGGCCCGCGCCGCGGCCCTGTCCCCGGACGTGCTCCCGGTCACATCCGCCTGAGGCCCCGGTCACATCCGCCTGAGGGGCACCGGCCGGTGCGCTACCTCAGTGTCCAGACCTGGTTGGGCTGCGTGCCGCCGCCGTAGCAGTCCCAGATCTGCAGGGTCGCGCCGTTGCCGGAGCCGGCGGCGTCCAGGCACTTGCCCGACTGGGGGTTGGTGACAGTGCCGTTGGTGTTGAACTGCCATTGCTGGGCGCCGGTGCCGTTGCACGACCAGAGTTGCACCTTGCTGCCGTTGGCCGTGGAACCGGAGGCCACATCGAGGCACTTGCCGGTCTGCGGGTTGACGAGGGTGCCGCCGCTCCGCGTCCACTTCTGGTTCCAGTCGGTTCCGCAGTCCCACAACTGGACGGGGGTGCCGTCGGCGGTGCCCCAGTCCTTCAGGTCCAGGCAGCGGCCGCTCTGCTGTCCGACGATCGTGCCGGACGTACCGCCCCCGCCCCCGCCGGAGCCGGAGCCGTTGGAGTCGTAGGAGAAGGAGTTCACGGCCAGACCGGGGCCGCCGACCCAGGGCTCGAAGCCGAACTGCACGCTGGTCATGTACCACGCCTTCGACAGGTAGCCGCGGCCGGCCGAGTCGTCGGTGAAGTCCTTGATGTTCACCGTGATCGCGTCGGTGGGCTGCTGGCGGACGTAGGAGACGGTGTTCCAGGCGATGCCGTTGTTCTGACGGCCGTACCACACGTCCCAGTTGGCGCCCTCGATCCAGGCCGTGCCGACCTTGGTGCCGAACGGTGTGGGCGACCCGGAGTGGTTGGCCCAGATCATCATCTCTTCGCCGTTGTTCTGGCCCGACGGGTTGGGGCTGGTGTCGAACCAGATGTCGTACGCGGCGTCCCACTGCCCGTCGGCGGTGGAGAAGTCGACGCTGGACTGCGGGTTGCCGAAGGCCGACACCTGCAGCGGCAGGCCGTTGCCGCTGGAGCAGTTGCCGTAGTGGCAGCCGGCGTAGATCGACGGATACGCCGCCGGCGCGCCGCTGGTGCCCACGTCGTGCCAGCCGGTGGTGACCTTGAAGCCGTCGTCCGACACATCGATGCACTGGGGGATCGAGTCACCCCACTCGTTGTTCTGGACGACGTACTTGCCGCCCGAGACCTTCATGCTGTCGGTCTTGCCGCAGAGGGTGGTACTCGCGGACGCGGGCGAAGCGCCGGTCAGGGAGAGGGCGACCAGGAACAGGGCGGCCACGACGGACGCGACAACCGCGTTCCCACGGCGCCGATTCGGGCGCGATCCGGTCATGGGGATCCTTTCGCTCGCCGGGTGGCTTCTGTGGCACCCGGACGGTGGGGGGACGGACTCGGAGAGTCTGGGAGCGCTCCCATGTGCTGGCGCCGACATCGGCGTCTTCCGGAAATGAAATGAGGGTGCTGGGGTCAAGACGGCCTGTCGTGCCCGTCTCCGAGGGGAAACCACTACGCGGCATGGGGGCTTGCCCGGCTGACTCACACCACAAAACATGAAGCCAGTGAGCCTGACGGAGTGTCAAGTGGCGCGACCGCGTTCACTTTCTGAAGCCCGCTCGGCGGGTCGGCTCCCGAACGGCCCGCCAAGGGTGCCGGTGTTCGGCGAAAGCCGATCAGCGCGGAAGCGGATGGGGCTATGATCATCCGCGGCAAGGCTGTAGCGCAGAGGTCGTCGCGCCCTAGCATCAAGCTGGAGGACGTCGGTTCGAATCCGACCAGCCTTGCCGCCCTTGTCGTGGAGGAAAGTCGATTGGCGTCGGTCCATCCTGGGCGGGCGGAGGGCGATGCCGCCCTCGGCGAGCCGGGCACCGGCGAGGAACCGGTGGAGTGGTGATGACGCAGCCGACGCCCGTACGCTGCCCGGCGATCGAACATCCGGACATCCCGATCGTCGATCCGTCCCGGCTGGACCCGCTGCTGGCCCGGCTGAGGTCGGCACGGCCGGTCACCGCCGACGAGGCCTTCCCGGTCGGCACCGTGCGCGCGGACGGGCGGGTCGACCTGTGCAAACAGGGACTGGGAGCGGCCGGCGCCGCCCGCCTGATGCCGGTCGCCGCCTCCTCGCCGCACGCCGCGCACGTCCTGCTCGGCACCAACGCCATCGGGAACGAGGGGGCGTCCACGGTCGCCGGGGCGCTCGTCGACGGCCACGGCCTGCACACCCTGTACCTCGGCTGCAACCGCATCGGTCCGGAAGGCGTCACCGCGCTCGCCGACGCGCTGGCGGACGACGACACCGTCCGCGCCCTGTGGCTCAAGCGCAACCCGGTCGGTGACGAAGGCGCCCTCGCGCTCGCCGCGATGCTGCGCCGCAACACCGCGCTGCGCACCCTCGACCTCGTCAACACCGGCCTGACCGCCGAGGGGCTGCGGGCCCTGCTCGACGCCCTCACCGGCCGCCCGCGCCCGGTGGAACGCCTCTTCCTCGGCGGGAACGGCCTGACCGCCGACACCGCCGGCCTGCTCGCGGCGCTGATCCGCGACGCGGGCGTGCGCGAGCTGTACCTGCCCGCCAACCACCTCGGCGACGAAGGCGCCGCCGTCCTCGCGGCCGCCGCCGACGCCCGGCGCCCCGTGCGCCTCGCACTGGGCGGCAACGGCATCGGCCCCGCCGGGGCCCGCGCCCTCGCCGGCGCCCTGGCCGGGATCGAGGCGCTCGACCTCGGCCGGCCGAGGTCCGAACGCAGCCTCGGCGCCCCCGCCAACGCCACCGGAGACGAAGGCGCCCGCGCACTGGCCGCCGCGCTGCCGGGCAGCCCGCTGCGCCGGCTGGAGCTCTGCCACACCGGGCTCACCGGACGGGGCGCGAAGTCCCTGCTGGCAGCCGTACCGGACGACTCACCGCTGGAGTACGTCGGTCTCGGACCCGGCCTGCCCCGCAAGGTCAAGCGATCCTTCACCCAGTGCCTGCGGCCCGCGGCCGGGGCCCACCCGGACCTGCGCGCGATAGGAAGTGTCTACCGGTGAGCCCCCGCTCCGAACTCCCCTGCTTCCCACCGGAAGAGGCGGCGAGCCGACGGCGGATCCGCCGTTACGCGGTGCCCCGGAGCATGATCGAGCGGGCGGCCGGACGCCGCGCGGCCGGGGACTGGCGCGGGGCGTGCGCGGCGGCCGGCGTGGACGTCGCCATCGACCTGCCCGAGGTCGTCGAGCACTGCGGCCACGACGTCGCCGCGGCCCTGGAGGACGACCTGCGCCACCTGGTGCCGGACCTGGTGCGCTGGCACCTGCCCAGGGCGCTGGGCGGCCGGACCACGATCGTCACCGGCCGCACCGTCGTCCTCGCCCGCTACCGCCCGGTGCGGGCGGGGGAACGCCGGCGCTCCACGCCGTACCTCCACCTCACCACGCCCGCGATGCTCGAAGGCCCGCAGCGGCTCACCCTGCGGTTCGAGACGGTCGCGGACGAGAAGGCCGCCGGCGTCTTCCAGGAGGGCGCCGAGGACTGGCGGTACGCCCGGCACCTGTGGGACGCGCGGCACACCGCCGCGCTGCTCCCGCGGTGCGGCGGCCACGACCGCCCGCCGTTCTTCCGTCCCGACGGCACGCCGCGCGGTACGGACGAGCTGCCCACCGCCGACCCCGGCCACGACGACCCGGCGGCACGGTCCGAGTGGGTCACCCTCCTGCACCAGAACGGCGACGTCCCGGCGGCGTTGAGCGCCGTGGGGATCGAACTCGACCTGACACCCCCGACCGGCCCCGCCTGGTACCGGGTCGACCCCGGGGAAGTCGTCGGCAGGCTCGCGCTCGACCACACCCGCCTGGAGCCGGAGATCCGACGACTGGCGGACGAGGGGGTCGGGGACCGCTTCCTCATCGGCGTCGACTGGCGGACGAGCCTCCTGCTGGAGCCGGCGCCGTCGGCTCCAGCAGGGCTGCGCATCAGGGCCGTCGGCCGGAACGAGGCCGGCGACCTGCCCTTCCTGGCCGAGGCCCTCTGGCGCAGACTGCCCGACCTCGACCTGATGCGCGTCGGCGGAGTCGAGCCGGACCACCTGCACCCGCTGGTCCGCGAGGCGCTGTTCCCCGCGCTCGGGCCCGCCGTCGGCCCCGTCGGCCCGCCCGGTCCCGCCGCGCCCGCCCCCGTCCGGGTCAGGTGCCGCGGCGAATGGCACGAGGTGGCCTTCCGCCCGGGCCACCTGCTCCACATGCCGCACGACGACGAGGAACAGCGACGCGAGCAGGCCCTGCGCGCCTTCGGCGGCGCCGTCTCCGGGTGCTTCGCCGTCCAGCAGACCTGGATGTCGGGCAGCGGCCGGCTGCCGAAGGCGCTGCGCGCCCAGCGGCAGGACCTGTTCCTGCGCGCCCAGCACGGCGACACCGACGGTGTGCTCGAACTCCTGGACGCGGGCATGGACCCCCGGGTACGCGACGCCGCCCGGCGCACGCTGCTCCATGTGCTGCACCTGCTCGACCACGAGGCACTCCTGCCCCGGCTGCTCGCGGAGGGACTCGACCTCGAGGCCGTGGACCACCGGTACCGCACCCCGCTGTACGTGGCGGTCAACGACGGGGGTTCCAGGGCCCTGGTGGAGGCGTTGCTCGCCGCGGGTGCCCGGATCGACGTGGTCGACAATTCGGAGCTCTCGCTGGCCCAGATCGTCCGCCGGTACAAGCGCCACGACCTGGCCTTCCTGCGCAAGCGCGTGGAGGAGGAGCATCCGGGCATCGGCTCCGACTGGGTGGACGAGTGGCTGGACGAGAAGGAGCGGGAGCAGGAGCAGGGGGACGAGGACGACGGCGAGGACGAGGACCTGTGAGCACCATCCCCACCCCCCGCACCGGGCCGGGACCGCTGGCCGCCGCGGACGACCTGGTCCGCAGGCTGCGCGCCCACCGGACCGAACCCGCCGCCAACCCCCAACTGGAAGCGCTGGCACTGGCGGTGACGGCCAATCAGCCCGTCCTGCTGTGGGGTGAACCCGGCATCGGCAAGTCGGCCGGCCTGGAGCAACTGGCCGCCGGACTCGGCCTGGTGCTGGAGACGGTCATCGCCAGTGTGCACGAGCCGTCGGACTTCGCCGGACTGCCGATCGTCGGCGACGACCCGGCGGTGACCGGCGTACCGATGGCCCCGCCCGACTGGGCGGTCCGGCTCAGCCGGGCCGGACAGGGCCTGCTCTTCTTCGACGAACTCTCCTCCGCGCCACCGGCCGTGCAGGCGGCGCTGCTGCGGGTCGTCCTCGAACGCAGGGTCGGCAGCCTGGTGCTGCCCGACGCGGTGCGCATCGTCGCCGCCGCCAACCCGCCCTCCAGCGCGGCGGACGGCTGGCACCTGAGCCCTCCGCTCGCCAACCGCTTCGTCCACCTCGACTGGACCCACGACCCCCGCACCGTCGCGCGCGGCATGGCGGGGACCTGGCCGGAGGCGGCCGTCCCCGCGGTCGATCCGGCCAAGGTGCCCGGTGCCGTGGCGCGGGCCCGCGGCGCCGTCTCCGGTTTTCTCACCGCCCGGCCGGGCCTGGTCCACCACATACCCGCCGACGCCGAGAGCCGGGGCCGGTCGTGGCCGTCCCCGCGGACCTGGGACATGGCGCTGCGGCTGCTCGCGACGGGGTACGCGACCGGCGCCGGCCGCGAGGCGCTGGCCGCCGCGCTCACCGGCGCCGTCGGGGACGGCGCGGGCATCGAACTGCTGTCGTACCTGGACCACCTCGATCTGCCGGACCCCGAACGGGTCCTCGCCGATCCCGACGCGTTCGCCCTGCCCGACCGCGGCGACCGCCAACTGGCCTTCCTCATCGCGGTGGTCGCCGCCATCCAGAGCGAACCCACCCGGCCCCGCTGGGAGGCCGGCTGGGCCGTACTGGCCAAAGCCGTGGACGCGGGTGTGCCGGACGTCGCCGCGCGGGCCGCCACCGACCTCGCGGCGATGCGCGAACTCGACTGGCCGGTGCCACCCGGCATCGACGGCTTCCTGGAACTGCTGCAGATGTCCGGGGCCCTGCCCGGCGGCCGGTGAGGCGCACGGGCATGGCGGCGTCCCGCGGACACCTGGACTCGACGAAACTGCTCGCCGCCCGCTACCGCGCGGCGAGCGACCGGCCCTACCTGGCGTCGGCCCTGTACGCCCTGAGCGTCGTGCCCTGCCCCGACATCCCGACGATGGCCGTGGACCGGCACTGGCGCTGCTACGTGTCGCCCGCCTTCGTCGACGCGACGCCCGTGGAGGAACTCGCGGGCGTGTGGGTGCACGAGGCGGCGCACCTGCTGCGCGACCACCACGGCCGCGCCGACCGGCTCCCCGCCGCCGACCAGCGCGACCGGTACCGCGTCAACGTGGCCCAGGACTGCGAGATCAACGACGACCTCCTCGCGGACGGCCTGCGCCTGCCCGACGGACGCGTCGAACCCCGCACCTTCGGCCTGCCCGACGGCCAGATCTTCGAGACCTACCTGGGGCAACTGCCGCCCCATGTGCGCCGGCACGACTGCGGCTCCGGGGCCCACGGCCGCCCCGGCCCCTGGGAACTCGGGGGATCGGGATCCGCCGGGCCCGCGCCGCTCGGCGAGGTCGAGGCCCAGGCACTGCGCCGGCAGACCGCCGAGGCGATGCGCGCCCACCAGCGCGGTCGCGGCACACTGCCGGCGGGCTGGCGCCGCTGGGCCGAAGAGGTCCTGGAGCCCACGGTGGACTGGCGGCAGGCGCTGTCCGGCGCGGTCCGGGAGGCCGCCGCGTGGGCCGGCGGGGCCGTCGACTACACCTACCGCCGCCCGTCGCGCCGCACTCCGGCACTGCGCGGCGTCGTCCTGCCGAGCCTGCGCCGTCCACTGCCCCGGGTGGCCGTCGTCGTCGACACCTCCGGCTCGATGGGCGACGCGGAACTCGCCGCGGCCCTGGGAGAGGTCACCGGCGTCCTGCGCGAGGTCGGCGTCCGCGGCAACCGCGTCACCGTCCTCGCCTGCGACGCCGATGTGCACGCCGTCTCCCAGGTGACGGCCACCGAGCAGATCAGCCTCGGCGGGGGCGGCGGCACGGACATGCGCGTGGGCATCGACGCGGCGCTCGCCGCCCGGGACCGACCGAGCATCGTCGTGGTCCTCACCGACGGCCTCACCCCCTGGCCCGACGAGACCCCCTCCTGCCGTCTCATCGCCGCCCTGATAGGCCCGGCCGCCCCGCAGCCCCCGCGCTGGGTGGAGACGGTACGCGTCCCCACCGGCTGACGCACGAACCGTACGGCTGTCGGACCCGCCGCTCCGCCGCGGCCCGTCCGACCCTGTGCTGGTGCGACGTCCGCGGCACGCACAACGCCCGCACGGTGGGCGGCGAGGCGGTCGTCGAGGGCGCCCAGGTGGTCGTCGGCGACGTCAACCAGGGGCCTCGCGGCTGGATTCGTCCCCCGGCTTCGGGCCTCCACGGGCGGCCGTGCCCTACGCTCGACCCACAACTTGCTTCGGAGATGGTGGAGGACGTCATGGATCCGATTGCGCCTGAACTGCTCATGGCCCTTGCCGGGGGCACGGCGGGTGCGGCGGGGGAGCAGATCTGGACAACCTTGCGAAACCTGGTCAGACGGCGTCCGTCGCACGGAGAGCCGTACGACGAGAGCGAGTTGACGGCCCTCGCCGAGGCGCCCTCCAACGCGGACCGTGCCGTGGAACTGGCGGAGGCACTGGCTCTGCGTGCCCGGCAGGATCCCGCCTTCGCCGAGGCGCTCGCAGCCTGGCGGCGGGAGGCCGAGGCACTGGAGGGCGCCGGCCCCGGCACCGGCCGTGGCGACGTGCACAACAATGTCTCCGGAGGCGCTCACGGCGTTGTCGTCCAGGTACGCGATATCCACGGCTCCTTCAAGGCCGGCGGCTGACGGCCTGCCTGGGGCCGCGTCCGGACCGGTTCACCCTCGGACACCACGCCTGCCTGACGACCCGGGCCCGCATCAGGGCGGCGCTGGGCGACCTCCAGGGATCCGTGGAGTACTTCCTGGGATGCGGCGACAGCCTCGCCTCGGCCGGCATCGGCAATCCCGTGCTCGCGCGCTGGTGGTTCGAGCCGCCCAGGTGCCGGCCGAACCCAGCCGGGTCCACGAGGGGCTGGACATCCTCGAGCGGGTCCGGCCGTCGGTCGAACAGTGGGTACCGTCCGGGCGCGGGGCATGCGGACGCTCGCCCGCGGTGTCCTCACTCCGGGCGATTCCGGCATCGACGCGGAGGCAGAAGCCGCCAGTCCGGTTGCCGGAGGCGCCGGGCGACTCGAACACGCCCATGGCCGTCCGTATCGCGTCCACGGTTCACGGCAACGTGGCTTCCGCCTTGCCTTCCGTCTGCGGCGGCGGGGTCGGTCCCATAGCGGCCGGAACCGGGCCCTGCCGGCCGCTGTCAGCCGGCGTAGGGGCCGCGGACGACGCTGTCCCCGGAGTGGTCGGGTTTGCCGTTGTAGGACTGGACGGAGACGTCGACGACCGAGTACTCGCGGAGGTCGATGTTGTCGGGGACGGGCAGGGTGGCGTGGCCGTCGGGGCCGAGGACGCCCATGGAGACCAGCGCGGTGTGGGTGCGGTCCATGAGCCACACCTCGAAGTACCCGACGGTCGTGGGCAGGCCCTTGACGGTGATGTCGAGGGTGCGGTGGCCGCGGCTGTCGGCGGTGAGGCGGGCATAGCCCGCGGCCCTGGCCTGCAGTGAGGCCAGCCGTCTTCCGTCTGTCGCGGGCGTGGCACCCGGTGAGCTGGTCTGTGTGACCCACCAGGTGACGGTGGAACCCGCTGCCGCACCGAGCAGCGCGGCGCAGGCGGCGAGTACGACGGTGAAGCGGCCCAGGCGGCGCAGTCCCGCTCGGCGTGCAGGTTCGGCCGCGCCGGGTGCGGGTGGCGTCGCGGCCGGACCGTGCCGGGTGGGGATGTTCAGTTCGTCCGCGATGGAGTTCCACAGACCGTCCGGCGGCTGGAGCAGTTCGTGCTCTGCGGGTACGGGCGTTCTCATCGCCGAGACCACCCGGCGAAGGCTGTCGAGTTCCTTGCGGCAACGAAGGCACTCGTGCAGGTGAGCCGTGGCCGAGGGGGAGGTCACCTCACCGAGTGCCATCAGTGCCAGGGTTTCCTCATCGGTGTGCTTCACCGTCCACCTCCAACCGGTTCTTCATACGCATCAGTCCGCGCCGTGTGTGACTCTTGACCGTGCCCAGCGGCAGACCGGTGCGCTCGGCGATCTGTGACTGAGTGAGGTCTTCGTAGAACGCCATTCTGAGCACGGTCTGCTGCTGCTCGGGAAGCGTATCGAGTTCCTTCGTGAGCAGAACGTAGTCCAGTACCGATTCCGACGGGCCTGCTGCTTGGCGGCCTGCGGCCGCTGCCGCCGCTGCCGCGACCGTGAGCGCTTCGATGTCTCTGACGTGCCGGGAGCGGCGGATGAGGGCGTCCGCGACCTTCTTGTGGGTGATGCCCATGATCCATGTCTTCAGGGATCCGCGGTGCGGATCGAAGCTCTTGCGTCCGTTCCACGCTCCGACGAAGACCTGCTGGGTGACGTCCTTCGCTTCCTCCGTGTCCCCGAGCCTGCGCGAGGCGACGGTGAAGACGAGCGCCCCCCAGCGGCGGTAGGCCTCGTTGAGGCACGACTCGTCACCGGCGGCGAACCCCTCGGCTAGGTGGTCGTCGGAAACGGCGGTCACGGCGGCGACACCGGCCGCGAGAACTTCGGAGCCGCCCCAGCTCGCCGTCATTTCGGTGCCTCCACGGCTGTGACGACCAGATTGTTCTGGTAACCGCCCTGGTCGGGTAGATAGGGGCCGGCGCAGGTGATCAGTGTCAGCACCGGCCGGCCGTCGCGGCGGAACACACCTGAGCCGGCCAGGGCCTTCTTGCCGATGGTGCGACGCGCGGTGATGCGGTACTCCACCGTGCTGCCGTCCGATCGCTCGATCAGTACGCGGTCGCCCTGCCGGACCTCGTTCAGGGCGACCAGGACGCCGAGTCCGCGTCCCCTGGCGTCGATGTGGCCGACCAGGACGGCGGAGCCTTCGGCTGAACCGGGCGCGGGGGAGAAGCGGTACCAGCCGACCCTTCTCGGGTCGCCCGGAACCTTCACCTGGCCGTCGGTGTCGACGCCCACCGGGTCCACGGCAGCACGTACCTTCAGCCTCGGCAGCGAGAGTTCCGAGGGCTCGGGCGCGCTGGGGGCGGGCGAAGGAACTTCCGTCGCCCCGGCGCCGGCCGGGGAAACCGCCGGAGCGGTGTGCGACGCTCGCGGCCCCGGTGCTGCGCTGCCGGCCGGAACCACTCCGAAGTCGTCGGCGCCGGAACGCGTATCGTCCCGCCAGGCATCCGTGACGAGCAGGGCCGAGACGAGGAGCCCTGCCAGCGCCACTGCCAGCCCCAGGACGACGGCACGACGTGACCGAGTCCTGCCCATCGTTCAAAGAGTCCTTCCTGCCGTAAGACGCCGGGTGCCGCCGCCGGGTGGCGGCGGCACCCCTCCGCACCATCGGCGCTTCGGTGTACTCAGCGGGCGCTGGACCGCAGTCGCAGCAGCAGACCGGTGATGCCGAGAACGGAGACCGCGCCCAGCGACAGTGCGCCGAGCGGCAGGCTCTCGTTGTGTGCCGCGGCCTGCCCGGTCTCACCGGCCGGGACGCCACCGGGGGCGGAGTGCATGCCGGTGATGGTCTGCGTCTTCAGCGCCAGGTTCTTGTCCGCGGCGCTCCCCCATGCGTAGACCACGGTGTTGGTGCCCTCGGCGAGGTTCAGATCGGCGGGGCCGATCGCGACCTTGTCGGTGCCTGCCAGCACGACGTCGGCCGACACGGTGCCGGCGGCAACCTCTGCGGTGGCCTCCTTGGGGTTGGTCAGCCCCTTGAACACCGGCTTCTGGCCGGCCCGGACGTCGACAGCGGGAGCGGCTGCGACGTGTCGGACGGTCAGCCGCGCCTTGCCCGCCGGTACTTTCGAGGTGTCGTTCACGAACGCGTCCAGTGCGGGCTTGCCGTCGGCCGTCAGATGCGCCACCAGGGTCGCATTGGCCCCGGCGGGCACGTCGACGGTCTTCTCGATGGCGGGCGTGCCGTCCGGACCCTCACCATCCTTGAATATCTTGATGTCGTAGGAGCCGGCGTCCAGCTTCATCGGGTCGGTCAGCGTGCCCGGCTTGAAGTCGGGAATCAGCTCCTTGTCCCCGGCGTACACGTCCACCGTCAGGCCCGGTACGCCGTGCAGGACCGAGACGGTGGCCTGCCGGCCGTCGGCCGCCTGCGGCCGGGCGAGTGCGGGAGCACCCGCGGTGACGGACAAGGTGACGGCTATGCCTGCGGCCAGGGCTGCGCCCGCAGCACGAGTGGTCATGGCGGTCTTCCCCTTCCCGGTCGAGAGGTCTTCGGGTCTGTGAGAACGGATTCCGCCAGGACCGGGGATCTGGTTTCACTCGATCGGCATGTTTTTTCGGCACTCCGTCATACGTACGGCTTCCCGTGGTGTGCGCCGCACTCGGTCGGGGAGAAGGTGGGCTGCGAGGTCCTGGGTGGTCGCCCTGCCTGCGGGGCGGGTCGATGCGATGACGGCTCGTCAGGGCGGGCGGCAGCCTGCCGGACGAGGGCGCACAGGGCGCGAGGCGGGTCGCCGACGATCACGACGGGGGGACGGTGCGGTTCGCCGGAACCAGGGCGAAATCCGCCTGGACGGTCCGGGCGGCATGGTGGTCCCTCGGCGCGATGCTCCGCGAGTGCTGCGGCGGAACCGGTGCCCAGGGCGTTCGGCGGTGTGTGGGACACGACGTGGCCACCGGCGGCGACGGAGGCTGCGTCATCGGGTTCATGACGGTGCTCCACGGGCCGCCGCCCGCCGGGGGGCTGCCCGGCCAAGGACACGGCCTGCGGCTCAGGGGTTGCAGGAGGGGCAGTGGGCCGGATCGGCTCGGGTGAGGCCGTCGTCACGAGGGTGGATGGCGCGGTGAGGGCAGCGGGCGCAGCCGTGGACGAGGGCGCGGTGCCATTCGGTGGGTGTGCCGCACAGACCGCAGGGCAGTCCGCCTTCGCGGTCGATGACGCCGTAACCCGGGGCGGCGCAGGCCGGGCAGAGGGTGGCCAGCCGGGCGGCGAGGCCGTCGGCGAGGATGCCTATCTGCTGCATGCGCGTGGGGTTGAGGTGGGCACGCATGTCGGTCTCCAGGCGGGCGCGGCCGCATGCCGAGGCCGCCGCGCACTCCGCGATCGCCTCCGCCAGGGCCGCAGGCTCCTGAATGCCCTTGTGCAGCAGTGGGGACCGGTCCTCGACGGCGGTGTGGGGGCGCACGATCAGAGCGTGTGACCCGAACCCGACACGGTCGCAGAACGCCTTGGTCGGCGCATCAAGGCCGGTGCTGGTGTGGTGCGCGAAGTTGGTCGGGGTGATCCTGCGCTCGACGACACGCAGGCCGCGTTCGGCGTCGAGGAAGACCAGCAACTCCTGCCCGCAGGGCAGCAGCGGTGCCACCGGATGCGGGCCGAAGGAACCCTCGCTGGCGACCGCGCAGTTCAGGTCCGTTGCCTCCAGGGCGAGTCGGGCCTTGCGGAACGCCGTCTCGACGGGGGTACCCCGGCGGGGGATCTCGCCGGTGAAGGTGCCCAGTTGATCGGTGTCGACGTCCTCGGCCAGCACCAGGCGCAGCCCCACTCCCTCGGCCAGGGCGGGCCCGACGACCTGGTGCTTGCCGTGGCGCGTCGCCATGGCCGCCTTCGTCCCGCTGTAGGGGTGGTGCGCACCGTGGCCGCTCACGGCATGGTTTCCGTCGCGCCGGGGCCGGGCGGGGGCTCGTGGTCGATGCCGGTGAGTACGGAGACGAGTTGCCCGATGGCGGTCTCACGGTCCATCGGGTGGCGCAGGGGCAGGCCCGGGTGCAGGTGGTAGATGTTGCGCCTGCCCTGCCGGGTGCGTTCGAGGTATCCGGCCTCCACCAGATCGGTCATGATCCGCTGCGCGGCCCGCTCGGTGATGCCGACGGTGTCGGCGATGTCCCGGAGCCGGGCCTCGGGGTCACGCACCACGCACAGCAGCACATGGGCGTGGTTGGTCAGGAACGTCCAGTGCGGCATGCCCGCCAATGTACCCGACTTCCCCTGTCTCGTGAATCACACTTCGCTTTACAGGACATCTGTGTCATGTATTTTGAGTCCGGCAACATTGGTCCTGTGAGCTTGGAGGTTCTCATGGCCGCACCTGACACAACGCCCCGCCCCGGCCGCCGGCCTGCGCCGACCGGGCACGAAAGCCCGGAGTCGCCGGGCCGCTGGACCGCAGAGGATGTCATCCGGGCGGCTTCGTCCGCCGCAGCGGACGAGCAGGCCGCCCGATGGGCACACAAGTGGGCCAGCCCCCCACCGGACGTGGTGATCGCCGTCTCTCCCTCCGGCGGACGCCGCCGCGCCGCACGGGAAATAGGCGCCTACATAACCGGCGAACTGGAGCGCGGACGGTCGCTGTACTGCGTGGTCCGCGACTCGTTCGTGCGCGTGCGCATCGGCGGCTTCGACGGCCGGGCCCTGCTGCCGCACTGTCTTGAGCACGTCCCGCCGGCCGACGACATCACGCCCGTCTCGCACTCGGGGGTGGACGCGTGAGCGCCGCCGTTCTGCTGCCGGCGGCCGTTCTGCTGCCTGCCACGGCAGCGGCGGTGGGCCTGCTGCCCCGGGCTCGGAGCGCGGCCTGCCGCCTCGCCGTGGCGGGCAGTGCCCTGGCCGCCACGGCCGCCGCAGCACTCGCCGTCGTGGTCGCCGTCGAGGGCCCGGTCGCCACGGCCCGCCCCGGCGTGAGCAGGGACTTGTGGGTCGGGCTGGTCGCCGACCGGCTCACCGTCACCCTGCTGGTACTGGTGTGCACGGTCAGCGCGGTCGTGCAGGTCTTCGCCCGTCGCCACCTGCAGGGCGACCCCGCCGGGCGGCGCTTCGCCGCCCGGGCCGGGTTCCTGACCGCGGCAACCGCGGCCATGGTGACCGCGGCCTCGCTGCCCGCCCTGGCGCTGGCCTGGTCGCTGGCCGGGGCGGCGTTGGTGGCGCTGGTCGGCTTGTACCGGCCTGCCCCCGCGGCCCGCGAGGCGGCCCGGCGCACCGCCCGCATGGTCCTGTACGGGGATGCCGCGCTCTGGACCGCCGTCGTGCTGCATCTGGCTGCGGGCGGCGAGAACGATCTCCGCCTCCTGGCCGCCGATCCGGCCCCGGCAGCCGGAGGCGTGACCGGGGCGGTGGTCGGATGCCTGCTGGTGGTGGCAGCTGCCGCCCGCTGCGCACAGTTGCCCTGGCACCGCTGGCTGCCCGCGTCCCTGGCCGCCCCGACCCCGGTGTCGGCACTGCTGCACGCCGGCGTGGTCAACGCCGGCGGCATCCTCCTCATCCGCCTGCACCCCGTCGTCGCGGCCGACTGGTGGGCGACCTGGCTGACCGTCGCCCTCGGCACCGTCACCGCTGTCGCCGCCACGCTGATCATGCTGGTGCGGCCGGACGTCAAGGGTGCGCTGGTGCACTCCACCATGGCCCAGATGGCATTCATGCTGCTGAGCTGCGCCATGGGCCTGCTGGCCGCGGCAGTGGCCCACCTGATCGCCCACGGCCTGTTCAAGGCCAACCTGTTCCTCGGCTCGGGCTCGGCTGCCCACGCTCACGTCCGCCGCCTGCAGGAGCCGCCCCCCGCCCCGATCGGCCGTGCCCGCGCGGCCGTACTGGCCGGCCTCGCGCCGGCAGCGGCGGCCCTCGCCATCATCCTCGCGGCGCGCCTGCTGCACCCGCAGCAGCAGTCCGGCGCCGGGGTGCTGCTGGCGTTCACCGTCGTCACCGCCGCCGCTGCAGCCTGGGGATGGCTGCGCCGCCGCAGCACCCTCACGGGCGTGGTGCTGCTCCTGGTGGGCCTGCCCGCCCTGGCAGGCGGCTATCTGGCGGTGCTGACCGCCCTCACCCGCGGCCTCGGTCCCGCGCTCGCCCCGGCCGGTCCTGCCGCCGCGCCGGCCTGGACGCTGGCAGCGATCCTCGTGCTGCTCGCCGCGGCGGCGCTTCTGCCCGCCCGGTCGCACCGCCGGACCGGCCTCCAGGACCGGCTGTACGCGTCCGTCCTGGCCGCCGGCCAGCCGCCACTGACCGCCGCACCTGCCCTCCGGGCACCCGGTTCGGTTCCCGTGCCCACGCCGGTGCCCACCGTGCCCGGCGCCACGCCTGCCTCGGTGAGGGTCCTGGCGACCCAGTCGGAAGGAGTCCACCCGTGATCACCACCCCCACCCCTGCCGCCCCCGGCTCTCCCACGCCCCGGCAGCCGGCCGTCGCACAGTCGGCGTTCCGACGGCTGCTCGCCGACGTCACCGAGGCGGCCCGCATCCTGCCTCCGAACTGGCCGCTGCGGGACTTCATTGCCGTCAACCCGCTCGGCGGCCTGACGGAGAAGCCTTTCGCCGAGGCGGCTGAGACGGCCGGCATCCTGCTGGGCGCCCGCGCCCTGCCCCCCGAGACCTGGCTGCGCGCCGCCTGGCGGCGCGGCCGGATCACCGACGCCGACCTGCGCGCCGCCCTGGCAAGCCACGCGCCCACCGCGCTCGACGGACCCGCGATCAGCCTGTCCGGGCGGCGCCTCGAGCCTGAGACGGTGCTGCTGGCCGAACTCCACCACGGCCTGCTGCCCCCTCACCCGCAGCGCACCAACCGCACCCTGCTGGAGCGCCTCGACCCCCAGGCGGCCGCGCTCCTGGAAACCCACATCATCACCTACCTGGCCGCCTACCTCGACGACGGCCAGGCCTCCTGGCCCATGCCCGGCCGCCATCTCGGCCTGTACGCCGCATGGCACGCCCTCGCTCCCCACACCCCCCACCTGCCCCGAACTGCCCGGGCCCGCCTGCGCCACCTGGCCGACCAGCCCGAACAGGCCCTGCTGAACGCCCTGGACGAACTCGGTGTGCCCGAGGCCGAGCGGATGGGTTACCTGCAGGCACACCTGGCCTGCCTGCCCGGCTGGGCGGCCCGTCTGCGCGGCCACGCCGAACAGCACGCCGACGCCGCCTCGGACCTGGTCGGCTACCTGGCACTGCGCACCGGCGTCGAAGCCGCCCTGCTCGCCCCCCGGTTCCCCTACGGAACCGCCTACATCGCGGCAGCACCTTGCCGGAACGCCGGTCCGCGACAGCCGACGCCCGCTCAGCGGGCCGCGCACCTGATGCCCCACCTCGGCATCACCGCCTACGGCCGCAACGCACAGGACCGCCTGGCCGGGCTGCTCGCCCTCCTGCCGTTCACCCGGCGGGCCCTGGTGTGGCTGGAGGCGTACGAAGGCCACTACCGAGACCGGCTCCTGACCGCCCTGAACCGTCCCCTGACCCACCAGCAGGACGGTGACCGTCCTGTGGCACAGGTGGTGTGCTGCATCGATCCCCGCTCCGAAGGACTGCGCCGCCACCTCGAGCAGCAAGGTGCCTACCAGACGCTCGGCTTCGCCGGATTCTTCGCCGTCGCGCTGCGCTTCAGCGACCTGGCCGGCGGAGCCCCCCGCACCCACTGCCCCGCCCTCGCCTCCCCGCAGCACGACCTCACCGAGCGCCCCGCCCCGGGGCACCACAGCCGAGCAGGACGCCACCTGGCCGGCCGCCAGGTGCTCGCGGCCGCCGCACAGGCCTGGCGCACCGCCAAACATCACCCGGCCGCGCCCTTCGCACTGGCCGACGCCACCGGCTGGGCCGCCGGGCCCCTGGCCGCCGCCCGCACGCTGGCCCCCCGCGCCACCACGCACGCCCTGAGACGGATCACCCGCCGCCTCACCCCACCCGCCGTCACCGACATCACCATCGACAACCTCACCCGCGACCAGCGCCTGCACACCGCGCGCACCGTGCTGACCCTGATGGGCCTCACCCAGGATTTCGCCCGCCTGGTCGTCTTCGTCGGGCATGCCGCCCGTACCACCAACAATCCCTACCAGGCCGCGCTGGACTGCGGCGCCTGCGGTGGTCACCCCGGCGGACCCAACGCCCGCGCCGCCGCCGCCCTCCTCAACCATGCCCAGGTCCGCGCCGACCTCGCCGAGCACGGCATCGCCATCCCCGGCACCACCCACTTCCTGGCTGCCGAACACGACACCACCACCGACCACGTCACGCTCCTGGACACCCACCTGCTGCCCGCCACCCACCAGACGGACGCCGCCCGGCTCACCGCCGACCTGGAGCGCGCGGGCACCCAGCTGGCCGCCGAACGCTGCACCGTCCTGCCGGCCGCTCCGACCCGGCCCGGCCCCCGGCTCGCGCGCCGCCACGTCGCCACCCGCGCCGCTGACTGGGCCCAGCCGTTCCCCGAGTGGGGCCTGGCCGGCAATGCCGCCCTCGTCATCGCCCCCCGCGCCCTGACCCGTGGCCTCGACCTCGAACGACGCGTCTTCCTGCACGACTACGACCACACCCGCGACGGCGACGGCACGGTCCTGGAGAACATCCTCACCGCCCCCCTCGTCGTGGCTCAGTGGATCAACAGCCAGTACTACTTCGCCACCGTCGACCTCCACACCTTCGGTGCCGGCACCAAAGCCCTGCACAACATCACCGGCGCCGGCCAAGGCGTCCTGGCCGGCGCCACCAGCGACCTGCAAGCCGGCCTTCCCTGGCAGTCCCTCAGCGACGGCAGCCAACTGCGCCACGAACCCCAGCGCCTGCTCACCCTCGTCCACGCCCCCCTCGACCGCCTCGACACCCTCATCGCCCGCCATCAGATCCTGCGCCACCTGATCGGCCACGGGTGGATCACGCTCGCCGCCCGCACACACACCCATCAACCCTGGCACCGCCGTGGCCCCGACGGCTGGCAGCCCTGGAGCCCCTCGGGGACGCTGTCCGGGACCGCCCCGGCCTGACCGGAACCTGCATCGCCGTCCACTCACCGCCGATGCCGTCCGGACCCCGATCACCCGTAGCACCGCGTACACCTTGCCGCCGGACCGGGGCACCGCGGAGGCTGAGGACCGCATGCGCACCTCACCTGCACGCCCCGTCCGGCCGGGCCGGAGTACCACTTCGATTCCGGCCGTGCCGAGCCCATGACGGACGGGGCCGGCAGCCCACCCGGAGCGGCTCCGGCGTGGAGATGGACGTGCGCCGTGCCGGCGGTCGGCCGGCGAACGGGGCGAGGCGCCCGCCGGCGGGCATGGTGCGCCCGGTGCGACAGCCCCGGGGAACGGCCACCCGGCCCGCCGGAGAGTTCCAGGGCGTGGTGCATGAGTCCGGGCACCGTCTCGGATGCGGTCTCCGCTGCGCTCGGTCGGCCGCATCGGAGCCGTGCGCCCACCCCATGCGAAGACGCCGGTCTCCCGGCCCGCGATCGGGCCGGGGAGACCGGCGTCAGGTCACGCGAGCCCCGGACCGGCCCACGGCGTTCTTGACCGTCGGGGGCCGGGCGCTGCCACCCGGACGAGCCGGGTCTGCGGAGGAGGCCGGTGTGGCGTTATGGCGTTGGTGTCCTCCAGATGCCTCGGCCGTGCGTTGCCACGTAGATCCGGCTGCCGTCCGGGCTCGACGAGAGGTAGACCGCCGGCGAGGTGGGCAGGCCGGCCCCCAGACGGGCCCAGTGGCCCGCCGAGGTGCTGGTGAACACGCCCAGGTCGGTGGCGACCACCAGCGTGCCCCCCTTGGTGACGAGCGCTGCGTTGGCGGGGGCGTCGGGGAAGGAGTCCGCGGCTGCCGGGTCGCCGCTGACGTCGTTCCAGGTCTTTCCGCCGTCCGTGGTCTTCCAGACGTGGCCGTAGCCGGCGCCGGGTCCCTCGTTCCAGTGCCGTGAGAAGCCGTTGATCACCGCGTAGACCGTTGCGCCGGAGGCGTCGGACGGGTCGACGGTCAGACCGGAGATGTAACGGTTGGGGAAGGCGGCGGGAAGATCCACCTGGTGCCAGCTGCCGCCGTAGTTGGTGGCGATGCCCCGCCCGAAGGAGTCGGTGACCGAGGAGCAGGGGCCGCACCAGGCCGCCCAGGTCACGTGGTCGCGGCTGGTGACCGCCGAGGCGGAGCGGCCGGCGCCCAGGTCGTAGAGCTTGGTCCAGTCGGCTCCGGAGGTGCTCTGCCAGGTCCTGCTGTTGCCCCAGACGTACTGGCCCCCTGCCACCCACAGGCCGTTCGGGTCGGTCTCGTCCGCGCTGAACGGGGCGATGAAGCGGGCACCCGGGTCGCCGGGCGCGATGTCGGTGATCACGTCCTCGGAGCCGTCGTCACTGGCGGTGTAACCGCAGTTGTTCGTGATCTGCAGCGCCAGGTCGACGTACTCTCCGACCGTCTGGCAGCCGTTGGCAGGGTTGACCAGCTGGTCGCCGCCGTCACCACCGAACGGGGAGACCATCTCGCCGTACGGGTTGAGCTGCTGCCCCTGGTAGGTGGCGCCCTGGGGCGCCAGCAGTGAGACGCCGTTGTCCTGCAGGCCGCCCCAGACGGCCTCGCCGCTGCCGTCTGGCATCCTGCCCGCGCGCACCGAGTAGTACTGGAGGTTGCGCAGGGTGCCCGACTCGTTGAGGTTGCGCCAGCCGGGGGTGGTCTGGGCCGTGGGGCGGGCGTAGACGCCGCCGTCGTTGCCGACGAACACCTCCGGGTCCGCGTCCTTCCACTGCGAGAAGGCAAGCGCGTGCTGGTCGGAGTGCAGTACGTCGCCGTCACAGGAGTTCGCGGCCGGGTCGTACGAGAAGCAGGTCATGCCGAAGTTCCAGTAACGGCCGATCGCCTTCCAGGTGGCGCCGCCGTTCCTGGACTCGAACACCTCCTCGAGGCCGAGGTAGACGTGGTCCGGGTCGCTGGGATCGACCGCGATGACCTGGTCGTACCAGGCCTGGGAGCCGGGCTGGTAGCCGGTTCCGATCTCGTTGACCTTCATCGCCGAGCCGCTGGTCGACAGCGACGAGGAGGTCGCGATCTGCTTGAACGAGCCGTTGGCGTCGCCGCTCCGGCTGACGTAGACGCCGGCGAGGACCGAGTACACACCGGCGCCGGAGGACTTGTTGAGGAGCTTGGGGGACTCCATCGAGACGTAGAGTCTGCTGCCGTCAGCCGAGTAGGCGAAGGCGGCGTTGCCGATCTCGGCGGGGTTGATCGCACCGGTGGGGTTGGCCCGCTTCCAGGTGGTGCCGGCGTCCTCGGAGTAGTAGAAGCCGTTGTAGTCGGCGCCGCTGCGCCAGGCCACGTTGGCCAGCAGCCTCGTGCCGTCGCTGCCGGGCTGTACGGCGATGTCGTTGGCGATGTCGGCGTAGTGGCTGTCCACCCCGCAGGTCACCCCGCTGATGCCGATGCCCGCGCACGGGGCGAGCACCTTCGTCCAGACGGTGGACTGTCCGGCCGACAACGGGCGCCGGAAGAGGCCGTGCGAAGAGGCCGCGAAGACGTAACCGGCGGCCTTGTCGAAGGCGACGGTGTGGATGGATGCCGAGTCCAGCTCCGTGCCGCCCACCTTGTCGCTGTCGCTGAAGGTGCCGGTGACCGGGTCGGCGAGCCGGTAGACGCCGCTGCCGAGGTAGTTGTCGGATGCGGTGGTCGCCTCGCCGGTGGCCAGCCACAGCGAGCCGTCGGGCGCGACCGCGAGGGCCCCCACGGACAGGGCGGGCAGCCGGTCCGCGATCGGCGTCCAGGTCCTGCCGTCGTCGGTGGAGCGGAACACACCGCCGCCGGCTGCGCCCGCGTAGACCACGCCCCGGTGTGTCGGGTCGGTGGCCAGGGCGGCGATGCGGCCCGCCGAGTGACCCGCACCGCCACCGGAGTTGGAGGCCGACCGGTCGCGGTAGTGCAACGCGTCCGCGTTGTACGGCGAGGTGGTCACCTCGCTCCAATTCCCGTTCTTCACCGGCATGTTCTGGATGTGGGCCCAGGCATCGGCGTAAGCGCCCGGCGTGATCCGGCCACCGGGGGAAAGCCTTGGTTCGTTGAACGTGTCAAGGGACTCCATCAGCTCGTGGGACTCCTCGCCGGCCACTTCGTGGCGGCCCGCTCCCTTGTCCCCGTCCAACCCGTACGCGGCGACGGGTCCCGTCCCCGCTATCAGGAGTGCCGCTGCGGCGGCGGCGAGCGCCGCCCGCCCGCTGCCCTCCGCCCCGCGGCGCGGTCTGCGCCGTGCGGAATGCACAAGCATGGACTGTCTCCGGCTTCTCCGGCGTAGGCCGTGGCTGCCCCTGTGGCCGCACTTGATCTCCTACTGCCGAGCGCCGGAAACGTACTCCCGCGACGTCCCTCGATCCCAGACGTTTACAGCAACTTTATGGCCCGACCAAGGTAATGGTTTCGAAAACAGCGGCGTCGACCGTCCGGCCTGCCCGCCGCAGCGAGGGCACAGCTCCCGTCAAGCGCGGCCCGGCGAGCCGGTGTTGACGGGCCATCGCCCACACCCCGGCGACTTCCCTCCTCCACGGCTCGGGCTTCGAACCCCACCGTCGCCCCGCCGGGCTCTGGCGCCACCTGCGCACAGCCGGACACAGGCCGGCCACCGCGCGACGAACCGTGGCTTCGGAACGGTGCGTGCGCGCCGGCAGCCGATGCCACGGGCGGGTCCCGGCCCGTGGAGCGGGCGGCACAAGCCGGGAGGCTGTCCTGTGACAGGTCAGGGGGTGAACACCTCGTCGAGGCGGTCGATGGCCCCTTCGCCGTCGAGGTGGTACTTGAAGACCAGCCCGCTGTCGGGGTGCGCTTCGAGCCAGTCGAGGAACTCCTGCACGCCGATGTGCTGGTTCTCGGTGCTCTCCACGATGGGGTTGGTGGCGGTGATGTACGCGGCCTGATCCATCGGCAGGTACGTCTCCTTGCCCACGGTGACGAACGGGGCGCCGTCGGAATCCGCCGGAGCACAACCCCAGTTGCCGTACCTGACGATCAGGTTCAGTGACCCGCCTTCGGGGGTGTAGCGGTAGACCGCGATCTCGTCGGGCGAGATCGGCATCCTGTGGTCGCAGCCGCTGGTGCTGGAGGCGGCCGGCTCGGCGGGTGCGGGCGGCGCGGTGGGGGCTGAAGTGGCTGAGGAGGACGACGGCTTGGCGTCGCTCGCATCCGCAGTGGTCGATCCGGCGGGCTTGCTCCCGGCCGCTGTGGCGCCGGCCCCGCCGCCGGAACCGGCCCCGGTCGTCGCCGCGTGACCGGTGGCCGGGGACGTGGTGGTACCGCTGTCTCCCCCGCAGGCCGTGAGAGACAACGCCAGGGCGGCGACGACGGACGCGCTCACCGCGGTCGTGCGGAGAGCGGCGGTGGGTCTGTGCCGGGTGACCTTGCCAGCGGTTGCCATGACGGACTCCTTCTTCTGGTCGCGGGACCTGCCGGGCCGACCCGATCCCTGTCGCAGGGACGGATGATGTCAAGCCACTCGCGGTTGCGGCCGATGGGGGCTCGTTGCCGACCCGTGATGACCCTGTGTGTGCCTGGCCACGAATCGCCCGGCGACCACGCTCCACAACCGGCGGACGGGAGGCGGTGCGCCCGGGGCGGCATTGTGCGGGTCGCCTGGTGCGGTGCGCCGCGCCGCGACCGTGGAGGCCGATCTGTCACCCGGCGGTGTCGCAGGTGAGGGCCAACTCCGGTTCGGCAGGCGGTTCGACGGCGAGATGACCGGGGCGGGCTCGGGCTCGCTCTGCGAGCCGGAACCTTTCCGGCATCTCAGGCACAGCCGCAGACCGGCTGCGGTCCGGACGGGGCCGGAACACTCATGACCGCGGTGATCGGCCCGGTGATCACGGCCACGGGGCCCCGGTGCTCGCGGTCACCCGGAGCGCGTGAGGCGGCCCTGCGCTGCGCGGCGGCCTCGACTGCGGGATCCCGCAGGGCCCTTGGGGCTGAAGGCGCGGCGGTAAGCGGCGGGTGAGACATCGAAGGCGGTGCGCATGTGTGCGCGCAGGGAGTTCGCGGAGCCGAATCCGGCCCGGTGCGCGACCATGTCGATCGGCAGGTCGGTGATCTCCAGCAACTGCTTCGCCAGTTCCAGCCGTTGTGCGGTGAGCCACTGCACCGGTGTCATGCCGACCTCGTCCCGGAAGCGCCGGGTGAAGGACCTCAGGCTCATCCGGGCGTGCTCGGCGAGCTGGGTGAGCGTCAGCGGCTCGCCGAGGTGTTCCAGTGCCCAGGCGCGGGTGGCGGTGGTGTCGGCGACGGTGGGTTCGGGGACCGGACGGTCGATGAACTGGGCCTGTCCGCCGTCCCGCCAGGGCGGTACGACGCACATCCGGGCGGCCCGGTTCGCGGCGGCCGCGCCGTGGTCTCGGCGGATCATGTGCAGACACAGGTCGATGCCCGCGGCCACGCCCGCGGAGGTCAGCACGTCGCCGTCGTCGACGAAGAGGACGTCCTCGTCGACCTTGACCTTCGGGTAGGCCCGGCGGAACTCCGGGGCCAGGTTCCAGTGCGTGGTGGCCGGTCGTCCGTCGAGAAGCCCGGCCGCGGCGAGCACGTAGGAACCGGAGCAGATGGACACCAGCCGGGTGCCGGGCCTGATGCCCGCGATGGCCGCGGTGACCTCCGGCGGGAGCGGACCGCCACTGCCCAGTTCGCGCATGGCGTGCGTCGGCGGGACGATCACGGTGTCGGCGGCCGCCAGGGCCTCGGGTCCGGCCGCGGGCTGCACCGCGAAACCGGCGTCGCTCGGCACGGGGGCGCCGTCGCAGGTGCAGACGGTGACGTCGTACAGCGGGCGGCCCTCGGCGTCCGCCGCGTTGCCGAAGACACGGGAGGGAATCCCGAGTTCGAAGGGCGGGACCCCGGGCAGGGCCAGTACGGCGATCCGGTGCCGCCGGGGCGACGCACCCTCCGTCCGGTCAACGCCGTCCTCCATGGCCGCCCACCGCGTCTCGCTCATGGCCAGATCCTGTCACATGATGGCCAAACGGCCAACACCATCGCGGACCGGGGTGCCGCACTGTGGACCGAGCCGCCGCCGGGGACCTCCCGGTGGCCGGCCGAAAGAAGCGAAAGGGAGAGATGGGCAACATGCGTGCGGTGGTTGTGGAGCGATGGGGCGGACCGGAGAGCCTGGTCGAGCGGGAGATCGAGCGCCCTCGGCCCGGACTGCAGGAGGTCCTGGTGCGGGTGCACGCGGCCGGAGTGAACCCGGTGGACTGGAAGACCCGCGCCGGCGGGTTTCTCATCGAGTGGGGCGCGGTGCCCGCGGTGGGCTGGGACGTGTCCGGAACGGTCGAGGCCGTCGGACCCGGCGTGGGGATGTTCCGCCCCGGTGACGAGGTCTTCGGGATGCCGTTGTTCCCTCGTCAGGCGGGTGCCTACGCCGAGTACGTGGTGGCGCCGGCCCGGCATTTCGCCCCGAAGCCGGTGGGCCTGAACCACGCGGAGGCCGCGGCGCTGCCGCTGGCCGCACTGACCGCCTGGCAGGCCCTGGTGGACGCCGCCGACGTGCGTCCCGGTGAGCGGGTGCTGGTGCACGCGGCGGCCGGCGGGGTCGGGCACTTCGCGGTGCAGATCGCCAAGGCTCGCGGCGCGTACGTGATTGGCACGGCCAGTGCGGGCAAGCACGACCTGGTGCGGCGGCTGGGCGCGGACGAGGTGGTGGACTACCGCGCGGTGCGGTTCGAGGACGTCGTCACCGGCGTGGACGTCGTCCTGGACGCTATCGGCGGAGAGACGGCCGAGCGCTCCCTGCAGGTCCTCCGGGCCGGCGGCCGGCTGATCACCCTGACCGGCCCCGACGACGTGCCCGCCGCCCGGGACGGCGTGCGGGCGATGTGGGTGCTGGTCGAGCCCGACCACCGGGGCCTGCGCGAGATCGCCGCCCTGGTGGAGCGGGGCGAACTGAAGCCGGTGATCGAGACGGTCCTGCCGCTGGCGCAGGCCGCGAAGGCGCACCAGATCGGTGAGCAGGGGCGCACCACCGGCAAGATCGTCCTGACGGTCCTCTGATCCGCCGCCCAGGCAGGCCGCAGTTCGTCGGCGGCCGGGTGCGCTCCTGACCTGCCGGCAGGACCGGGATCGCGGGCGGCGCACCATGGGGGCGGCCTCGTCCCTGTCCTGCGTCCACCGTGCTTTACGCCCGACGCGACCTGTGCACGGGAAACGGTGGAGGCCCTCGTGGACGTGATGACCCCCCGCCTCATGGCCCTGGCCGCGGCACCGCGGGCGCGGCGGGGGAGCAGATGTGGACGTCCCCGCGGGACCTGGTCTGACCACGGCATTCGGACGGAGGGCCGGGCGGCCAGGGTGAGTTGACCCCTCTCGCCGAGCCTGCCAGCGCGGAACGTGCTGTCGAGCCGGCAGAGGTACTGGCTCGCCCTGCCCCGGCAGGATCTCGCATTCGCCCAGGCTCTCGAGGCCTGGCGGCGGGAAGCAGAAGCCCTGGAGGGTATCCGGACCGGCACGTGCGACGTGCACAACACGGTCTCCGGGGGCACTCTGAACACCGTCGTCCAGGCGCTGGGACGTCCATGGTTCCGTCAAGCCCGGTGGCTGACGCGGTCGGGCATCGCCGGCTGGTGGAGCGGGGGCCCGGGCGCGGACCGGGCAACGCGATGGCGCGGACCCGGCAGGCGATCGTGACAGGGTCTGCTGACGCGCCGTGCGTCCTTGGTCTACTGTGAGCGATGTGCCGGAATGCGTTGAACCCTGTGCGCTGGCAAGCGAGTTCACCGCAGCGCTCGCTCGTCAGCAGCAGCTCGCCGAGCGCCGTGAGGAGATCGTCACCAGGCTGCACGACGAGGTCGAGCGGCTGCGCCGGGGCGAGATCGACATGGCGCTGGACCTCGTGCGCCACTCGCTGATCCGGCTCCACGATCAGATCCTGCGCCAGGCCGAGAACGTCACCGGCCCGCTCGACGCCGACGCGCTGCGGACCCTGTTGACCGCGCTGGCCGACGAGGCGGCGGACACCGTCGCCAGGACCGGCGTGGAGCGGTACGTGCCCCGGCCCGGCGACGCGTTCGACATGGCGTTGCAGCGTCCGGTGGGCCGGGCCGCCGCCGACGGGCCCGAGGCGGACCGGACGGTGGCGCGCGTCGTGGCGGCCGGGTTCGTGAAGGGGGAGCGGGTCGTACGCAAGGCCGACGTCGTGGTCTCCCGGTGGGAACCGGACGTCCCGTGAACGACTCCGGCTCCGGTGAGCTCGACGGGCACGGCTTACAGCGCTCACAACTGACGACTGGCGGAACGACAGACGGGGCGGGCGTGACGCGCGGCCGTCCCGGCGGCGGGAGACCGTATGGCCGTCTACGGCATCGACCTTGGGACCACCTACTCGTGCGTCGCACGCATCGACGACGTGGGCAGACCGACCGTGCTGCGCAACCTCGAAGGAACGGACACCACACCGTCCGTCGTCTACTTCGAGAGCGCCGACAGCGTGGTGGTGGGACAGAGCGCCAAGGACGCCACTGTCCTCGACCCCGAGCACGTCGTGCAGCTCGTCAAGCGGGACATGGGCGATGTGGTGCCGCGCGAGTTCCACGGCCGCACCTACACCCCCGAGGAGATCTCCGCCCGCATCCTGCGCAAACTCGTCGAGGACGCCAAGGCCGCCGGCGGCGAGGAGGTGCGCGACGTGGTGATCACCGTGCCCGCCTACTTCGGGCTCGCGGAGCGGGACGCCACCCGCAAGGCGGGCGAGATCGCCGGCCTGCGCGTCCTCGACGTGGTCGCCGAGCCCATCGCGGCCGCGCTCGACTACGGGGCCCTGGAAGGAGACGAGGCGCGCGAGGACCGGGCCGTCCTCGTGTACGACCTCGGCGGCGGCACCTTCGACACCACCGTGCTCACCCTGCGGGGGCACGAACTGACCGTGCTGTGCACGGACGGCGCGAAGGAGCTGGGCGGCAGCGACTTCGACGACCGCATCGTCATGCACCTGGTGGAGCGGTTCCGTGAGCGCTTCCCGGACGTCGACGACCCGCTGTCCGACCCCCAGTCCGAGACGCAGCTGCGCAAGGACGCCGAGGAGGCGAAGAAGTCGCTGTCCTTCCGGGAGCGCTACACCGTCCGCGTCATGCACCAGGGCAAGGTCGAAGCGGTGGAGCTGACCCGGGAGAAACTCCAGGAACTCACCGCCGACCTGCTCGACCGCACCGTCGACATCACCCGCCGCACGGTCGAACTGGCCGCCGAGCGCGGTGTGTCGCACTTCGAGGAGGTGCTGCTGGTCGGCGGCGCCACCAAGATGCCCGCGGTGGCCGAGGCCCTGCGCACCCAGTTCGGCTTCGAACCCAGGCTGCACAACCCCGACCTCGCGGTCGCCCGCGGCGCCGCGATCTACGCCCTGGACCGGGCCGCGTACATCGTCTCCAGCGGTGAACTCCCCGCGGAGCAGATGCCGGACCTGCCCGAGACGGGGCTGCCGCACCGCCCGTACCAGATCTCCACCGTGGCCTCGCGCGGCTACGGCATCCAGCTCGTGGACCGGGGCACGGACCGGCACTACGTCTTCCACCTGGTGCACGCCAACGACCCGCTGCCCGTGTCGGTGACCGACGAGTTCTACACCACGCACGCCGGGCAGCGCAGCGTGCGCATCCGGGTGATGGAGCAGGCGGGCGTGGAGGAGTCGGAGGAGCTGGCACACAACACCTGTGTCGCCGAGGGCAATCTCGCCATTCCGCCGGGCAAACCCGAGAACTGGCCCATCCAGTGCGTCTACACGCTGGACTCCTCCGGGCTTCTCGGCGTCGTCGCCGTGGAGAAGGAGACCGGCGAGAAGCTCGAACTGACCGTGCAGATCGGGGGCATGACACCGGACGCGGTCGCCACCGCACGGGACGCCCTGAGCCGCCAGCGCTTCAGCTGACGCGGGGAAGGACCGGGGAAGGACCGGGGAAGGACCGGGGAAGGACCGGGAAGGACGGGGGAGGCACGCGTGGCGTTCGACGAGCAGCGCTACCGGAGCGACGTGCTCGACGCCGGACTGCCGGTGACCGACGACCTGCGCACCCGCTACCAGTTGCCGCGACGCCTGGACGGGCCGGTGGTCACCGAGACGGTCGCCGCGGTCCGCGCCTGCTGGCGCCGCAACCGCGCCCGCCTCAAGTACCGCCCGGTCATCGAGGAGCTGGAGGCCGGGCACCTCATCCACCGGCCGCTGTTCGAGGCCGCGGCGGGCGGCGACCTGGGCCCGCTGCGGGCGGCCGTGGCCGAGCACGACCGGCAGGCCGGGGCCGGGCAGGCGGCGCTGCACGCGACGCTGCGGGAGGCCGCGGCCGGGCTTGGCCTGCTCACCGAGGTCACCCTCGCGGAAGCCGCCGCGGCGCACCGCGTCGGCGAGGCACAGGCCCGGGACCTGCTGCCCGGCCTCGGGCTGCGCATCGCCGAACCGGACCCGCTGCCCAGGCAGGTGCCGCACCCCGCCTACGCCCGCTGCGGCCGCCACCTGGAGGTGCTGAGGCTGCGCCACCTCGACGACTTCCTCGCCACCGGCGCCCCGGGCGGCCGTACCCCGCAGCCGGTACGCCTCTTCGACGCGCCGCCCGTCGAGGCCGCGGCCGTGGAGTCGGCGGCCCGCCGCTGGAGCCGGCTGCCGCACAGCGCCGCGCACACGGCCGCCCAGGCCGTGGCCGCCGCCGTGCGCCGGGTGCTGGCCGACCAGGGCGCCGAGGGCCTCGCGCAGGTCCGGCTGTACGAGGTGGCCGCGCCGCTGCGGGAGCGGCTCGCCGCCCGCGCCACCCCGGCCACCCTGCTCGCGCACGCGACCGGGGAGTTGTCGATCGCCGTACCGGACGCCCGGCGGCTGGTGTTCGCGGTGCTGCACGAGGAGGCCGGGAACCCGCTCCAGGCACGGCTGGCGCGGCTGGCGGCGGACGGGCGGCTCGCGGAGGCGGCGGCCGTCGCCGACCGCCTGCCCGCCGACGCGCTGCCCGACGAGGCCCGCGCCCTGGTCGCCCACGTGCGCGACAAGCTCGCCGAGGCCCGCGCCCTGGTCGACCGGGCCCGGGGGCTGCCGGCCCGCGACGCCGACCTGGCCTGGGAACTGCTGGAACGGGCGGAGGCCGTCGCCCGCGACGTGCCGGGCGCCGACGCGGTGCGCCGGGCCCTCACGGTCCGCCCGGTCTCCGGCCTGACCGCCACGCCCGACGGCACGGGCGTCATCCTGACCTGGCGGCCCAGCCCGTCCACGGCGGGCGAGCCCGAGTACGTGCTGCGGCGCGCCGAACGCCGCCCGCCGCACGACCCGGCCGACGGGACCGGGCTGCCGCTGCCGTCGCCGCGGGCCACCTCGTTCGCGGACCGCTCGGCCCCCGCCTGCGTCCCGCTGTACTACGCGGTCGCCGTGCGCCGGGCCGCCGAACCCGACAGCGCGCCCTCGCCGCTCGCGGTGTGCGGCCCCGTCACGTACTGGCCCGACGTCAGCGGCGTGCGACTGCGCCCCGAGGACCGCGCGATCACCGCCGCCTGGACCTGCCCGGCGCAGGCCCGGTCCGTCGAGGTCGTCCGCGTCGGGCCGGACGGCGAGCCCGTACGGGTCGCGGCCCGCCGCGACGGCTTCACGGACGGCGGACTCACCAACGGCACGGCGTACCGCTACCGCGTCCACGTCCTCTACCACCCCGACGACGGGCGGCCCGTGCGCACCGGCGGCGTCTCGCTCACCGCCACCCCCCTCGGGCCGCCCGAACCGGTCACGGACCTGGAGATCCGCCCCGTGGAGGGCGGCCTCCTGGCCTCCTTCGACCCGCCGTCCGGCGGTGAGGTGCGCCTGTACGCCCTCGGCGACGCACCCCCGTGGCCGCCCGGCACCCGGCTGCGCACCGCCGAACTGCCCGGGCGGCCGATCACGGCCGAGCACGCCCCGGAGGGGCTGCGGTTCCCCAGACCGGACCGGCCCACGGTGGTGCAGGCGGTCACCGTCGCCGGGGACCGCGCCGTCACCGGAGCGCACACGGTCGCCGCCGTGCGGCCGCTCGGCGCCCTCACCCTCACCCGGCACGGCGGCACGGGCGTGGCCGTCGTCCTCGACTGGCCGCCCGACGCCGGCGACGAGGTGGAGGTCAGCTGGCGGACCCCCGGCGAGCAGGACCAGCGGCGGCGCACCGTCGGCCGGGCCGCCTACCGGCACGAGGCGGGCGTACGGCTGCCGGTCGCGGACGGCGCCGGGGTGGAGGTCGAGGTCCGGCCGGTGGCCGTGCTCGGCGGGCAGCGCACCTACGGCCCGCCCAGCACGGCGGTGCTGCCCGCCCGCACCGACGCCGGTTACCGGCTCCGGCGGCACGGCATGCCCGGACGGCGCACGGTCACCGCCGTGTTCACCGCGTCCGCCCCCGTACGGGCCGAACGGCTGCTGCTGGTGTGCTCGCACGGCCCGCTCTGGCCGCTGGAGCCCGGCGACGGGGACGTCCTCGCGGACCTCGCCGGGGCGGAGCTCGGCCCGGGGCGGGACGTGCGGCTGTCGGCGCGGCTGCCCCGCGGTCCGGGCGGCTGGCTGCGCTGCTTCGCCGTCGGAGAGGGGCTCGTCCTGCGGGACCCGCCGCACCACACGCTCCGGATCACCTAGGGGGCAGGGGACATGAGGCAGGGGACATGAGACCGACGCGCCGGCGCACCTGGGTGTGCCCGCACTGCTTCCGCAACGTCACCAGGGCGCAGATCACGTACGTCTGCGTGAGCGGCACCGCCGCCTGCGCCGAGGACCGGGGCCTGGCGTCCGCCGACCCCCGGGCCGGTTCGGCGGTGTGCCGCACCTGCGGCCGCACCGCCACCCGGCTGCGCTGCACGGCCTGCGGGGGCCGGCTGCCGGAGGGCTATCTGCGCACCCCCGGGAAACTGGTCGCGCTCGCGGGCCCCGTCGGCTCGGGCAAGAGCACCTACATCGCCGTCCTCGTGCACGAACTGCTGCACCGCCTCGGCGCCGAACTCGACGCGGCCCTGCTGCCCTGCGACGACGACACCATGGCCGACTACCACGAACGCTACGAGCGGCACCTGTACGAGCAGCAGCACACCGTCCCCAAGACCGCCGAGCACGACGGCGGCCGGCCCCTGGTGCACCGCCTCGGCCGCACCCGGCGGGGCC
This sequence comes from Streptomyces sp. NPDC020490, assembly GCF_044335305.1. Taxonomy (NCBI): domain Bacteria; kingdom Bacillati; phylum Actinomycetota; class Actinomycetes; order Kitasatosporales; family Streptomycetaceae; genus Streptomyces; species Streptomyces sp. NPDC020490. The sequence continues at coordinate 233,900 of NZ_JBIRUY010000002.1, read as the reverse complement.
GCTTCGGGCGCGCCCGCGACCACGTGCTGACCCTGGTGTTCCTCGACACCGCGGGCGAGCACTTCACCTCACGGGACCGCATGGAGACGCAACTGCGCTACCTCACCGCGGCCGACGCCGTCGTCGTCCTCGTCGACCCGCAGGACCTGCCCGGCGCCCCGCTGAACGGCGGCCACGGGGTGCCGGACCGGTCGGGCGAGGTACTGGCGCGGGTGCTCGGCCACCTGGGCGGCAGCGGGAAGGTCACCGTTCCGGTCGCCGTCGCCCTCACCAAGGCCGACCTGCTGTGGCCGCACCTGCCGGACAACTCCGCCCTGCACCGCACCCGCCGCCCCGGACCCGTCTTCGACGCCGACGACCGGGCCGCCGTCCACACCGAACTCCAGGCCCTGCTCAGCCGCTGGCAGGAACACCAACTCGACGCGCGGCTGCGCCGGTTCTGCACCGACTACCAACTGTTCGCCCTCTCCATGCTCGGCACCGCGCCCCAGCGTGGCGGCCGCCTCGGCCACGGCGGCGTCGTCCGGCCGCACCGCGTGGAGGACCCCCTGATGTGGCTGCTGCACCGCTTCGGCGTCCTCGACCGGGGACGGGGATGACCGGCATGGCCGGACAGGCTCACCACACCTCCGCCCCGCCGTCGGCCGCCGGCCGGCACGGCGGCTTCCGCTTCACCGCCGTCTCCCCGGCGGCCCGCCCCGCGCTCGGCGTCCTGAGCCCCCTGACCGGGTACACGCCCCCGCCGGGCGCCGTCCGGCCCGCCGACCATCCGGTGGCCTTCGCCTACGACCGCCCCGACGACGACACGGCCGTCCTCACCCGCACCCGGTTCACCGGCCGGGACTACACCGGACGCCTCGGCAACCACTTCTGCCACGCCCTGTGCGCCGCCCCGGAGGAACTGGCGGGCCTGCGCCCCGTCGAGCTGTGGGACACCCCGCAGCGGGCGCCGTCCCCGGCGCCCGACGACGGCCACGCCCTGCCCGACCTCGCCGAACTCGTGCCCGGGAGCGCCGTCGGCCCCGACCGCGTCCGCCGGCTGCTGGACGCCACCGGTGAGACGGGAGTCCGCCTCCTGGAACGGCTGCTCACCGCGGCCCTGCGGGCACTGGCCGGCGAGGGCGCGGGCGCCTGCCTGGTCTCCGCGGATCCGGAACGCGTCGTCGACTGGATCGCCGCGGTCTCCTACACCCTCCCGGCGGGCCTGACCGCCCGGCTGACGTTCACGACGTACACGGCCCGCCCGGAGGACGACCACCGTCATCTGACCGGCACGCGGCCGGAAACGGCGGGGCGGGCGCCGGCCCCGGTGTTCGATCTCGACGGGCTGCGGCAGGACGGAGCTCCGGAGCCGTGCGCGACGGCGCGCTTCCTCGCGCGCGCGTGGGCCGGCGGGCGGCTGGACGTGGTGGACGCCGTGGCCGACCTGTGGGACGCGGCTCCGGACCAGGGCGCCCGGGCGGGCGTACGGCGGCTGCGGGCCGCCTGCGCACTGCTCGCACCGGACGGCACGGCCGTGGCACCGGCCGGGGAACCGACCGGGGAACCGATCGGGGAACCGACCGGGAGGGACTCGCCGGACTGCGGCCTCGCGGACTCCGGATTCGCGGACTCCGGATTCGCGGACTCCGATTTCGCGGACTCCGGCCTCGCGGGCTTCGTACGGGCGGTGGCGGAGCTGCGGCCGCAGGCGGCGGGTGTCCCGCCCGAGCGGGTACGGGACGCGGCCGAACGCCACCTCGCGACCCTGACGGCACCGCTGGGCGACGTGCGGGCCGCGCTCGCGCCGCTGCCCGAGCCCTACCGGGGTGCCGTCCTGGCGGGGCTGCTCACCGCCCTCGAGGCGGCCGCAGCCGAGTCGCGGGCCGAGGTCCTGGACGCCGAGGCGTGCGCCTTCCTCGCCTCCCTCGCCGACGGCGCGCCGGGCGAGGAACAGGACCTGCTCGCCCGAGCCCCCCGCACCGCGCTGCACGCACTGCGCCGGGCCCCCGGAGAGCCGCGCCGGGCCGGCCTGCGGATCCTGCGGCTCCACCGGCGGGGACTGTGGGAGGAGACGGAGACCTACGAGGCGCTGCGAGACCTGGTGCACGCCGAGGAGCCGGAGCCCGAGCGGGAACGGGAACGGGAACGGGAACGGGGACCACGGCCGCTGCCGTGGCGGCGCGGGCACGCCCGGGAGAGGGAGTGAGCCGTGGCCAACCCCGCCGCTCTGCTCATCATGATCGTCCTGCTGGCCGCGCTGACCGTCGCCCACGGTCTGCTGGTGACCCTGCCGCGTCTCGTGCTGTCCCAACTGGGCATCGTCTGGCGGACGTTCGGTACGGCCGCGGCCGTCGCGGCGGCCCCCGACGGCGAACCTGCCGTCCCCGCCTACTTCCGCGTCACCGCGCTGCGGGACCTGCGCGCGGCCTGGTGGGACGGTCTCGACGAGCACACCCGGCTGGTCGGCGACGCCGAGCGGTTCGTGGAACACTGCGTGGCAGGGTTCGCCCGCCAGTCGCGGCACGGCCCGACCTGGGGACAGCGTTTCCTCACGGCCGTCATGGCCCCGGTCCTCGTCGTCTCGATGACCGCCGCCGTCCTGACCGCGACCGCGCTGAGCATCCTCCCGCTGCTCTCCTCGCTCCTGTGCTGGGCCCTGTGCCGCGCGCTGTGGGCCCTGTGGTGGCTGATCTGGGCCGCGGTCGACCGGGCGGGCCGCGCACTGCGCCCCGGTCCGGCCCCGTGCCCGTACGCCGACTGCGGACGCACCGTCGAGCTGCCGGTACGCCTGTGCCCCCGCTGCGGCGCCCGGCACGCCGCGCTGACCCCGAACCGGTACGGCGCGCTGCACCACCGCTGCCGTTGCGGCACCCGCCTCCCCGCCGTCCTCGGCGTCCGCCGCCTGGACGCCTGCTGCCCGCACTGCCGGAACCCGCTGCCCGCCGGATACGAGCGGGCCCGCGTGGTGGTACTCGTCGGCGGCCCGCCCGCGCAGCGCACCGGCGTCCACCGGCAGGGCCTGACCGCACTGGGCGCCCCGCCCGGGAGCGAACCGCCGCTGGTACGCGCGGGCCGCTCGCCCCTGCTGTGGTTCGACCCGTCCGGTGACGCCTACCGCAGCCAGGAGTCGGTGGCCCGGCTGGAGATCCTGGGCCGGGCCGACGGGCTGCTGCTGGTGGTGGACGACCCGGCCGCGCACAGCGCCGCCGTGCACGCCGTCACCCGCGTCCTGCACGTCGTGAACGCCCTGCCCGCGCGCCGCCGCCCACGCCGTCTCGCGCTGCTGTACACCCGGGCCGCCCAGGGCGACGACACCGCCGTACGCGCCGAGTTGGCGGCGGCCGACGGCGGCCATCTGCTGCGCGCCCTCGACGCCACCGGCATCCCGGTGCGCTGCGTCCCGGCCTCCGCGCTCGCCGGGGTCCCGCAGTGGCTGGCCGGGACGCGCGGCACCCCGGGCCCGGGCGGGACCGTCGCCCCACCGCCCGTGCGCCGTCCCGGAGGTGCCGTGGTGCGGCTGCCGCGCCACCGCGTGCCCCGCCACGGACTGCTGCTCGCCCACCTCGCCGGGTTCGTGGCCGTGCCGCTCGTCCTGGTCCTGCTGCAGGCGGGCGCCCTGCCACCGCGGGCGCTGCTCGGTCTGCCCGCCGCCTACGACAAGTGGCGCCATCCGCTGACCAGTTCCGTACACCAGGTCGACCTCATGGCCGCCGCGACCCCCGACTGGCCGCGACTGAGCGCCAGTTACGCGGACCCGGGACACCCGCCCTCGGCGGCGCTGCCCGGGCACACCGGATACTGGTCGGTCACCGGCGCGCCGAAGACCGACAACTGGCTGCGCGTCGACTTCGGGATGTCGCTGCCGCTGAGCGAGGTCTCGGTCGACTTCGACCCGGACACCGTCGAGGGCATCCTCTCGCCGCGGTTCGACCTCGAGGGCCAGGTCGGCGCGCGTACCGTCTGGAGTCTCGACTCCGGTGACTGGCACGCCCGCACGGTGGGAGGCGGCAAGTACGGCCTCGCCAGGACGTACGGCTACGACATCCCCTACCGGCACACCGTCGACTCGCTGCGCATCGGTGTCGGCTCCTCGTGGGACAAGGACGACAAGAACGAGCAACGCCTGCGCGAGTTCAACATCCGCTGGACCAGCTCCGACGCCCTGCGCCTGCACCCGGCCGACGGCGGACGGCTCCGCGTCGAGAACACCACCGCCCGCGACCTCGCCATCGTCGTACGGCCGCCCCTGCTGCCCGCGGGCTGGCACGCCACGCTCGTGGGACGCCCGCCGCGCGTGCTGCGGGCCCAGGACACGTACGAGGCGCGCTGGCGGATCACGGCACCGGGCGACGCTACGGGCCACGCCCCGGCCGCCTACGCCGTCGACGCCACCGAGGACGGGCACACGGTCACGTCCCGCTGCCTGGCCCTGCTCACGGCCGCCGGAGCGTCCGAGTCACTCTGCTGAGGGCCGGGGCCCTGTCCCGTGCGTCCAGCGCGGCCCGGCGAACCCGGCCAGCGCGCTGCCGAGCCGGTCGTCGATCTGCGGGGTGAGGCCGAGCGGCAGCACCAGGTACCAGCCGTCGCCCAGGCGGGAGCGGCGCGGTGGGCGCGGGGCGTCGGGGGCCGGCCGGACCTGGAGCGCGTAGAAGCCCGCGTCCCGGCCCCGGAAGATCACCCGGCGCACGGTGATCTCCTCCACGTGCCGCCAGGTGTAGGACCGGCGCCTGCGCCCGGTGACGGAGGTGACGCCGTCCCGGGTGACCTCCAGCTCGATCCGCCGGCGCGGCATCAGGAACCCGATCACGGTGACCAGGACGCCGAGGAACGGCAGGAACAGCATCGCCGCCCAGGCGGGGAGCTGGTGCCACTGACCGGTCACGGTGAAGCGCACCAGGAAGACGGCCATGAGCGGGCCCAGCACCGCCCAGTGGGCCAGCGGCAGCCTGCGGGAGCGCCCACGGAGGTGGTAACGGTCCGCGGTGCTCTGCACGGTGAAGTGCCGCGCGTCCGCGAGCGCGGGGACCCGCGGCGGCTCCGGTACGGCCGCCGTGCCGCGCTCCCGGGCGCGCCGCTCCGCCAGATGCTCCTGGAGCCTGCGGTTGCGGAACCGGTACGTGCCGCCCGACAGTTGCAGCAGGCCCGCCGTCCGCGCGTCCCCGAGGAAGGTCATCAGCGCCCAGGGCACCCGTCCGGTCGCCGCCAGCGAGCACTTGGCGAGGATCCAGCGGCTCCACGGACTGAGCAGCACGAACATCGCGGACGCACCGGCCCAGGCCCCGAACGCCGGCCACCAGCTGCCCGAACCGCGCGGGTCGAGCCAGAAGAACGAACCGGCGCCGGCGCCGATGAGGGGGGCCACGAGCGTCACCGTCGTGACGAGCGCGGTCTGTTCGCCGCGCAGGAGTTCGCCGGGGGTGGCGGCGTCCACCGTGTCGGCGGGCGCCGCGTACACGACCATCAGCAGGATCGGCAGCACGGTACCGATCGCGAGCATGACCAGGGCCGGGTCCGGCGTCCAGAAGGCGTACAGCCCGAGGAGGAGGACGACGAGGGCGGGGCCGCCGGTGAGCGCCGCGAGGCGGACCTGCGGGCCGACCCGCGCGTGCCGGTCGACGGAGCGCAGGGCGTGGATGAACAGCAGCGGGTTGGCGCTGCGGCGGGGCTCGGCGAGCCGCTGGCCGAACCAGCCCGCGGTGACGGACCGGGCGAGCGCCGCCAGGACGACCCCGAACATCACGTCGGTCGTGACACTGATGTCGCCCAGCCCGGAGCTTTGCGCATAACCGGACATGGGCGCCCGGATGACGAACGAGAGCAGGATGCCGGCCGCCATCAGCGCGGGCACCGCGAGCAGCCGCGGCAACGGCGCCGCGTACAGCCGCCACCAGGCGAGCTCGGACTCCTCCCGGCGGCTGAGCAGCAGCGCCAGGTACGACAGCCAGGCGTCGGCCCGTTCGGTGTCCCAGGCGCGGGGCGGGTGCAGCCGGCCGGGCTCCGGCGGCCGGGCCGGAAACGCGGCGGGCACGATCCGGTCGAGCAGGTGCGCCTCGACGGCCTCCCGGGTGGGGAAACGCCCCCGGTCCGCCAACTCGCCCGGATCGGCCGGAGTTTGCTCGTAGGAGCGGCGCACCAGCCACACCATCAGGGGACTGGTCAGGGCCCACGAGACCGGTGCGGAGGGCTGGGCGCGGAGGGTGTCCAGCAGACCGGCCCAGGCGTCGGCGCGGGCCCGCGGCCGGGCCCTGCGCAGGTAGTCGGCCACCTCGTCCGGGCGCAGCGGCAGCGACTCGATGACCGTGGCGTGCCGCAGGCCCCTGCCCTGCCCGTCGAGTTCGGCGTACTCGGCGGTGCGGGAGACGAGCACGGCGTCCCCGTCGCCGCCGAGGCCGGAGTTGAGGACGTCGAGGACCTCGGCGCGGCGGTGCCGGGGGAGTTCGTCGAGGCCGTCGAGGACGGGCAGCACCCGCCGGTCGAGCACCAGCCGGCGGGCCGGGTGCACGCCGTCCACGGGCGGCAGACCGGGGTGGTCCTGGTGCAGCCGGTCCACCAGCCACTCGGTCAGCGACTGCCGCCGGGTGTCCCAGGACTCCAGCGACAGCACGAGCGGGATCGGTACCTCGTGCTCGCCCTGGGTGAGCCGACGGGCGAGCAGTTCGAGGGTGAGCAGCACGGACAGGACGGTCTTGCCGGACCCCGCGGTGCCGAGCACGACCAGCCGCCGCCGGGGGCCGAGCCGCAGGAACGCCCCGGCGATGGTGTCCGTACCGGAGCCCGCCGGGATGTACTCCCCGGCGGACGTCACCCGGTGGCTGGGCGTCCAGCGCACGGGCAGCGGCTGTGGGTCGGTCATGTCCCAGGCGTCGGCCTCGGCCCGCCAGCGGTACAGCAGGCTGCGCGCGAGTCTCCGCTCGGCCGCCGCCAGCGGGGCGTCGTCATCGGGAGCGTCCACCCGCAGGCTGATGTTGAGGTCGCCCTGGAGGATCCCGATCTGGATCAGGTACTCGGCAGTGCAGTCGACCGCGGTGTTGGTGATCTCCGGCCGACCGCCCGACCCCGTCTGCCTCGACATCTACGCCCGCCCCCGTCGTCGCCCTTCCCACTGTACTCATCGTCACCACGCCGTCACTGATGCCGGCTCAGGATTCCGTCGGCTTCCCGTGCAGCCGCACCGTGCTGAGGATCTTCATGACCGTCGAGTCCGGCAGCTCGCCCTTCACGCCCCTGGCGCCGAACAGGCACCACGCGACGAGGCCACCCGCGGAGTTCCGGAAACCGAAGGCGACGGCCTTGCCGTCGGTCGCGCACTTGTCCTTCTGGGGCGTGTTCTCGGACCGGGCCCAGGCGATGCTGCCCTCGACGCCGGACCTGGTCGTGTACGGCTTCGCCGTCCTGCCGGAGACGATGCTCTTCCTGTCGGGCTGCGTGTAACCGGCGTACACCCACGCGCGCGCCTGGCGCAGGGCGGCATCGCCGGTGCCCTTGGCCCCCTTGGCCCCCTTGGTGCCCGCCACCGCCAGCGCGGTGCTCTCCACGCGCCCGTCCTTGTCGGTGTCGGACAGGCACAGGTTGTCCCGGTAGATCGCCGGAGCGCTCATGGCGATGAGGAACTTGCCCCCGCTCTCGGGCCCTCCGTCGTCGGCCTTGGGGTCGTCGAAGCCGAGCAACAGGCCCGGCGACCTGACGTCCCAGTCCGGCGGCACATCGAAGGCCGTGCCCCACTCGGGGTTGACGACGACCTTCCACCCCGGGACGGTCGGCTTCTCCGCCACGCCGCCGGACGCCGATGCCGTCGCACTGTGCGGCGCACCCGCCGACGCCTTCGTGCTGCTGCCGCCGCCGGCGTCGCCGTCCCCCAGGAGCAGCGAGCCGGCGACACCGCCGACCACGATCACGGCCATGGCCGCAGCGACCGCAACGGCCTTCGCCCGATTCCCACCACCCCCGCCGCCCGACGGCTGTCCTGACCGCATGGTCAGCCACCATAGTCCGGGCCTTCCCGAGGGCACCGTCCATGAGGGCGCAGTCGGCCACGGGGTCGTGTGCCACCGACGGCGTCGGGTGATCCGGCTCAGTCGCCGAGGGTGAACGCGAGGCCGCCCGCGCGCAGTTCTTCCTCGGTCTGGGTGAGGCCGCCACGGTGGGAGATCTCGACCGTGTAGAACTTCGAGCCCGGCGTGATGTCGTCGACGGTGAAGGGAAACTCGCAGCCCTGCTCCGTCTTCTCCCCGAGCCCCAGGCTGCCCATCGCGACGAGGGTTCCGTCGGCGTCGGTGACGGTGACCTGCGTGCCGAAGCCGATGTCGGAGTAGCCGCCGGTGCCGGAGCACAACTCCCCGGCGTCGAGACCCGCACCGATCCCGGCGACGGTGAGGGTCCCGTCGGTGCTGAACGGCCCGTCCGCCCCCTCGGCCCGTCCGGCGGTCGCGGAACGGGGACCGCCCGCACCGGCCGCGGGCGCGCCGGCCTCCTCGCCGCCGACGAGTGAGACCCCCGTCCAGCAGGCCCCCACCACGGCGGCCCCGAGACCGGCACCGATCACGAGGACGGCGCCGCGCGACAGTCGCGACCAGCGGGAGACGGAGATGGCCGGCGGGTGGTCGGGCAGGGCGGGGACCGAGTCTGCGGCCGCTTCCCAGACCGTTTCCGTCACCGTGTCCGGGGCCGGATCCGGTCCCGGGGGAGGGGTGTGAGGCTGCTGCTCCGGGGTGGACATCGCGGGGCTTCCTCTCTGCACGAAGGCGAGGCGGTACGGGGATGCGGCAGGCGAGTGGAGGGGTGGGGGGGGGGGGCGGGGGGCCCCCGGCCCCCCCCCCCGGGGGCGCCCCCGGCCCCCCCCCCCCCCGCGGGGGGCGGGGGGGGGGGCGGCCCCCCGGGGGGGGGGGGGGGGGGGGGGGGGGGGCGCCCCCCCCCCCCCCCCCCCGCCCGTGGTCCGCCGCGTCCCCCCACGAGCGCGGCGGCGTACGGGGGCCGGTCAGCCGACCTTGGTCCACTTCTGGCAGCCGTTGGTCTCGAAGTACTCGCCCTTGTTCACCGTCACGCGGCCCTGCCCCTGGAGGTTGGCGTTGGCGATGATCGCCTCGAACTCCCCGGAGGCGTCCTTGGTGCGGGCCCAGTAGCAGTTCTCGATGAGGCTGTCGGGGTCCGGCCCGGCGGTCTTGTAGGTGCCGGCCCGCATGTCCTCGCCGACGAGGTACTGGCCGTCGCCCTCGACCGTGGTGGCCGCTCCGGGTTTCTTGGCAGGCTTCGGCTTGACCGTGACCTTCTTGGTGACCGTGACGGCCGGCTTCGGCTCGGCGCCCCCGCCGCTCTCGGCGGCCGCCGTCTTGGTGACGGTGACGGCCGGGGCGGGGGCGGCGGAGTCGTCCGTACCGCCGGAGTCCCCGTCGTTGCCGATGCCGACGCCGACCATGAGCGCGACGAACGCGGTCGCGCCGTGCGTGAGCCAGGCCTTGCGGCGCGACGGCTTCGGCCCCGTCGGCTGCCCCGTCGCATACGGACCGACACCGGCCGGCGGGCCCGGCACGGGCGGTGCGGCGTTCCAGCTCGGTGCGCCGCCGGGCCCGGAGGGCTGCGGAGTGCTGGGCGGGACGGGCGGCGTGTGGTCCATCGTGGCGATCCTTCGCTCGGTGTCGTGGCTGGCGGTCACCACAAGGTGCCCGCTGCTCCGGGGCGACGGCGATGAAGACCCTGATAACCCGTATTATCAGCCGAGTTCACACTCGACTTCCCGGCTCGCTGTAGATTGCTGCTGCCTCCCCGTGAAGACGGGGGGACCACGAGACACGGAGGCGGCAACGCCGGGTGTCGACGACCCAAGGGGAGCAAGGGGAGAAGGGGGACACGTCCGATGACCACGCACACGGCCGCGAAGACGCCCTCCGCCATCCTGCCCGAGATGCCGACCTGGCGGATGACATACGCCGAGATCGCCGCTCTCGCCCAGGTCAAGCGCCCGGTGCCCACCACCTGGGCCCGCCGCCACTCCGACTTCCCCGTGCCCGTCGCCCACGAGGACGGACGCCCCCTGTTCGACGCCCGCGCCGTCGTCGACTGGCTCGCGTCGACCGGCCGTGGCAACACCGACCCGCGCCGGCTCCGTGCGGAGCTGGCCCTGCACACCCTGGCCGCCTGGCGCACCCCGTCGCTGCCCGCGTCCGTGCTGGTCGGCGCGCTGACCTCGCTGGTCTGCCTGCACCAGCAGCTCGACGCCCCGGTCGCCGACGGCCGCCCCTGGAACACCGTCCTGGAACGGGCCGCCGACCTCGACCCCGACGACCGGTTCCTCCTCTCCGAGCTGCGCGCCCTGCCCGACCCGGAGCACACCGGCCCGGCCCTCGCCGCCCTCGCCGACGAACTGATCGACGCCGCCTACAACCCCGCCGAGGCCTTCGACTGGATCCTCCAGGCCTGCCACCGCCTCGGCTCCCGCGACCTGGCCGCCGACGAGCCCACCCCGGCCGTGGTCCGCGCCCTCGTCGCCCTGTCCGGCGTCGACACCCTCGCCGAGGGCGCGGTGATCGCCGTCCCGCACGCCCGCACCGGCGACCTCCCCGCCGCCCTGCACGACCACGCCCCCGAGGAGTCGGCGCACGTCTACCTCGCCGCCGACCCCGACCCGGCCCGGGTGCGCCTGGTGCGCCGGCGGATGCTGGTGCGCGGGGTGTACGAGTTCCGGCTCGACGTCGCCGAGGGCGAGGAGCTGTCCGCCGAAGAGGACGAGTGGGGCTCCCCGGACCTCCTCGTCTGCGCCCTGCCCTACGAGGCCGCCGAGACCCGCGACCCGGTAGCCGTCCTGGAGCAGGTCGCCGCCCTCACCGACCACCTCGGCCCCGGTGCCGTCGCCGTCGTCCTCGGCCCAGCCGACGTCCTCACCGGCCCGCTCGCCCGGCACGGTGACGCCGACCGCCTGCGCCGCTCTTTCCTGAAGCCGGGTTTACTCAAGGCCGCGATCAGCCTCCCCGACGGCGCCTACGCCTACCGCCCCGGCTACCGCACGGCGGTCTGGGTCCTCGCGCGCGTCCCCGAGGACCAGCGCACCGGCCTCGTCCTCCTGGCCGACTATTCCGCCCAGCCGCTCACCGGGCCCGTCCTCGACGGCCTCGCCGAGGACATCGCGATATGGCGCACCTCCGGCTGGACCCCCGACCCGCGCCACGAACCCCGCCACGCCGCCATCGTCCTCGGCACCCACCTCGACGAGCGCCCCGGCGCCGCGCTCACCCCGCAGCACCGCACGCTCGCCGCCCGCCACACCCGGACGGTCGTCGAACGCCCGGCGGTCATCGCGGACCTGGAACGCCACCTGAGCGAGCTTCAGGAGCGTGCGCGGGACGCCGAACTCCGGCTGCACGCCCAGGCGGAGCTGCGCCCCGAGAGCCGGCCGGTACGCCGTACGTCCGTCGGCAGCCTCCTGCGCACCCGCCGCCTGCGCCGCCGCCCCGGCCACCGCTTCGCCCCCGAACACCTCACCCCCGACGGCCACTACCCGGTCCTCACCCCCGAGGAGATCCTCGGCACCGCCCGCATCGGAAGCCGCCGCATGGACCGCGGCATCCTCCTGACCGCCTACGAGCACGCCCAGTTCACCGAGCCCGGCGACCTGGTGGTCACCGCGCACCCGCACTTCGGCGTCCACGTCGACACGGAGGGCGTCTCCCTGGTCGCGGCCCCGGCCCGCATCCTGCGCGTCCACCCCGACGCCGACCCGCCCGTACGACCCCGGGTGCTGGCCGCGCTGCTGCGGGCGGCCGCCGCCGAACACGCCCGCACCAGCGGCGCCGTCCGCGCGTCGCGCCGTATCGAGGACCTGGTCGTCCCCGACCTGAGCCGGGCCGAGGCCGACCTGTACGAGGCCGTCCTCACCGAGATCGAGAACCGGGCGGCGCTGCTGCGCGAGCAGACCGCCGCGCTCGACGACCTGACCCGCGTGATGGCGGCCGGCATGGCCGACGGCACGCTCACCATCCAGCACCTCCCGCACAACGACACCCACTGAAGGAGACGGCCCACCCGATGCCTCCACGCCAGAAGAAGCCCGCCGATCAGGCGGAGCTGTTCACCGCCTCCACCGCCAAGGAGATCCAGGACATCCTCTGGAAGGCGGCCGACAAACTGCGCGGCTCCATCGACGCCGCCCAGTACAAGGAGTTCGTCCTCGGCCTGATCTTCCTGAAGTACGTCTCGGACGCCTTCGAGGAGCGCCGCACCGAACTGGCCAAGGAACTCGTCGAGGACGGCATCTCCGAGGACCGTCTCGACGACTTCCTGGAGGACCGCGACGAGTACACCGGCGCCCACGTCTTCTGGGTCCCGGAGACCGCCCGCTGGTCCTGGATCGCCGCCAACGCCAAGGCCCAGGGCGTCGGCAAGCTCCTGGACGAGGCGATGGACGCCATCATGCGGGAGAACGCCTCCCTCACCGGCGTCCTCCCCAAGATCTTCAACCAGGACCGCGTCGACCAGAAGCGCCTCGGTGAACTCGTCGACCTGATCAGTGACGCCCGCTTCGGCGGCAGCGAGGACAAGCCGGCGCAGGACCTGCTGGGCGAGGTGTACGAGTACTTCCTCGGCAACTTCGCGCGGGCGGAGGGCAAGCGGGGCGGCGAGTTCTACACGCCGAGCTCCGTCGTCCGACTGATCGTCGAGATCCTGGAGCCGTACGAGGGGCGGGTCTACGACCCGGCGTGCGGCTCGGGCGGCATGTTCGTCCAGGCGGCCAAGTTCATCGAGGCGCACCGAGGCAAGGGCCACAAGACCGACATCTCGATCTTCGGCCAGGAGCTGAACGAGCGCACCTGGCGCCTGGCCAAGATGAACCTCGCCATCCACGGCATCGACGGCAACCTCGCCGCCCGCTGGGGCGACACCTTCGCCGACGACAAGCACGCGGACCTCAAGGCCGACTACGTGATGGCCAACCCGCCCTTCAACATCAAGGACTGGGCGAGGGACGAGACCGACCCGAGGTGGAAGTACGGGGTCCCGCCGAAGAACAACGCCAACTACGCCTGGCTCCAGCACATGATCTCCAAGCTGGGGGAGAGGGGAACGGCCGGCATCGTCCTGGCGAACGGCTCGATGAGCTCCCAGTCGAGCGGGGAGGGGGAGATCAGGCAGGCGCTGGTCGAGGCCGACCTGGTGGCGTGCATGGTGGCGCTGCCGTCGCAGCTCTTCCGTACGACGCAGATCCCGGCGTGCCTGTGGTTCCTGTCCAAGGACAAGTCGCCGCAGGGCGCGCGACGGCTGGACGACCGGCGGGGCGAGATCCTGTTCATCGACGCCCGGTCAGTGGGCGAGATGGCCGACCGCACGGAACGCATCTTCACGGAGGCCGACGTCCGGAAGATCGCCGACGCCTATCACGCGTGGCGTGGCACGGCTTCGGCGCGCGAGGCGGGGCTGACCTACGAGGACGTGCCTGGCTTCTGCTACTCGGCCGACCTGGAGAAGGTACGGGAGCACGGGTATGTACTGACGCCGGGGCGGTATGTGGGGGCCGTCGAGGCGGAGGAGGAGGACACGGAGGCTGTTGTCGACCGAATCAGCAAGCTGACCGAGGAACTGTACGAGCTGTTTGACAAGTCGGCGGAGTTGGAGAAGACGGTGCGCGAGCAGTTGGGGGGAATCGGTGTCTGAATGGAAAGAGGTTCCGCTTGAGGCGCTCTTGAACAGTACCATTTCATACGGAATTGTGCAGCCTGGGCAGGCTCAGGCGTCCGGTGTTCCTATTGTGCGGGTGAAGGATGTACGCAACGGCAGTGTGGACGTCGGAGAGCCGCTTCGAGTGTCGCCCGAGATTGAATCTAAGTATGTGAGGACGCGCCTTCAAGGCGGAGAGCTCCTTCTGACGTTGGTTGGTTCCACGGGACAGGTGGCGGTTGCCCCCCCAGAACTGGCTGGGTGGAATGTGGCCAGAGCTATCGGGGTGTTGCGTCCGAAGTCGGACGTTTCCCCTCGTTGGCTGCGGTACTATCTTGAATCCGAAGGTGCGCAGCGCTATATGCGAGACCGTCTCAATACGACGGTCCAGGCCACGCTGAATCTTAAGGACCTACGTATACTGCCGGTGCCTCTGCCGCCGAGGGTAGAACGTGATGCTGTGGTCGGTGTCATTGGGGCGCTGGATGACAAAATCGCCGTCAACGAGCGCATCGCCGCCACGGCTGTCGACCTGGCTGATACAGAGTTCCTTCGGGTAGCAAGCGGTCTCGTTCTCAGTGAGGAGACCTTCGGCTCCGTTGCCGGGGTCGCTGGCGGGGGAACTCCGAGCACCAAGGTGGACGAGTACTGGGGTGGAGACATCTGTTGGACCACTCCCTCCGACGTGACGGCTCTTGCTTCCCCCTATCTGTTCGAGACGAGCCGGAACATCACGGAACTGGGCCTTGATAACTGTGCCTCCCAGCTTTATTCCGCGCAATCCATCTTCATGACCTCTCGCGCCACTATCGGCGCCTTCGCGTTGCCGCAGGTTCCTGCAGCCGTCAATCAGGGGTTCATCGTGGTGCTGCCTCCGAGCGAGGAAATGCGTTGGTGGCTCCTGCATGAGATGCGCTCCCGTGTGGACGAGATGATCAGCTTGGCCAACGGTTCCACTTTCCTGGAGCTCAGCCGCAAGAACTTCAAGGCTATGCAGATCCGGTTGCCGCACGCGACGGAGATGGCGGTGTTCGCTCAGAAAGCCGCGGCCCTCCACGCTGCTGCTGCCCATGCCGCACAAGAGAACCGGGCCCTCGCCAGCCTCCGCGACACCCTCCTCCCCCAACTCATGTCCGGTCGCCTCCGCGTCAAGGACGCCGAGAAGATTGTCGAGGACGCCACATGACAGCGACGCATCACGACGGAAACGAGCCCGACGACACATCCCACCACCGCCCCACCGAAGCCGACTGGGAAGTCCTCGCCCTCGACGAACTGGCCGAACTGGCCTGGCTGCCGGCGTCCGGTAACGAGTTCGCGCCCGGGTCCGGGCACCGCAAGTCCTGGGACGACCTGATCCTCTACCCGGACCTCCGGGACGCGATCGAGCGCCTGAACCCGGACCTGCCCCCGGACGCCGTCCACGAAGCCGTCACGACCGCCGCCACCCCCGGCTCCCAGGACACCTACGAGGAGAACCGGGCCGCCCACCGCCACCTCACCACCGGCATACGCTCCGTCACCTACACCGACTCCTTCGGCGCCGAGCACAACCCCACGATCCGCCTCGTCGACCTGACCGACCCGGACGCGAACACCTACCGTGCCCTGAACCAGGTCACGGTGATCGACGGCGACAGGAATCGCCGCTTCGACGTCGTCCTGTACGTCAACGGCCTCCCCCTCGCCGTCATCGAGCTGAAGCGCGCCGGCGACGAGGACGCGACGCTCCAGACGGCGCACGCCCAAGTGGCGCGGTACGTCCAGGAGTTCCCGACCGCCTTCCGCTACAACACCGTCGTCCTGCTTTCCGACGGCATCACCGCGAAGTACGGCACGCCGTTCACCCCCTACGAGCACTTCGCCCCCTGGAACACGGACGAGTTCGGCGCCCGCGTCGACCCGCTCACCGCCGACGGCTTCGCGGAGTCGGGGCAGAACCTGGCGATCCACGGCCTGTTCACCCAGTCCCGCTTCCTCGAACTGGTCCACTCCTTCATCAACTTCGTCCCTTCGAAGCGGATGAAGCGCATCGCCAAGCCGCACCAGTACCACGCGGTCACCCGCGCCGCCGACGCCGTCCGCACGGCCTCGGCCAGCGACGGCAAGGCCGGCGTCGTCTGGCACACCCAGGGCTCCGGCAAGTCGGAGGAGATGGTCCTCACCACCACCCTGGTGATGCGGGACCCGGCCCTGCTGAACCCCACCGTCGTGGTCGTCACCGACCGCACGGACCTCGACGACCAGCTCTACTCGACGTTCCAGGAGAGCGAGATCCTCCCGGAGACGCCCAAGCAGGTCGTCACCCGCGCCGAACTCCGCGAGGAGCTGGCGGCGAAGAGGACGGGAGGGATCCTCTTCACCACGCTCCAGAAGTTCGGCAAGACGAAGGAGGAGCGGGAGTCGGGCACCGACCACCCGATGCTCTCCGACCGCCGGAACATCGTCGTGATCGTCGACGAGGCCCACCGCAGCCACTACGACGACCTCAACGGCCTCGCCCGTCACCTGCGCGACGCGCTCCCGCACGCCACGCTGCTCGCCTTCACCGGCACGCCCATCTCGGAGGCCGACCGCAACACCCGCGAGGTGTTCGGCGACTACATCGACGTCTACGACCTCAAGCGCGCCGCCGACGACGGCGCGACCGTGAAGGTCTACCACGAGAGCCGCGTGATCCAGCTCGTCCTGGACCGCGACATCGACCCGACCACCATCGACGAGGAGGCCGACCGGATCACCGACGGCCTCGACGACACCGAACGCCGCCGCGTCGAACAGGCCGTGGCGACGATGAACGCGATGTACGGCGCGCCGGCCCGCATAAGGGACCTCGCCGCCGACCTGGTGGACCACTGGGAGGCCCGCCGGGAACGGATGAAGCCGTTCGTCGGCGCCTCCGAGTCGGGCGGTGCGCCCGGCAAGGCGATGGTGGTGTGCGCGACCCGCGAGATCTGCGTCCGCGTCTACGACGCCCTGCGCGAGCTGCGGCCCGAGTGGCACAGCGACGAGTTCGAGAAGGGCACGATGAAGATCGTCTTCTCGTCGAACTCCCGCAAGGACTCGGACGCGCTGCTCGCCCACGCGCTGACCGACAGCCGCCGCAAGACGGTCATCAACCGGGCCAAGGACCCCGACGACGAGCTGGAACTGCTCATCGTCAACAACATGCTCCTGACCGGCTTCGACGCCCCGCCGATCCACACCATGTACCTGGACCGGCCGCTCAAGGGCGCCAACCTCATGCAGGCCCTCGCCCGGGTCAACCGCCGCTTTCGCGGCAAGGAGGACGGCCTCCTCGTCGGCTACGCCCCGCTGACCGAGAACCTCCAGCGGGCCATCGCCGAGTACACCGAGGCCGACCAGCGCGACCGCACCCTCGGCCAGGACGTCGAACGCGCACTGGACGAACTGCGCAACGAGTACGACGTCCTCACCGGCATCCTGCGCGGCTTCGCCTGGGAACCCCTGATCGACCGTCCCGGCCCCCGCGCCTTCGTCGACGCGGCCCTGAAGACCGCCAACCACCTGCGCGACCCCCGCACCCCCGGCAACAACCCCGACCAGCTCGACGACCCGCGCCAGACCCTGGGCCGCCGCTTCCGCGACCACGCCTACCGCCTGGAACGCTTCTGGGCGTTGGCGGGCAGCTCAAAGGAGGTCGGGAGCCGGTTCGCGGACAAGCCGGCCTGGAAGCGGCACATCCAGTTCTTCGCCGAGGTCCGCGCCTACATGGCCAAGCTGGACGCCATGGAGCGGGAGGCCCGCGGCCTACCCGTGGCCCGCGACGTCGAGCTCTACCTCGCCCAGCTCACCTCGTCGGTGGTGGAGACGGGCGGCGTGACCGACCTGTTCGCCGAAGCCGGGCTGGAGACCGCCGACCTCACCCACCTCACCGACGCGCTCGTCGCCCAGCTCCAGAACAGCGAGACCCCGCACCTGGCGGCCGAGGCCCTGCGGCGGCTCGTCGAGCGGAAGATGCGCGAGGTCACCCGGCACAACATCGTCCGGCAGACCACGTTCTCCGAACGCCTCCAGGACCTGATGGTGCGCTACATGCGCCAGCAGTACACCAGCGCCGAACTCATCGCCAAACTGGTCGAGATGGCCAAGGAGGTCGCCGCCGACGCCCGCCGGGGCGAGAAGTTCGACCCGCCCCTGAACTGGCGCGAACTCGCCTTCTACGACGCCGTCGCCGACCACGGCACAGCGCGCTCGCTGATGGGCGACGAGGTCCTGGCGGGCATCGCCCGCGAACTCGTCACCGAGGTCCGCCGCCAGCTCAAGCCCGACTGGATAGCCCGCGAGTCCGTCCGCGCCCGCCTGCGCAGCACCATCAAGCGCCTCCTGGCCCGCAACAACTACCCGCCGGACCAGCAGAAGGAGGCCATCGACCTGGTCCTCCGCCAGATGGAGCACTTCGCCAACGAGTGGTCCGTCAACGGGGTCCCGGAGAACTGAACGCGAAAGCCCTGCCGACCGAAACCCAGGCCGGCAGGGCTCTCACAACCGTACGAGCGTCAGACACGCCCCTCCGACGAGGCCAGCCCGACGAATCCCGCCCACGCCTTACGCGACACGGTGAGGACCGGACCGGCTACGGCCTTGGAGTCCCGGACGTGCACGGCTGCCGTACCGGTCGCGATCTCCACGCAATCACCGCCCTCGGTTCCGCTGTAGCTGCTCTTGAACCAGGCGAGGCCGGAGGCGACGGTCGAGGACTCAGCGTTGTTCATAGCGATCCCAGCAACCCTTCGATGAGCTCCAGTGACTCTCGCGGACTGAGAGCCTGTGATCGGATAATCCCATAACGGGCGGCGGCCAGAACCCCTTGCTCCGGGTCGGTCTGCAAAGAGCCGATTCCCTGTGCTTCGGCGTACACGAACTTCTTGCCGTCCTTGCGCGTGACGACGGTGAACGGTCCGTTCACACCGGCGTTGTCCTCGCGCTCCACCGGCATGACTTGGATCTCGACATTGCGCTTCTGGCCGATCAGCAGCAGGTGCTCCAACTGCCCGCGCAGCACGGCCTTACCTCCGTAGGGACGCCGTAGGATCGCCTCATCCAGCACAAAGCTCAGTAGCGGAGCAGGCCGACGATCGAAGATGTCCTGCCGGGCCAGCCGTGCCGTCACCCGCAGCTCGATGGTCTCCTCATCCAGGGGAGGACGCCTCATAGCGAGGACCGCCCTCATGTACTCCTCGGTCTGGAGCAGCCCTTTGACCACGAGCGTGTCGTAGGCGACCAGCTCAATGGCCTCCTTCTCCAACACCGCCATCCCCTGAAAGAACACCGGATACTGAGCCCGCTCCACCTGCTCCTTCCACAGGCACAGCAACCCGCCCGCCCTCAGCACCTCGTCCGCCCGCTCGATGGTCCGGGGTGACGGGATCCGCCGTCCCTGCTCGAACGACGCGATCGTGGACGCCGAGTACCCGAGCCGCCTGCCGAACTCCTCGCGCTCCAGCCCCTCCCGGAGCCGCAGGGTCTTCATGGTCTGCCCGAACGCGACGACGACACCGCGCCCCGCCTCGTCCTCCGGCCGCCGCCCGGCCCCGTCGTCGTTTTCCCACCCGTCCCCGAGACTCACCACCGCCACTCCCGCGCCGTCCCGGTCTCCGTGTTCCCCGGAAGCCGCCTCGGCCCCCGCCGCCGCACCCTTGCGCTCAGCCATCTCACCACCGCCTCTTGGAGCCCAACGCCCCCGCATGGGAAGCCGTAACGGCCCGCAGCTCCGACTCGTGCGTACAGTGCGCGTACAGCCAGCCCCTGTCGCTGCGTCACCACTGGTCACGCTACGCGACCAACGAGACGTTGAGGGGCATGACGACGAAACCCATCAATCCCGCCAATCCCACCGGCACCGTCCAACCCACCGCCCCCTCAACCCCCTTGAAGGCGCCCCAGCCACCACACCGCCACACCTTCGAGATGCGCTTCACCTCCACACCTCGCGGAGCCCGGCTCGCCCGCCGTCTCGCGGCCGTCCGCCTGGACGGGTGGGGCATCCCGTACGGCACCGACGCGCATGACGCGATCGTGCTGATCGTCGCCGAGCTGAGCGCGAACGCCGTACAGCACGGTCACGTCCCCGGCCGGGACTTCCACCTCCGCCTCCAAGCCGCCCCCGACGACCGCACCGTACGCGTCGAGGTCACCGACACCCGCACTGAACGCCACCCCCGCCGCCCCACCGCCCCGCCGGACGTCCCCGACGCGGAAGAAGCCGGCCGTGGGCTGCTCCTCGTATCGCAACTCGCGACCCACTGGGACTGGCACCCGCGCCCGGACGGTCCCGGCAAGACGGTCTGGGCCGAGTACGCGTTCCCGGCCCGGACTCGGCGGCGAACCGGCGAGGCGAGAGGGTGAGCCGACTGATCGCTCACTGATCACGAGGCGGGCGAACAGGGTCTCTCCCCACCTCGCAGTGATCACTTCATGCCATCAACTGCCGTGATAACTGCGGTTATCACAGACAAGACACCAAGCAAGACCCGACCACTCCTACGGTTCAGTCCGTCGACAGGCGCCCCAGCGGTCCGCCCGCTCCCCAGGTGCCTGTCGGTGCTCGCCCCTTCCACGTCAGTACGGGAATCACGGGAGACACCTCATGGACGACACGACGGAACAGACCCCCGACAACGCGCTGCCGCTGCCCGAGCTCGTCGCGGCCCGGCTGGCAGGGGACCGGAAGCTCACCGACCCGGTGAAGACCCTGATCCGCGAGGCACTCGGCGACTCCGAGCCCTCCGCGGCAGGCGGCGCCCGCACCTCCGCCGGACGCGTCTACCTGGGGAAGGTCACCGTCACCGGCTTTCGCGGCGTCGGTTCGGAAGCACGGCTGAATCTGCGGCCGAAGCCCGGCGTCACGCTCGTCGTCGGACGCAACGGCTCCGGCAAGTCGAGCATCGCCGAGGCCGTCGAGACGCTGTTCACCGGAACCAACGCGCACTGCTCCGGACAGCACCCGAACCGCGCCGTCCGCTGGCGCAACCTGCACCACGACGAACCCACCCGCGTGGAGGCCAAGTTGATGGTCGAGGGCGACCCGTCCCCGGGCACCCTCACCCGCACCTGGACCGGCGACGCGTTCACCGGCTCCGAGGCCGTGCTCAAGCGGCCGGGACACGGCACCGTGCCGCTGGAGCAGGCCGGCTGGGAGCAGGCGACGCGGAACCATCGCCCGTTCCTGTCGTACGCCGACCTGGGCAACATGATCAACGGCAAGCCGTCCCAGATGTACGACAGCATCGCCGGCATCCTCGGGCTGGAGTACCTCAACGCGGCCTCGCGGCGGCTGACGGAGCAGCGGAAGGAACTCGAAGCCGTCGAGAAGGCCGAGAAGGAGAAGAAGCCGGTCCTGCTCGCGGCCCTGGAGGCGGTCGAGCACGACGACCGCGCGCTCAGGGCCCTCGTGGCGGTGGAGGAGAGGGGTGGCCCGGACTACGCCACGCTCGACGCCCTGATCGCCGGCGTGCCGACGGCCGACGAGGGCCGCCTGCGGGAGGCGCGTCTGGAGGCCGACGCCAAAGGTCCCGACCTCGACCGGGTCGGCGCGGCCGTCGACGCGTTGCAGCGCGCCCTGGCCGACGCCGAGGACCTGAAGGGTTCCGCGGCCGCGGACGCCCTCGGCAGGGCCGAACTGCTCCAGGCGGCCCTCGCGCACAGCGACCGGCACGCCGACGACACGGCCTGCCCGGTGTGCGGCACCGAGCAGGTCCTCGACCGGGCATGGGCCGCCCGCGCCGAGGCGGAGATCGCCGCGCTGCTGCGGGAGGCCGAGGCGGTACGCGGGGCGGAGGCCGCCGTGCGCGCCGCGATGCGGACCGTGCAGGACCTGGTCGTCGTGCCGCAGGAGTTCCCGGCCGCGCTCGCGGAACCGTGGACGGCCTGGAGCGAGTGCCGGCGGATCACCGATCCGGCCGAGCTCGCCGAGCGCGCGTTCCGGGCGGCGGTGACGCTGGCGGACGCGTGCGAGGTGGTGGCCAGGACGGCGCGTGCGGAACTGGCGGCCAAGGACGAACGCTGGCGCGAGGTCGTCGACCTGCTGACCGAGTGGACCAAGCTCTCCCGCGAGGCCGGCACGGCCAAGCCGCGGAAGAGGCAGGTCAACGCGGCCCTCAACTGGATCAAGAACCTCACGACCGAGATCCGCGACCTCCGCGTCGACGCCTTCGCCGACCACACGCAGCGCATCTGGGAGAAGCTCCGCCAGCAGAGCAGCGTCGACCTGAGGAAGGTCGGCCTGCACGGCAGCGAGCGGGCGAACGTACGCAAGCTGGTCATGGACGTCACCGTCGACGACACCGAGGCCCCGGCCCTGAGCGTGATGAGCCAGGGCGAACTGCACTCGCTCGCCCTCTCCCTGTTCCTGCCCCGCGCCGCCACCGCCGACAGCCCCTTCGGCTTCGTCGTCATCGACGACCCCGTGCAGTCCATGGACCCGGCGAAGGTCGACGGCCTGGCCCAGGTGCTCGACGAACTCGGCCGCGAACGGCAGGTCGTCGTCTTCACCCACGACACCCGCCTCCCGCACGCCTTCCGCAGCCAGGGCCTGCCGGTGACCGTGCTGAAGGTGGAGCGCGGCGAGAAGTCCCAGGTGAGGATCGTGTCCGAGACCGATCCGGTCAAGGAGGCCATCGACGACGCCATGGCCCTCGCGCACACCGAGAACTGCCCCGCGACGGCCCTGCGCAACGTCCTGCCGTCGCTGTGCCGCGAGGCCCTGGCGAAGGCGATCGTCGAAGCGGCCTGGCTCCGCCGCAGCCGCACCGGGCAGTCCGCCGACAGCCTCCAGGCCGCCATCGACCGGACCGAGCGACTCCTCCCCCTCGCGTCCTTCGCCCTCTTCGACGACGGCCGCATCCACCCCGACGAGGAGGTCAGGACCCGCCTGCGCGCCCTGTACGGCCACGAGAGCACGACGCTGATCCACCAGTGCCAGATGGGCGCCCACCCCGGCGGATTCCTCCCGCCCGACCCGGTCGCCTTCGTCAGGAAGATCGAGGACCTCGCCCACCGGATCCGCAAGCCCGAGGTGAACGCCTGATGCCCGCCACCCCCGCCACTCCCGCCGGCTCCACCGCACTCCTCGCGACCGCCGACGCCCTCCTCTCCGAGACCCTGGGCGGCCCGCTGACCCCGGCAGGCCGCGACCGCGGCGCGGCCTACGCCCTCCGGATCGCTCTCGAAGCGGCCGTCGACGCGGCCCTCACGGCCCGGGAGGCCGGACTCGGCGAAGTCCGCAGCATGCGCGCGAAGCTCCTCTGCCTGCGCCACTACGCGGGCCCCGACCTGGCCCACCGCGTCAACGCCCTGTGGAGCGGGCTCAGCGCCGGCTGCAAGTACCACCACGACGAACTCGGCCCGAGCCACACCCAGGTACGCGCCTGGCGGTCCGCCGTCGAGAGCCTCCTCGCGGAACTCGACACGCCGGGAGCCACCCGGCACACCTCTCAGCAGACGGACGCCGAACGCACCTGAAAGCGCACCCCACACCGTCGGCCGCCGATGCGCGGCGAACCGCCGGTGCCTGGCCGAACGCCGCGTGTAATCTCCAGGCGTCTCGGCCGGGTTGGAGCAGAGACACGTGCATTCCCACGGAGATCGGTGTTCCACGGCCCGTAAGCCCTACGACACTTCATCCACCGGTCGGCCGGTAGGGCACCGTGGTGGCCCAGCGATCACATTCGAATTGGAGAACCTCAATGAGCACTGACGCTGACCCGCTCGTCGATGATGCAACCCCGATGAGCGAGTACGAGGGGAAGGTATGGGACACGCTCAACGAGCACTGGGGGCGCCGCAACAACCGCCGTGGTCTGCCGAACTGGGCGAGCGCCGCGCTCGAACGCACCGGTGAGGTCGCGGGAAACGCCGTGAGACGGGTTACGGACGCTGTGCCGGAGTCGGTCACGGAACCGATCCGTCGCGCAGGCGACGCGGTCGCCGACACGGCCCTACGACCGGCGCTCGCAGGGGCAGCAGCGTTGCTCGAGCTGGTCAACGAGTCGGCCCTGGAACTCAACGACCCGAAGAACGTCGAGAAGCTCGCACGCAAGCGAGGCCTCGACCTGGACAGTTACACCGAACTACGGCAGCACGACCTCAAGGTCTGCGACCGGCTGCTCACCCGCAACACCCTCAAATGGCGGACCACCGGCGCGGTCGAAGGCGGCGCCATGGGCCTGCTGGCCATGGTCCCCGTCGCCGGTATCCCCGTTGCGATGACAGCGGACATCCTCGTCGTCCAGGTCCTGAGCACATCGATAGCAGCGCGCACAGCGTACTCCTACGGCTACGACGCCAAAGACCCCGACGAGCAGGACTTCATCCAACGCCTGGTACAGCGGTCCTTCATGGCGCAGGCGGCCAAGGCCAAGCCATTGCGTGACACCGCACGGGCGGCGGACGCGCTCAAAGGACGAATAAGATGGTCGGAAAAGCTCCGTCAGGACCACCGCCTCGTGGCGGCTCTGGAGAAGCTGATGCAGCAACTGGGTCCGGCCGGCTCCAGGGTGCCGGTCAAGAACGTCGCCAAGGTCGTGCCGTTCGTGGGCGTCCTCATCGGTGCCGGCATGAACTCCGCGGTTCTCGGCAGAGTGGCCGCCGACGCCCAGCGGTACTGCCAGACCCGCTTCCTGTGCGACAAGTACGGGCTGCCGCTGCCGGCCGCACTGGCGACCGACTGGGACGACGATCTCCAGACCGACGCCGTGTAAGTGATGGCCGGTGGGTCCACGTATCAGCCTCTGCGGGCCCCAGCTGCGGGCGGGCCGGCGGTTGTGACGGCCACCACGTCTCGCGCCACCTGTCACCTGGCGTGGCCCCGGGGTTCCCTCGCCTGAGACGTCGCCGAAGTTGGCGGGCCGGCCTTGTGCCGGCGCCCCGCCCGCCGCGCGGTCCCACAACAGCCGTTCCGGAAGCCCGGGTCAACCCCGCTGCTCCAGCAAAGCGAACCGTGCCCCCTCCGGATCCGCCACCGCGGACACGCGGCCGTCCGGGCTGTCGTGGGGTGGTTCGAGGACGTGGCCGCCGAGGTGGACGAGGCGGGCGGTCGCCTCGGCGGCGTCGGCGACCTCGAAGTACGTCGTCCAGTGCGAACCCCGGTCGCGGGGGAGGGCGTTGCCCACGCCGTGGATGCCGGCGACCGGGTGGCCGTCGACGCGCAGGGTCACGCGGTCGCCGTCGGCGGAGGCAGAGGCGGCGTCGGGGCCCTCCTCGTAGCCGAACACCGTCTCGTAGAACTTCGCGACGCTCTTGGGCTCGAAGGTCACCAGTTCGTTCCAGACGGGGGTGCCGGGCACGCCGGTGACGGCCGGGCCGGGGTGCGCCGTCGCCTGCGCGATGCCGAAGACCGCGCCGGAGGGGTCGGAGGCGAGCGCGAGGCGTCCGGCCTCGCCCGCGTCCAGGGGGCCCACGCCGACCGTGCCGCCGCACAGCCGTACGGTCTCCGCCGTCCCGTCCACGTCGTCCGAGGCGAGGTACGGCGTCCAGGCGATGGGCAGATGGCGGTCCGGCGGCAACTGGCCGATCCCGGCGACCTCCTGACCGTCACCGTCCCGCAGGGCTCGCACGTACGGCCCGAGTTGCTGGGGGCCCGGTGCGAACTCCCAGCCGAACAGGGCTCCGTAGAAGTCCTGCGTCGCGGTCAGCCCGTGCACCATCAGGCTCACCCAGCAGGGCGTGCCCGGCGCGTACCTAGTGTGCCTCCCCCCGCCGTTCGGGCCTGCCGTCCCCCATGACTCGGTCATCGTCGCTCTCTCCCCGGCCCCTCGCGGTGGCCGCGTCGCTTCCGCTGTGCAGGACTTCGGCTGTGCAGGACTTCCGTGCCGATGCTCGCACCACCTCCGGTGGTGCGCCGTTGGGCGCGCCGCCGCGGGAGGGCCCGCGTCCGGAGTGTGCCGAAAGTGTGGCCGTCGGCCTGTTTCCACGCGTTCGCCCAAGGATGTCGGCCATCTGTACAGCATGTGTCCGAACCCGTACGGTTGGTGATCGGGCCCGCCCGGCCGAGCAGAGTAGCCCGACTCGGGCGAAGTGGCCACCCCATGGGCCAGGATGGTGGCCATGAACGCCATCATTTCCGCCTCCGAACTCGCGGGCGAACTGGCGGGCCCGCGCCCGCCCGTGCTGCTGGACGTCCGCTGGCAGCTCAGCCTCGCCAAGGCGGCCGGTGAGCCGCCCTTCGACGGACGCGCCGAGTACGCGGCCGGCCACCTGCCCGGCGCCGTCTACGTGGACCTCGACGCCGAACTCGCCTCCGCCCCCGGCGAGCGGGGCCGCCATCCGCTGCCCGACCTGGGCGAGTTCGGCGCGGCGATGCGGCGGGCGGGCGTGTCGGCCGGACGGCCGGTGGTCGTCTACGACGGCGGACAGGGCTGGGCCGCGGCCCGCGCGTGGTGGCTGCTGCGCTGGACGGGTCACCCGGACGTGCGGGTCCTCGACGGCGGGTTGCCGTCCTGGGAGGGCGACTTGGAGACGGCGGCGCCCGCCCCGGACGAGGGCGATTTCGAGCCGAAGCCGGGGGAGGGGCTCCTCGACGCGGACGGCGCGGCTGCGCTGGCGCGGTCCGGGGTGCTGTTCGACGCGCGGGCGGGCGAGCGCTACCGCGGCGACGTGGAGCCGATCGACCGGGTCGGCGGCCACATCCCGGGGGCCGTCTCCGCGCCCACCACCGAGAACGTCGGGCCCGACGGGCGGTTCCTGCCCGCCGAGGAGCTGGCCGAACGCTTCGCGTCCCTCGGCGCGTCCGACGACCGCGAGGTCGGCGTGTACTGCGGCTCGGGCGTGTCGGGGGCGCACGAGGTGCTGGCGCTGGCGGTCGCGGGCATTCCGGCCGCCCTGTACGTGGGTTCGTGGTCGGAGTGGTCCGCGGACCCGTCCCGGCCGGTGGCCGTGGGACCGGACCCGCAATAGCCCGGCGAGCAAGGGCAGCCCTTGCATGGTCAGCCCCGGCAAGGCCAGCCCGGCGAGGTCAGCCCCGGCGCGAGGTCAGCGCCGACGGCCTCGCCCCGGCGACAGACGAGGGCCGCGCCCGGCGGCGCGGCCCTCGTCACGTCGTCCTGCTCAGCTCACGTCCTGCTCGGCTCACGTCGTCCGGCTCGGCGCAGGTCGGCTACTCCTGCTTCTTGCGGCGCGTGCCGAACACGATCTCGTCCCAGCTCGGGACCGCCGCCCGGCGGCCGGGGCGGACGCCGTCGGCCTCCGCCTGGCGGTCGGTGGAGCCGATGAGGCGCTCGCGGTGGCTGCCGACGGACCGGGGCATGAGGACGTCGGCATAGGCGGAACCGGCGCCGGCCGAGGCCGCGGGGGCCGGGGGCTCCTCTTCCGCCGGTTCGACGGCAGGCTCCTCCGACGCGGTCTCCGACGGACGCTCCGGGACCACCAGGTCGCCGCGGAAGCTCGGTACCGCTTCCAACAGGCTGGTCAGCGAGTCGCGTTCGCTCGTGCTCTCCTCGGCGGGCTCGGACGCCTGCGCGGGCAGGCTCGGCCGTTCCCGGTCGGGGCGGTCCAGCGGGCGGTCGCGCGGCAGCCGTGCGATGCGCGGCACGAACGGAAAGCTGGGCTCCGGCGCGGCGAGGTCGTCGGATTCGCCGATCAGCGAGCGCGCCTCGTCGTCGACGGCCTGGACGAGCCGCCGGGGCGGGTCGTACGTCCAGCTCGCCGAGTGCGGTTCGCCCGCGACCCGGTAGACCAGCATGACCTCCCAGGTGCCGTCGTCGCGGCGCCAGGAGTCCCACTGCACGGTGTCCTTCTCGGCGCCGCGCAGCAGCAGGCGTTCCTGGACGGCCTCGCCGAGCTGCGGTCCGGCCGCGTTCTCGCCGGGCCTGCGCACGGGCGTCTTGCGGGCCCGCTCGGCCATGAACGCGCGCTCCGCGAGCACGGGTCCCTCGAAACGGCGTACCCGGTCCACGGGGATGCCGGCCATCTGCGCGACCTCTTCCGCGGTGGCACCGGCACGTATCCGCGCCTGGATGTCACGGGGGCGGAGGTGGCTCTCCACCTCGATCTCGATCTGGCCGAGGCGGGGCCGGTCGCCGCGTACGGCGGCACGCAACCGCTCGTCGATCGGAAGCGTGTACTCCGTTGAGTCGGCAGCCTTCAGCACCAGCCGTGTGCCGTCATTCGAGACGGCCACGACACGCAGTTCGGGCATGGGGACCTCCCGGGTGGTGCCTGCCGACGTCACGTGCGTCGCTGCTTCCGCTAGTCGAGTGTGGCCTGCCCGGGTGCAGCCTGCCACAACCTTGCCGTGTTGCCCGGCGTGTCGGGCGCGGGCCCTTGATCGCCGTTATGGCACGGTTACCTCTTTGCAACGCTAAGTGACCAACTCCGTCACCCTGTGCAACTCGCCCCCTCCCGGCGGTCCGGCAAGGCCCCGGACGCCCTGGCGGGAGACCGGACCCAGGGCTCGCAACAGTACTCCATTCGGACCACTCGCGTGGATTGGCGCGCCGCCCAACTTCTGGCAAGAAATGGCCTGAAGCCGTCTGTTGAGCGGGTTTCTGGATCTTGGACGTGGCGTATTTCACGCGACCGCCAGAAACGGAACCGAAGGTTTCGGTCGTACGGCCCTTCCGTTACCGCGGGTTGCCCACTAGGGCCTGTCCGGCATGATCCGCCGCGCAGGCCCTAGTCGCCCAACACCCTGCGCAGGTAGGCGTTCTGGAAGCGGCGGTCCGGGTCGAGCCGGTCCCGCAGCGCGGTGAACTCGCCGAAGCGCGGGTAGACGCCGGCGAGGTACTCCGTGTCGCGGGTGTGCAGCTTGCCCCAGTGCGGCCGGCCCTCGTGCGCGGTGAAGATCCGCTCGGCCGCGGTGAAGTACGCCTGATAGGGCGTCCCGCGGAACATGTGTACGGCGACGTAGGCGCTGTCCCGGCCGGCCGCGGTCGACAGGGTGATGTCGTCGGCCGGGGCCGTGCGCACCTCGACCGGGAAGCTGATCCTGAAGCCCGAGCGGTCGACCATCGACCTCAGTTCACGCAGCACCTCGGTCACCGCCTCGCGCGGGACGGCGTACTCCATCTCCACGAACCGCACCCGGCGCGGCGATGTGTAGACCTTGTACGGGATGTCGGTGTACGTGCGCGCCGACAGCG
Source organism: Streptomyces sp. NPDC020490 (assembly GCF_044335305.1). NCBI lineage: Bacteria > Bacillati > Actinomycetota > Actinomycetes > Kitasatosporales > Streptomycetaceae > Streptomyces > Streptomyces sp. NPDC020490. The sequence goes on along the minus strand of NZ_JBIRUY010000002.1, from coordinate 205,179 downwards.
CCCGGCTGGAGATCCGGGCGATCGCCGGGACGGTCGCCGGCGCCGCGCGGCCGACCAACTGGGCCACCTGGAAGACGCCGTTGGACAGGAACTCGTCCTCCAGCCAGCCGGCGAACCGGCCCACCGGCCGCTCCGGGCCCGGGCTGCGGTTGTTGCGCTTGGTGTTGGTGTTGCCGGTGTGCGGGAACCAGTAGAACTCGAAGTGCTCGTTCTCCGCCCAGTGCTGGTCGAACTCGGCGAGGACCCGGTCGAGGGGCATCGGCTCCTCGCGCGCGGTGAGCAGGAAGAGCGGCTCCACGGCGAAGGTGATCGTCGTGACGACGCCGAGGGCGCCCAGGCCGATGCGGGCGGCCGCGAAGACGTCCGGGTTCTCCTTCTCCGAGCAGGTGAGCACCGAGCCGTCGGCCGTGACCAGCTCGAGTCCCTTGATCTGGGCGGCGATCGAGGCGGACTCGCGGCCGGTGCCGTGGGTGCCGGTGCTGGTGGCCCCGGAGACGGTCTGCTCCATGATGTCGCCCATGTTGGTGAGCGACAGGCCCTCGCGGGCGAGAGCCATGTTGAGTCTCTTGAGCGGGGTGCCGGCCTCGACCGTGACCGTCATGGCGTCCCGGTCGATCCTGCGGATGCCGGTCAACAGTTGAGGGCGGATCAACACGCCGTCGGTCGCGGCGATCGACGTGAAGGAGTGCCCGGTGCCGACCGCCTTCACCGTCAGGCCGTCCTCGGCCGCCTCCCGCACGGCGGCGGCCAGCTCCTCGACGGAAGCCGGGGTGACCTCCCGCGCGGGACGCGCGGCGACGTTGCCGCCCCAGTTACGCCACGTGCCGTTCCTGCCGCTCGCTGTGCTGCTCAACGGTGCCTCCCCGACGCGGAGCCGGCCTGCTGAGCCGGCGGTACCCCAGGAAACCGACCGCGACCGCGACGGCCCCGGACACCGCCGGAACCCCGTACCCGGCCCGCGCCCCGGCCGCGTCGATGACCCAGCCGGCCACCGAGGAGCCGAGCGCGACGCCGACCGCGAGCCCGGTGCTCACCCAGGTCATGCCCTCGGTCGACTGCGCGCGTGGTACGTGCTCTTCGACCAGGGACATCGTCGTGATCATCGTGGGAGCGATGGACAGACCCGAGACGAAGAGCGCCACGGCCAGAAACGGCAAGTTCCCGACCAGTAGGAGGGGGATCATACTCACGGCCGTCGCACACACGCCCAGCAGCCAGCGCCGAGCGGCGGCTCCCTTGAAACGGAGCAGTCCGAACACGATCCCCGCGACGCAGGAACCGGCCGCGTACAGCGCCAGCACGACACTCGCGGCGCCCTTGTGGCCCCGCTCGTCGGCGAAGGCCACGGTGACCACGTCGACCGCGCCGAAGATCGCCCCGGTCGCCACGAAGGTGGCCACCAGCACCTGAAGGGCGGGGGAGCGTATCGCCGTGCCGCCGCCGTGCTGCTCACGCGGGTGCGGCGCGGGCTCGGTGGCCCGCTGCGCGGTCAGCCAGAAGACGCCGACCGCCAGGAAACAGGCGGCGAGCAGCGGACCGGCCTCGGGGAACCACGCCGTCGACAGCCCGATGGAGATGATCGGCCCGAAGATGAAGCACGCCTCGTCCACCACCGACTCGAACGAGTAGGCGGTGTGCAGCTGCGGAGTCCCCCGGTACAGGGCCGCCCAGCGGGCGCGGACCATCGCGCCGAGGCTCGGCACCGAGCCGATGCCGGCGGCGCACACGAACAGCACCCAGTCGGGCCAGCGGAAGTACGTGGCCAGCAGCAGCCCGGCCGCCGCCGTCAGCGCCACCAGCGTCGCCGGGCGCAGCACCCGGCGCTGGCCGTGCAGGTCGACCAGCCGGGATATCTGCGGCCCGATCGCCGCCGCGGTCAGCGCGATGGTGGCCGACAGGGCGCCGGCCAGCCCGTAGCGCCCGGTGATCTGGGAGATCATCGTGACGACGCCGATGCCCATCATCGACAGCGGCATCCGTCCGACGAGACCCGCGGCGGAGAAACCCAGGGAGCCGGGGGCGGCGAACAGGGCGCGGTAAGGGCTGGGCACGGGAACTCCGGTGGGTCCGCCACCCGCGGCGAGGAATCGGCGCGGTGTGGACGAGGGTGGCTCAGTAAGGTGCGACTACAGTCGATACAGCTTACGAGTCGGGGCAACCTTACGCACCGGGCCACCCCCCGTCTCCCGGCCGGCGGTGCCGGGTGGCGGCATTGCCGGTGCCGGGTGGCAGGATCGACCCATGCCAGACGCGCTCGATGCCACCCCCTACGACGCCCTGCTCCTGCTCTCCTTCGGCGGCCCGGAAGGGCCGGACGACGTGGTCCCGTTCCTGGAGAACGTGACGCGCGGACGGGGAATCCCCAAGGAACGCCTCAAGGAAGTCGGGCAGCACTACTTCCTGTTCGGCGGGGTCAGCCCCATCAACGCCCAGAACCGCGCCCTGCTGGCCGCCCTCCGCGAGGACTTCGCCGGCCACGGCCTGGACCTGCCGGTCTACTGGGGCAACCGCAACTGGGCGCCGTACCTGACGGACACCCTGCGCGAGATGGCCGCCGACGGCCGCCGCCGCATCCTGGTCCTGGCCACCAGCGCCTACGCCTCCTACTCGGGCTGCCGCCAGTACCGGGAGAACCTCGCGGACGCGCTGGCCGCCCTGGAGGCCGAGGGTCTCGACCTGCCGAGGATCGACAAGCTGCGGCACTACTTCAACCACCCCGGCTTCGTCGAGCCCATGATCGAGGGCGTCCTGCGCTCCCTCGCCGACCTCCCCGAGGACGTCCGCGACGGCGCGCACATCGCCTTCACCACCCACTCCATCCCCACCGCCGCCGCGGACACCTCCGGCCCCGTCGAGGGCCACGGCGACGGCGGCGCCTACGTCGGGCAGCACCTGGACGTGGCACGGCTGATCGCCGACGCGGTCCGCGAGTGCACCGGCGTCGACCACCCCTGGCAGCTGGTCTACCAGTCCCGCTCCGGCGCCCCGCACATCCCGTGGCTGGAGCCCGACATCTGCGACCACCTCGAGGAACGGCACGCGGCCGGCGTCCCCGCCGTCGTCATGGCCCCCATCGGCTTCGTCTCCGACCACATGGAGGTCCTCTACGACCTCGACACCGAAGCCGCCGCCAAGGCCCGCGAGCTGGGCCTGCCGGTACGCCGCTCGGCCACCGTCGGGGCCGACCCGCGCTTCGCCGCCGCGATCCGCGAGCTGATCCTGGAGCGCGCGTCCGCCGAACGCGACGAGCGGGTCACCCCCTGCGCCCTGGGCGGGCTCGGCGCGAGCCACGACGTCTGTCCGGTGGGCTGCTGCCCCGGCCGGGCCCCCCGCCCGGCCGCCGCGGGCGCCGACAGCCCCTACGCGTGAGGAACCCCGTGACCGACCCCCTGCACGAAGAACTCCTGCGGTGCGCCCAGGAGGCCGCCCGCCGCGCCGGTGAGCTGCTGCGGGACGGCCGCCCGGCCGACCTCGCGGTCGCCGCCACCAAGTCCAGCCCGATCGACGTCGTCACCGAGATGGACATCGCGGCCGAGAAGCTGATCACCGACCTGATCTCCGCGCAGCGCCCGGACGACGGCTTCCTCGGCGAGGAGGGCGCCTCCACCGACGGCACCAGCGGCGTCCGCTGGGTGATCGACCCGCTCGACGGCACGGTCAACTACCTCTACGGACTGCCCACCTGGTCCGTCTCCATCGCCGCCGAGCAGGACGGCGAGACCGTCGTCGGCGTCGTCGCCGTCCCGATGCGCGGCGAGACGTTCCACGCGGTGCGCGGCGGCGGGGCCTGGGCCACGGGCGCCTGGGAGGGCGAGCGCCGTCTGTCCTGCCGCCCGGCGCCGCCCCTGGACCAGGCCCTGGTCTCCACCGGCTTCAACTACGTCACCGAGGTCCGCACGCACCAGGCCGAGGTGGCCCACCGGCTGATCCCGCTGCTGCGTGACATCCGGCGCGGCGGATCGGCCGCGGTCGACCTGTGCGACCTGGCGGCCGGCCGCCTCGACGGCTACTACGAACGCGGCCTCAACGCGTGGGACATCGCGGCGGGCGACCTCATCGCCCGGGAAGCGGGCGCCCTGACCGGTGGACGCCCCGGACAGCCCCCCGCACGCGACCTGGCGGTAGCGGCCACCCCGGGCGTCTTCGAGCCCCTCCAGCAGCTCCTGGAGAACTTCGGCGCCTGGCACGACTGAACCGGGCCCCGGCGGACCCCTGCCGTCGGCCGGGGAACGACTGCGAGCCGCCTCACGGGGTACCCGCACACGAACGAGCCCCCGGCGCTGGATTCGCCGGGGGCTCGTTCGTGCTTCTTGCTGTGCTCACGAAGCGACTTCTTGTTGTGCTCACGAAGCGAGTCGTGTTCACGAAGCGAGTCGTGTTCACGAAGCGATCAGACGCTAGGCGCCGACCTCCACACCGTGCTCGGCGGCGAGGCGGTGCAGGTCGTCGAGTTCGCCCTGCTCAACCTCGACGAGGAAGTCGTCGCCCTCGTCGCGAGCCCGCGTGAGGTCGGACTCGGTCGCCTTTATGCGCTGCAGAAGTCCTGCGGTGAATGCGTCCATGCTGCGCCCCCTCGTCCTGGGTCGTGGGTCGGTGGCACGGGGGTGTGCCGTTCGGAAGGGACGATCACGTCTGCGGTGGATGCCCAGCGCTGCCCCAGCCGGGCGGCGACGGTGCCGGACACCCACGCCCGCTCTGCGGAAAGCGGATTGACGCCGTGCCGCATGGTGTTGCGGCACTAGCAGAGCGTGATCGCGGGGTATGAACCGTCCTCCCCGCCGTTTCTCCCGCGGAAACCTCAACCCGACGAGAAAATCTCGCATTCCCGGGTCGATCACTCGCCCTTCGATTCCCCGCCACCCGCCTTACAGCCGACTTATGGCCGAAAAGGGCAGGATGGAGGCACACACCCATGAAGACCCCGGCCCGCGCGCGCCCGTCAGGCGCTACGCGGGTGGACACAGGAAGGACAGCGACGTGCGCGTACTCGTCGTCGAGGACGAGCAGCTGCTCGCCGATGCGGTGGCCACCGGACTGCGCCGGGAGGCCATGGCCGTCGACGTCGTGTACGACGGTGCGGCCGCCCTGGAGCGCATCGGCGTCAACGACTACGACGTGGTCGTCCTCGACCGCGACCTCCCCCTGGTCCACGGCGACGACGTCTGCCGGAAGATCGTCGAGCTGGGCATGCCCACGCGCGTGCTGATGCTCACCGCGTCCGGCGACGTCAGCGACCGGGTCGAGGGACTGGAGATCGGCGCCGACGACTACCTGCCGAAGCCGTTCGCCTTCAGCGAGCTCATCGCGCGCGTGCGGGCCCTCGGCCGGCGCACCAGCGTGCCCCTGCCGCCGGTCCTGGAGCGCGCCGGGATCAAGCTCGACCCCAACCGCCGTGAGGTCTTCCGCGACGGCAGGGAGGTGCAGCTCGCCCCCAAGGAGTTCGCCGTCCTGGAGGTGCTGATGCGCAGCGAGGGCGCGGTCGTCTCCGCCGAGCAGCTCCTGGAGAAGGCCTGGGACGAGAACACCGACCCGTTCACGAACGTGGTGCGGGTGACCGTCATGACCCTGCGCCGCAAGCTGGGCGAGCCGCCCGTCATCGTCACCGTGCCCGGCTCCGGATACCGGATCTGATCCCTGTGGCGGCGACCCCCGCGCCTCCCCAGGCGCCCCCGAAACCCACCTGGGACCCCAGGCGGCCGGAGCCCCCGTTCCCCTGGCTGCGCCCGACCATCCGGATACGGCTCACGCTGCTGTACGGCGGCATGTTCCTGATCGCCGGGATCCTGCTGCTGTCGATCATCTACCTGCTGGCGGCCCAGGCCCTGCACGAGGGCAGCGGCCAGTCCTTCTCGGTGACCGGAAGCAACCTGGACATCACCAGCTCCACCTGCCCCGCCCTGAACACGGCGCCGGACAGCGAGCTGAACGCGGTGCTCAAGCAGTGCGAAGCGGTGCAGCGCCAGCACGCCCTGGACGACCTGCTCAGCCGGTCCCTGCTGGCCCTGCTGGGCCTGGCGGTGATCGCCTTCGCCTTCGGCTACGCCATGGCCGGCCGTGTCCTGTCGCCGCTCGGCCGGATCACCCGGACCGCGCGCGCGGTGGCCGGCTCGGACCTGTCCCGCCGTATCGAGCTGGACGGCCCGGACGACGAGCTGAAGGAGCTGGCCGACACCTTCGACGACATGCTGGAGCGCCTCCAGCGGGCCTTCACGGCGCAGCAGCGTTTCGTCGGCAACGCCTCGCACGAGCTGAGAACCCCGCTGGCCATCAACCGCACCCTTCTTGAGGTGCACCTGTCCGACCCGAACGCGCCGGTGGAGCTGCAGCAGCTCGGCAAGACGCTGCTGGCGACCAACGAGCGCAGCGAACAGCTCGTCGAGGGGCTGCTGCTGCTCGCCCGCAGCGACAACCAGATCGTCGAGCGCAAACCGGTCGACCTCGCCGAGGTCGCCGAGCAGGCCATCGACCAGGTGCACGCCGAGGCGGAGGCCAAGGGCGTGGTGATCCGCGGCGAGCAGAAGCCGGCGGTCGTCCAGGGCAACGGCGTACTGCTGGAGCGCATCGCGCTGAACCTGGTGCAGAACGCCGTGCGGTACAACGTGCCGGAGGGAGGCTGGGTCGACGTGACGACCGACGTGCAGCACGGCCAGGCGGTCCTCGTGGTGGCGAACACCGGCCCGGTGGTGCCCGCGTACGAGATCGACAACCTCTTCGAGCCCTTCAGACGGCTGCGTACGGACCGCACGGGCAGCGACAAGGGCGTCGGCCTGGGCCTGTCCATCGCCCGCTCCGTGGCCCGGGCGCACGGTGGGCACATCGCGGCGCAGCCGCGCGAGGGCGGTGGTCTCGTGATGCGCGTCACCCTGCCGGTCTGAGATCATGCCGCCGGCACGCCGCCACGCCCCGGGGATGTTCGCTTTGCGCGGAATTTCCCGGGCGCCCACCCGGCGGTACCGTGTGTGATCGATCACAAGGGCGAATTTCCGGCCATCTACTCTCAGTGATCTCATCAGCCGCCGGAAAGCGTGGAAAATCCGGGTTTTCGGGGGTCGCGATCACGGGAAGTACAGGGTGAGACGCCTTTGAAGAGTGGCACAGGGACCGTGTACGGTCCGGTTCGCCATCCAAGCCGATCACTCTTGAGGAGTCCGGTTGGGTGTCGATTGAGTAACAGACCTTGATGTGAGGCAAAATCTCCGCCTCGGGTCGGGCACAAGTCCGGCCTCTCACGCGTTACGTGCGCTGGAGACACCACAGACACCCAGAGGGGGAGAGCGACATGGCAACGGATTACGACACCCCACGCAAGACCGACGACGACGTCGACTCGGACAGCCTTGAAGAACTCAAGGCCCGGCGGAACGACAAGTCGACCTCCTCGGTGGACGTCGACGAGTTCGAGGCCGCGGAAGGCCTGGAGCTGCCCGGCGCGGACCTCTCGAACGAGGAACTGGCCGTCCGGGTGCTGCCCAAGCAGCAGGACGAGTTCACCTGCATGAGCTGCTTCCTGGTGCACCACCGCAGCCAGCTGGCCCGGGAGAAGAACGGTCAGCCGATCTGCCGCGACTGCGACTGAGGACGGGTCGGCCGTGACCGGCTCGACCCCTCCTCGGAAGCGCCGCTCCCCCCTGCCGGGAGCGGACCACGGACCGTCCGACGGTCCTCACGGCGCGCGTGACCACGAGCGAGGCCCTTCCGGTTCCCCAGGGACCGCGGGGGCCTCGCTCGAACCGGCCGACCACGCCGCATCCCCGGCGTCGCCGACCGGCCCCGCGCCCGTCGCACGGCGGCGGGCCGCGGCGATACGGGACACGGCCCGGGAAGGCGTCCGCAAGGGCGGCAGCCGCGCCAGGGCGGCCCTCGCGTACCTCACCGACCGGGTCGTCGAGAACGCCCCGCGGATCCCCGTACGGGACCTCGCGACCCTCCGCAAGCAGTTCCCCGACCTGGGGCCCGAACAGCTCGCCGACAAGCTCGTCGCGGGCGCGGTGCTGGGCACGTCCACGGTCGGAGCGGGCGTCGGAGCCGCGGCGATGCTGCCCGTGCCGCCCGCGATGCCGACCGAACTGGCCGCGGAGATCACCGGCGTCGCGGCCATCGAGCTGAAGCTGATCGCCGAGCTGCACGAGGTGTACGGAGCGCGGCCGCCGGGGAACCTGCCCCAGCGCACCGCCGCCTACCTCGACTCCTGGTCGGGAGAGCGCGGGATCGACGTGACGAAGCCGTCGACCTACGGCAGCGCGGTCAACAGCAGCCTGAAGCAGCGGCTGCGGCAGCAGATCATGCGGCGCCTGGTGCGCGACCTGCCGAACCTGATGCCCTTCATGGTGGGAGCCGCCGTGGGGGCCCTGATGAACCGCCGGGACACCAGAAAGCTCGCGGCCCGCATCCGCGCCGACCTCAGACGCCTCCAGGTGCCCTGGGACGCGCTGCCCGAACTGCCGCCCCTGGAGCAGCCGGCGGACCCGCTGACGCCGGAGGAACTCGGGAAGGAACTCGGGCGCTGAGCGCCTACCGCGCGGCCTCCTGGGCCGCCTTCAGGGCCTGCGCCAGCCGCTCCGGCTCCCGCGTCGACAGATACAGGTAGGGCGTCGGGTCCTCGGGGTCGGTGACCTCCACGCGCAGCGCCGTGGGGATGTAGGCGCGCAGCAGCATGAAGGCACGGGTGTCCGCCCTGTGGGTGCGCCAGGCCCGGGCCTGCTCCGCGTCCAGCACCTCCGCCTCGCCCAGCGCCGTCACCGGGATCTTCGCCTCGCCCGCGATCAGCGAACCGCCCACCACGCGGACCCGGACCGAGCCGTAGGAGCTCGCCACGACCGCCGCCGCGGCGGTGCCGCCCACCAGGCCGCCCAGCATCGGCAGCGTGCCGAACGGCAGCAGGATCAGGGCCAGGGAGCACCCGGCCAGGACCGAGACCAGCCACCAGGTGCGGGGGGCGGTGAGGCGTTCTTCGTAAGGGGCGGCGGAGAGCTGCATGGAGCCAAGCTTGGCACGGTGTCCGGAACCAGCCGACGCGCGGGTAAGGTCTGCGGCTGTGAGTGGTACTTCCGCAGCTCTGAAGCCTCCCGCCGACGCGGTGACACCGGTGCGCCATCCCGACGCCCCCGCGCCCGGCGAGCTTCTCGGCGCCCATTACGGACAGTGTTTCGGCTGTGGCGGCGACCAGCCCCACGGGCTGCACCTGGCGGCCCGGGCCGGCGAGGGCGTCCGCATCACCGCCGAGTTCACCGTGCAGCCGGCCCATCAGGGCGCGCCCGGTCTCGCGCACGGCGGGGTGCTGGCCACCGCGCTCGACGAGACCCTCGGCTCGCTGAACTGGCTGCTGCGGACGATCGCCGTGACCGGGCGGCTGGAGACCGACTTCGTGCGCCCCGTCCCGGTGGGCACGGTGCTGTACCTGGAGGCCGAGGTCACGGCGGTGGCGGGCCGCAAGATCTACTCGACCGCCACCGGGCGGATCGGCGGCCCCGACGGACCCGTCGCCGTCCGCGCCGACGCCCTCTTCATCGAGGTGAAGGTCGACCACTTCGTCGACCACGGCCGCAAGGAGGAGATCCAGGCGGCCATGGACGACCCGGACCAGCTCCGGCGGGCCCGCGCCTTCGAGGTGAACCCGTGAGCCGTGACCCCGTGAACGTGCTGATCCGGCGCGTCGAACCGGACGTACCGCTACCGGCGTACGAGCACCCCGGTGACGCGGGAGCCGATCTGCGCACCACCGTCGCCCGGGAACTGCGGCCGGGAGAGCGGGCCGTGCTGCCCACGGGCGTGTCCATCGCCCTCCCGGAGGGGTACGCGGCCTTCGTGCACCCGCGATCCGGTCTCGCCGCCCGCTGCGGTGTCGCCCTCGTGAATGCCCCGGGGACGGTTGATGCCGGGTACCGTGGGGAGATCAAGGTGATCGTGGTGAATCTCGACCCGCACGAGCCCGTGCGGTTCGAGCGCTTCGACCGGATCGCCCAACTGGTGGTCCAGCAGGTCGAGAGGGTCCGCTTCCAGGAGGTGGCGGAGCTTCCCGGCTCGGCGCGGGCCGAAGGGGGCTTCGGGTCCACGGGCGGTCACGCCGCGGTGGGCGGGAAAAGCGGCACAAGCGGTCAGGCCGCCGTGGGCGGCCAGGCGGGTGGGAATCGATACGCTTCGGTCGTATCCGACCGGGAAGGACAGTGACGTGTTCGGACGTCGCAAGAAGAGGGATGCCGCCGAGGACGCGGCCGGCGAGGCCGAGCAGGTCGTCGACAGTGTCGACGCTGAGGCGGACGACGAGGTCGAGCGCGAGCGGGTGAGGCTCGCGCCGGGACCGCGGCCCGAGGGGCCCTGGGACAGCTCCGAGGTCAGCCGGCCCGGCGAGGGCCGGGTGGACCTCGGCGGGCTGTTCGTGCCGGGCGTGGACGGCATGGAGCTGCGGGTCGAGGTCGCGGGCGACGCGATCGTCGCGGCGACCGTCGTGCTGCGCGACAGCGCCATCCAGCTCCAGGCCTTCGCCGCGCCGAAGCGCGAGGGCATCTGGGGCGAGGTGCGCGAGGAGATCGCCACCGGCATCACCCAGCAGGGCGGCATCGTCGACGAGACCGAGGGCCCGCTGGGCTGGGAGCTGCGCGCCCAGGTCCCGGTGCAGCTGCCGGACGGCACGGGCGGCTTCCAGGTCGTGCGGTTCGTCGGCGTGGACGGTCCCCGCTGGTTCCTGCGCGGCGTGATCTCGGGCCAGGGCGCGGTGCAGCCGCAGGCGGCCGGCCTGCTCGAGCAGATCTTCCGGGACACGGTCGTGGTCCGCGGCGACGGCCCGATGGCGCCCCGCGACCCGATCGTCCTGAAGCTGCCGAACGACGCCCAGATGGTGCCCGAGGGCGTCCAGCAGGAAGAGGGCTCCCGCTTCGCCGGCGGCATGGGGCAGCTCCAGCGCGGACCGGAGATCACCGAGGTCCGGTAGCCGTGAGCGTTCGAGGGCCGCACCCGTGGTCGGGTGCGGCCCTTCTTCGTGTCCTCGTTCCTGCGCACGGCCGTTGAACGGGCGGGCGCCGGGCGGCGATACTGGCGCCCGGCCGACGGGGGAGGCGACATGAGCAGCCGGGTGCGCACCGGGACCATGGTGCGCGTCGAGGACGTCCACAAGTCCTACGGCCACGGGGCCGCCGCCGTGCACGCCCTGCGCGGGGTCTCCTTCGAGGTGGCGCGCGGCGAGCTCGTCGCCCTCGAGGGACGCTCCGGATCCGGGAAGACGACGCTGCTGAACATCGTCGGCGGACTCGACGCGCCGGACGCCGGACGCGTCGAGGTCGACGGGCTGGACCTGGCCGGGCTGGACGAGGACGGGCTGCTCGCCCTGCGCCGCGACCGCGTCGGCTTCGTCTTCCAGTCCTTCGGGCTCATCCCGATCCTCACCGCCGCCGAGAACGTCGGCGTCCCGATGCGGCTGCGCCGGACCGACCCGCGTGAACGCGAGGAGCGCGTGGAGCTGCTGCTGTCCCTGGTCGGTCTCGCCGACCACGCGGCACAGCGCCCCGGCGAGCTGTCCGGCGGCCAGCAGCAGCGCGTCGCCATCGCCCGCGCGCTCGCCAACGGCCCCGCCCTGATCGTCGCCGACGAGCCCACCGGCCAGCTGGACGCCGAGACCGGTCACCACGTCATGGAACTGCTGCGGGCCGTCGTCCACAGCGAACGGTCCGCCGCACTCGGCTTCGGCCGGGCGGAGGGACCGCCCTGCGTGCTCGTCGCCACCCACGACGCCAACCTGCTCGACCTGGCCGACCGGGTGCTGGAACTGAGCGACGGCGAGATCGTCGAACGCTGACGGACCGCCGAGCGGATGTGCGTGACGCGGCCGGCCCGTAAGGTGGAGTCTGCTTCGTCACGTTCCCGGCATTTCCCTGCAGAGCAGAGCAGAGCAGAGCAGGGCCGCCGGTTCGGGACGCGGCAGCGTACGGCCCGTCCGGCCCGTACGCGCCGGTTCGGGGCGGCGCACGGCGGGTACGTAACCGTCAGTGCACCCCGGTAGGCTTCAGAGCATGAGTGCTGTTCCTCGTTCCGAAAAGCCGGCGGGCCGGTTCCGGCGCATGCTCGACCGGCTCTCCTCGTCCCAGGGGGACCTGGAGTCGGAGGAGCTGCGGGAGGACGCCGAGACGGCGGGTTGCACCCGGATCGGTGACTGCGGCGACCGACAGGTCGTCACGGTTACTGGTACCTTGCGCACGGTCACGCTGCGCCCGCGGGCCGGAGTGCCGGCCCTGGAGGCCGAGCTGTTCGACGGCACCGGCTCGCTGGACGTGGTGTGGCTCGGCAGGCGTTCCATAGTGGGGATAGAGCCGGGACGCAGGCTGATCGCATCGGGCCGGATCTCGATGAGCCGGGGCCGCCGGGTGCTGTTCAACCCCAAATACGAACTGAGACCCCTCGGACGGGAGTAGCCGGTGACGTCACTCGACAAGCCGACGACCGAAGACACCACTCAGCAGGACGACGCCCGGGCGGTGACCGAGGCCGCGCTTTTCGAGGCGTTCGGCGGTGTCCGGGGCATGGTCGAGACGGTGCTGCCCGGCCTCCTCTTCGTCACCATCTTCACGATCAACAAGGACCTGCACTGGTCGGCCATCGCCGCCCTCGCCGTGTCCCTGCTGCTCGTGGTGGTCCGCCTGGCCATGCGGGACACCGTCAAGCACGCCTTCAGCGGCGTCTTCGGCGTGGTCTTCGGCGTCGTCTTCGCGATGATGACGGGCAACGCGAAGGACTTCTACCTGCCCGGCATGCTGTACACCCTGGGCCTGGCGCTGACGTACATCGTCACGACACTGGCCGGCGTCCCGCTGATCGGCCTCATGCTCGGCCCGGTCTTCAAGGAGAACCTCTCCTGGCGCACCCGCAACCCGGGCCGCAAGGCCGCCTACGCGAAGGCGAGCTGGGCCTGGGGGCTGATCCTGCTCGCCAAGTGCGCCATCCTCTTCCCGCTGTACTGGTGGGCCGACACCACCCAGCTGGGCTGGGTCCTGGTCGCGCTGAAGATCCCGCCGTTCCTGCTCGCCGTATGGCTGACCTGGGTCTTCCTCGCCAAGGCGCCCGCTCCCATCGACGTCTTCGCCGAGATGGAGGCGGAGGAGAAGGCCGAGCAGGAGCGGAAGGCCGAGCGGGAGGGCGACGCCGGGGCGCCGGAGCGCGGCGAGTCCACGGGCGGACGGCACCGCCGGGAGACGTAGACACCGGTACGTACGTGTACGTGTACGCGCACGACGTGTGTGAGGGGCGCCCGGAGATCCGGGCGCCCCTCACGTACACCTGCCGGCCGCGGCGCTACCTGCACCTGCCGGCCGCGGCGCTCAGCCCGCGGAGTCCTCCCGCCGCACCGACAGCAGGTCCTCGAGCTGCTCCTCCCGGGCCTGCGCGGCGACGAACAGCAGCTCGTCGCCCGGCTCCAGCGAGTCCTCGCGGGACGGGGTCAGCACGCGGGTGCCGCGGATGATGGTCACCAGGGAGGTGTCCTCGGGCCACTCCACGTCGCCGACCTGCGTGCCGGCCAGCGCCGACTCCTCCGGCAGGGTCAGCTCGACGAGGTTGGCGTCGCCGTGGCTGAAACGGAGCAGGCGGACCAGGTCGCCGACGCTCACCGCCTCCTCGACCAGCGCCGACATCAGACGCGGGGTCGACACGGCGACGTCCACGCCCCACGCCTCGTTGAACAGCCACTCGTTCTTCGGATTGTTCACACGGGCGACCACCCGCGGCACGCCGTACTCCGTCTTCGCCAGCAGCGAGACGACCAGGTTGACCTTGTCGTCGCCGGTCGCGGCGATCACGACGTTGCAGCGCTGGAGGGCCGCCTCGTCCAGGGCCGTGATCTCGCAGGCGTCGGCGAGCAGCCACTCCGCCCGCGGGACGCGCTCGACCGAGATGGCGGTCGGCGCCTTGTCGACGAGCAGGACCTCGTGGCCGTTCTCCAGCAGCTCGCCCGCGATCGAGCGGCCGACCGCGCCGGCACCGGCAATGGCGACCCGCATCAGTGACCGCCCTCCTCTTCGGGACCCTTGGCGAACGCCGCCTCGACCTTGTGGACCTCGTCGGTGCGCATCATCACGTGCACCAGGTCGCCGTCCTGCAGCACCGTCTGCGAGGAAGGCAGTATCGCCTCGCCGAGGCGGGTCAGGAACGCCACCCGGACGCCCGTCTCCTCCTGCAGCTTGCTGATCTTGTGACCGACCCAGGCGGCAGAGGTGTGCACCTCGGCGAGCTGGACGCCCCCGGTGGGGTCGCGCCACAGCGGCTCGGCGCCCGAGGGGAGCAGCCGGCGCAGCATCTGGTCGGCCGTCCAGCGGACGGTCGCCACCGTGGGGATGCCCAGGCGTTGGTAGACCTCGGCACGGCGGGGGTCGTAGATCCGGGCGGCGACGTTCTCCACACCGAACATCTCGCGGGCCACGCGCGCCGAGATGATGTTGGAGTTGTCGCCGCTGGAGACGGCGGCGAACGCGCCGGCCTCCTCGATGCCGGCCTCGCGCAGGGTGTCCTGGTCGAAGCCGACCCCGGTCACCCGGCGGCCGCCGAAACCGGGGCCGAGACGACGGAAGGCGGTGGGGTCCTGGTCGATCACGGCGACCGTGTGCCCCTGTTGCTCCAGCGTATGGGCGAGAGCGGAACCAACTCTTCCGCAGCCCATGATGACGATGTGCACGACCGTCCTTCCGGTTTCCAGATACTGCTCGGTCACATCAGGTTCTCAGACCGAGGCCCAAGCTACACACGCGCGGTAGGACGACGGCACCCCCGTGCGCGGTTGCCCCGCGGGCCGGTGGAGATCAGCGGCGGCCGATGCTGCGGACGCTCGCAAGTGTCAGGATTCCGAGGCCGAGGAGGGCCGTCGCGGCGCCGATCAGCTCTGCGGTGCTGTGCATGGGACCTCCTGGTGGCGGCAAGGGCCGGGAAACGAGCGGGGGTTTGTCATATAGGCATGCCGGTGTCGTCGGCTGCGGAATCCGCAGCCGGGACCGCCCCGTTTTCACCCGGTGGGCAGATGCGGGGTGGCGGGTGGCTGGTCACTCGTTCGAACGCCTACGATGCTCTGTTGTGTCCAAACTGACCGACGTGCCCAAGCGGATTCTCATCGGGCGCGCACTGCGCAGCGATCGGCTCGGGGAAACCCTCCTGCCGAAGCGCATCGCCCTACCCGTTTTCGCCTCCGACCCGTTGTCCTCCGTGGCGTACGCCCCCGGCGAGGTGCTGCTGGTCCTGTCCATCGCGGGCGTGTCGGCGTACCACTTCAGCCCCTGGATCGCGCTCGCGGTCATCGTGCTCATGTTCACAGTGGTCGCCTCCTACCGCCAGAACGTGCACGCCTACCCGAGCGGCGGCGGCGACTACGAGGTGGCCACCACCAACCTCGGCCCCCGCGCGGGCCTGACCGTCGCCAGCGCCCTGCTCGTCGACTACGTCCTCACCGTCGCCGTCTCGATCGCCTCCGGCATCGAGAACCTCGGCTCCGCGATCCCGTTCGTCGTCGAGCACAAGGTGGCCTGCGCGGTCGCCGTGATCGTGCTGCTGACGCTGATGAACCTGCGCGGCGTGAAGGAGTCCGGCAAGCTCTTCGCGATCCCGACGTACGTCTTCGTCGCGGGCGTCTTCATCATGATCATATGGGGCGCGTTCCGCGGACTCGTCCTCGACGACACCATGCGGGCGCCGACGGCCCAGTACACGATCCGGGCCGAGCACCAGGGCCTCGCCGGGTTCGCGCTGGTCTTCCTGCTGCTGCGCGCCTTCTCCTCCGGCTGCGCCGCGCTCACCGGCGTCGAGGCGATCTCCAACGGCGTCCCGGCCTTCCGCAAGCCCAAGTCCAGGAACGCGGCGACCACGCTCGCGATGATGGGCCTGCTGGCGGTGACCATGTTCTGTGGCATCATCGTCCTCGCCCTGGTCACCAAGGTCAGAATGGCCGAGAACCCGGCGACCGACCTGCTGAGGAACGGCGTCGGGGTCGGCGCCGGCTACGTACAGAACCCGGTGATCACCCAGGTCGCCGAGGCCGTCTTCGGCAAGGGCAGCTTCCTGTTCGTGGTGCTCGCCGCGGCCACCGCCCTGGTGCTGTTCCTGGCCGCCAACACCGCCTACAACGGCTTCCCGGTGCTCGGCTCGATCCTCGCCCAGGACCGCTACCTGCCCCGCCAGCTGCACACCCGCGGCGACCGCCTGGCCTTCTCCAACGGCATCGTGCTCCTCGCGGGCGCGGCGATGCTGCTCGTCGTCATCTACGGCGCCGACTCCACCCGGCTGATCCAGCTGTACATCGTCGGCGTGTTCGTGTCCTTCACGCTCAGCCAGACCGGCATGGTCCGCCACTGGAACCGCCACCTGGCCGTGGAGAAGGACCCCGGCCGGCGCAGCCACATGATGCGCTCGCGTGCGATCAACACCTTCGGCGCCTTCTTCACCGGCCTGGTGCTGGTCGTCGTGCTGGTCACCAAGTTCACCCACGGCGCCTGGGTCGCCCTGCTCGGCATGGTGATCTTCTACGTGACGATGACCGCCATCCGCAAGCACTACGACCGGGTGGCCGAGGAGCTCGCGGCCCCCGAGGGACCGAGCGACGACAGCGTCCGGCCGTCCCGGGTCCACTCCGTCGTCCTGATCTCCAAGATCCACCGGCCGACGCTGCGGGCGCTGGCGTACGCCAAGCTGATGCGCTCCCACACCCTGGAGGCGCTCAGCGTCAACGTCGACCCGCTGGAGACCAAGGCGCTGCGCGAGGAGTGGGAGGAGCGCGGCATCGACGTACCGCTGAAGGTCCTCGACTCGCCCTACCGCGAGATCACCCGCCCGGTCATCGACTACGTCAAGAGCCTGCGCAAGGAGTCGCCGCGCGACGCGGTGTCCGTGATCATCCCCGAGTACGTCGTCGGCCACTGGTACGAGCACCTGCTGCACAACCAGAGCGCCCTCAGACTGAAGGGCCGGCTGCTGTTCACGCCGGGCGTGATGGTCACCTCCGTCCCCTACCAGCTGCAGTCCTCCGAGGCGGCCAAGCTCCGGGCCCGCAGGCGGCAGGAGTGGAACGCGCCCGGTTCGGTGCGCCGCGGCCCGGCCCAGGAGCGGGCCAAGGAGACACCGGCGCCGAAGTAGACTGGTGGGCTGTTGTCCGCCCGTACCCCCTCTCGCTACTGGAGTCACCCCGCCATGCAGGCAGAACCGAAGAATTCGCAGGCGGGGTCGCCGGCCGGCGCGCTCGGCTCCCTCGTGGGGGAGGAGTACGAGGTCGAGGTCGGCCCCGTCGCCCACGGCGGCCACTGCATCGCCCGCACGTCCGAGGGGCAGGTGCTGTTCGTCCGGCACACGCTGCCCGGTGAGCGGGTCGTGGCCCGGGTCACCGAGGGCGAGGAGGGGGCCCGGTTCCTGCGCGCGGACGCCGTGCGGGTGCTGTCGGCGTCCAAGGACCGCATCGAGGCGCCCTGCCCCTACGCCGGTCCCGGCCGCTGCGGCGGCTGCGACTGGCAGCACGCCAAGCCGGGAGCGCAGCGCCGGCTCAAGGGCGAGGTCGTCGAGGAGCAGCTCCGGCGCCTGGCCGGTCTCACCCCCGAGGAGGCCGGCTGGGACGGCACGGTGGTGCCGGCCGAGGGCGACAAACTGCCCGCCGGGCAGGTGCCGCAATGGCGCACGCGCGTGCAGTACGCGGTCGACGCCGACGGGCACGCCGGTCTGCGCCGGCACCGCTCGCACGAGGTGGAACCGATCGACCACTGCATGATCGCCGCCGAGGGCGTCAGCGAGCTGGGCATCGAGAAGCGGGACTGGACCGGCATGGCGTCCGTGGACGCGATCGCGGCGACCGGCTCGCAGGACCGGCAGGTGATCCTCACCCCGAAGCCCGGCGCCCGCCTGCCGATCGTGGAGCTGGACCGGCCGGTGTCCGTGATGCGGGTCGGGGAGAAGGACGGCGGCGTGCACCGCGTCCACGGCCGCCCCTTCGTCCGCGAACGCGCCGACGGACGCACCTACCGTGTCGGCAGCGGCGGTTTCTGGCAGGTCCACCCCAAGGCTGCGGACACCCTGGTGACCGCGGTCATGCAGGGCCTGCTGCCGCGCAAGGGCGAGACGGCGCTCGACCTGTACTGCGGCGTCGGCCTGTTCGCGGGCGCCCTCGCCGACCGGCTCGGTGACCAGGGCGCGGTCCTCGGCATCGAGTCCGGCAAGCGCGCGGTCGAGGACGCCCGGCACAACCTCGCCGGCTTCGACCGCGTCCGCATCGAGCACGGCAAGGTCGAGTCGGTCCTGCCGCGCACCGGCATCACCGAGGTCGACCTGATCGTCCTGGACCCGCCGCGGGCCGGAGCGGGCCGCCGCACGGTGGAGCACCTGTCCTCCCTGGGCGCCCGCCGCATCGCCTACGTCGCCTGCGACCCGGCCGCCCTGGCACGGGACCTGGCGTACTTCCGGGACGGCGGCTACCGGGTGCGCACGCTGCGGGCGTTCGACCTGTTCCCGATGACGCACCACGTGGAGTGCGTCGCCATCCTTGAACCGGCCGCAAAGGGCGCCTGAACTGCGGTTTCATGCGGGTGCATTGCGTGCGCTGTGGGCGTTGCGGGTGTTGCGGGCGATGTGCGCGCTGTGGGTGTTGCGGGGCGATGTCCTGACGCTGAAATGAAGACTCGGCACGCCGGCCGCAAGCTCGTTCGCCTCCCGGTCCAGCACGGGATCGATCGGGCGCCGGGTCTCGACGTCGACAAGCGGAGTTCCGTGGATGCGGCCCTTGCGCTGGGCGTATTCGCGCACGCTGACCGCGCAGGGGCTCAGGCCGGTGTTCTGGGCGGCGTGTTCGCGAGCCCGTCCGGCCGGCGTCGGCCGTCGGGTGGGGCGGGCGCGCCGACGGGCGGCAGGGCGGCCGGTGTGCCGGCGCTCTCCAGCCACTCCACGTAGGCCGGTGCCTCCCGGGCCACGGCCCAGTAGGACTCCTCCAGGTACGGGTAGACCTCGTCCACTTCGGCCGCGGTGCGGGCGGCCAGCAGCAGCCGCACGCCGATGGGGTCGCCCTCCAGCGGACGGATGGCCAGATCGGGGCGGGGGTGGGCGGTGGGCTGGCTGACGGTGACGACCTCGCCGATCGCGGCCAGCGAGTACGCGGTGAGGTAGTCGCCGTGCAGCATCTCCGGCCGCAGGCCCGCCGACCGCAGGGCCCGGCACAGCGCATCCCACTCGCCGTCGACGGTGGCGTCGACCATCCAGCGGTCACCGGCCAGGTCGGCCATCCGCACCCGGCCTCGCGAGGCCGCCGGGTGGTTCGCGGCAAGCGTGACGAACTGCGGCTCGCGTTCGACGAGGACGCGGACACAGAGTCCGGGCGGCATCCGCAGCGGGCTGCCCTCGACCTCGTGCACGAACGCCATGTCGAGCTTGCCGGCGGCGACCATGGCCAGCAGCGAGTTGGCGGAAACGCTCATCTGGAGCGTCGGCTCGATCCGCGCCACCCCGGCCCGCAGCCGGTACAGCCAGCCCGGGATGGCGCGGTTCGCCGTGGCGCCGATACGAAGCTGGAAGCCGCAGGCGGCGCGGGCGGCCTCGGCCCGGGTCTCCGTCACCATCGCCGAGAACTCCGTCATCAGCGGCCGGGCCCGGCTGAGCACCGCCAGGCCCAGCGGCGTGGGGCGGCAGCCGGTGCGGCTGCGTACGAACAGCTGGGCGCCGAGGGTGTTCTCGATGCGCCGCAGTTGGGTGCTCAACGAGGGCTGCGCCATGCCGAGTTCCCGCGCCGCTTTGTGCAGACTGCCAGTGTCGGCGATGGCGCAGAGCACGCGCAGGTGCCTGACCTCCAGCTCCATGGGGGGAGCGTAGAACGGGGCTCCGTGTGACACCAGGTGTCCAAGTGCCAGCGAATCTGGACGAGTTGGATCCTGATAGCCCGTCGCTATCCCCATTTGCCATCATCCCGGGACCCGTTCAGATGTCCGAGACTTCCTGGCAACCGATCGTTCCACCCCACAGAACGAACAGGAGCCCCCCACATGGCGTCGTTGCGCACCAGCGCCAGGAAGAACAACTCCAGGAGACTCGCGGCTCTCGCGCTCGGTCTCGGACTCGCCGCGGCGGCCCTGGGCACCGCGGCCCCGGCGGGCGCCCAGCCCCAGGGCGCCGACCGGGCCCAGGCGCGTAGCGCCGCCGGCTACGTCGGTTCCGCCGAGAAGGCCGGCAACAAGGCCTTCTTCGACGCGGTACTGAAGTCCGTCGCCCAGCGGCAGGCCACGCAGCCCTCCCTCCAGACGGTGACCGTCTACTACAACGCCTCCCAGGCACCCAGCTTCCGCTCGCAGATATCGAGCGCCGCCTCGATCTGGAACAGCTCCGTGTCGAACGTGAAGCTCCAAGCGACGTCGGGCAGCGCTGACTTCGCCTACTACGAGGGCAACGACTCACGCGGGTCGTACGCGTCCACCGACGGCCACGGCAGCGGCTACATCTTCCTGGACTACGCGCAGAACCAGCAGTACGACTCGATCCGGGTGGCCGCCCACGAGACGGGCCACGTGCTGGGTCTGCCCGACCACTACAGCGGCCCGTGCAGTGAGCTGATGTCGGGCGGTGGCCCCGGCCCGTCCTGCACCAACCGCTACCCGAACGCGACCGAGAGGTCCCGCGTCAACCAACTGTGGGCCAACGGTCTGGCCAAGGCCCTCGCCAAGGCCGGTGTGCAGCGCTGACCGACTGCGCCACCAGCGGACCGGCCTGCCGGCCGTGATCTCACCACACATGTACGGACCGCGGCTCCCCACCGCGGTCCGTACATCTGTTCAGCCCTTGCGTCCTGACGTGGCCACAAACCCGATCGCCGCGGACACCGATCGACGTCCGTCGCGTCGGCCGGGCACGTTCGCGAAGCGCGTCGCGGGAGGCCGGCCGTACCGGGCAGCGAGGCACCGGCCGTGCGCACCAGCCGGGTGTCGGTGCCCGCTGTGAGTGTGCGGATGGCTCGGCCGAGTTCGGCCAGTAACGGACCGGGTGCCACGGCGGCACCGAGGCCGGCCACCACGGCGAGCAGATCGGGCTGGGCCGGCCGGGGGAGCGTGATGCCTGCCTGGTGGCGGCCCGTCGCCGGAATCGGCGCGGGCGCAGCCCCCGGGGGCAGGGGAGTGCCGGCCCGGCCGGGCGGAGTCCGATGTGCACCCCGGCGGTCAGGCCGGCGGCCGTCATGGCCCCGGTGACATCGAGGAACGTGCGGCGCGACAGGGGGCGATCGGCTCGGCGGGCGCCGGATTCATCGCGGCGGGCGGGCGATCGCGAGGGTCGCCGCCGACGCGGCGGCGACCCGGGACCGTCAGGTGCGGGTCCAGCGCTGGTTGCTGCCGTTCGCGCAGGAGTAGAGCTGGATCAGGGTGCCGTTGGCGGTTCCGCCTCCGACCGCGTCGAGGCAGAGGCCGGACTGGACGCCGACGATGGATCCGTCGGAGTTGAGGCGCCATTTCTGGTTGTCGCCGCCCCAGCAGCTGTAGATCTGCACCTTGGAGCCGTTGCCGGTGCCGGCGGCGTCCAGGCACTTGTTGCCGTAGACCCTGAGCTCGCCGGCGTCGGTGTACGTCCACTGCTGGTTGGTGCCGCTGTGGCAGTCCCACAGCTGGAGCTGGGTGCCGTCGGTGGTGACGGCGTTGGGCACGTCCAGGCAGCGGCCCGAGCCGACGCCCTTGATCTGTCCGCCGGCCGAAGGGGGCGGGGTGGTGGAGCCGCCGTTGAGTGCGTTGAGGACGGCGGTGTAGGCGGGCTTCTTGCTGCCGTCGCCGTTGAACAGCAGCGGTGTGTCCCCCGATCGCCAGGAGTCGGTGTCGCGCACCCCCCACACGGTGATGCCGAGGCAGCGCGGGACGGCCAGGCAGTCGTTGACCACGTTGGCGTAGGTCGAGGCCGAGGCGCCCTGGATGTCGAGTTCGGTGATGGCCACGTCGACGCCGAGGGCGGCGAAGTTCTGCAGGGTGGTGCGGAAGTTGCTGTTGTAGGGGCTGCCGCTGTTGAAGTGCGACTGGAAGCCGACGCAGTCGATCGGCACACCCCGCTGCTTGAAGTCCCGGACCATGGCGTACACGGCCTGGGTCTTGGCCCAGGTCCAGTCCTCGATGTTGTAGTCGTTGTAGCAGAGCTTGGCCGCCGGGTCGGCGGCGCGCGCGGTGCGGAAGGCCACCTCGATCCAGTCGTTGCCGGTGCGTTGCAGGTTGGAGTCGCGCCGGGCTCCCGAACTGCCGTCGGCGAAGGCCTCGTTCACGACGTCCCATTGGGCGATCTTGCCCTTGTAGTGGGCCATCACGCCGTTGATGTGGTCGATCATCGCCTGGCGCAGGGTGCTGCCGCTGAGGCTCTGCATCCAGCCGGGCTGCTGGGAGTGCCAGGCCAGGGTGTGGCCGCGCACCTGCTTGCCGTTCTGCACCGCCCAGTTGTAGACGCGGTCACCGGCGGTGAAATTGAACTGGCCCCGCTGCGGTTCGGTGGCGTCGATCTTCATCTCGTTCTCGGCCGTCACCATGTTGAACTCACGGCCCGCGATCGTCGTGTACGCCGAGTCGCCCAGCTTGCCCGAGGCGATGGCGGTGCCGAAGTAGCGGCCGCTCTGCGCCGCCGCGGCGCCGAGCGTGCTCTCGGCGGCGTGTGCGGTCGGCGGCGTGATCAACGCGGCGATCACCCCGAGGACGCCGGCGACCAGCGTCAACAGCAGGCCGCGGATCTTCCGGCGGACAACGGGTCTGGGAAGGGCGTACGAGCCCATGACTGTGCCTCCAAGATTGACATCACGGAAGGACTGAAGCGCAGGGTCTTGCGTCGCCCGCTGCCAGGCGGCAGACGGACGGACGGACGGAGCGGGCCGGAGCCCGGACAGCACGGAAGGTTCGAAATGTCGAACTGTGGTCGGCTTCTCAGGCAGGGATGATTGAGGTATTGACGATGCATCGTCAATACTCCGCGCACAAAAGTTTCTGATTTTCCTTCGAATGTTTCGAGACTCGGGGTCCCCGCCGGACGGTGAGCGGGGTGGTCAAGTCGGGCGCTTCGTCTGCTCCGGCGTCAAGTGTGGTCCGGCTCGGTCATTGGGTGGATGGAGCGTGCGGCGACTCTCGGCATGGGTTCAGCGCAATATTTCGGTGTGGATGGCGATACATGCGAGGGGTGTTGACGCCGTCCACCGGTTCCTTACCATTCAGGTTGCTCGACCCTTCGAGCCTTGTTCGATATTGCGAACCATCGCATGTCATGGCCGCGCCAATCTCGCAGCGGTCTGGTACCGACAGTCCGGACAACCTCTGACGAGGCCGACCGGAACCGCCCACTCAAGGTTGAGGAAGTCCCCATGCACAGAGGAAGTCTCGGCCGCAGGCATACGTCTGCGGTGCTCGCCGCCGCGGTCGCGGTCCTGGCCGCGTTGGCGGCGATGCTCGTCGCCGTCCCGGCTCAGGCGGCCACCAGCGGCGCCCTGCGCGGTGCCGGTTCGAACCGGTGCCTCGACGTGCTCGGCGGCAGCCAGGACGACGGCACGTACCTGCAGATCTACGACTGCTGGGGCGGGACCAACCAGCAGTGGACGCTGACGGACGCCAATCAGCTGACCGTGTACGGCAACAAGTGCCTGGACGTCCCCGGCCACGCCACCACGGCCGGCACCCGGGTGCAGATCTGGTCCTGTTCCGGCGGGGCGAACCAGCAGTGGCGGGTGAACTCCGACGGCACGGTCGTCGGCGTGGAGTCCGGGCTGTGCCTGGAGGCCGCGGGCGCCGGTACGGCCAACGGCACGGCAGTGCAGATCGGGACGTGCAACGGCGGCGGCAACCAGAAGTGGACCGGCCTCTCCGGGACGACGACCCCGCCGGGCACGTGCTCTCTCCCGTCGACGTACCGGTGGACGTCGACGGGTGCGTTGGCGCAGCCGGCGAACGGGTGGGTCTCGCTGAAGGACTTCACCGACGTGGTCTACAACGGCAAGCACCTGGTCTACGCGTCGAACGTGTCGGGATCGTCCTACGGCTCGATGATGTTCAGCCCGTTCACGAACTGGTCGGACATGGCGTCGGCCGGCCAGACCGGGATGAGCCAGTCGGCGGTGGCGCCCACGCTGTTCTACTTCGCGCCCAAGAACATCTGGGTGCTGGCGTACCAGTGGGGTGCGTGGCCCTTCGTCTACCGCACGTCCAGCGACCCCACCAACCCCAACGGCTGGTCCGCGCCGCAGCCGCTGTTCACCGGCAGCATCTCCGGCTCCGGCACCGGTCCGATCGACCAGACCCTGATCGGCGACGGCCAGAACATGTACCTGTTCTTCGCCGGCGACAACGGCAAGATCTACCGGGCGAGCATGCCGATCGGGAACTTCCCGGGCAGCTTCGGCTCGTCGTACACCACGGTCATGAGCGACACGACGGCCAACCTGTTCGAGGCGGTGCAGGTCTACAAGGTCCAGGGCCAGAACCAGTACCTGATGATCGTCGAGGCGATGGGTGCGAACGGGCGCTACTTCCGCTCGTTCACGGCCTCCAGCCTGAGCGGTTCGTGGACCCCGCAGGCCGCGAGCGAGAGCAACCCCTTCGCGGGCAAGGCCAACAGCGGCGCCGGCTGGACCAACGACATCAGCCACGGTGACCTGGTCCGCGACAACCCCGACCAGACCATGACCGTCGACCCCTGCAACCTGCAGTTCCTCTACCAGGGCAAGTCCCCCTCCGCGAGCGGCCCCTACGACCAACTGCCGTGGCGGCCGGGTGTCCTCACCCTGCAGCGCTGACCTTCCCGGTCGAGGAACCCCGGCCGTGCGCCGGCCGGGGTTCCTCCCACCTCCGCACGGAAGGGCGATCCAGGACCAAACTTCGCGAAGTGTTGACACAGGGACTTTCCGACGGCGGTTTGCCGCGACCGCATCGTTGGTTAGGGTGGCCGGCAGAGACCGATTTCGATGCACAGGCTGATGGCTCCCGCGCGGGCCGAGTCGGACACGACGGGGGCTCGTTGGTGGGGGAGGTGCGTCGCATCCGCCGGATGGTCTGCGACGGGCGACCGGACGCGGTGGGCGTGTGACCGGCCGGTCGGGGCCCGCGGTGCTGCCCCCGTCGCTGCGCGTGTCGCTCGGGCCGGTCGCGGCCCTCGCCGCGCTGGTGGTCGTGGTGCTCGGGGTCCTGTACGCCGGCCACAGCGAGCCCGGCAGGGTGGACAGGTGGATCGTACGGCCGACGGCGGACAGTGTGCGTCCGCCGTGGCGGCACGTCGCCCTGGCGCTCGACTTCCTGGGGGAACCCGCGGGATCGGCGCTGCTGATCTCGGCGTGCGTGGCGGGCTGCCTGCTGCTTCGGTGTCCCCGCGCGGCGGTGCTCGTGGTGGCCGGCGCCGCCGTGGCCGTGGGGACGGCGACGCTGCTCAAGCACCTGGTGGGACGCACCATCCACGGCGACAACCTGTCCTACCCGAGCGGGCACACCGCCTTCTTCACCGCGCTCGCCCTCGTGGGGGCGCTGCTCGTGACCGGCCGGCTCGGCCTCGGCAGGACGGCCGGCACGTCACTCGTGCTCGCGGCGGCGCTGGTTGCCGGCGCCGCCATGGGCTGGGCGCAGGTCGCCCTGGGCGCGCACTACCCGACCGACGTCCTCGGCGGCTGGTGCACCGCGCTGGCGGTGGTACCGGCCACCGCGTGGCTGGTCGACCGGGTGGCTGACCGGCCGGCCGACCGGATGGCCGACGCCGGCCGGCCGGAGCGCCGCTGACGCCACGTCAGGTCACGCCGAGCGGCGGAACACGGGCTTCACCGGTCGTCCGGCCAGCCAGGGAGTGGGGTCGGCGGCGTCCAGCGCCTTCCGGTACACCGCACATGCCTGAGCGACCACGTCGACGGTGTGATCGATGTCGGCCTCGTCGAGCGCGCTGCTCACCACGAACGAGGGGGCCAGCACTCCGCCCGCGAGGAGCCGGCGCAGGAACAGGGTGCGGTACCGCTGCGACGGCCGCAGGTTCTCGTCGAGGGTGGCGAAGACCAGGTTGCTGGCCCGGCCCCGGACGACGAGGTGGTCGCCGACGCCCATGGCGGCCGCGGCGTCGCGGACCCCGGCGGCCAGCCGCTCGCCGAGGGCGTGCAGCCGCGCGGTGACGCCCTCTTCGACGTAGGTGGTGAGCACGGCCATCGCGGCCGCCAGGGAGTGCGTTTCGGCGCCGTGCGTGGTGGACAGCAGGAACACCCGGTCGCCGGTGTCGCGCAGCCCGCCCCGCTCCATCAGCTCGCGGCGCCCGGCCAGCGCGGAGACGGCGAATCCGTTGCCCAGCGCCTTGCCGAACGTGGAGAGGTCGGGGACGACGCCGTACAGGCCCTGGGCGCCCGCCTCGGACCAGCGGAAGCCGGTGATCATCTCGTCGAAGATCAGTACGCAGCCGTGCCGGTCCGCCAGTTCGCGCAGGCCGGCGAGGTAGCCGGGCGGCGGCTCGGTGTGGGTGGCGGGTTCCAGGATCAGGCAGGCGACCTCGCCCTCGTACCGGGTGAGCAGTTCCTCCGTGGCGGCGAGGTCTCCGTAAGGGAACGCCACGGTGAGCTCGTTGGTCTGCGCCGGAATGCCGGCGGACATCGGTGTGGTGCCGATGAACCAGTCGTCGACGGAGAAGAAGGGGTGGTCGGCGCAGACGGCCACCCGCGGGCGACCGGTGACGGCGCGGGCTAGGCGGACCGCGGCGGTGGTGGCGTCGGAGCCGTTCTTCGCGAACTTCACCATCTCGGCGGTCGGCACCGTGGCCAGGAAGCGTTCCGCGGCCTCGACCTCCACGATGGACGGCCGGACGAAGTTGCTGCCGCGGTCGAGTTCCCGCCGCACCGCCTCGATCACGCGCGGGTGGGCGTGGCCGAGGCTGACCGACCGCAGGCCGGAGCCGTACTCGATGTAGCGGTTGCCGTCGATGTCCCACACGTGGGCACCGCGGCCGTGGCTGATGACCGGGGCCAGGTTCTCGGGGTACTGGTCGTCGCCCTTGGCGTAGGTGTGCGCGCCCCCGGGGATCATGGCGTGCAGCCGCTCGTTGGCCGCCCGCGACCGGGGCAGGTGGAGTCCTTCGGTGTCCAAGGGGACCTCAGCTTTCTCTGTGCTTCAGGACCTCGGAGAGGCTCGGCGCCTCCCGGTCCCGCTGGGACATCGACGTGACCGGCAGCGGCCAGGGAATGGCGAGCTCCGGGTCGTCGAAGGCGATCGTCACGTCCTCGGCCGGATCGTGCGGGCGGTCGATCCGGTACGACGTGTCGGCGGTCCCGGTCAGCGCCTGGAAGCCGTGCGCGCACCCCGCCGGGATGTACACGGTCGCCTGCGTCTCGCCGGACAGCTCGAAGAAGGCCCGGCCCAGGTACGTCGGCGAGCTCGGGCGCAGGTCCACGACGACGTCGAAGACCCTCCCGTACGAGCAGCGCACCAGCTTGGCCTCACCGGCGCCGGAGCGCAGGTGCAGGCCGCGCACCACGCCGCGGACCGAGCGGGACACGCTGTCCTGGACGAAGGCGTTCGGGTCGAGGCCCACCGAGCGGACCACGTCGGCGTCGAAGGTGCGGCAGAAGAAGCCGCGTTCGTCGGCGTACGGAGTCGGCTCGAACAGGTATGCGCCGGCGATCTCCGGGACTTCGGTCGCCTTCATCGGGCCTCCTGATGCGCGTGGGCGTGGTCGGCCGCCGGGAACAGGGCCGCGGTCAAGGCGGCGAACTGGTGCTCGAGTTGCCGGGTGGCGGCCAGGTTCCGCTCGGTGAGGGTCCGCCGCAGCTCGGCCGAGCGCTTCTCCAGCGCCCGGAACTGCTCGAGCAGCCGGTCGGCGTCGACCTCGCGGGCCGGGTGGCAGAACGCGCCGAGGCCCATCCGGTCCATGAGCGCGTCGCTCTTCGCCGCGTAGCTGAGGGCGAGCACCGGTGTGCCGGTCTTCAGCGCGCAGATCAGGTTGTGGTAGCGGACCGCGACCACGGTGTCGGCGACCGCCATCTCCTTCATCAGGTCGGCCAGTGAGGCCGGTTCGGCCGCGGTGACCAGCGGAGAGTCCACCGCGTCGAGGATCGCGGCGACCACCGACGCATCGCAGTCGTCGCCGGTGAGCAGCCGGACCGGCCTGCCCTCCTCGACCAGCGTGCGGACGAACCGGATCGTCCCGTCGAGGTAGCGCCGGTAAATCTCATCGGCCCGGGCGCGGTCGTCGTTGCCGCCGTGGAAGTCCATGACCCCGACGCAGACCGTGCCCGGCGAGGCCGAGGCCGGGCTCGCCGGCGGTGTCGGCAGGGAGAACGCCAGGTCCGGGTAGACCTGGTCGCGCGCGGTGTCCACGCCCATCGCCCGCATCGCGTCCCGGGACTGGGCGTCCCGGTACGACCGGTACGCGGCCAGCCGTGCCGACCAGCGCACCAGGGCCCGGGTCGGCCGGTCGCGGATCTCGGCGGCGCCGACGCTGACCAGCGCGACCCGGGTGCCGAGCAGCCGGCCGCTCGCGCAGAGCAGGAACAGCGAGTAGGGGAACCCCCACGGCCGCAGCGGCAGCGTCGCCTCCAGCACGCCCATGCCCGGCACGATCACCACGTCGTGCCGGCGCACCCAGGCGGCGGTGCGGAAGACGTCGACGAGTTTGCCGAGACCCTTCGCCGCGATCGCGCCCGCACGCGACGCGGTCCGGTACTCCCCGCGGTACCAGTGCAGCCGCGTCGCGGGGATCCCGAACCGGGCGGTGACGGCCTCGGGTCCGCCGCACAGCGCGTCCACGACCGCCTGCGGGTGCTCGGCGCGGAGGTGGCCGAGGACCGCCTCGAGTGACCCGTCGTTGCCGAGGTTGCCGGAGCCGAGCAGGCCGAACACCCCGACGCGCACCGGGGTTTCGTCCGCGGACGTCATGCGTGCCTCCCTTCACGGCCCGCACGCCCGGCGACCAGGGCGTCCACGGAGACGGTGAGCTTGGCCGGGTCGACCGGGGCGCGGTCCTCGACCCGCTCGCCGGCGCCCGGCCGGACCCGGCTGGTCATCCACGCGGCCAGGTGGCGGTAGCATTCGCGCCGCTCGGCAGGGGAGAGCGGCGCCCGCCGGACCGCCGAGGCGAAGCCCCAGACGTACTCGGCGAGCAGCCGGGGCGTCGGGTGCAGCAGGCCCGCCCGGCGCGGGTCCAGGTTGACGCACCGGGCGCGCTTGGACGGGTTCGCCCGCTCGGCGCGGGTGGGGTGGTCGCGGCGGAAGTACAACAGCTCCGGCACCTGGTGGAAGCGCCCGTGCAGGGCGATCTCGGCGACGAACGTGCGGTCCGCGTGGTGGTAGCTGTCCATCGGCCTCACCCGGCGCAGCGCGTCGGCCCGGATCACCCCGTAGAAGTCGTCACCGCCGGGCTCGAACAGCACGCTGCGGAAGCGCTCCGGCGGGTGCGGCGAGCCGGTGGCGAGCGTGTACTCGTAGGGGACCTTCACCTGGCCGTCGCCGTCGACGACCGCCTGGTCGGCGTGCGCGAGGATCACGTCCGGCCGCTCGTCCAGCGCCTCCACGCAGCGCCGCAGCAGATCGCGGGCGTAGAGGTCGTCGTGCGAGGCCCACTTGAACAGTTCGCCGCGGCACTGGGTGAACACGTAGTTGTGGTTCGGTGTGGCGCCGACGTTCCGGAGCAGCCGGACGTACCGGATGCGAGAGTCCTGCGCCGCGTACTTGCGGCAGATGTCCTCGGTCCCGTCCGTCGAGGCGTTGTCGGAGATGACCAGCTCGAAGTCCTCGTAGGTCTGTCCGAGCAGGGCGTCGAGCGACTCGGCGAGGTACTCCTCGCCGTTGTACACGGGCAGGCCGATGCTCAGCCTGGGGCGGTCGGTCATGAGGTCCTCACTTCGGGAATGGGGTCGTGGTGGTGCTCGCGCAGGGCCGACCGCAACTGAAGCCACCACACGGCCGAGCCGCTGACGGTCGCGGCGGCGACGCCCCAGGCCGAGCCGACCGTGCCGGCCATGGCCGCCCCGCCGAGCCCGCCGCCGACATAACAGACGGAGGCGAACAGCTGGCAGCGCAGGCTGCGCCGGGCCGCGCCGAGCGCGCGCAGCCCGGCCGCCGCGCCGGTGCCGAGGCCGGCGCCCGCGACGCCGAGGGTGATCGGCACGATGAGCTGCGAGGCGGAGTGCCAGACACTGCCGAGCGCCAGCTCGCCGAGCCGGTCCGGCATCAGCAGCAGCGCCCCGCCCCAGAGCAGCGCGGCGGCGGCCTGCCCGCCGCCGAGCAGGAGGCAGAACGTCCCGAGCCGCTGCGGGGCCTGCCGCAGCACCCGTGCCGCCTCCGGGACGGTGACCAGCGACAGCCCCATCAGCACGGCGAGGAACGGACCCATCAGGAGCTCGGCGCCCCGCACCGCACCCACCGCACCGACCCCGGCGATCGCGCCGAGCCCGTACGCCCGCAGCTGGCTCGCGCCGCTGAGGCAGGTGTTCTCGACCAGGTACCGGTAGCCGAGGTCGCGCTGTTCGCGGAGCCAGCCGCGCGCCTCGGTCACTCGGGGCCGGATGCCGGACTGGAGGCAGCCGTACCCTGCCGCCACCGTGGCGGACGCGCCCCAGGCGAGCACGAAGGCGGCCACGCTGCCCACGCGGGCGGCCGCCACCATGGCCGGGACGAGCGCGACGGCCCACACGACGTCGTTGACGAACGCCTTCCGCCCGGCGCCGGCGGCGAAGAACGCGAACCGCCAGGCGTCCTGCAGCAGCAGCCCCGGCAGCATGACGCCGAGGCAGGCGAAGGCGGGCCCCACGCGGCCGCCGAGGGCGAGGCCGGCCACCACGGAGGCCGCGCCGAGGGCGGCGCCGACGCCGAGCGCGGTACCCGTCGACCGGGCCACCGCCGCGCGCCAGGACGTGTCCGGCACTCCGCTGAAGCGCACCACGAGCGGGTCGGTGGCAAGGCCGCGGGAGACGTTCAGAATCACCCCGTAGGTCACCCAGGCCAGGCTGAACACGCCGAACGCGGTCACCCCCAGCGAGCGGGCCACGTAGACGCCCACCGCGAAGTTGCTGATGCTGGAGGCCGCCTGGTCGGCCAGTCCCCAGGACAGCCGGCCGACGAGGGCCCTCCTGGCCGTCGCCGCCCTCGGCGTCGTCTTCTCCCCCTCGACGGTCATCGGCGTCATGCCTTGATCAGTCCGGCGCCGTGCAGGGCGTCGGCCGCGGCGGCGACGGTGTCGAACGGCAGCCCGGACCGCTCGGCGACGTCCAGCAGACTGTGCTCGCCGTCGGAGAGGCTGAGCACCCAGAGCATGGCCATCTGGGCCTGCTTGGTGTCGCTGCGGCCGCCGAGCGCGTCGTACAACCCGCGCCGGCCCAGCTGCGGTTCGCCGTAGGGGCTGAGGTTGAGGTACCGCCGGTTGCGGTCGAGGACGGCGAACGCCTCACGGCACACCGCGAGGGTGTCCTCCATCGCCTCGGGGGAGACGAAGTCCGGGTTGTCCGCCGAGGTGTGGTACTCGGGGTACCCGGCGTACGGGGTCCGGCTGAGCGAGCCCACGCCGAGATCGAACCCGGGCGAGCAGTACTGCCGTTCGTCGTAGCCGTACGGAGTGAACTCGTCGACCTGATGCGGGCGTTCGGATGCGGTCAGCACATACCGCATCACCCGGTCGATCTCCGCGTCGCCGCGTCTGCTCTGCTTGTACGTCAACCGGCCACGGTCCCCGGCGCAGGCCAGCACCAGGCCGTGCTTGACCCGTTCCACCCGCTCCGCGTTGCGGGCCAGCCAGGTGATCGCCCCGATGGTGCCGGGCGCGTAGATGAACCGGTAGGTGTAGTACGGCGTCTCCTGCGCCAGCGCCCGGGCCAGGAACGTCGCCACCGCGATGCCGGCCAGGTTGTCGTTGGCCAGCGACGGGTGGCAGACGTGGCAGGAGACGATCACCTCGTCCGGGACCTGACCGGGGATCACATGCTCGGCGTAGGTGAGGTGGCCGTCTTCGAGCGTGGAGTCGATGCGTACCTCGTAGTCGCCGTCCGGCAGCGCGTCCAGGGTCTCCTGGGCCAGGCAGAACCCCCACTCCGGCTGGTAGTAGCTGGTGCGGTACGGCACCCAGCCCGGGTGGTCCGGAAGGGTGTGCAGGTGCGCGCGGAGCTCGGACAGCGGCATGGTGGCCGACACCGGCACGCTGTAGCCGAGCACGTGCAGGCTGGACGCGGCGAAGTCGACCACCCGGTTGCCGGCGGAGTCGGCGATGTAGGCGTCGCGGATGTTCCACTCCTGCGGCACGGTCCAGTCGAGCACCTGCGTCCCGGTCGGCACCTCGTGCACCCGCAGCGGGACGTACTCGCCGACGATGTCCAGGGTGGCGCGCACGCCGTCGCCGGTGATGCTCCGGCACAGCGGGTACAGCCGCTCCACCAGCGCGTGCATCCGCCGGCCGGGCCCGGTCATCGGCGCCACCGCAGGGTGTCGTCGACGGCGCCGGCGTCGGACGCCGCGCGCAGCACCGCGAGGCGCGTGAAGCGTCGCTCGAAGTCCTCCCGGGTCAGCCCGAACTTCTGGTAGGCGTCCGCGAGTTCGAGCGCGCCCTGCTTCACCGTCCACTCGCAGTCGAAGCCGGGTATCGCGGCGCGGTACCGGGAGAAGTCCACCCGGTACGAGCGCGGATCGGCACCGGTCTCCCCGGTGATCACCACCTTCGCGCCGGAGACCGCCTCGGCGACCTGTCCGGCGATCTCGGCGACCGTGACGTTGTTGGTCTCGCTGCCGATGTTGAACGCCCGGTCGTGCACCGCTTCCCGCGGCGCGGTCAGCGCGGCCGCGAAGGCCCGTGCGATGTCGGCGGCGTGCACCAGCGGGCGCCAGGGGGTGCCGTCGGAGAGCACCAGCACCTCGCCGGACAGCAGGGCGTGGCCCACCAGGTTGTTCAGCACGATGTCGGCGCGCAGCCGGGGCGAGTAGCCGAAGGCGGTGGCGTTGCGCATGAACACCGGGGTGAAGTCGCCGTCGGCCAGCGCGTGCAGGTCGTCCTCCACCCGCACCTTGGACTCCGCGTACGGCGTCACCGGGCGCAGCGGGGCGTCCTCGGTCACCAGGTCGTCGCCGCCGGCGGCGCCGTAGACCGAGCAGGTGGACGCGTACAGGAAGCGCCGCACGCCGGCGTCGCGGGCCAGCCGGGCGAGCCGTACGGACGCGTGGTGGTTGATGTCGTAGGTGAGGTCCGGCGCCAGCGATCCCAGCGGGTCGTTGGAGAGCGCGGCCAGGTGGATCACGGCGTCCACCCCGGCCACGTGCTCGGCCGTGACGTCGCGCAGGTCCACCCGGTGCCCGGACGGGTCCGCGGGCGGCTCGCCCAGCACGCAGTCGGCGAACAGGCCGGCGTCGAGGCCGACGACCTCGTGCCCGGCGGCCGCGAGGACCGGGGCCATCACGGTGCCCAGGTAGCCCTGGTGTCCGGTCAGCAGTACGCGCATGGTTCAGTCCCCCA
The DNA here is from genome assembly GCF_044335305.1 of Streptomyces sp. NPDC020490. Classification (NCBI taxonomy): domain Bacteria; kingdom Bacillati; phylum Actinomycetota; class Actinomycetes; order Kitasatosporales; family Streptomycetaceae; genus Streptomyces; species Streptomyces sp. NPDC020490. The sequence goes on along the minus strand of NZ_JBIRUY010000002.1, from coordinate 171,813 downwards.
GATCGAGCGTGAGTTTGGTGACGGCGAACGCCTCGGCGTAGCGGGCGTGGCATTCGATGCCGCGGATCCGGGCAAGGCCGAGGAATGCCTCCCGGTCGTACCAGGGCCGGTGCCGCTGCGAGGGGTAGTGGTCCTGCAGCAGCCGCACCTTCTGTTCGGCGGTCTCCGGCGACAGCGGCTGGTACACCGTCGGACGGCCGAGATCGCCGTCCCACTTGACGATCTCGTAGCCGAGCACGAGGTGGTCGCGGAACGCGGTGGGCAGCAGCCGCGCCAGTCCGCGGTGATCCTGGTGCGCGTCGTCCGTGCGCGGGGCGAGGATGAGGTCCGGGTCGGTCTGCGCACGCAGCTCCTCGACCGCGGACTTGGCCTCCTCCCAGTGGGCCGGGAACCGGCCGTCCGGCAGCTTGTGCACGGTCAGCCGCAGGTCGGCGCCCGGGCAGAAGGCGGCGAGCGCGGCCCGCTCCTCCTGCTCCCGGTCGGTGCCGCCGCCGGAGAGCACCAGCGCGTCGACGCGGATGCCCGGCCGCGCGCCGCACAGCGTCAGCAGCGTGCCGCCGGCGCCGATGGCGATGTCGTCGCAGTGCGCGCCCACCGCGACGATCCGTTCCGGGCGCCCGGCGCTGAGCCGGATCACGCGGTCCTCACCCCGGCGTCCGCCCCCGCGCCGTCCCGTTCCCACACGGCCCACGGACGGTCGCCCCGGGTGTAGGCGTCATCGAGCGCCGCCCGCTCCTTCACGGTGTCGGTCGGCTTCCAGAAGCCGCGGTGCTGGTGCGCCACCAGCCGGCCGCGCTTGGCCAGCTGGGCGCATCCGTCGGCGACCAGGTCCCCGTTCTCCGGTATGTGGTCGAAGACCTCCTGCCGGAGCACGAAGTAGCCGCCGTTCTCCCACAGCGGCAGGTCGCTCACCGCGGTGATGCCACCCACCAGGCCGTTCTCGCCCAGCTCCACGCAGTGGAACGAGGACTGCGGCGGCACCACCATCATCGACGCGCCGGCGTCGCGCGCCGCGAACCGGTCGATCATCTCGTCCAGCGGGGCGTCGGTGAGCACGTCGGCGTAGTTGGCGAGGAACATCTCGTCGCCGTCCAGGTGGTGGCGCACCCGGCGCAGCCGCTCCCCGATCGGCGACTCGATGCCGGTCTGCGCGAACGTGATCGTCCAGTCGGCGATGTCGGTGGACAGCAGCTCGGTCCGCCCGCCGCGCAGCACGAAGTCGTTGGACGTCGTCTCCTCGTAGTTGAGGAAGAAGTTCTTGATGTGGTGAGCCCCGTAGCCGAGACACAGGATGAACTCCTTGTGCCCGAAGTACGCGTAATAGCGCATGACGTGCCAGATCAGCGGTCGCGGCCCGACCATCGCCATCGGCTTGGGCACGTCGTCGGAGGCTCCGTTGCGCATCCGCATCCCGTAACCGCCGCAGAACAGGACGACCTTCATGACTCCACCTCGACAATGCTCAGTTCCGGGATGGGAAAGACCAGCCGGCCGCCCCAGCCGTGCACGAAGGACAACTGCTCGACCAGCTCGGCCCGCAGGTTCCAGGGCAGGACGAGGACGTAGTCCGGCTGGTCGGCGGCTATCCGCTCGGGCGGCAGAATGGGGATGCGGGTGCCCGGGGTGAACCTGCCGTGCTTGTACGGGTTCCGGTCGACCGTGTACGGGAGCAGGTCGGGCCGGATCCCGCAGTGGTTGAGCAGGGTGTTGCCCTTGCCCGGGGCGCCGTAGCCCACGACCGTCTCGCCGCGCTCGGCCGCCTCGATGAGGAACCGCAGCAGATCCCGGCGCACCTTGGCCACCCGGGCGGAGAACTCGGTGTACCCGGACAGCTCCCGCAGCCCGGCGGCCTTCTCCCGGTCGAGGACGTCGGCCACCCGCCGGCTCGGCTCGCCGGCCACCTCGTCCGGCCGGGCCCACAGCCGGACGGAGCCGCCGTGCGTGGGCAGCAGCTCGACGTCCACGAGCGTGAGTCCGCCGCTCGCCAGGGCCCGGGTCGCGGACGCGACCGTGTAGTACTGGAAGTGCTCGTGGTAGATCGTGTCGTACTGGTTCTCCTCGATCAGGGTCAGCAGGTGCTGCACCTCGATGGAGACCCAGCCGTCGTCGGCGACCAGGGCGCGCAGCCCGCGGGTGAACCCGACCACGTCGGGGATGTGCGCGTACACGTTGTTGGCCACGACCAGGTTCGCCGGGCCGTGCTCCGCGCGGACCGCCGCGCCGGTGTCGGGGCTCAGGAACTCCGTGAGCGTGGGCACACCGGCGTCCCGCGCCGCGGCACCGACGTTCACCGACGGTTCGATGCCCAGGCAGCGGATCCCCCGGTCCACCACGTGCCTGAGCAGGTACCCGTCGTTGCTCGCGACCTCGACCACGAAGGAATCGGGACCGAGGTCAAGGCGCTGTACGGCGTCGGCGACGAACGTGCGCGCGTGCTCCACCCAGGAGGTCGAGTACGAGGAGAAGTACGCGTACTCCTTGAACGTCTCCTCCGGCGTGATCAGCGGAGGGATCTGCGCGAGCCAGCAGTCGGTGCAGACCCGCAGGTGCAGCGGGTACGCCGGCTCCGGCTGGTCCAATTGGTCCGCGGCGAGGAAGCTTTCGCACGGTGGCGTCGCCCCCAGGTCGACGACGCTCGCCATCGCTTCCGAGCCGCAGAGTCGGCATCGTGTCATCTGCTGTCCCCATCCCCCCTGCTCGCGCGGGTGTCCCCGCCGCGAGCCAGTGCTGACCGACCCGCGATCGCGGTGCGGTACTCCTCCACCAGGCGCTCGAGACCGACGGCGGGGCTGAAGCCCCGCTCGTAACGGCGCCGGGCCGCCTGGCCCATCTCCCGGTTGCGGGCCGGTTCGGCCGCGATCCGGCGTATGCGGGACGCGAGCGAGGCGGGGTCGCCCGGCTGGTGCAGCAGCCCGGTCACCCCGTCCTCGACGAGTTCGACGAAGGCGCCGTGACCGGCGGCGACGGTCGGGACCCCGGCCGCCATCGCCTCCACCACCACCAGGCCGAACGCCTCCAGCCACGTCGAGGGAGCCACCACGGCGACCGATCGCGCGATGGCCTTCCGGCACTCCGCCGTGTCCAACAGGCCGACGTAGCACACGTCGTCGCGGCCCGCCGCCCAGGCGGTCACCTCCGGCTCCAGCGGCCCCGCGCCGGCGATCACGAGCGGGACGCCCACACCGCCGCTCGCCGCGATCTCGTCCCAGGCGGCCATGAGCAGCCGCACGCCCTTGGCCTCCGCGAGCCGGCCGAGATACAGCAGATGCTCTCCGTCGCCCACTCGGCAGGTGCCCGGGTCGGGAACGAAGTTGTGCTTCACCGCCAGCCGCTCGGCCGGCATGCCGGACCGCACCAGGACGTCGCGCTGCGCCGCGGAGATGCACAGCAACCGCTCCACGCCGGACCACCACCGCCGCCGGTTGACCGACAGGCTGACCGCGAGCGGCACCGTCGCGAGGCGGGAGCCGCGGTAGCAGCCGTGCCGGACGGCGGGCAGCGGCGCCGATCCGACGCACTCGGTGCAGGGCCGGCCGTCGCGCTGCAGCGTGCCGGGAGGGCAGACCTGGGTGTAGTTGTGCAGCGTCGCGACGGCGGGCACATCGGCGTCGGCGCAGGCGGCCAGCACCGCGGGCGACAGCAGCGGGAAGACGTTGTGCACGTGCACCACGTCCGGCCGCTCGGCGCGCAGCCGGGCGGTGAGCTCCGCGCGCACCGCCGGGTTCCACGGCACCAGGAGCGGCAGCGCGGCCTTGCCGAGGAGGGAGCGGGCGGCGATGTCGTCGCTGCGCCGCTCGAACACCCCGACCCGGTGGCCGCCCGCGCGCAGCAGCTCCACCTCCTGGTCGACGACCTTGTTCTCCCCGCTCGGCTGTGCCGACGCGTAGCGGTTGTGCACCACCAGGACGTGCATGCTCACGCCACCTCCGATCCGCGGGCCCAGCGCGGGATACGTCGTCGTGGGACTTCGGGGGTCGAGGGGGGAGCGGCCTCGGCGGGTGCCGCGAGCAGCGAGGCGGCCAGGGCCAGATGCAGCAGGTACGGCGAGGCGTCGCCGAGACCGGCCTCGGTGTACGACGCGATCGCGCAGTAGCTGATCAGGAAGATCGCGCAGGCCCTCCGCAGCGACGGTGGCCGCAGCAGCGCGACGCCGCCCAGCACGACGAGGAACGCCGCGACGAGGGTGACGCCGATCAGACCCTGTTCGTTGTAGACGGCCAGCCAGCTGTTGTCGATCGGCAGCCCGCCGAACGACTTGTCGCCCAGGCCCACGCCGAACCACTGCTCCGAGGCCGACCGGGGCGCGGCCAGCAGGGCGTCCCAGACCTTGGCCCGGCCGGTGAGACTGGAGAAGTTCTCCTTGCTCTGCCCGCGCAGGAACCACGACTGCAGCGCGGAGGCGAACCCCACCGCGGCCACCACGGCGCACAGCACCGCCCAGGTGAAGAACCGGCGGGCCGCGGCGCTGGTCAGGATGAGCGAGCCGATCGCCAGCGCCAGCCCGAGGAGCAGGCCGAGCGTGGCCGTCCGGGTATGGGTCAGCGCGAGCAGGACGAGTGACGGCACGATGACCACGGCCGCGCTCGCCCTGTCGGTCCTGCGCCCCAGCAGGAGCAGCACGGTGAGCCCGATGATCACCGCGGCGTACTGCCCGATCTGCGGCGGGGTGAGCGGCCACAACGCGCCGACGAGGCGTCCGCCGTAGAGGTCGGGCAGGGCCGCGCCCGGCGAGACGGCCAGGCCGGCGGCCACCGATCCGAGCACCGCGAAGTACATCCGGATGTGGTGCCGGACGAACGTCATGCTGCCGTCCCACCAACGGCTGAGCAGCCACAGCGTGCCGACGAAGAGAGCCAGCCGGAAGCACCGGAACAGCGCGCCGAACCCGGACTCCAGGTTCGCGCTGGAGATCACGCTCATCACCAGCAGCACGGTGAGCAGGAACAGGTAGGCGCTCGCTCGGACGCGCAGCCGGAGATTGACCGTGAGCGCCAGCGTGAACGCGGCGACCAGCGCGCCCATGGTGACCATCTGGATGAGGGAGCGGGGCAGCGGGACGATGGTCTTCGCCCCGGCGGAGCCGAGCGTGTTGAGGACGAGCAGCCCCCAGACGATGCCGACGATCCGCGGGGTGCCGACGGGGCGCGACACGGCGCCGGGCCGCGTTCCCGCCGTGTCGGGTCCGCCCGGCAGCCCGGCCGGCTTCTGTTCTCCGCCCATCTCAACCACCGGCCACGGGGTCGAGGGTGCTGCCCGCGTCCTGCCGGTACGGCGTGCCCTGCCACTCCAGGAAGTCGAGCACCCGGCTCGTGTCCTGGGCCACGAATTTCCACGGCCCGATGTAGACGTTGTCGTGCCAGCGGTTGTGCTGCCCGGTGGTGATCGCGTCGGCCACCCGCTCGCCCTTGTACGGGGACCAGTCCGGGTAGGTTCCGTAGTTGGCGAGGAGAGCCATCCGGTCGCACTTCTCCGTGCACTTGACGACGGACTCGTCCAGCACGAAGCGGTTGTCGTGGATGTCCACCCGCTGTGTCTTCCACCGGCAGTCGGCGTAGAGCGGCGCCTCGGCGATCGCCGGCCTGGCACAGCGCTTGGTGTCCCGGACCAGCAAGGTGCACTGACCGGACGAGGTGTTGGCGGGGCTGTTGCAGAATCGGTCGGCGTTCTCCCACAGGGTGATCCCGGACCAGTTGTCCTGCAGCACGTTCCGGTAGATCTCGATCTTGCCGGTGCGGGCCCGGATCCGTGGTTCGCCGCCGGACTCGGACAGGTAGACGGTCGCGAACGGGAAGTTGTCGCCGCTCTCGGCCGCCTTGCGCCCCTCGACCCAGTTGTTCCGCCGGATCGTGTTGTTCCGGATGACCGCGTTGTAGCTGATCTCGTAGATCAGCGCGGCACCGTCGTTGGCCTCGAGCACGTTGTCCTCTATGAGGAAGTCGTTGTTGTTGGTGTCCGCCCACAACCCGGTTCCGTGGTTGTCGTGCACCCAGTTGCCGCGCACGTCGGCGCCGTTGACGGCCCAGAACTTGATGCCTCCGGTGCAGCCGCAGCCCTTGCGCCGCCGCTCCCAGTCGTCGGTGTTGTTGCCCACGATCTCGTTGCCCTCGACCACCAGGCCGCTGATACGGCCGTCGGCCTTGTACGCGTTCATGCCGTACTGGCCGTTGCCGCGCAGGCAGTTGGCGCGGACCTGCTGGCGGGCACCGGCCATCAGCCCGGCGCCGGAGTTGTTCTGGACCGTCGCGTGCTCGATCACCCATCCGTCGGCCGAGTCATGGTTGACCACGCCCTCGTTCAGCGGCGCCACGAAACGTTCCACGGTCAGGTAGCGGATGGTGACGTCGCGGGCACGGCCGCCGAACGCGTACTGGTTCTTCCTGCGGCCGTCGAGCACCGCGCCCGGCGCACCGAGGTAGCGGTCCCCTTCCTTGGGGATGACCTGGGCGTACCGGTCCGGGGAGAGCCTGTGCCTGCCCGGCCGGAGCCAGAACGTGGTGTGCGGGGGGCTGCTCTTGGTCTTCGCCGCCAGGTCACCGACCACCGCGGGGTCGACCGTCACCGCGCCCGCCGGCGCCTTCGCCGGCCCGGCCCCGGGCTTGGCGCACACCCGTGGAGCGGGCGGGGCCGCGGACGTGGACGGCGCGGCCTTCGGCTCCGCCCCGGAACTCGACGAGCCGACACAGCCGGTCGCCAGCAGGGCCAGCGCCAGCGGTGCCGCCGCCGACGCCCAGTGCCGCCTCTTGAACCCCACGCGCCCCCCCTAGCCGCGGAACCTGAGCACGGTGGTGAACCCGTCCGCGCCGTCGGTGAATCCGGTGCCGACCAGGGTCGTGGCGGGTTCCTTGCGCCCGAATCCGGCGGAGTACCAGCCCAGCGGCGGGTCGGTCTCGCCGCGGTGCGCCCGCCAGGACAGCTGCCCGGGCAGCTCCAGCTCCGCGGAACGTCCCTCACCGTCCCGGGTCCAGGTGAGCACCGCCCGGTGCCCCGCCAGGTCCGCGGCGATCGCCGGTCCGAGGTGGAACGCCAGGTGCGCGGCCCGGCGCGGGCCGCGCACCTCGTCGACCACCCGCAGCTCCCGGCTCGCGGCCGTCAGCTCCACCCGGCGGCGGTGCACGGAGCCCTGGTAGCCGTCGTGCTCGGCACACCAGCGGGCCACCCCCTCGCCGGACGCGTCCGCGGCCAGGACGCGGCTGCGGGCATGCCGGGTCCACAGGAACGGGCCGCCGGAGACGGACTGGTCACCGCCGTCCAGTTGCAGGGTGTTGTGGCCGAGGGTCGACCGGAAGTACCGCCGCCACTCGGGCTGCCCGTGGTAGCAGAACGTCCCCGGGTCGGCGAGCACGTCGACCCCGTCGTGCCGGACCTCCACGGACAGCGCGTCCGCGTGGGCGTGCGCGGCGATGGACAGGAAGCCGTGCGGACCGCCGTCGCAGCGGCACCAGATCTCGCCAGGGCCGCGCAGGATCGTCATGCCCGCGTCGGCGAAGTGCGCCGGTCGGCCGGTCGGGCGGCTCACAGACAGTGCAGTGGGTTCGATGAGCGCGGCCAGCAGCGGAGTGCGCACATCGGTGCCGGTCACCGCCGGCCACCAGGCGAGCCGGCCGAACACGGCGTCGCCGGTGGCCAGCAGCGAGGCCCAGCGGTCGGTGCCCGCGCCGTCCACGACCAGACCGTGCCCGTCGTCCGCGTCCCCCTGGCGCGGCGGCCGCAGCCGGCTGTCCACGACGGCGGCGAGCGCGTCGGTCATCCGCAGCAGCACCAGCCGGACCGACGCGGGGACCGGCACGCCGGCGGCGTCCGCCTCGGCCACCGCGGCCAGGCCGAGTTCCAGAACGAGTCCGTGGTACTCGGTGGCCAGCTCGCGGTTGAGGCCGGAGCCGAAGGTGTTGGCGCGCAGCTGCCGTTCCAGCGACCGCAGTGCGTCGGCTCGCCAGCGTGCCGAGGTGGGGAACCACCCGAACGCGCAGGCCGCGGCGAACTGCCCGGCGGCCTCGGCGACGACGTGGTTGTTCGCCGAAGACCCCCGGCTGGGGAAGGCGGCCAGCCAGCGCTGGTGGTGCCAGATCTGGTCCAGCGCCACCGGGTTGCCCTCGAACAGCCCGGCCGCGCCCGGCCAGCCGTCCAGCAGCCGGCGGATCCACACCCAGGACAGCAGCCGGATGCCCAGCTCGATACCGCTGATCCAGTGCACGCCGCGCAGCGGCGGGTTGGCCGCCCACCACGACCGCAGGTGCTCGGCCACGCGCTCGGCGTACCGCTCGTCCCCGGTGACCGCGTAGGCGGCGGCGAGCACGGTGAGGTACTGGTGCCGGGACAGTTCCCAGATCTGCTTGATGTCCCCGACCGCGTCCTCGTTCCGGTACGGCACGTCGAAGGCGTAACCCGACGGGGCCCGGCGCCCGGTCTTCGGGTCCCACGACCAGTCCGGGTCGGCCAGGTCCTCGCGGACCACCCCGAAGTACTCGGCGTGCCCGTACATCAGCCGGTCCGCCTCGGCGACGAGCCGTTTCGCGGCGTCCGGAGGCACCGCGGCCATCGTCCCCGCGGGCAGGACCGCGGTGAACCGGGCGCCGGTCACGCTCGGGCAGTCCGGCCGCGCCGACCGCCACCGCCGCCTGCGCACCGCGTCGCCCACCCGGCCGCCGACCTCCCGCGGCTCCATCCGGGACAGCCGCCGCAGGTACCAGCCTGCGCTCATGGTCATCGCGCCCTCGCCAACGTCACCGGCGCACCGCCGGCCAGGCCGGTCCGCACGGCGAGGGTGGCCGAGGTGGTGGCGACCAGCGACTCCAGCGGCACCGGCATCGGCCCGCCGGTCCGCACGGCCTTGATGAAAGCGGCCAGCTCGGCGGACTGGCCCTTGTCCCGGGCCTTGGGCAGCCGCGAACTGACCCACCGCTTGCGCCCGTGGACCGAGGCGCGGACGAAGTCGTCGAGCCGCAGCACCTTGCCGTCCGCGACCAGGTCCAGCGTCTCCTTGGGGAAGCCGGGCGCGCCGGTGGTGACGTAGCTGATGGTGGCGGTGGATCCGTCCGGGTAGCGCAGGACGACCTGCAGGTCCTCGTTGCCGGACGTGGCGGCCGCGTACACCGAGACCGGGTCGGCGTCCAGCAGCCAGCTCGCCGTGTCGATGAAGTGGCCGCCCTCGCCGGCGAACCGCGAGCCCTCGGTTCCCTGCCGGAGGTACCAGCTGCCGTGCTGCAGCCGGCCCGCGTTGACCAGGTAGCGCAGGCTCGCCGGACCGGTCCGGGCGCCGAACCGCTTCCTGGCCTCCTGCAGCAGCGGCGCGAACCGGCGGTTGAAGCCCACCTGCAGCCGGTCGTTGCCGGACTCCTCCACCGCCGCGAGTACGCCGGCCAGCTCGTCCTCGGTGAGGGCCAGGGGCTTCTCCACGAACACGGACTTGCCCGCCAGCAGTGCCTTCCGGGTCAGTTCGGCGTGCGAGCTGTGCCGGGTGACCACGAACACCGCGTCGATGGACTCGTCGCCGAGCACGGCGTCGAGATCGGTGGTCGCCTCGGCGAAGCCGAACTTCCGCTGCGCGTTGGCCGCGGACAGCGCCGTCGTGGTGACGACCGCCGACAGCTCGACGCCGTCGCGCTGTGCCAGGTGCGGCAGCAGCATCGAGGTCGCGTAGTTCCCCGCGCCGACGAACGCGAGGCGCACCGGCGTCCCGGCGGCCCGGGCCGGCGTGGACACTCCGTCGCCGGGGCGCTTCACCGCGGGCACGGCCACCGCCGGGGCCCCGGCATCCTCCGCTTCCCCCGCGGGTTCGGGGTACCGGAACAGCACGGTCACGGCCTTCAGGTCGCCGTCCTTCAGGCGCCGGTACGTCTCGGCCGCGTCAGCGAAGTCGGCGACGTGGGAGACCAGGGGCTCCACGTCGATCCTGCCCCGGGCGGCGAGGTCGAGGAAGCACGCCAGGTTGCGGCGCTCGGTCCAGCGCACGTAGCCGATCGGGTAGTCCCGGCCCTCGAGCTCGTACTCCGGGTCGTAGCGCCCGGGGCCGTAACTGCGGGAGAACCGGACGTCGAGCTCCTTCTCGTAGTACGCGTTCCACGGCAGGTCCAGGCGGCACTTGCCGATGTCGACGACCCGGCCGCGGTCCCGGCTCAGCCGGGCGGCCAGCTCGACGGGCTGGTTGCTGCCGCCGCCGGCGGCCAGGTACACCTGGTCCACGCCGTGACCGTCGGTGAGTTCGGCGACGGCGGCCTCCACGGCCGCGGACGCGGGGTCGCCGCAGGCCGCGGCGCCCAGCCGCTCGGCGAGCTCGCAGCGCGCCGGGTCGGGGTCGACCCCGACGACGCGGACCCCCGAGGCCGTGAGGAGCTGGACCACGAGCTGCCCGATCAGGCCGAGGCCGATGACCAGGGCCACCTCGCCGAGCTGCGGCTCGCCTTGGCGGACGCCCTGCAACGCGATCGACCCGACCGTGCCGAAGGCGGCGTGCCGCGGCGCGAGGCCGTCCGGCACCGGGACGTAGAGGTTCTTCGGCACCCAGTTGAACTCGGCGTGCAGCGCGTGCTCGTTGCCGGCGCAGGCCACCAGGTCGCCGGCCTTCACGTCGTCGATCCCGGCGCCGACCTGCTCGACCACCCCGCACAGCGAGTAGCCCAGCGGCGTGTAAGAGTCCAGCTTGCCCATCACCTTGCGGTAGGTGGCCGGCACCCCGTTGGTGGCCACGCTCTGCATGACCTTGGCCACCTGGTCCGGCCGGGAGCGGGCCTTGCCCAGCATCGACATGCCGGCCTCGGACACCTTCATGAGCTCGGTCCCGGTGGATATCAGCGAGTAGGCGGTACGGACCAGCACACCCCCCGGCTTGCACCCCGGCACCGGCACGTCGAGCACCGCCAGCTCGCCGCTCTTGTAGTTCTGCACAACCTGTTTCACCCGAAGTCCCCTTGTTCCTAAGCCGTCTTCACGCCGCCGGGCGAGCACCCCGGCCGGACCCGGCCGTCGCGTCGCGGTACCAGTACTCGAGCGTCAGCACATGCCACAGATGCTTGGAGAAGTCCCGCTGCCCGGCGGCGTCCTCGGCGACCATGCGGGCGAGCGCGTCGCGGCGCAGCAGTCCGGAGCCGACGAGCGCGCCGTCGTGCACCACCTCGCGTACCAGCGGTGCCAGATCCCGGCTCATCCAGGCCCGCAGCGGCGCGCTGAACAGGCCCTTGGGCCGGTAGACGATCTCCCGGGGCAGCACCGAGGCGGCCGCCTCCTTGAGGACGGCCTTGCCCTGCCGTCCGACGATCTTGCGGTCGCCGGGCACCGCGAACGCCGCCTTGACCACCTCGACGTCCACGTACGGCACCCGCACCTCGGTCGACGCGGCCATGCTGGAGCGGTCCGTGTACGTGAGGTTCAGGCCCGGCAGGAACATCCGGGCGTCGGTCAGGCACATGCGGTTGACGAAGTCGTCGAGGTCGTTGTCCCGGTAGACGTCCGCATGTTCGGTCAGCACCTCGTCGACCGTCCCGGCCAGGTCCGGATCGACAAGGGCGAGCAACTCGTCCCGGTCGTACATGGTGTAGCTGCGCCGGAACGCGGTCTCCTCCGGCAGATCGGCGAAGGAGAGGAACCGCTTGGCGAAGCGCACCGACCGGTACCCCCGGCGGGACGTGGCGACCGGCAGCCGGTCCACGGCCCCGGACACCGCGCGGCGCAGTGGCCGCGGGACGCGCTGGTAGCGCAGCGCGAGCAGGTTGGCCAGGTGCTTGCGGTACCCGGCGAACAGTTCGTCGGCGCCCATCCCGGAGAGCATCACCTTGACCCCGGCCTCCCGGGCGGCCGAGCAGATCAGGTACGTGTTGATCGCGGCGGGGTCGCCGATCGGCTCGTCCAGGTGGTACGTCATCCGCGGCAGCAGGTCGAGCACGTTCGGGGCGATCTCGATCTCGTGCAGGTCGACGCCGAACCGCTCGGCCACCTGCCGGGCGTAGCGCAGGTCGTCCGGCATCGCCTCGAACCTGGCGTCCTCGGCGCGGAAGCCGATCGTGTAGGCGGAGATCCCGGGCCGGCGGCGGGCCGCCAGCGCGGTCAGGTAACTGGAGTCGAGGCCGCCGGAGAGGAACGTCGCCACGGGGACGTCGGAGAGCAGGTGACGCCGGGTCGACTCCTCGACAATGGCGGCCAGGTCCGGCTGTTCGCCGCTGCGGGCCCGCTCCCGGCCCTCGGCGGCGACGTCCTTCAGGTTCCAGAACCGGCCGCGCTCCACCCGGCCGTCGGGCCGGCACCTCAGCCAGCTCCCCGGCGGCAGCTTCTCCGCTTCGCGGAACGCGCACCGCGAGTCCGGCACCCAGTAGTACAGCAGTGAGGCCACCAGCGCCGCGTGGTCCACCCGCAGCGTCCCGCCGGTCGCGGCGGCGAGTGCCTTGAGCTCGGAGGCGAACACCAGGCCCCCGCCGCGCCGGAGCAGGAACAGCGGCTTGATGCCGAGCTGGTCGCGGGCGAGCACCAGGTCACCGGTTCGCTCGTCGAAGACGCCGAACGCGAACATGCCGCGCAGCCGGGGCAGGCAGTCCGTGCCCCAGCGCCGCCAGGCCTGAAGGAGTACCTCGGTGTCGGAGGTGCCGCGGAAGCGCACCCCGGCGGCCGCCAGCTCGGCACGCAGCTCGGGCGCGTTGTACAGCTCGCCGTTGTACGTCAGGGCGAGGCCGTCCGAGACCATCGGCTGGGCGCCGGTCTCCGACAGGTCGATGATGGACAGCCGGCGGTGCCCGAGCTGCACTTCGCCGTCCCCGACGGGGTGACCGTAGCGGCCCGCGCCGTCCGGGCCGCGGTGGGCGAGGGTGTCGGTGAGGCGGTCGGTCAGGACCTTTCCGTCCGGCCATCGGTACGTGCCCGCGATGCCACACATGTCCTACCGCACCTCCTGGTCGTCGTCCGGGACCCGTGCGGCCCACATCGGCTGCCGCTCCGCGGGCCGAGGGCCCTCTCCCACCGCCTGAACGGCGTGGGAGGCACCCCCGCCGTTCGGCCGGGCCGGCCGCTCGCTCCGGCCGCGCAGCGCGGTGCCCAGCCCGTCCCACAGCGTGCCGTCGGTCCGGTCACGCGGATCGGGGTCGATCAGCACCACACCGATCACCGGTATGCGCTGGTCCGCGAGCTGCCGCGCCACTGTGTGCAGCCATGCGGCGCTGCCGTGCCCGGCCCGTACGACGAGCACGGTCCGGGTGCCGAGATACCTCAGGTCCGTCCACGCCGTGCCGGGCGCCACCGAGCCGACGCCGATCCGGCGCTCCCGGGGCGATACGGCCGCGGCACGTTCACCGCTGACCACGGTGGGGTCTCCCGGTTTCTGACGGCCCGCGAGCTGCGGGCCGGGCAGACCGTCGACGACGACCAGCGGCCCCTCCGCCGCCAGGGCCCGGGCGAGGTCCAGGGCGATCGCGCTCGTGCTGCGCGCACAGCCCAGTTCCAGCAGCGACACCGCTTCCGCGGAGCCGCGCACGGTGCGGGCCAGCGTCGTGGTGAGCCGTTCGCGTGCCGACCGGGTCCGTCGGCGCTGCCAGCGCCTGCCCGGCCGGCGGGGCAGCTCCGCGATGACCGAGGCGCCGAGGTTCGCCGCGATGTCCCGGCGCAGCACGGGGCGGTCGGCGACCACCGCGCCGACCGCGGCCAGCGCGAGCCCGAGGAAGAGCCCGAGGACGAGCCCGACCACGGCGTCGGTGACGGCGGCCTTGGGCAGGGAGTGCCGCACCGCGCGCGGGGCGTCCACGATCTGGGTGCCGGCGATGAGCTGGGGCGCGCCGATGCGTGCCTCCTCGGCGCGCTGGCCGAAGTCGGCGATCCGCGAAGTGAGGTCGGCCCGGCGGGCGAAGAGCGACTCGAGGCTCGCCGCCGCTTTCGGGTCGCTGTCCGCCGACCGGCCGCCGATCTCCTTGTTGACCTCGGCGAGCTGCTTTTGCAGGCGGTCCCGCTGGTCGAGCAGGCCCTTGGCCTCGGCGTCCGCGATGTCCCGTATCCGCTGCGCGTGGTCCGCGACGAACGCCTCGGCCAGTGCCTCGGCCCGGGCCACGGCTTCCGCGTCGGTGTCACCCGTCACGTCGATCTGGAGCACGTTGTTGGACAGTCCGGTGCCCCGGTACTCCTTCATGAAGTCCTCGGGCTTCTCCGGGGACTTCAGGGACCTCAGGGCCCGGTCGGCGATCTGCGTGGTCTGAAGCAGCTGGACGTCGGTGCGGATCAGCGTTCCGGTGTCGTTCGGCTGGTCCTGCTGATGCGCGACCAGCACCTTGGCCACCGCGGACGGCGACGGCGGCAGCAGGACCGCCACCGCCGCGCCGATCAGCAGTCCGACCAGCGCCAGGGCGCACCAGAGACGGCGGCGCCTGCGGACCGCGACCACCAGCGCCTGCAGGTCGATGAGCGGAGCGGCGGCCGGCGACTGAGAAGTCGTACTCGTCGTCCTCGTCGTCACACTGAACCTCCCGTCGCGTGGCCGCGGCCCGCGAACGCCATGGCGGCCTCGTCCGAAGGACGGCCGGCAGCCCGCGTCGGACGGATGCGGACCGTGCCGGCCACGACCACGCCGACGACCTCGTGCCCGCCGTCCGCACACGCCCCGGCGATGCCGGTGAGCTCTTCCGCGGTCCGGCTGCCCGCGCTGAGGACGACCAGGGCGCCGGACTCCGTTTCGCGGTCCGGCACGATCGGCCGGTCCACCGAGACCTCCGCCACCCGCAGCAGCGGATCGTTCCCGGCCTCGGCGACGAGTTGCCCGGCGGCCCGGCGGGCGACCTCGTCGCCTTCCGGTACGACGACCAGCAGCCGGCGGGGGGCCGGCAGCCTGTCCCGGAGGCGGGCGCACACCCGTCGGTAGCGGATCTGCCTGTCGGCCTCGCCGGACCACTGCGGGGCCGGCATCTCCCACCGGGTGTCGGTGCCGAGAAGCCGGCGGATCCGGGCCCGCGTGCCAGTCTTCTCCGGCCGGTACGCGCGCCGTTCACCAGGCACGTCGACGGTGCCGAGGAGCGCCGAGCCCAGCGCCGCGGCGATCTCCGGCTCGGCGCGCAGCCGGCGGCTCGTCCGTGCGGCGACGAGATGGCCGATGACCGCGAGCAGGAAGAACACCAGCGCCCCGGCGACGACGAGCTGCGTCCTGGTCGGCGGCGCCTCGCCCGTCGGCCGGGCCGCCGGACCCATGACGACCATGGCGGCCTTGTCGGTCGCCGGGTCGGCCTCGTCCAGCTTCTTCATCGCATCCTGCAGCGCGGTGCGCAGTTTCTCGAGCTCGGTGCGGGCCTGCACGCTCTCCACGGTCCGCCCCGGGTCGGCCGCGTCGGCCAGTTCGGTGATGCGGCGGTTGGTCTCCGTCACCTTCTTCCGCAGCGCCTCGGTTCCGGTGGCCGCTTCGGGGGCGGTGGAGCCGTTCGTGATCCGCGTGGCGAAGGTGACGAACTGCTGGGCCATCTGGTCGGAGAGCCGCTGCGCGCGCTCCGGGGTGTCGGCCGTGCCCGAGATCTTGATGATGTTCCCGTCGGCGGCCTTGGCGCTCACCCGGTCCCGCAGTTCGACGCCGCTGACGCCCTTCCAGCCGAGCGTGGCGGCCGCGCGGTCGACCACCGCCGAGCTGGTCGCGATGTCCACCTGGGTCAGCAGTTCGCGTTCCTCCCACAGCCCCGGCAGCAGCACCGACGCCGATGCCGTGTACCGCGGCGGAAACACCAGCACCGAGGTGCCGTAGCCGACGAGCGCACCCACCACGGCGAGTACGGCGAGAAGCCGCCACCGCCGGCCCAGAATCCGTCCGATCGTGACCAGGCGGATCGTGTCGTCGTTCAATGAAGCGGCCTCTTCCCCGTACGGACCGGCCCACGTGCCGACACCGGGGCATGGTCCCGGCAGGCGGCGGCGTAGGCGGCGAGCAGCGACGCTTGCGAATTGCGCCAGGACAGCGGGCCGCTGATCCGCTCCTGGCCGATCTTGCCCATCCGGGCCCGCTGCTCCGGATCGTCGAGGAGCAGCGCGATGAGCCCGGCGAACGCGGCCTCGTCGTTGGCGGGCGCGTAGACGGCGGCGTCACCGGCGGAGACGCGCGCCTCCCGGAGGTCGAAGGAGACGATCGGCCGCCCCATCGCCATGTACTCCAGGACCTTGTTCATGGTCGACACGTCGTTCAGCGGATTGCGCGGGTCGGGAGACAGGCACACGTCCGCGGTGCTCAGGTAGCGCACCAGGTCGGCGTCCGGGATGCGCCCGGTGAACTGCACCTGCTCGCCGAGACCGAGCCGCCGGGACAGCTCCACCATCGCGTCGAAGGCGTCGCCGGCGCCGACGAACACCGCATGCCAGTCGGTCCGCCCGAGCTCGTCGCGCAGCTTCGCCAGGGCCCGCAAGGCGTAGTCGACGCCGTCCTGCGGGCCCATGACGCCGAGGTAGCACAGCAGATGAGGCTTGCCGCGCTTCAACTCCGGCTCCGGCGGCACCGGCCGGAACCGGTCGACGGCGGGCGCGCTGCGCACCACGAAGACGTCCTCCGGCCGCCGGCCGCCACGGCGCAGCGCGACGTCGCGGTAGCTCTCGTTCGTGGCGAGCACGATGTCCGCGGCCCGGTAGGTCCGCCGTTCCAGCGCGCACACCGCGCGGTAGAGCAGGTCTTCGCCGCGGTCGAACCGGGAGAGGTACAGCTCCGGTACCAGGTCGTGCTGGTCGAAGACGAACCGCGCGCCGCGCCGCTTCAGCCACAGTGCCGGCAGGAACAGCAGGTCGGGCGGGTTGCAGGCGTGGACCACGTCGACCGGGCCGACCTTGCGGGCCAGCCGGACCGTGTGCCACAACGCCGATCCGTATTCCCGCAGGTAGCCGGCCGGCCCTCCGGTCGCCGCGCGCAACGGGTAGCGGTGGATCCGCACCCCGTCGATCACCGCCTCCGGCTCCGTGTCCCGCTTCTCCCCCCGGGGGCAGATGACGTGCACCTCCCAGCCCGCGTCGCGCAGCGTCGTGCACTCCTGCCACACCCGCCGGTCGAACGGCACCGACAGGTTCTCCACCAGGATCAGCGCGCGCCGGCCCGCCCCGTCGCCGCTGGTCGCGTTACCAGGCAAGGCCCATGTACCTCGGTTCGGCCCGGCGCGCCTCGGCGTCGGGAAGGCGGATGAGGTCGACGATCAGCGGTCCGTCCTCATGGGGCAGCGACGACAGCACCGCCGGATCCCTGGTCCCGACCAGGCACACCTCGGCGTGCTCGAGCACCTCGTCGACGGAGTCCGCGAGCAGCTGCGCGAGATGCGGCAGCCGGTTCTCGATGTACTCGCGGTTCGCGCCGAGCAGCCGGGACAGGCTCACATTGGCGTCGTAGATCTTGATGTCGTACCCCTTGCCGAAGAGCCTCTCCGCCAGTTCGACGAGCGGGCTCTCGCGGAGGTCGTCGGTGCCGGGTTTGAAGGACAGCCCGAACAGGCCCACCCGGCGCTTGCCGGTGCGCTCGACCATGTCCACCGCGCGCTGCAGGTGGTCGGCGTTGGAGGCCAGCACATGGGAGAGGATGGGCACCGAGACGTCGGCCCGCTGCGCCGCGTGGACCAGGCTGCGCAGGTCCTTGGGCAGGCAGGAGCCGCCGAAGGCGAAGCCGGGCCGCAGGTAGGCGGGGCTGATGTTCAGCTTGCGGTCGGCCAGGAACACGTCCATCACCTGGTGCGAGTCCACGCCGAGCGCCTGGCACACCGCGCCCAGCTCGTTCGCGAAGCCGATCTTGAGGCCGTGGAACGCGTTGTCCGCGTACTTGACCGCCTCGGCGGTCTGGACCGGCACCCGGAACACCTCGCCGGGCAAGCCCTGGTACAGCGCCGCCACCGCGTCGCCGCTCGCCGGATCGAGCTCGCCGATCACGGTCTTGGGCGGGTCGAAGAAGTCCCGCACGCTGGTGCCCTCGCGCAGGAACTCCGGGTTGACCGCGACTGAGAAGTCCACCCCGGCCGTGCCGCCGGTGCTCTTCTCCAGGATCGGCACCAGCAGGTTCAGGCAGGTGCCCGGAAGCATGGTGCTGCGGAACACGACGGTCTGCCGCCCGCCCCGCCCGCCCCGCCCGCCCCGCTCGGCCAGCGCGGCGCCTATCTGCTCGGTGACCCGCTCCAAGTACGTCGTGCACAGGCTGCCGTTGGGCTCCGAGGGCGTGCCCACGCAGACCAGCGACACCTCACTGCCCATGATCGCCTCGCGGACGTCGCCGGTGGCGCGCAGCGCTCCGGTCCGCACGACCTCGTCGATGAGTTCGCCGATCCGCTCCTCGACCACCGGGGCCTTGCCGTCGTTGACCAGGTCGACCTTCACCGGGTTGACGTCCACCCCGATGACCTCGTGCCCCATGCTGGCCAGGCAGGCGGCTGATACGCAGCCCACGTAGCCGAGCCCGAAAACGCTGACTCTCATGCTCCGTCTCTCCCCCCAGGCAGGCCCCTGCGGCCTGCGGTCCGCGCGCCGGTCGGGCGACCCGCGCGCATCAGTAGGCCCCCTGCCCGTGGAGCACGGCACGCAGCGTCTTCCACAAGATCACCGTGTCCAGGGCGAGCGACCAGTCCTCGACGTACCGCAGGTCGAGGCGGACCGCCTCGTCCCACGGCAGGTCGCTGCGTCCGCTGATCTGCCACAGGCCGGTGAGCCCGGGCTTGACCAGCAGCCGCCGCCGGATGTCCGGGCCGTACGCGGCGGACTCCTCCGGCAGCGGAGGCCGCGGTCCGACGAGTGACATCGATCCGGTGAGCACGTTGAAGAGCTGCGGGAGCTCGTCGAGCGAGTACCGGCGCAACACCGCTCCCACGCGGGTCACCCGCGGATCCCGGCGGACCTTGAACAGCAGGCCCGCGCCCTCGTTGAGGCCGGCCAGTTCCGCCCGTGCCCCGTGGGCCCCGACGACCATGGTGCGGAACTTGAGGATGGTGAACTCCCGGCCGTCCTTGCCGACCCTGCGCTGGCGGTAGAACGCCCCGCCCCGGCTGTCCGCCAGCACGAGCAGCGCGACGAGCACCATCAGCGGCGCGAAGACCACCAGCAGGACCGCGGCGCCCACCCGGTCGACGACCTCCTTGATCGCCCGGCGGCCCCCGCTGAAGGTCGGCATGCTGACCCGCAGCAGCGGGATCCCGAGCACCGCGTCGACATGCAGCCGCGGGCCGGCCACCTCCATCAGCACCGGGGCCACGACCATCTCGGCGTCGCTGCCTTCGAGGTTCCAGGCCAGCCGCCGCAGCCGGTCCGGTGACCAGTGCGCGTCCGGCGTGACCGCGACGACGCGGTAGCCGTCGTGGCGGACGTGCTTGGCGACGTCGGACAGCCGGCCGACGACCGGCACTCCGTCCAGCTGGTCGTCGTCGGCCCCGCGACCGTCCGGCGTGCACACCGCGTCCACCCGCCAGCCGAGGTGCGGGAACTTGCGGGTCCGGGCGATCAGGTCGCGCACGGTGTCCGGGCTCCCGGCGGCGAGCACCGGCCTCAGGCATCTTCCTTCCTTGCGCTGTTTGTGGAGCCACAGGCGGAGCAGATACCGCGCGGCCATGGTGACGAGCGCTGTCGCGGGGATCGCGACGAAGATCCAGAGCTTGATGTTGCGCGAGGTGAGGGCGATCCCGCCGAGCGCGAGCACGACAGTCGCCGTGAACAGAGAGCGGCCGAGCCGGCGGAATTCCTCGGCCCCCTGGCCGAGCACGGCCGGAGTCCACGACCGGCTCACCGCGAGGGACCCCAGCACCAGCAGTTCGGTGCCGAAAGCGAGAATTCCCCACTTCTCGTGCCAGTTGGCCGCGTCCCGGGCCCCGAAGAAGTTGCCGATCGCCGTCACCACGGAAGCCGTGGCCACGGTATCGCTGGTGATCACCGCATGGCGGTAGCGCTGTTCCCAGTCGATCGCGGGCCGGCTGATCGCCCCGTTCTCCAGACGCCCGCGCGCGGGCGGAAACGGGCTGACTTGTCCCCCTTGCCGCACAGAACCCCCCCCCCAGGTCCCCAGTGATTCGACGTGTTCGTCCAACACTGTTCCTCGCCTCGGGAGGCCGCCGCCCCCCGACGCCGCGCTGTCCCTCCCCTTGGGAGGCCCCCCGGCCCTCCCCTTGCGTGAAATCCCGGCTGTCTCAGAGCTGCTTGGACAACTGACCCTGGCGGCAGCGGACTTGCCTGTCCTGCCAGGCCCTCTGGGCGCACGGGATCCCGTCGAGACCGCGGGTGCTCCCCGCACCCAAGGCCCTCCAGGGCTCCAAGAATTGATCACCCCCACGTCTGGCGCCGGGGACACGCGAATGCTGGCCCTCCGCAGCGCCGGACCTAGATCATTACGGGTCGCCTCGTCTTCGATCAGGAGAAGCATGGTCAATCTAGACCATGGAGGCCGGTATGAAGAGAGGGTTGTGGGTAATTTGTGCTCAAGGTGTGGAGGTGGTTCCGCTGATCGGCGACCGCAGGCGAGTGCGGCGGTAGCCGGTGCGGGGCGCGGTCTCGGCCACCAGTGGTCAGCCCGTGGGCGGCGACGGTGGCGTACAGCTCGTCCTTGCCGTGGAAAGGCCCGACGCCCGGAACACCGCCCGCGCCGACTCCTCGTCGATGCGGTGGCCCAGCCGGTCGAGGAGGTCGGCGCCCGTGCGCAGCGTCCCGCGCCGCAGGGAGCGGCGGACTCCCGTGTCGAACTCGTGCCAGAGCAGGGGGTTGGCCGCCAGGATCCGGGGATCGAGTTCCAGCCGGTGACCGTGGACGTCCCGCAGTACCAGGTGGGAGCAGACGCCGTCGCGTTGCCGTACGGCGGCCAGGGCATCCGTGCGGACGATGTACCGGCGCCAGGGGGTGCGTGCGGCGAGCCAGCCGGGGCCCGCACTCACCCGCTGGGGGAGCAGGACGGCGCCCAGCGCCACCGACAGGGTCACCCAGAGCAGAACGCGGGGAAACGTCAGGCTTCCCGCGCACCGGTCCACCAGGAGGCTCAGGCCGCAGAACGTCAGGGCACAGCTCCCGGCGAGCCGGGCGCTGCCGCGCCAGTGGCGGTCGCCGACGGGGCCTGCGGGTCCGCTTCGACGCATGTCCCTGACGCTAGGCGGCTGCGACGGGCGCGGCGACCGCCGCTTACGGAGCCCTGGCATCGTGAGGGTGAATTCTGACGGGATCCTGACGCCTCCGCCGGAGCCGGTCCTCAGCCGGTGTGGACGCGAGGGCGGCGGGTGGGGTCCGGTTCCGCTTCCCGCAGCACCTCGCGGGTGACCGGGGCGACCTCGCCCTGGCCGAAGAGGAAGAAGCGCAGGAAGTTGGCGAACGGGCTGCCCTCGGTCCACTCGAAGTAGATGTGCGGGATGCGGCCGGTGATGTCCCTGGCGTGCAGGAGCAGAGCGGCGAGGGCGTTCGGGATCGAGGCGGAGTGCAGGGTCAGCACGCGGTAGCGGTCGTGCAGCACTTCGCCGTGCACGGTCAGGCCCGCCTCGAATTCGGACGGATCGGTGACCGTGACCTCGACGAAGACGAAGTCGTCCTGCTCCGGCATGTCGTTGTCCGCCCGGATCTGCTCGATCTTGTCGCGGTACTCGGCCTTGTCGCGATGGCCGGGCTCGTTGGCGATGAAGCGGAGACGGCGGTGGGCCATGTCCCGGATGAACCGCTCCGCCAGCGGGTCGAGCGTCACGCCGGTCACGCGCAGCTCGAAGGCGCGGGCCAGCCTGGACAGCAGCGAGACCAGCATGATGCCCGCGATGAAGCAGGCACCGATCTTGACGCCGTCCGGGCGTTCGAGGACGTTGACGACGGTCGTGTAGAGGAACACCACGGAGATCACGCCGAACCCGACGGTCCAGCCGTGCTGTCCGGCCTTGCGCGCGGCGATGGTCACCGCGATGGCGGCGGAGCTGATCAGCACCAGCACGCCGGTGGCGTAGGCGCTGCCCTGTTTGTCGACGTTGGCGTCGAAGATCCAGGTGACCAGGAAGGCGACGAGGGTGAAGACGATGACCATGGGGCGGACGGCACGCGCCCAGTGCGGGGCCATGCCGTAGCGGGGCAGGTAGCGCGGCATCAGGTTGAGCAGGCCGGCCATGGCGGAGGCGCCCGCGAACCACAGGATGGCGATCGTGGAGACGTCGTAGACCGTACCGAAGGCGCCACCGAGGTATTCGTGCGCGAGGTAGGCGAGTGCGCGTCCGTTGGCCTGGCCGCCCGCCTGGAACTCCTTCTCCGGGATCAGCACCGTGGTGATGAAACTGGTGGCGATCAGGAAGGCGCTCATGATCAGCGCGGCGGTGGTGAGCAGCTTCCTCGTGTCGCGGATGCGGCCCGCGGGGTGCTCCTCGGTGTCGCTGTCGTCTCCCCGGACGTGCGGCATGACGGCGACGCCGGTCTCGAAGCCGGACAGACCCAGGGCGAGCTTCGGGAAGATGACCAGGGCCAGACCGATCATGACGAATATGTTGCCGTGCTGCGCGGTCAGGGCACCGGTCCAGTCGGTGACCAGGCGAGCGGCGGTGAGCACGTGCCACAGGCCGGTGATCACGACGACCATGTTGAGCGCGAGGTAGACGCCGACCAGGGCGACCGCGACGCCGATCGCCTCCAGGAAGCCCTTGAGGAACACCGCACCGAGCAGGGCCACCAGGAAGAGGGTGATGAGCATCTGGTGGCCGTGCAGCGCGCCGGTGAGGTGCGGGTTCTGCACCAGGTGGGTCGACGCGTCCGCCGCCGAGAGCGTGATGGTGATCAGGAAGTCGGTGGCGGCGAAGCCCAGCAGGGTCAGGACGAACAGCTTGCCCTGCCAGAACGACAGCAGCCGCTCCAGCATCGCGATGGAGCCCTCGCCGTGCGGGCTCTCCTTCGCCACCCGGCGGTAGACCGGCAGGGCGCCGGCCAGGGTGACCACGACCAGCACGACGGTGGCGATCGGCGACAGCAGACCGGCGGCCAGGGCCGCGATGCCCGGCTGGTAGCCGAGAGTGGAGAAGTAGTCGACACCGGTCAGGCACATCACCCGCCACCAGCGCTGGCCCTTGTGCGCGGGCTCGGGTACGGCGCGCGGCGCGGTGCGGCCGCCCTGCCGGCCCATGTCCGACAGCCCCTCCAGCATCCACGTCCGCAGGCGGCTGGACGGCGGATGTCCGGTGGTGACCATCGGTGTGCTCTCCTGGCGTACGGCTCAACGGTGAATTCGGCCATCACACGGACGGCGGCACCAGCGTAAGCAGAGAGTGACGCACAAGCCCACAGCAGGACGCTCGGCGCGCGCTAGGAAACCGTTAGGGGATCGCCGGGAGCATGCCCGTCACGCGGCAAAAGGCGAGGTCCTCACGGTTTGCTCCGCGCCTTCGCCATGCGGGCTCTCCGGCCGGTCACCGGACCGGGGGAGAGACACAGCGTCACGTCATGTGTCCGGTCTTTGTCGTACCGCGGTCAGGGCCGGCCGGTCCGCGGGCTGCTCGCGTCCGGGTGCCGGGACGGGCGCCGTCCCGGGGCGGCCGCGACGCCCCCTGCCCACTGCTGCGGGGCAGCCGGCGTAAGGCCTCCGTCAAAATCCCGGGGACCGCCGTAAGAGGGCCGTCAACGGACGTCCTGACCCGGCCGCGAAGGCGGTTTTCTCTGACCGTCCGTTCCGTTCGAACCTCACTCCAGGAGTCCGCGATGGCCGATCTGGCCTTCGTCGTCACCGTGCTCGCCGGTTTCGCGCTGGTGGCTCTCGTCGCCAAGGGGGTGACGAAGCTGTGACCGCCGAGAACGCCGTCGGCCTGGCCACGGCCGTCGCCCTGTTGGGATATCTCGTCCTCGCCCTGCTCTTCCCGGAGAGGTTCTGAGCGCCGACATGGGTCCCGCATTCGCCGGCGTGCTCCAGCTGCTCGCCCTCGTGGGCGCGCTGGCGCTCGTCCACGCCCCCCTCGGCGCCTACTTCGCCCGGGTCTACTCCTCGAAGCGGCACCTGCGCGTCGAGCACTGGATCTACCGGGCCATCGGCGCCGATCCCGACACCCAGATGACCTGGCCCGCCTATCTGCGCGGTGTCCTCGCCTTCTCCGCCGTCGGCGTCCTCTTCCTCTACCTGCTGCAGCGTCTCCAGGGCGTCCTGCCCGGCTCGCTCGGCTTCTCCTCGGTCAGCCCGGCGCAGTCGTTCAACACGGCCGTGTCCTTCGTGACCAACACCAACTGGCAGTCCTACGCCGGCGAGCAGACCATGGGGCACGTCGTGCAGACCGCCGGTCTGGCCGTGCAGAACTTCGTCTCCGCCGCCGTGGGCATGGCCGTCGCGGTGGCACTGGTGCGCGGTTTCGCCCGCTCCCGCACGGGCGAGCTGGGCAACTTCTGGTCCGACCTGGTGCGCGGCACGCTGCGGATCCTGGTGCCGGGCGCGGCGGTCGCCGCGCTGATCCTCGTCGCCTGCGGGGTCATCCAGAACTTCTCCGGGATCCACGAGGTTGGCCAGTTCATGGGCGGCTCGCAGGAGTGGAACGGCGGCGCGGTCGCCTCGCAGGAGGCCATCAAGGAGCTGGGAACCAACGGCGGCGGCTATTTCAACGCCAACTCCGCTCACCCGTTCGAGAACCCGACGCCCTTCACCAATCTCTTCGAGATCTTCCTGATCCTGGTGATCCCGTTCTCGCTGACCCGCACCTTCGGCGTGATGGTCGGCAGCGTGCAGCAGGGTTACGCGATCCTCGCCACGATGTTCACCATCTGGCTGGGCTTCGTCGCGCTGATGATGTGGACGGAGTTCGCCCACCACGGCCCGGCGCTGCAGGCGGCGGGCGGTGCGATGGAGGGCAAGGAGGTCCGCTTCGGCGTGGGCGGCTCGTCGATCTTCGCGGTGTCGACGACGTTGACGTCGACCGGTGCGGTGGACTCCTTCCACTCGTCCTTCACCGGCCTCGGCGGCGGGATCGCCATGCTGGGCATGATGCTGGGCGAGATCGCCCCCGGCGGCACCGGATCCGGCCTCTACGGCATGCTGATCATGGCGGTGATCGCGGTGTTCATCGCCGGTCTGATGGTGGGCCGCACGCCCGAGTACCTGGGCAAGAAGATCGGCGCCCGCGAGATGAAGCTCGCCGCCTGCTACATCCTCATCACCCCCGCCCTGGTGCTGGTCTTCACGGCGGCTTCCATGGCGCTGCCGACCCCGCCGCACTCGATGCTCAACTCCGGTGCGCACGGCCTGTCCGAGGTGCTGTACGCGTTCACGTCCGCCGCGAACAACAACGGCTCGGCCTTCGCCGGCCTGAACGCGAACACCGACTGGTTCAACACGACGACCGGGCTGGCGATGCTCCTCGGCCGCTTCCTGCCCATGATCTTCGTACTGGCGCTGGCCGGCTCGCTCGCCGGACAGAGGCCGGTCCCGGTGACCGCCGGCACCCTGCGCACCGAGAAACCGCTGTTCACCGGCCTGCTCGTCGGCGCCATCCTGATCATCACCGGTCTGACGTACTTCCCGGCCCTCGCGTTGGGCCCGCTGGCCGAGGGGCTGGCGTCATGACGATGCGAACGGAAAGCCACGACAACGCGATGTCCACTCCCACCCTTGCGCCCCACCAGGACGCACCCACCGGGCACAAGCCCGCCGAGGGCCGTGTCGCAGCCGGCCTCTTCGACCCCAGGGCGCTGCTCAAGTCGCTGCCGGAAGCCTTCCGCAAGCTCGACCCGCGGGTGATGGTCAAGTCGCCCGTGATGTTCGTGGTGTGGATCGGCTCCGTGCTGACCACGGTCTTCTCCTGCCGGCACCCGGGCGACTGGTTCGGCTGGACCATCAGCGCCTGGCTGTGGCTGACCGTCGTGTTCGCCAACCTGGCGGAGGCGGTCGCCGAGGGCCGGGGCAAGGCCCAGGCCGACACCCTGCGCAAGGCCAGGACCGACACCGTCGCCCGTCGGCTGCTCACCGGCGGCACGTCGGAGGAGCAGGTCCCCGGCACCGCGCTGACCATCGGCGACCTGGTGGTCTGCGAGGCCGGCGACATCGTCCCGGGTGACGGTGACGTCGTCGAGGGCGTCGCCTCGGTGGACGAGTCGGCGATCACCGGCGAGTCCGCCCCGGTCATCCGCGAGTCCGGCGGTGACCGGTCCGCGGTGACCGGTGGCACGAAGGTGCTGTCCGACCGGATCGTCATCAAGATCACGACAAGGCCGGGCGAGACCTTCATCGACCGGATGATCAACCTGGTCGAGGGCGCCGCCCGGCAGAAGACGCCGAACGAGATCGCGCTGAACATCCTGCTGGCCTCGCTGACCATCGTGTTCCTGCTGGCCTGCGCCACCCTGCCGCCACTCGCCGACCATGCCGGCACGCACCTGACGACGGTCGTGCTGGTGGCACTGCTGGTCTGCCTGATCCCGACCACGATCGGCGCCCTGCTGTCCGCGATCGGCATCGCGGGCATGGACCGCCTGGTGCAGCGCAACGTGCTGGCGATGTCGGGCCGGGCGGTCGAGGCCGCCGGTGACGTCTCCACACTGCTGCTGGACAAGACCGGCACCATCACCCTCGGCAACCGGCGGGCCGCCGAGTTCGTCCCGGTGAAGGGCACCACCGAGGCAGAGGTCGCCGACGCGGCCCAGCTGTCGTCCCTCGCGGACGAGACGCCCGAGGGCCGCTCCATCGTCGTACTGGCCAAGGAGAGGTACGGGCTGCGCGAACGCCACCAGGGCGAGCTCGTCGGCGCCGAGTGGATCGAGTTCACCGCCCAGACCCGAATGTCCGGTGTGGACGTCGCCGGGCGCAGCATCCGCAAGGGCGCGGCCGGGTCGGTCGTCTCCTGGGTCGAGGAGAGGGGCGGAACGGTCGCCGAGGACGCGGACGGCACGGCCGGCCGCATCTCCGAGGCCGGTGGCACCCCGCTGCTGGTCGCCGTCCACGACGACAAGGGCGCCCGCGTGCTCGGCGTCGTCCACCTCAAGGACGTCGTCAAGCACGGCATGCGGGAGCGGTTCGAGGAGCTGCGCCGCATGGGCATCAGGACCGTGATGATCACCGGCGACAATCCGCTGACCGCGAAGGCGATCGCCGAGGAGGCGGGCGTGGACGACTTCCTCGCGGAGGCCACGCCCGAGGACAAGATGGCTCTCATCAAGCGGGAGCAGGCGGGCGGCAGGCTGGTCGCGATGACCGGTGACGGGACCAACGACGCGCCGGCCCTGGCCCAGGCGGACGTCGGCGTGGCGATGAACACCGGTACGTCGGCCGCCAAGGAGGCCGGCAACATGGTCGACCTCGACTCCGACCCGACGAAGCTGATAGAGATCGTGGAGATCGGCAAGCAGCTCCTCATCACTCGCGGCGCGCTGACGACGTTCTCCATCGCCAACGACGTCGCGAAGTACTTCGCGATCATCCCGGCGCTGTTCGCGGCGGTCCACCCGGGCCTGGACAAGCTGAACATCATGCAGCTGTCCTCGCCGGACTCCGCGATCCTGTCGGCCGTCGTCTTCAACGCGCTGATCATCGTCGCGCTGGTGCCGCTCTCCCTGAAGGGCGTGCGCTACCGGCCGATGAGCGCCGACAGGATGCTCCGGCGCAATCTCGTCCTCTACGGCATCGGCGGACTGATCGCGCCCTTCATCGGCATCAAGATCATCGACCTGCTCGTCTCCATCGTCCCCGGGCTGTGACTTCTCAAAGGCGTGCTGATCACCATGAACAACTCCGTAACGAACACCGCCCGGTTGCTCGGGGCGGGCCTGCGCGCTCTTCTCGCGCTGACGCTGGTCACCGGCGTCGTCTACCCGCTGGTCGTCACCGGCATCGCCCAGGGGCTGTTCCACGGCAGGGCCAACGGCTCCGCGGTCGAGGCGGACGGCAGGGTCGTCGGATCGTCCCTCATCGGGCAGCCGTACGACCTGCCGCTGAAGAAGGGCCAGGACACCCCGGACCCGGACCTGAAATGGTTCCAGGGCCGCCCGGCGAACGGGCTCGGCAGCAACACCCTCAACACCCGGTACAGGCTGGTCCTTTCCGGTGCCACCAACCTGTCCGCCGATGACCGGACCCTCATCGGGCAGGTGCGGGACGCCAAGGCCGCGGTCGTCCGGGACAACTCCGTGTCCGGATACACCGTCAAGGCGTCGGACGTCCCCGCCGACGCCGTCACCTCATCGGGCTCCGGCCTCGACCCGGACATCTCCCCGGCCTACGCCGAACTCCAGGTCCGCCGCGTCGCCGCGCGCAACGGCCTGTCCGCCGCACGGGTGGAGAAGCTGGTCAGGGACCACACCACGGGCCGTACCCTGGGCTTCATCGGCGAGCCCCGGGTCAATGTCCTGGAACTCAACATCGCGCTCGAGGACCTCGTGTCGAAGCACTGAGGGCCTCGGGCATCCACACGGCAGCCGACGGCCCGGAGCGCATGCCGGTTCCGTCGGCTCCCGCCGCCATGGAGCCGGTCGCCGCGCTCGCAGCGAGGACGGCACGACGTACGACAGGAAAGGCACAGCCATGACCCGGGTGCTCGTGGTGGAGGACGACCCGCAGCTCGTCCGGGCCCTCGTCATCAACCTGCAGGCACGTCACTACGGCGTGGACGCCGCCCCCGACGGGGCCACCGCACTCCGGCTCGCCGCCGCGCGTCAGCCCGACGTGATCCTGCTCGACCTCGGCCTGCCCGACATGGACGGTGTCGACGTCATCAAGGGCCTGCGGGGCTGGAGCCGGGTGCCGATCCTGGTGCTGTCCGCCCGGCAGGCGTCCGACGAGAAGGTGGCCGCGCTGGACGCCGGGGCCGACGACTACGTCACCAAGCCCTTCAGCATGGACGAACTGCTGGCCCGGCTGCGGGCCGCCGTCCGGCGGACCGAGGAAGCGCCGATCACTCCCGAGACGGCCCTGGTCGAGACGGAGGACTTCCACATCGACCTGCTCGCCAAGAAGGTCGTCCGGGACGGGCGGGACGTCCGGCTGACCCCTACCGAGTGGCACCTGCTGGAGATCCTGGTGACCAATCCGGGCCGGCTGATCACGCAGAAGTACCTCCTCCAGGAGGTGTGGGGCTTTCCCCAGAGCAACAAGACCAACTATCTGCGCGTCTACATGGCCCAGTTGCGCCGCAAACTGGAGACGGACCCCTCCCACCCCCGCTACCTGATCACCGAGCCCGGCATGGGCTATCGCTTCGAAGGCTGACATGGCGCGCGGCAAGCTACGGATCTACCTCGGCGCGGCCCCCGGCGTCGGCAAGACCTACGCCATGCTGTCGGAGGCACACCGCCGCATCGAGCGGGGCACCGACTGCGTGGTCGCCTTCGTCGAGCACTATCACCGGCCACGCACCGAAGTGATGCTGCACGGCCTGGAGCAGGTGCCGCGCAAGGAGATCGAGTACCGGGGAAGCGTCTTCACCGAGATGGACCTCGACGGTGTCCTGCGGCGTGCCCCCGCCGTCGCCCTGGTCGACGAACTCGCCCACACCAACGTCCCCGGTTCCCGCAACACCAAGCGCTGGCAGGACGTGGAGGAACTGCTCGCCGCCGGCATCGACGTCGTCGCCACCGTCAACATCCAGCACCTGGAGTCGCTCGGCGACGTGGTGGAATCGATCACCGGGGTGCGGCAGCGGGAGACCGTCCCCGACGAGGTCGTACGCCGGGCCGACCAGATCGAACTGGTCGACATGTCACCGGAGGCGCTGCGGCGGCGCATGGCGCACGGCAACATCTACCGGCCGGACAAGGTCGACGCGGCCCTGTCCAACTACTTCCGGCCCGGGAACCTGACCGCGCTGCGGGAACTGGCGCTGCTGTGGGTGGCCGACCGGGTCGACGAGTACCTGAAGGAGTACCGCAGCGAACACCACGTGACGACCATCTGGGGCTCGCGTGAGCGGATCGTGGTGGGCCTGACCGGCGGCCCCGAGGGGCGCACCCTGGTCCGGCGGGCCGCACGGCTGGCGGAGAAGGGCGCCGGCGGTGAGCTCATGGCCGTCTACATCTCCCGCAGCGACGGCCTCACCGCCGCCTCCCCGAAGGAACTGGCCCTCCAGCGCACCCTGGTCGAGGACCTCGGCGGCACCTTCCACCACGTCGTCGGCGACGACATCCCGGCCGCCCTGCTCGACTTCGCCCGGGGCGCCAACGCCACCCAGATCATGCTGGGTGTCTCCCGGCGCAAGAACTGGCAGTACGTCTTCGGCCCCGGAGTCGGCGCCACGGTCGCCCGCGAGTCCGGCCCCGATCTCGACGTCCATCTCATCACGCACGACGCGGCGGGCAAGGGCCGCGGACTGCCGATGGCGCGCGGAGCGCGCCTGGGACGGTCCCGGGTCATCTGGGGCTGGCTCGTCGGTCTGCTCGGCCCGGCCCTGCTCACCGGGCTCCTCATCGGCGCCACTTCGGACATCGGCCTCGCCAACGACATGCTGCTGTTCCTGGCCCTGACGGTGGCGGCGGCCCTGCTGGGCGGGCTCCTCCCGGCGCTGGCCTCGGCGATGGCCGGCTCCTTGCTGCTCAACTGGTACTTCACCCCGCCCACGCACACCCTGACGATCGCCGACCCGCAGAACATCCTCGCCATCGCGATCTTCGTCGGCGTCGCCGTGTCGGTGGCCTCGGTGGTGGACCTCGCCGCCCGCCGCACCCATCTGGCCGCCCGTCTGCGTGCCGAGTCGGAGATCCTCTCCTTCCTCGCCGGACACGTCCTGCGCGGCGAGACCACGCTGGAGGCGCTGCTGGAACGGGTCCGCGAGACCTTCGGCATGGAATCGGTGGCCCTGCTGGAGCGAACCGGCGAGACCGCTCCCTGGACCTGCGCCGGCAGTGTGGGACCCCGGCCCGCGAAGATCCCGGAGGACGCGGACGTCGACGTCCCCGTCAGCGACCACATGGCACTGTCCCTGCGCGGCCGGGTGCTGCCCGCCGCCGACCGCCGGGTGCTGGCCGCGTTCGCCGCGCAGGCCGCGGTCGTCCTGGAACGCCGGCGCCTGCAGCTGGAGGCCGACCGGGCCAAGGAACTGGCCGAGGGCAACCGCATCCGCACCGCCCTGCTCGCCGCCGTCAGCCACGACCTGCGCACCCCGCTCGCCGGCATCAAGGCCGCCGTGTCCTCACTGCGCTCCGACGACGTCGAGTGGTCCGAACAGGACCAGGCAGAGCTCCTGGAGGCCATCGAGGAAGGCGCCGACCGGCTCGACCACCTCGTCGGCAACCTGCTGGACATGTCCCGCCTGCAGACGGGCACGGTGACACCCATCATCCGCGAGACCGACCTCGACGAGGTCGTGCCCATGGCACTCGGCGGCGTGCCCGAGACGGGTGTGGAACTCGACATCCCCGAGACGCTGCCCATGGTCCACGTCGACCGGGGCCTGCTGGAGCGAGCCGTCGCCAACATCGTCGAGAACGCCGTCAAGTACAGCCCGGCGGGCGAAAAGGTCCTCGTGTCGGCGAGCGCCCTCGCCGACCGGGTCGAGGTACGGGTCGTCGACCGCGGCCCCGGGGTCCCGGACGAGGCGAAGGACCGCATCTTCGAAGCCTTCCAGCGGTACGGCGACTCGCCCCGCGGTCTCGGCGTCGGCCTCGGCCTGGCCGTCGCGCGCGGCTTCGCCGAGGCCGTCGGCGGCACGCTCACCGCCGAAGACACGCCCGGCGGCGGCCTGACCATGGTGCTCGCCGTGCCGACGGCCCCCAAGCGGCGACCGGAACACCAGGACCTGCCGACGCCGTCCACGTCCTGAAGACCCCGGGCGCCCGTCGGCCCGGTCTCGCGGTCGGCGATGCGCGGGGGTTGACCATGCTGCGTGGCCTCGTTAACTTTCCAGAAGTCCACCACTCGGACGCCGTTCGTGATGTCGAACGGAGGCGCCCGCGCTGCCGAGCCGACGAGCGGGCCGGGGCGACGCCTGAACAGTACCTCCCGCAGGAAAAGGCACGTGTGCAGTCGTTCCCGTCGATGGGAGCGCTCCCATAGGTCCGGGGCAGGACCAGCAGCCAAGAGGAGGGGACATGACGCAGAGTCGGAACGAGCCCGTGAGCGGGGAGCGGAGAGCGCCGAGCCGGAGGGCCGTCCTGGCGACGATGGGGGCCCTGCCCGTGCTCACGGCCGCGGCGTCGGTCGTGGGGGCCTCCGGCGCCGCGGCCTCCGGCGCCGCGGCCGTGACGGCCGCCGCCGCGGCCGTGACGGCCGCCGCCGCGGCGGTCGTCGATCCGTCGGCGACGCGGCAGACGATCCGGGGCTTCGGCGGCATGAGTCACGCGGCCTGGGCCGGCGACCTGACGGCGGCCCAGCGGGACACGGCGTTCGGCACCGGCGACGGACGGCTGGGATTCTCCCTGCTGAGGATCCCCGTGCCGGAGGACCGGGCGAACTGGAGCCGCGATCTGGCGACGGCGAAGCGCGCGGCCGAACTCGGCGTGAGCGTCATCGCGTCGCCGTGGAACCCGCCCGCCTCCATGGTCGAGACGTTCGTCCGCGGGAGCCAGACCGCCGCGCGGCGTCTCAGGTACGACATGTACGGCGCCTACGCCCAGCACCTGAACGACTTCACCACCTACCTGCGGAACAACGGCGTGAACCTGTACGGCATATCGGTGCAGAACGAGCCCGACTACGCGTACGACTGGACGTGGTGGACCCCCACCGAAATGGTCCGGTTCCTGCGGGAGAACGCCGGCTCGATCGGCACCAGGGTCATCGCGCCGGAGTCCTTCCAGTACCTCAGGAGCACGACGGACCCGGTCCTCAACGACCCGGCGGCGCTCGCCAACGTGGACGTGATCGGCACCCATCTCTACGGCACGCCGTACGCGAACTTCCCTTACCCCCTCTTCCAGCAGAAGGGCGCGGGCAGGGAACTGTGGATGACGGAGGTCTACTACCCCAACAGCACGGATTCGGCTGACCTCTGGCCCCAGGCGCTCGACGTGGGGGAGCACCTCCACCGCGCCATGGTGGAGGGCGGGTTCCAGGCGTACATCTGGTGGTACATCCGGCGCAGTTACGGCCCGATGCGCGAGGACGGCAACATCAGCAAGCGCGGCGCCATGATGGCGCACTTCGCCAGGTTCGTCCGGCCCGGGTACGTGCGGGTCGAGGCGACGGCGCAGCCGGCGTCGAACGTCTACGTCTCGGCGTACCGGGGCGACGGCTCCACGGTCGTCGTCGCCGTCAACAAGGCGACCGCCGCGGTGAGTCAGCAGTTCACCCTGTCGAACGGCGCCGGGTCCGCCGTCTCGTCCTGGCTGACCGACGCGAGCAGGAACGTCGCGTCGCAGGGCACGGCCGGCGTGTCGAACGGCTCCTTCACCGCCACGCTTCCCGCTCGGAGCGTGATGACGTTCGTGATCCGCTGATCCGCTGATCCACTGATCCACTGATCTGCTGATCCGGACCACCGGATGACGGCACCGCGTCAGAGGTCCAGGGCCTCGGCGCGGTGCCGGAGGGCGGTCAGCGGTTCGGAGGTGGCGAGGGCAGCGGCGTGGCCGGGCGGTGCCGGGAGGTCGGTCAGCCAGGGGGCGGAGCGGGGCCAGTCGGGGACGCGCGGCGCGGTGGCCCGGGGGCCGGCGACGTCGACGAGGACGGGCGGGGCGGCGAGGCCGTGCCCGGTGAGCTTGACGGCGGCTTCCTTGCGGGCCCACGCGGTGAGGAAGGCGGCCCGGCGGGCCTTCTCGGGGAGCCCGAGGTGGGCGCGGTGCTCGGCGGAGGTGAGGGCGGTACGCGCGAGACCCTCCACGTCGCGGTGCGGGCCGACGGTGTCCAGGTCCGCGCCGACGCGCCCCGAGCCGACCACGGCGATCAGGAGCCACTCCTCGCAGTGGGAGACCGAGTAGTCGAAGGGAGCGCCGGGGACGCGGGGCCGGCCGTGCGAGGGGTGGTCGCAGCGCTCGCAGCCGCGGACCGGGTGCACGGTCTCCGGGGGGACGCCGAGATAGCGGGCGGTGACGAGGCGTTGCGCGGCGCGGGAGGTCACCAGGGAGGCGCCCGAGGGGGTGGCGCCGAGCTGGGTGAGACGGTCGCGTTCCCGGGAGGACAGCAGCGGTACCCAGGCGGGGCGGTGACGGACGGGCAGGAACCAGAGGTCGCAGACGCCCGGGGCCGGCGGGGCGAGCCGGGCCGGCGGAGCGAGGTGGGCCGGCGGGGCGAGCCGGGCCGGCGGGGCGGTGGCGGCGAGGGCGGGCCCGGAGCTCATGGGGCCTCCTGGAGGTGGCGGGCGCCGGGCACGGGCGCCGGGCGGCCGTTCGCGTGCCCGGTGTGCGGGGCGGGCGCCAAGCAGCTGGAGCCCGAGCGGCAACGAGCCCTGTCAGCAGGCTTGTCCGCCTCAGCGGAACTCGTGGACCACCTGGATCTCTCCGACGATGTGCGCGTTGACGTCGTCCAGCTCCTCGGCGGGGACCCAGAGTTCGAGGATCGTCCGCCCACCCGCCTGCTGGACGGGATACCGGCTCAGGAATTCCGACTCGACCTCGAAGCGAGTGACGAAACCGGCGCCGTCTTGCTTCACGTTCCAGTCCCGCGCGATCCTGATCGCGTAGTCCTCGTCGAGGACCGGGTAGAAGATCGGCTGCTCGGGCAACCGGGGCGGCCACGCACGCCAGTTCAGCCCCCGCACCAGATCCAGCTCCTTGGGGCCGGTAGGGCGCCACAGGGTCGTCGTTGCTCGCCGGCTGGTCATGTGCGTCGCTTCCTGAACGTCGGCCGCTGGTAGGGCAGGTCGGGAGACCGGACGATACCGGCACCGCGAACCGGGCGGTTACGGCGGCATACGGCCGGGCTCCCTCCGAGGCGCTCACGCGGACGATGTGGAAGATGTGGCAAACACCTCGGCTGCGCGGGGAAGCACGAACCTGTCCACAGCCTGGCCGGTCAGGCGCCGGCACATTCTGGTGACACCCGAACTGCGCAGCGTAATGACGCCGTGCGTAGCCGGGCCATCAAATCCGCAGCACTGACCGACGAGGACTCTCATGCCCCCCACACCGCCCCACCCGCACAGCGCGACGAGCACCAGCACCACCGGCACCACGACCACGACCACGACCGTGCAGGAGGCCCTCGCCGCCCGTGACGCCCTCGCCCACGCCCTCAGCCAGGCAGGCATCCAGCTCCCCGCGATGGACATCCGGACTCCGTGGGCGTGCCTCGGTGGCCGAGGCCGACGCCCGCAGCAGACAGGGCAATCCGTGACGGCACCGGTCATTCACTGCTCCGGTCCGGCCGGTCCGGCCGGTGCGCGCGGTAGTAGTCGCGCCAGACGAGGCGGTGGACGCCGATCCACCGCGGGATGGAGCGGACGCCCGGGACGAACGGCAACAGGACGAACACCAGGCTGAGCAGCCCCATCAGGGCCCAGACCAGGGCATCGACGTTGCCCGAGCTGCTGAACGGCTCGACTTGATACCAAAACGTGTACAGCCCCAGCCAGGGCTGGCCGGGCCAGTCGCCCGTCTCGTTCATCATCCCCCACTGGTCACTGGCCAGATGCCCGGCGCGGGCCTGGTGCTCCAGGTACGAGCTGTCGCCGAGGAAGAGCAGCGGCTTGGTGTAGTCCGTCTGGTAGAAGCGGCCCGCAGTCCGCAGCCGGCCGTCGAGTGCGCCCGCCCGGGCCAGTTCCAGCAGGCGCGCCGTCAGGGCCGGTACGGGCCCGTAGTCCCCTGGCGGGACCCTGGCCGGCTCGCCTCCCGGAGCCTTCCCGAGCGCGTCGGCGTAGGCGCCGGCCCACTGCCGCTGCCGCGCGGCGGAGGCGGCGTGCCAGGTGGCCAGCGCCGTGGCGACGGCAGGGGGTTCCGGCGCCTCGGCCAGCGGACGGAGCACGAAGTCGCGTGCGGTGTCGATCGGGATGGTCACCCCGGCGGCGCGCTGAAGGCTCACCGGACCGATCTTCTGTCCGGCGCCGGGTGTGTCGTTGTACGGGGGGCCGTAGCGCGCCGTGCCACTGGTACGGCCCAGTTCGGCGGTGGCGGTGGCGGTGAAGTCGGCCGGCGCGGCCCTCGCCCAGCGCGCCAGGGTGACCGGCTTTTCGTCGGGTGAGGAGAAGACCGCCGCGAGGCCGGCGGTGAGCAGAACGGTCACCACCAGCGCGCCGGTGAACTCCATGACCAGGTCGTACGGTCGTTGCGGGAACGAATCCGGATCAGGGACCGGCGCTCGGCGGCTGCTGCTCCGATGCGGGCGGCCCCGCCGTCCGGTCATCCGGCGCCACCTCCTCCCACGGGTCCCACGGGTCCCGCGGGTCCCTTGGGTCCCACCGGTCCCACGGACTCGGCGGGTTCGGCGGGGACCGGCTCGGGTGTGGCCCCGATGGGTGGCACCACCCCGCGCAGCCGCACCAGCAGGATGTGCCACGCCGCCAGCACGGACACGGTCAGGGGCAGCAGCACGATGTGCCACATCAACATCTGGCCGAAGTCGAGGACGTTGAACCAGGCACCGACCCCCACCGAGTTCAGGCCGTCCTTGGCCTGGTCCGCGATCCACTGGGAGTCGAAGTTCTGCTGCACCAGATAGCCGGTCAAGGCGGTACCCATCGAGACGAGGAGGACCACCGCCCCGATGATCCAGGTGAGCGCCCGGCGCCCGCGCCAGGCCGCCATGAAGAACTGCCCCCACAGGTGGACGATCATGAAGAACATGAACAGTTCCACACTCCACAGGTGCAGGCTGTTGACGTACCTCCCGACGTCCGAGACGTGCCACCAGGCAGGGCCCCTGAGGGCGAGCACGCAGCCGGTGAGGACGACGACCACCAGGCCGGAGAGCGTGAGGACGCCGAACACGTAGATCCAGGAGGCCACGTACTCCGGCTGGGTGGTGGGCAGCAGCCTCTCCGGGGGAAACGCGCGCAGGGCGCGCCGCCGCACGGCACCCGTCCACCCGCCCGCGCGGTCGTCCGGACCCCGGGAGCCCTCGCGCGTCACGCCGCTCACCGCTGCCGCCGGCCACGCGGGAAGGGCAGCAGCAGCGCCAGCACGAAGACGGTCACCATCAGGGCGAAGACCACGAGGTTCGCGACCGAGATCTGCACCACGCCCCAGTGGAGGTAATGTCCGGCGCCGCTCAGATCCACGGGGGCGGACAGGGCAAGCCCCGGGTACGTCGGTCCGTCGGCCATCGCAGCCCCTCTCCCGGAAAGGTGTTCACCCGACGAGCACTACCCGCCGGCCAGGCCCGCCCCCGACCGCGGCTGCGCCACCCGGCGCAACACTTTCCCCCTCGCGGTCTCAGCCCACGGGCGACCGTCCGCACGGGCGGTTGCCGAGGCGGAACCGTGGCGGACGGCGGCCGGACGGGGATGCATGCGTCAAGGAGGTCTCGGTGGTGAAGCATCCGTTGGCCGGCTATCTGGTCTGGGCGGTCTTGTTCGGCGCCCTGTTCGCTTGGGAGGGGATCGGCCTGCTGCGGGCCGGCGACGCGTTCCCCACCCTCAGCGACGCCCTGCGAGCAGTCATGCGCTTTCCGGCGGGCCGGTGGGCGCTGTTCGCGCTGTGGCTGTGGTTCGGCTGGCACGCCTTCGTCCGCGGGTGGCACTTCCTGCTCCGGGACGGACAGTGAGACTCGGATCAGTCCGGATCAGTCCGGATCCAGCCGTCCGCCGGGGGAGAGACCTGCCCTGATCCCGCTCCGCCTGGACGTCACCCTCATGCTGGTCGGCTATCTGCTGGTCATGGGGTGCCTCGCGCTCGGCCTGCGCCTGCTGCGCCGAGGCGCGCGACGGCCCGTTCCCGCGCCCCCCGGTGCACGGGGCTGGCCCGCCCTGATCCGCAAGGTGGCCGGCACCGCCGTCGGCGGCTACCTGCTGCTGATGGCCGTCGTGGTCGGCTACTACCAAGGTGTGGCGCGGGTGGGCGGCCATTTCCTGGCGAGCGCGTTCACCGGCTGCGCACTGCTGATCGGGACGGCCCTGCCCGTCCTCCTCGCCGCATCCTGGTTGACTGAAAGGCGCGCTCGGGCACCCCGGCGGGTCCGCCGCCGGAGGGGATGAGACGGACGACGCGATCTGTCCACAGACCGACGCTGCGGTCCACGCCCACCTCACCGACCGGATCACGGCGGCAGTTCGGAGCGGTGGTCCGGTGGCTCCGCAGGGGTGGAACGCGCCGGGCCGGCCGGTCGGCCGAGGTGGTGGCCGGAGTGCGGGGCGGGGGTGCGGCGGACGGCGATGAGGGCGACGTCGTCGGCGAGGCGTCCGGCGGTGTGGGCGAGCAGGTCGCGGTGGAGGTGGTGGAGGAGGGCCTGGGGAGTGCTGCCGGCCCACTGGGCGATGCGCTGCGCGAGAGGGTAGAAGACGCCGTCGCGGTCGCGGGCCTCGACGATCCCGTCGGTGTACAGGAGCAGGGTGTCCGCGGAGCCGAACGGCAGCACGTCCAGGGTGCGGTCGCCGGGGTCCGTCAGGCCGACGCCGAGCGGGGGAGCGGGGGTGAGGTCCGGGACGGTCACTGCGTCGCCGGGTCCGAGCAGCAGCGGGGCGAGGTGGCCGCAACTGGTCATGCGGACGACGGGCTCGTCGTCGGGGATCTCCAGCAGGAGCGCGGTGACGAAGCGTTCGCCCGTCTCGTCGTCGGGTTCGAAGTCGGCGAGGTAGCGGGTGATGCTCCGCTCCAGGGCGGCGGCCAGTTCGGGCAGGGCGGCGTGCTGGTGGGCGGCCTCGCGGAAGGCGCCGAGCAGGAGGGCGGCCTCGCCGATGGCGGACAGGCCCTTGCCCCGCACGTCACCGATCATCACGCGGGCCGCGCGGTCGGTGCGGGCGGCGGCGTACAGGTCGCCGCCGATCTCGGCCTCCTCCTCCGCGGCCAGGTAGAGACAGGCCAGCTGCAGCGGGCCGAGCCGGCTCGGCAGTGGCCACAGCAGGACGTGCTGTGCGGCCTCGGCGACCGACCGCACCTGGGCCAGCTGGAGTCTGTGCCGGTCGCGTAGCGCGCACAGGACCACGATCAGGGACGTGAGCACCAGCAGGGCGGCGATCTGCACGATCACGCGCCGCGAGGACAGCTGGCCGGAGTGCCAGCCGATGAACGCCTGGGCCGCCACCGCCAGGGCCCCGACGCCACCCGTGATCCAGGGGCCCGCGAACCAGGCGGTGAGCGCGGGCGCGATCACCAGCAGGGGGCCGAGGACGATGTCGCTCGGGGTCACGATGTCCGCGACCGCGATCAGGACGATGAGCGCGACCGGAATCAGCAGCAGCGTGTGACTGGGCTGCCACGGCTGCCCGGGGCCGGCGAAGCGTCGCTGCCCGGAATCCATGTCCTCCAGGGTGCACCGCTGCGCTTGGGCTTGCGAACGTTCACGGGCGGCGCCTCTCACCGGCACCCGCCGCGCCGCCTCGTTCACGCCGCTGCCACCGTGCAGCCGGGACAGCGTCCGTTTCAGCGCGGCGTCATTCATCCGGGGACGGATCACCTCGACGAGCACGGCGGCCGAGGTGATCACCGCCGGGCAGGGCATCACCCGCCGGGCAGGGCATCACCCGGCGGGCAGGGCATCACCCGGCGGCAGTGGGCGGTCCGGCGGTGCCCGCGGCCTCCGGGCGTCCGCCCGTGAGGACGGCGTGCGGGAGGACCGTCGGTGTGTGGGCCGCGGTCCGGGGTGGGGTGCCCGCATGGCGGTCGAGGACCGTGCGCAGGGAGCGGAAGTCGTGGGGTCTGCCGGCCGCCACGGCTCCCACCGGGCGTCCGTCCGCGGTCGCCAGGGCGGCGAAGTCGAAGTCGGCGATGTCGCCCTGCACCGCCAGGGAGTCGGCGTCGGTGAAATGACCGGCGATCTGCAGCATGACGCCGTACTGCTCGGTCCACGACCACGGCACCGCGGTGAACGGTGTCCCGGCGCCGAGCATGTTCCGCGCGATGGCGGCGGCGTGCTGCTGGGCGTGGTTCCACTGCTCGACGCGCACCCGTCGTCCGAGGTGCGGGTCGGGATACCGGGCCACGTCCCCCGCCGCGAAGACGCGCGGGTCGCTGGTCGTGCCGAGGGCGTCGACGAGGATGCCGTCGTCCACGTCCAGGCCCGCCCGGGCGGCCAGTTCGACGTCGGGCCGCAGGCCGGCGGCGACCAGCACCGTGTGCGCGTGCCAGCTCCGTCCGTCCCGGGCGGTCGCGACGAGTACGCCGTCCCGTCGGGTGAGCCCGGTGAGCGCGACCCCGGTGTGCACCTGGGTGCCGTGGGCCCGGTGCAGGTCCAGCACGGCGTGGCGCAGACGGGCGGGCAGCACCCGGCGAAGGGGTTCCGCCGCGGCTTCCAGGACGGTGACGTCGAGGCCCGCCGCCCGGGCGCTCGCGGCGGCCTCCAGGCCGAGCAGTCCCGCGCCGACGACCAGCAGCGGGCCGCCGGACTCCAGGTCGGCGCGGAGCGCGGGCACGTCGCCGAGGCGGCGCAGGGTGTGCACGTGGTCGTCCTCGGCCGCGTACGGCAGGGTGCGGGCGCGGCCGCCGGTCGCCAGCAGCAGCCGGTCGTACGGCAGTCGGCTTCCGTCGGCGCATTCCAGGACGCCGCCGACGATGCCCGTGACCTTGGTGCCGGTGCGCAGTTCGATGCCCAGCTCCTGCCAGGCCGTCGGCGGCTTCAGGCGGAGCCGCTCGGGCGTCAGGGCCCGCTTGACGAGGTCCTTGGACAGGGGCGGACGCCGGTACGGGGGGTGGGGTTCCTCGCCCACCAGGACGACGCGGCCGTCGAAGCCCTCCTCGCGCAGGGTGAGCGCGGCGGTCGCGCCGGCGATCCCGGTGCCGACCACGACGATGGTGCGGGGCGTGGTCCGGGGCGTCTCAGGCACGGGACGCCTCGGCCATCTGGAAGTCGGCCTTGGCGGCACCGCAGTCGGGGCACGACCAGTCGTCCGGGATGTCCTCCCAGCGGGTGCCGGGGGCGATGCCCTCCTCGGGCCAGCCCAGCGCCTCGTCGTAGACGAAACCGCACACCTGGCATTCCCAGACCTTCACGTCAGCTCCTCGAAGTCGATCTTCTCGCGGACCCCGCAGTCGGGGCAGGGCCAGTCGTCGGGCACGTCGGCCCAGGCCGTGCCGGCGGGGAAGCCCTCGCGGGGCGCGCCGGCACGCTCGTCGTACACGTAGTCGCAGACCGGGCACAGGTAGCGGCTCATCAGCGGCTCCCGTGGCGGGCGAGGACCCTGGCCCGGGTGCGGGGGTGGATGTTGGCCCGGGTGACGTCGCCGTCGTAGTGGGAGAGGAGCCGGGGGTTCATCACGCGCCGCCACAGCGGCGGGACCACGGCGAGGAGGATCATCCCCGCGTAGCCGGTGGGCAGTTGCGGGGACTCCTCGAAGTGGCGCAGGGCCTGGTAGCGGCGGGTGGGGTTGGCGTGGTGGTCGCTGTGCCGCTGCAGGTGGTAGAGGAAGATGTTGGAGGCGATGTCGTCGCTGTTCCAGCTGTGCTGCGGGGTGCAGCGCTCGTAGCGGCCCGAGGCGGTCTTCTGCCGCAGCAGCCCGTAGTGCTCCAGGTAGTTGACGACCTCCAGCAGGCAGAAGCCGATGACCGCCTGGACCGCCAGGTACGGCAGCACCTCCACCCCGAACGCGGCGGTGAGCGCGGCGAAGAGGACCGCCGACATCGCCCACGCGCTGAGCACGTCGTTGTGCGGGTTCCACGGGCTCTTGCCCAGCCGGGCGAGCCGCTGCTTCTCCAGGCGCCAGCCCGAGCGGGCGCTGCCGTACACCGAGCGGGGCAGGAACTCCCAGAAGGACTGGCCCAGTCGGGAGCTCGCGGGGTCCTCGGGGGTGGC
Source organism: Streptomyces sp. NPDC020490 (assembly GCF_044335305.1). NCBI lineage: Bacteria > Bacillati > Actinomycetota > Actinomycetes > Kitasatosporales > Streptomycetaceae > Streptomyces > Streptomyces sp. NPDC020490. The sequence goes on along the minus strand of NZ_JBIRUY010000002.1, from coordinate 130,229 downwards.
GACCCGCACGTGGTGGCCGCGGTTGTGCTCGATGTAGAAGTGCCCGTAGCAGGTCTGGGCGAGCGCGATCCGGGCCAGCCAGCGTTCCAGCCCTTCCTTCTTGTGGCCCAGTTCGTGCGCGGTGTTGATGCCGAAGCCAGCGACGATGCCGACGGTGACGGTCAGCCCGGCCTTGTCCACGGTCGACAGGCCCCCGTGGGACCACAGCAGGCAGGCCAGCACCAGCCCGGCGTACTGGAGGGGCAGGAACAGGTAGGTGCACCAGCGGTAGTACCGGTCCGACTCCAGCCAGGCGAGGACGCTGTCGGGCGGATTGTCGGAGTCCTTGCCGACCATCAGGTCCACCAGCGGGATCACGCCGAAGACGACCGGCGGCAGCAGCCACCAGGACCAGCCGTCCGTGGCCGCGGCCAGTCCCCACGCCGCGAACGGGAAGGCGGGGAGCACCAGTCCGAGCAGCCACAGGTAGCGCTTGCCGTCCCGCCACGTCACCTGCGACGCCGGCGCTCCGAGCGGATGAGCGGCCCCTGCCATGACCCACCTCCATTGCCTCATTGGACACTTTGGCCGAGAACTGTCCAGAAGTTAGACAGTGTTGAATGGAGTGTCAATAGAATGGACGGTGCTCGTTAGGATGGGGGCGAGATGACGCGCTATCGAGAGTCGGTCCGCTCCCTGCTGAAGGAACGGATCCTGGACGCCGCCTACGAGCGGGTCGCGGCCGAGGGCTGGGACCGGCTGAAGATGACCCATGTCGCCACCACCGCCGGAGTGAGCCGGCAGACCGTCTACAACGAGTACGGCTCCAAGTCGGCCATCGGCCAGGCGCTGGTGATGCGCGAGGTGGAACGCTTCCTCACCGGCATACAGGGCCAACTCCTCGCCCACCCCGACGACATGCGGGCCGCCATCACCGCCGCCATCGGGTACACCCTGCGCACGGCGGCCGACAACTCACTGCTCAAGGCCATCCTGACCAGCAGCCGGGGCGGCGACGAGGACCTCCTCGCGCACCTGACGACCCGCTCCGAGCCCCTGCTGGACAGCGCCATCGGCATGCTCACCGTCTACGCGGCGGAAGCCTGGCCCGAGATCGACACCCACTCCCGGGACCTGGCCGTCGAAGCGGTGGTACGCCTGACGGTCAGTCACCTCGTCCAGCCGGTCCTGCCGCCCGACCTCTCCGCGGAGCGCATCGCCGAGATCACCATGCGGGTCGCCCACGCCTGAGCCGCGTGGTCCGGTGCCCGGCGCGGTGCCACCGGCGCCTGCCGCGTTCGCCTGCAGGGCCTCTTCGCACTGTGGTGCGCCATGGACCTGCGGCAGGACCGGCCCTGGCATCAGGGTGCGGACGGGGAGCCACCGGATGTGAAGGAGCGTGGGAACGGTGATGTTCTGCGATGGTTCGGTTACAGCACGCTGGCGGATCGGTAGGGTACGGAGCTGCCGTGGCGGGTGGGTGTGGTGAAGGGGGAGACATGGCGTATCTGGTCGAGTTGCCCGTGTCCGGGGCCGGCGGCGAGGGGACGGGATCCGCTCCGTCGGACACGGCCGGCATCGTCAAGGTCCAGATCGAGGAGGTCGAGGACGGGCTGGTGCAGGTCGCGCGTCCCGGGCAGGTCGTGGCACGGGCGACCCGGTCGTTGAACGACATGCTCGCCGGGATCCGGCCGGTCGCGGAGAACTTCGTCGACGGATTCCGTGACATGGCACGGCAACCCGACGAGATCGGTGTCGAGTTCGGCCTGTCCCTGTCGGCCGAGGCGGACGTGGTGATCTCCCGTACGACCGGCCAGGCCAACTTCAAGGTCACCCTGACCTGGCGCAATCCGTCGTCCGGCGAACCGGCGGCGGACACGGCGGGATGACGGCGCCCGCGTTACCGCCCCGGCGTACGGGCGGTCCGGATCCGCAGTCCCTGGACGCGGCCGTGCTGCGGGTCCGCGACAGCCGCGGGCAGCCTGTCGGCGTCGCCTTCCTGGTCTCCGACACGCTCGCCCTGACCTGCGCGCACGTGGTCCACGCGGCCCTGGGCACGACGGGGGACGCGCCGCCCCCCGCGTCCGCCCGTATCGAGGTCGACCTTCCCCTCGTGCCCGCCGCGCAGCGCGACGGCGGCCCGCCCGCGACGACGGCCGGTGTCGAGCACTGGGTGCCGCCGCGGGCGCCGGCCGGGGGATCCCCGGCGTCCGCCGAGTCCGCCGAGTCCGCCGATGTCGCCGTGCTTCGGCTGGAGGCGCCGCTTCCGGGAGCGGCACCGGTGCGGTTGGTGGACGCGGACGAGCTGTGGGGGCACCCGGTGCGGGTGTTCGGGCTGCCCGCCGGCCGTCCCGGTGGGGTCTGGCACGCGGGCGTGCTGCGGGGGCGGCAGGCCGACGGCTGGGTGCAGGCCGATCTCGCCGGTACCGGCTATCCGGTGTCGCGGGGTTTCAGCGGCGGGCCCGTGTGGGACGGCCGGTTGTCGGGCGTGGTCGGCATGGTGGCGGTGGCCGAGTCCGGTCAGCCGCCGGTCAGTTACCTGATCCCCACCAGCGGGCTGGTGGCCGCCCGGCCCGAGCTGCGTGCGGTCACGCTGCCGCCGTCGCCGTTCCGCGGGCTGTCGGCGTTCCAGGAAACGGACGCGGCGATCTTCCACGGCCGACGGGCCGAGAGCGACCAGGTGGCACGGGCACTGGCCGCGGAGCGCCGGGTCACCGTCGTGGGACCGTCGGGATCCGGCAAGTCGTCACTGGCCCTGGCCGGCGTGGTGCCCCGGCTGCGCGCGGAAGGCGCTCAGGTGGTGGTCCTGCGTCCGACGCCCGGCAGCAGCCCGCTCGCCGCCTTCGCCGCGGCGCTGCTGCCGCTGCTGGAACCCGGTCTGCCCGAGTCCGAGCACCCCGGCCGGACAGCGGAACTCGCCGAACTGCTGCGCAACCAGGGCCCGGTGGACGTGGTGGCCCGACTGCTCCAGCTCCGGCGCGGCAGCCGACTGCTCGTCGTGGTCGACCAGTTCGAGGAGGTCCTCGCCCTGGAGCCGGACGCCGTCGACGAGTTCGCCGGCCTGCTCACCGGCGACACCCTGCCCGACACCGTCCGCGTACTGATCACGCTGCGTGCCGACTTCCTGGAGCCGGTGCTGGCCCATCCGCGGTTCGGCCCCGAGACCGGCGGACACCTGCACGCGCTCGCCCCGCCGGCCCCGGAGAAGCTGCGCGAGATCGTGACCGTACCCGTCGAGGCCGTACCCGGTGTGTCCTACGAGCCGAACCTCGCCGAGCGCATCCTCACCGACACCGGCCCGGGACCGGGTGAGCTGCCGCTCCTGGGCCTCACCCTCGACCTGCTGTGGCAGCGGCAGGAGGGCGGCCTGCTGACGCACCGGGCGTACGAGGAACTCGGCGGCGTTCAGGGCGCGTTGGGTGATCACGCCGACCAGGTCTGGGACGAGTGCGTGCCGCCGGAGGACGAGGAGGCGGCCAGGCGGCTGTTCACCCGGCTCGTCAGGGTCCCGGCCGGCCTGCCCGCGCCCACCCGCCGGATGGCACTGCGCACCGAACTGGACGCCGAGGAGTGGCGCCTGGCGCAACGGCTGGCCGGGACCAGGCTGCTGGTCGTCGGCGCCGACGCCGGGGGCGCCGAGACCGTGGAACTCGCTCACGAGGCGCTGATCGGTGGGTGGCGCAGACTGGCCGACTGGACCAGCCGGGACCGCTCCTTCCTGGAGTGGCGGGCCACGCTGCAACAGGACATGGTCCGCTGGGAGCAGGCCGGGCATGCCCCGGAGCTGTTGCCGACGCTCCTGCAACTCGCCCAGTCGGAAAAGTGGTTGAGCGAACGCGGCAACGAACTGACCGGCGCGGAGAGGCACTATCTGGACGCCGGCCGCGCCCACCGCCGCGCGAGGGTCCGCAGACGCCGGGCCGTGCTCTCGGCGGTCAGCCTCGTCGTGCTGCTGGTCCTGGTCGCCCTGTCGTTGTTCTACGCCACCCGCCAGGAGAGCCGGGAACGCGCGTCCCAGGCCGCGTCCCGCGCCCTCGCCCTGGCGGCGGAGGACGACACGGGCACCGAACCGGCCCTCGGTGTTCTCATGGCACTCGCCGCCCACCGGACCGCGCCGACGCCTGAGGCGCGCAACGAACTCCTCCGCCAGTACCTGCGCTACCGGAGCTACGACCGGGTGCTGTCCGGCGTACTGGGCACGGTCCGGGAGCTCGCCGCCAGCGGGGACGGCGACGTCGTGCTGGCCACCTCGGAACTGGGCCGGGCCGTCCTGTACGTCGGCGCGACGTCCGGACGGGTCCGCAGCGCACAGGTGCCCGCGACCGGGCAGGTCATGGACGTCGCGGTGTCCGCGGACGGCAGGCGCGTCGCCTACATCCAGGCGGACGGCAGGGCCGTGTGGTTCGAGGTGGAACCAGGCGCGCAAGACCTGCTCGGCGCGGTGCACCGGCTGCCGGACGCGCCGGGCACCGGCGTGAGCTGGGACCCCTCGGTGCGCCCCGCGATGTCGGTGGACGGCCGCATGCTCGCCGCGCGGGTCCGGGGCCGCCTGGTGTGGTGGAACCTGGACAGCGGTACGCTCGCCGGTGACCTGCCCGCCCCCCAGGACATGGCCGATGCGGTCTGGTTCGCTCCGGACGGGCGGACGCTGCTGGCGACGGCCTACACGCGGACGGGCGCGCAGGCCCTGGAGTCCGTCGACATGGCGACCGGCCGTACCACGCGATCCCTCTCCGGCGCCCAGGAGATCCATCTGTCCGGAGACCGCCGCACCGCGGTCGTGTGCCGCGAGGAGAACGGCCAGTCCGTCGTCCGCCGGTACCGCACCTCCGACGGCGCCGGCATCGGCCGCCCCTATCGTGAGCGGGACGAGGCCTACACCACGGACCAGTGCACGGTGGCCGCCGTGGACGCGACCGGGCGGCGCGTCGCGCTGCGCTGGGGTGACGAGGTGCGGCTGCTGGATCTGGAGCGGGGCGAGACGGTCTCCAGCGTCTCGATGCCGGAATCCACCGTGGTGCAGTTCCTGACCGAGCCCCTGCTCCTCGAGTCGCACGGCAGGCTCTACTACGGGGGCTGGCAGGACTCGTTGATCGCCTTCGTGGACCTGGCCCACGGCGACCGGCTGCCGCAGGCCGGTCAGCAGCGGCTGACCCCCGACGGGAAGCGGATGATCCTCGTCCGTGCGGACGGCTCCCGGATGGAACTGCGCCCGGCCGGCCCCCGGCGCAGCGGGCACGTCCTCGCGTCGACGTCGCGCGCGAAGCCGTACTGGGTGCCCGAGGAGACCGACCTGCCCGTCCTCGACGCCGCCGGCGGGCTCGTCGCCGACCGCGAGTCCCGGAGCACGGTGGTCGTCCGTGACGCGTCGACGCTGCGGAAGGTGGCCGCCGTGACCGCCGCCCGGCCTCCGAAGGCCCGCCCCCGCACCCCGTGGGTCCGGGACCTGGACGCGAGCGGGGGACTCAGCTGGCACCGGCCGGAGTACGCGTTCCGCTACTACTTCGACCACACCGGCCACCTGCTGACCGTCTCCGGCACCGTCGTCCAGCAGTGGGACCCGCGCACGGGCCGGCAGACCGCCCGCTTCGACGCCGCCGCGCTGCGCCCCGATGACGACCCCGACGCGACAATGGCGATCACCCCGTACCCCGGCCGGAACCAGGTCTCCGTGATCGTGCGGGGACGGCCCGGCATCCGTGTCGTCGACATCACGGACGGACGGATCACGGACCGCGTGCCCACCGAAGGCGCGGTCCTCTCCGTCCAGTTCGACTCCGAAGGCCGGTACTTCGCGGTCGTGCGACCTGACACCGGAGTCGAGGTGTGGCGGCGCGGGCGTCCCTCGCGCAGGGTGATCGGCCCGCTGAGGACGGCCGGCGACATCACTCCCGCCCCGTACCGCGCCGTCTTCCTCGACGACGGCCGCTTCCTGTTCGCCGCGGACAACGCCATACGCACCTACCGGATCGGCGAACGCGGCTACGACGACTCGTACGTGTTCGACGATGTGCCGGCGGGCGGGCTCACCTACCTGGACGTGAGCGAGGACGGCGGCACCGTGCTCCAAGGCGCTTCCGTGGACACGGGCGAGGCCCTGGTCCTCGACCCCGAGCTGTGGAGGCGGGAGTTGTGCCGCATCGTCGGCGACCGGGCGTTCACGGCGGACGAGCGCGCCGGTCTCCCGCCGGAGGCGAGGACACGGCGACTGTGCGGGTAGCGCCGCGCGTCGGCTGGTGAGCACTGACAACGAGGAACCGGGTGAAGGACCGACTGAAGGACCGACTGAAGGGGGCCGCATGGCGCATCTGCTCGAGCCGCCCGTGTCCGTGGCCGGTGGCGTCCCGGGCGCGGCACCGCCGGGCATGACGGACACCGTCCGGGTACGGACCGCGGAGACGTCCGGCGATCTCATGGCCACCTCGACCCGGCGCCGGCCGTCGGACCGGGCGGCGGGATGACGTCGGCACACGAGCTGGCACGGCAGCCGGCCGCCATCGGTCCGAAGGCCCTGGACAGGGCGCTGCTGCGCATCCTCGACGCGCGGCGGCAACCTGTCGGCGTCGGCTTCCTGGTGTCCGGAACGGTCGCCCTGACCTGTGCACACGTCGTTTCTGCCGCCCTAGGTACACCGGCCGGCACAGCGCCGGAACCCGGTGCGCGGGTCCTGGTCGACCTGCCCCTCGTGTCCGGCGGACCGCCGCACTCGGACGCGGTCGTCGAACTGTGGGTGCCGCCCCGGTCTCCGGGCGACGCGTCTTTCGGCGCGGCGTCCGGCGCGGCTGATGTCGCCGTGCTGCGGCTCGCGGCTCCGCTGCCGGGGGCGGGGCCGGTGCGATTGGTCGACGGGGACACGTCGGCGGTGGCGGCCGGGCCGGCCGATGAGCCGGGGGGCGGGTTGTGGGGGCACCGGGTGCGGGCGTTCGGGCTGCCCGTCGGCCGTCCCGGCGGGGTCTGGCACGCGGGCGTGCTGCGGGGGCGGCAGGCCGACGGCTGGGTGCAGGCCGATCTCGCCGGTGCCGGTTACCCGGTGTCGCGGGGTTTCAGTGGCGGCCCCGTGTGGGACGACCGGCTGACGGGCGTGGTCGGCATGGTCGCCGTCGCCGAGTCCGGTCAGCCGCCGGTCGGTTACCTGATCCCCACCAGCGGTCTGGTGGCGGCCTGGCCCGGTCTGGGCCCGCTCGTGCTGCCCCCCTCGCCGTTCCGCGGGCTCCAGGCCTTCGAGGAGGCCGACGCGGCGGTCTTCCACGGCAGGCGGAACGAGAGCGACAGGGTCGCCCGGGCTCTCGACGAGCAGCAGTGGGTCACTGTCGTGGGCCCCTCCGGTTGCGGCAAGTCGTCGCTCGCGCTCGCCGGTGTGGCGCCACGGCTGCGTGCGCGCGGTGGCCGCGTCGTAGTCATGCGGCCCGCGTCCGGGAGCAGCCCCCTCGCGGCCCTCGCCTCAGCGCTGCTGCCGTTGCTGGAACCCGGCCTGCCCGAGACCCGCCGACTGGCACGCATCCCCGAACTCTCCGGCGAACTGCGCCTCCACGGCATCGCCGGGCCGGCGGACCGGCTGCTCGAACCGCAAGAAGGCAACCAACTGCTCATAGTTCTCGACCAGTTGGAGGAACTGCTGCAACAGCCCCCGGAGGCCGTGCGGGAACTGGCCGACGTGCTGTTCGCCGCCGATGCCCTGCCGCCCGCCGTCCGGGTACTCGCCACCCTGCGCGCCGACTTCCTCGAACCCGTCCTCGGCCACCCGCGTCTCGGCCCCGCCACCGGACGGCACCTGCACGCCATCGGACCGCTCGGCGAGGACAACCTGCGGACCATCGTCACCGCCCCCGTCGACGCCCTGCCGTCCGTCTCCTACGAGCCCCATCTCGCCGAACGCATCCTCGCCGACACCGGCACCGAACCCGGAGCCCTGCCGCTCCTCGCCCTCACCCTCGACCTGCTGTGGCAGCGACAGGAGAACGGCGTGCTCACCCACCGCGCGTACGACGAACTCGGCGGTGTCACCGGCGCGCTCGGCAACCACGCCGACCGGGTCTGGGCCGAGCACGTGCCGCCCGCCGACGAGGCGACGGCCCGCCGGCTGTTCACCCATCTGGTCCGGCTGCCGCTCGGCGCCGCCGCGGCCACCCGCCGCCTCGCCCGGCGCGACGACCTCGGCGAGGACCAGTGGCGCCTCGCCCAGCGCCTCGCCGCGCACACCCGGCTCCTGGTCACCGACCGCGGCGCCGACGGCACCGAGACCGTGGAACTCACCCACGAGGCGCTGATCGGCGAGTGGGACAAGCTCGCCGCGTGGGTCGCAGAGGACCGGTCCTTCCTCGACTGGCGGGAGACCGTACGGCACGAAATGGACCGTTGGCAGGACGCGGACCGTGCCCCCGAACACCTGCCGACCACCGCGGCGATGGCCGGCGCGAAACAGTGGCTGCCGGACCGCGACGCGGCCCTGAGCGAGGCCGAGCGGGACTACCTGGCCGCCGGCCGGGCCCAGCGCCGCGCCCGCACCCGCCGGCGCCGGGCCCTGTTCGGCGGGCTGGCCACGGCCCTGACGTTCGCCCTGATACTCGGCATCCTCTACGCCGTCGAACGCCGCAGCAGCCAGGAGCGCGCCGCCCTCGACGCCTCCCGCGCCCTCGCCCAGGCCGCGCAGGAGTCCACGGTCATCGACCCGGCCCGGGCCGCGCTGCTCGCCCTCGCCGCCTACGACACGTCCCCCACACAGGAGGCCGCGAACGAACTGCTGCGCCAGTACCTCCAGTCCGGGGATTACGACCGGGTGCTCTCCGGCGACCTCGGCGACACTGTCTTCGACGAGAGCCGCGACGGCGATGTCGTCATCGCGGCGGCCAAGCGCTCCGGAGCCGTCCTGTTCGTGCACGCCCTGACCGGATCGGTGCGCACCGTGCGGGTGCCGTCCACCGGCAAGGTCCATTACGTCATGGTCTCCGGCGACGGGAAACGCGCCGCCTACGTGCAGTACGACGGCAAGGCCGTGTGGTTCGCGGTGCGCCCCGACGCGAAGCGGCCCGCCGGACCGCTCCACCGGCTCCCCGACGCCCCCGGCATCGGCATCGGCGCGAGCGTCACCCCCGCGATGTCCCTCGACGGCACGGTGATCGCCGCGCAGGTGCACCAACGCATCGTCTGGTGGCACCTGGACAGCGGCCCTGACGGCACCCTCGCCGGGAACCTCCCGGCGCCCAAGGGCATCGAGTCCAGAACGTGGCCGGCCCCCGACGACCGGACGTTGCTGGTCCCCGTCTACAAGCGGTCCCGCGCCCCCGGGCAGGGACGGAAGGGCGGTCTGCTCGCCCTCGACCTCAAGACCGGCAGGAGCCGGATCGTGGCACGCGCCGACGCCGACCAGATCCACCTCTCCGGCGACCGGACCCGAGTCGTCCTGTGCCACGTGCGGGGCAAGACCACCGAGGTCACGGTCCACCGGGTCCGCGACGGCTCGCGCGAGGGCACCGCCTACCGGGAGAAGGCCAAGGGCTCCGCATCCGGCATGTGCGGCGTGCAGTCCGTCGACGGCTCCGGCCACCGCGTCGCTCTCAGCTCCGCCCAGGGCCTCACCGTCGTCGACATGCGCGACGGCAAGGTCCTCTCCCGCAACGGCCTGCCCGCTTCGACCTCCTTGCTCTCCGAGAGCAGCCCGTGGCTCGTGGAGTCCGGCGGCAGCCTCTACTACGTCCGGCACGACGACTCGATGATCGGTTTCGTCCGGCTGCGCCCCGGCAACTGGACCCTCGACGTCGCCCAGCAACTGCTCACGCCCGACGGCAGGCAGACCATCAGCGTCCTGGCGGACGGCTCCCGCATCCGGGTGTATTACGCGCGCAAGGTCAGCGCCCGCATCCTCGCCGACGCACCGCGCCGCAAGCCCTACTGGGTGCCCGACCGCTCCCAGCCTCTCTCCCTCGACCGCGCCGGACGCCTCGTCGCCGACCGCGAGGGCGCGAACATCGTCACAGTCCGCGACGCCACCACGCTGCGCCCCACCACCACCGTCACCGCCGAACCTCCCCGACTCGACGACTCCGAGGGCTCGAACGGCGACGCCGGGTCCGGCGGCGAAGGCGGCAGCCGGCAACCGGCCTACGACTTCGACTACTTCTTCGACCGCGACGGGAAACTGCTCACCGTCTCGGGGGACATCGTCGAGCAGTGGGATCCGCGCACCGGCCGGCGACTCGCGCGCTTCGACGCCGCCATGGTCCGTTCCCGGGCCGGAGGAGCCAAGGACGCGGATCTGATGATCGGCCCCTACCCGGCGCCCAACCTGATCAGCGTCATCGTCCTGGACCGGCCCGGCATCCGCATCGTCGACGTCACCACCGGACGCACCGTCGAGACCGTGAAGACCGGCGACGACATCCTCGCCGCCCAGTTCGACTCCCACGGCAAGTACTTCGCGATCCTGCGCCGAGGCTCGATCTTCGAACTCTGGCGCCGCGGCGACCCGCCCCACAAGGAGCTCGGCCCGCTGCGCAGCGTCGCCGAGTCGAAGGACACACCGTTCGCCGCGAACTTCCTGGACGGCGGGGACCGCTACCTCCTCGCCGCGAACAACGCCGTGCGCATCTACCGGATCGGCAAGCCCGGCTACGAGAGCTTCTACTCCTTCACCGGCCCGAGCGGCAGCGCACTCGACGGACAGCACTCCTTCCTGGGCGCCTCCAGGGACGGCAGCACCGTGCTCCACGTCGGCCCCAAAGGCATCGGCGGACCGCTCCAACTGGCGCCGGACCGCTGGTACCGCGAGCTGTGCCACACCATCGGCGACCGGGAACTCACCCCCGGCGAGGTGGACCTGCTCCCCGCGGACCCGAAGTCCAGGAAACCCTGTGCCGAAGACGACTGAGACACCGACCGACCGGACCGTCGTGGGCGTTGCCGACCGGCGCGCCGTCCCCCTCGCCGAAGCATGCGGTCGCCGCCCCGCAGGCTTCGGCCGCCGAACGGGCCAGCCCATGGAACCAATGGTGCTGGTGACGCGGAGAGTTGCGGCATAGAGAAGCGGAAGGCCCCTTCTGGGACGGGACTCCAGAGCCGACAAGGGAGAGAGCACTGTGCAAGACCACACATCCGACGGCGCCGAGCCTCGCACGGTCGCCCTTGTCGTAGGCGGGGTCAGGTGTACCGTTCCCGCCGTCTACCACCACCAAGGCGTGCTGGAGGGCTGCCTTGAGATAACCGGCCGCCCCTTCTTCGCCGATGCCGGCGACTCGCACTACGGGCACTGTGGCATGGTCCTCAAGCCCGCCGCCAAAGGCACCGAGTACGCCGCCCTGGACAACCACGGCAACTACTGGGAGCCGGACTACGACACATCGATCGGGGAACGTCCAGCGCGTATCGTCGCCTGGGCGCAGGAACTCCTGCGGCGGAAGTCCGGGCCCAAGGACGCGGACCGCACGGCGCCCGACTTTCGGGGCCCTGGCCTCGCCGGGCCTGGAACCGGCTTCGGCGACCGCTGGTAGACGGCGGCCCGGCCCGCATCAGGCACGCTGGCGGCTACGGGCGTTGACCTCGGCGAGCAGCGCGCTCAGCAGTTCGTCCTGGCTCAGTGCCCGGACGCGACACGGCTCTGCGTCCCACTCGCGGCCACCGCCCAGCGGCCGGAGCTGAAGGTACGGGCCTTCATGGCCCGTGACCCGGCCGACCCGGTCGCATGCGGTGTCGCGTACGGCTTCTCCGACTGCCGGGAGTTGGCCCGGGTCTGCGTCCCCGGCGTCGTCCTCCGTCATGTGCCGATCCCTTTCCGGATCGCGTCCGCGAGCATCAGGGCCACGGGTGCGGAGCACACCCCGAGGTGGACGAGCGCGTACCGGGCCTCGCCCTCCCGCTCGTCCGCCCAGGGCGTGCGGATGTCCATCGCGGGGAGCTGGATGCCGGCCCGGCTGAGCGCGGCGGCGAGGGCGTCACGGGCGTCCACGGCCTCCTGGGTCTTCGGGTCGAGCGCCGTGGCGTGTTCCGCGTGTCGTGATGTGGGGGGCATCGTCATCCTTGTCGGTCCATTCCTGTGGATATCGGCACCCGGCTGCGCTGCCTGTATTACGTTGCGTAGTCCGGGCGTTACGAGAATGCGTCAGGATCTGGACGGCCAGGCTGTGGTCGGGACCGTGCTTCCCCGCGCCCCGGAGGTCGTTCCACACCGTCCACGCGAGCCTCTCGGAGAGGAGACAGCCGTATGCCGCAGCGACGCGTCGTCACCGGCCGCAGCCAGGAACCACGTCAGCGTTTCGCCGAGGAGCTGAGGACGCTGCGGGCGGGCAGCGGGACGAGCCTGCGGCAGCTCGGGGAACGGCTGGGCTGGGACTGGTCTCTCTTCGGCAAGATGGAGAAGGGCGAGACGCTCGGCAGCCCGGAGGTCGTCCAGGCCCTCGACACGCACTACGGCACGCCCGGACTGCTGCTCGCCCTCTGGGAATTGGCGGCCGGAGACCATACACAGTTCCGGGAACGGTACCGGCGGTACATGGCGCTGGAGGCGGAGGCGGTGAGCCTGTGGCACTTCGCGGTGGGTGTGCCTCCGGGCATCCTTCAGACGGAGGGGTACGCGAGGGAAGTTCTGGCGGCGGGACGGCTCACGGGCAAGGAACTGGACCAGCAGGTCAAGGCTCGGCTGACTCGACGTGACCTGTTGGAAGGTGAGGACGCGCCACCTTTCCGTACGATCCTGTCCGAGACGGTTCTGCGCACTCCGTTGAGGGACACTGCCGCCTGGCATGAGCAACTGACACACCTGGTCAAGATGTCCGAGCGGCCGACGGTGACGATTCAGGTGCTTCCGCATAGCGCGGGACCTCACAGCCTCTCGCACACCGACGTGATGTTCCTGCGAATGCCGGACGGGCGCGCCGTGGCCTACGTTGAGAGCGCGAGCCGGGGCGACCTTGTCGAGACCGCTGCCCAAGTCGAGAATCTCCAGCAAATGTACGATGCGGTGCGCGACTTGGCCCTGTCCCCGGATGAGTCGCGGAAGTACATCCTGCGCATGTTGGAGGAAGTGCCATGCGAACCATCGACCTGAGCGCCGTTGCCTGGCGCAGGAGCAGCTACAGCAACTCGGACGGCGGTCAGTGTGTCGAGATCTCCGACGACTTCGCCGCCGTCGTACCGGTGCGGGACAGCAAGGTTCCCCACGGGCCGGTGGTCGTGTTCCCGGCCGGCGGCTGGTCCTCCTTCGTGGCGGCCGTCAAGAGCGGACGCCTCGGCGACTGACACGGTCTGCGGATGTTGGAGGAAGCGACGTGCGATCCATCGACCTGAGTGCCGCGTCTTGGCGTAAGAGCAGCTACAGCAATCAGGACGGCGGCGCCTGCGTCGAGGTCTCCGACGGCTTCGCCGCCGTCGTGCCGGTGCGGGACAGCAAGGTTCCGCACGGTCCGGTGCTCGTGTTCCCGGTCGGCGGGTGGGCCTCCTTCGTTGGCGCGGTCAAGAGCGGCCGGCTGCCGTAGCCGTCCCGGCGTCATAGCTCCCCCGCCGCCTCGAACAGCAGCCCCCTCAGCCATTCCGTGAAGTACTGGTCGGTCAGGCGGGGGTTGAAGACCATGTCGATGCCGAGGCCGGGGAGGGGGAAGGGGAACTCCTCGATGCGCAGGTCGGCCAGGGCGCTCATGGTGACGGCGACGCGGTGGCGGAGGAGGGCCACGCCGCCGGCTCGGGCGACCAGGTAGGGGACGAGGAGGAAGTCGGAGATCAACTGGCCTACGCGGTAGGGGACTTGCTGGTCCTCCAGGACCGAGTACGGGAAGACGCGGCGGTCGGTGTCGACGACGACGTGCGGCTGGGTGGTCAGGAGGTCGAGCGCGGTCGCGTCCGGGGGCGTGTCGGGGGAGGCGACGACCACCACCCGGTCGTTGTAGAGCCGTTCGCGCGGGTACGGCGAGAAGTGGCCCTCGGAGACGAGGACGACGTCGACGCCCATGTCGGTGAAGGTGGCCTCGGTCGGCACGGTGATCGTCCGCATGCGCAGGGTGGCGTGCGGGGCGCGCTCGGTGACGAGCCGGGTGAGGCGGGGGCCGATGACGAACGCCGTGCTGGTCGTCATGGCGGCCGTGATGACCCGCTCGTCCGTGGCCGGGTCGAAGCAGGGGAAGTTCACCACGCGCGCCGTCTGCTGGAGGGCACTGCGCAGCGGGGTGATCAGTTCCAGGGCCCGTGGGGTCAGGGTGACGCCCGCTCCCTGCCGGACGACGAGGTCGTCGCCCAGCAGGCGCCGCATCCGGGTCAGGGCGTGGCTCATCGCGGGCTGGGAGAGGCCGACCCGTTGCGCGGCCTTGGTCACGGAGCGTTCCTCGAGGAGGGCGAGGAGGGGCACCAGCAGGTTGAGGTTGACCGACGCCAGCCGGTCGAGCCCGGAACCGGTGGTGCCCTCTCCGTCGTCGCGCATGCGGAAAACCCTACGCGGCGGCCCGCACCGCGGCCGGTACCACGGCCTGCACAGGCCTACTCCGCCGGGCGGGTCATGCGGCGCAGCCGCGGGATCGGGATGCGGTAGTCGAGCGCCGCGGCCACGCCGGTGCCGTCCGCGTGCGACCAGCGCATGAGTGCCGGGCCGCCGCCGGGGCCGCCGTCGATGTAGGCGGGTTCCCCGTCCAGCGGCAGGTGGCCCACCGCCTTCAAGGTCAGCCCGAACTGCTCGGTCCAGAAGTACGGCTGGAACTCCAGCGGCGGCGCCTGATCGCCGTGCAGCAGCGCCCGCGCGGCGACCTTCGCCTGCTCGATCGCGCTGCTCCACAGCGGGACGCGGCGCAGGCCGGAGGCGGTGGGGAAGGCCGCGAGGTCGCCGACGGCCGCCACCTCGGGGCGGACCAGCCCGCGGGAGTCGACCGGGACGGTGCCGTTCACGGTCAGGCCGGTGTCCGCGAGCCACTCGGTGTTGGGCACGTCACCGACGGCGCTCAGCAGCACCTCCGCCTCCAGGACCGCGCCGTCGTCGAGGACGACCCTGGCCTCGCCCGACCGCCGTTCGAGCCGAGCCGACCCGGTCTCGACGACGGTGAGCCCCTTGTCCAGCGCGGCCTTCACGAAGACCTCGGCGAGGTGCGGGCCGAGCTGGACGATCAGCGGCAGGCCCTGGGAGACCAGGGTGACCCGGCAGCCGGCGGCCAGGCATCCCGAGGCGATCTCCATGCCGAGCGGGCCGCCGCCGACCACGACGACCGACGGCCAGGCGGCCAGCATGCCGCGCAGGGCCAGCGCGTCGTCGAGTCCGCGCAGGGTCAGCTCCTCGGGCAGGCCGGACAGCCGTCGGGCCCGGGAGCCGGTGGCGAGGACGACGCGGTCGTACGGCAGGGCCGCGCCGTCGTCCAGGGTGACGAGCCGGCGGTCGAGGTCGAGTCCGGTCGCCCGTACGCCCAGCAGCTCGGTCGCCCCGTGGCCGGCCGGCGGCAGCTCGTGGGACGACAGGTCGTCGCCGTCGAGCAGCAGCGCCTTCGACAGGGCCGGGCGGCTGTAGGCCGGGTGCGGTTCGTCGCCGACGACGGTCAGCTCGCCGTCGAAGCCGGCGTCGCGGAGGGTGTCGGCCGCGGTGAGCCCGGCGATCCCGTTGCCGACGATCACGACGCGGCCGATCGTGCCGGCGCTCATACGATCCTCAGCGCGGCGACCGGACACACCCGGGCGGCGGCGTTCGCCGCGGCGGCGTCGGCCTCGTCGAACTCCTCGCGGTCGATGACGAGTTCGCCCTCGTCGTCGAGGTGCATGAGCTGGGGCGCGGCCTCCTCGCACAGGCCGTGGCCCTCGCAGCGGGGGCGGTCGAGAACGATCCTCATGCCGGGATCACCTCCAGGACGGGGAGCTGTTCGATGCTCCGGGTGATGTTGCTGGGAACACGGGTCTCGGGGCCGACGACGAGGCGTTCGACGCGCCGGGACAGCGCCTCGATCACGGCGTGGGCCTCCAGGCGGGCGAGTCCCTGGCCCGCGCAGCCGTGCGGGCCGTAGCCGAACGACAGGTGGTCGACCGGGTTGCGCTCGACGAGGAAGGCGTCCGGGTTCTCGTAGTGCCGCGGGTCGCGGTTGCCGGCGCCGAGCAGTACCGCGATCTGCGCGTCGGCCGGGATGACGGCGCCGTCGACCTCGACGTCCTGGGTGGCGCGCCGGCCCCAGGCGTTGACCGGGGGCCAGAAGCGCAGCACCTCGTTGAACGCCGCCGGTACCAGCGACGGGTTCGCGCGGACCAGGGCGAGCTGGTCGGGGTGCGCGGCGAAGAGGGCGACGATGTTGCCGATCGCCGCGATCGTCGAGTCGACGCCGGCGCCGAGGTACTGGTGGATGATGTGGCCGGCCGTGTCCGGTGGGATGTCGCCGCGTGCCTGGGCGTCGAAGATGCCGCGGCCCACGGATCCCTCGGTCAGGTCCTCGGCGGTGACCTGGGAGCACCAGCCGTAGAGTTCGCCGGCGATGGTGAAGTTCTCGGCCGTGCGCTGGTTCATCGGGCCGATGACCTGCATGGCGGCCTGGCCCCAGAAACTTCGACAACGCGCTGATCCAGTGGGGCATCGCCACCGGGAACAAGACCGTCCGCGACGCCGGCATCTACATGTACACCACGCAGGCCGCCGCGATTCAGGACTACTGGTTCGACACGAAGAACGACGTCTACCCCGGCGACTTCAAGCACAAGGAAGTCGGCATGGTGTGGGGCAACGGCGGCGCGTACTCGACCTGGTTCTCCAGCGCGCCCGAGCAGATCCAGGGCATCAACCTGTTGCCGGTGACCGGCGGTCACCTCTACCTCGGCGACGACCCGGGCTACGTCAAGGCCAACTACCAGGAGATGCTGGACCAGAGCGGCAAGACGCGGCCCACCATCTGGACCGACATCTGGTACGAGTACCTGGCCCTCGGCGACGGCGACGCCGCACTCTCCGCCTTCCGCGCCGACAACTCCTTCACCTCCGAGGAGGGTGAGAGCAAGGCGCACACCTTCCACTGGATCCGCAACCTCGCCGCCCTGGGGACCGTGGACACCTCGGTCACGGCCGACAGTCCGATGGCGGCCGTCTTCGTGAAGGACGGCAAGCGCACCTACGTCGCCGCCAACGTCACGAGCCAGGACGCGACCGTGCACTTCTCCGACGGCACCCCGGTCGAGGTGCCGGCCGGCCGGACCGTCGCCACCGGGGCCCAGAAATGGAGCGGAGGAAACGCCACGGGCGGCGGCAGCCCCTCCCCGACCGACTCGCCTTCCCCGACCGACTCGCCTTCCCCCACCGACTCCCCGTCCCCCACCGGCTCGCCCACGCCCACCGACTCGCCGTCGCCGACCGGCTCCAGCACGCCCCCCGGCGGCGGATCCTCACCGACCCTGTACTTCCAGGCCGGCGGTGAACTGACCGCGGCCCAGGGCGACTCGGGCAGCGTCACGGTGCCCTCCGCGGACGGCAGCAACCACGACGGCACCCCGTACAAGCCGGTCACCTTCACTGCCACCGGACTGGATCTGACGCGCGGCGCGGGCAACACCTCGTTCGACCTGGCGGTCGACGCCGACAACGTGGTGGGCAACGCCGTCCAGTTGCAGCTCTCCTACGACTGCACCGGCGACGGCACCTGGGACCGCACCGAGACCTACCACTACTTCGCCACCGACCCGATTCCCGGCTGGGAGCACTACACCGAGAGCATGGGGCTCGCCTCCGCCACCGGCACCGCCTGCGACCTGCGCGGCGGCACGGTCCAGGCCAAGGTATGGAGCGCCATCGGCGTCAAGTCCAGCACCCTGGGCACGGGCAGCCGCTCCGTGCTGCACCTCCCGTGCGCCTGACCCGTTCCGCGTGCCGGATCCTCGGGCGCGCCGGCCCCCGGGACGCCACCGCGTCCCGGGGGCCGCGGGCGTCAGTACCCGACGCGGAAGGTGGCGTCCTGCGACTCGGCGGCCGTGGAGACGGGGTCGATGCGCAGGACGTAGTCGGAGTGCCGGATGTAGCGGGTGGGGTAGTTGTGCGAGCGGAACGACGTCCAGGTCGCGTCCGCGAGGCCCGCCGTGCGGTGGAAGGTGGCGTCCGCGGCGAACGTCGACGTGCCGTCGTTGACGTCCAGCCGGAGCTGGTAGTCGTAGTGACGCAGGTACCGCGTCGGGTAGTCGACCGACTGGAAGGAGACCCCGGAGGCGTCCGCGAGGCCCGGGACGAGCTTCCACAGGGTGTCCTTGTACGGGTCGACCGGGTACTCGTCGATCCGGCCCACCCAGTTGGAGTGGCGGACGTAACGTGCCGGGTAGTTGTAGGACTTGAGGCGGTTCCAGGCCGGCGTGCCCCACGCGGCGACCAGGTTGTCGTACTCGGCCGTGCTGATGGCCGTGATGCCGCAGTGCTTGGAGTTGACCGGCTGGGTGTAGGCCCGCTGGTCGAGCGCGGTCCAGGTGCCGGACGCGAGGTCGGTGGACTGCCAGGCGTAGAAGACGCCGTTCGGCGTGTAGGTGTCGCCCCACAGTGTGGTTTACCCCTGTCTGAGAGATGGGTGGGCGATCTCGTCGATGACCTGTAGCGCGTCGTCGAGTCTGCCGCGCAGGCGCTCGACGAGCAGGATCAGCGCGGCCTGGTCGAGGTTGGTGAGTTCGGCGGTCCGGGCGAAATCCAGGTCGCGGTGGGCGAAGGTGACGCGGGTGCGCTGGATGTCGGTGAGCCGGTCGGTGAGAGCGGAGGAGTGCTCGTGGGTCATTGGAGGTGCCACCTGTGCAGGGCTGGGCATGGAGATGCTTGCGGGGTGCAGCAATCGTCGGTCGGGTGGTCACGTTAGGCAATAAGCCAACGATCACGTCACTCGAACGGGTGTTTTACTCGTGCGAGTCTTGTGGAAGCGGCTGCCGCCTGCCTGTAAATGTACGGTCCGCGATACAGACACGCGATCATGACCCCGAGAGCGTGGAGCGGTGCCGTCCGTCCCGCCACCCGACTGGGTCCTCGCCCGCCGTAGGACCATCGGTGACCGTATCCGCGCCGTGCGTCGGGAGCGGGGGCTGACGCAGGAGGCGCTCGCCGAGACGGCCGGCATGGACCGGCAGGCCATCAACCGCATCGAGCAGGGGCACCAGTCCGCGCTGGTCGACAATCTGATCCGTATCGCGGACGCGCTCGAGGTGCCGCTGGCGGATCTCGTGCGGTGACCCGCCGCCGGGATCCAGGGGCCTGTTCCCGGCGGCGGGTCCGGCGGCCGACCTGTCCGGCATGGAGGCGGCCGCCATTCCCGTGCCCGGCACACCGCCGCGCCGGGTACGGGGGTCTACTGGGGCCAGCGGTACCCTTCGGCGTCCGTCGGCTTCTTGCGGCCGTTGTAGTAGTCGACGTGGTCCCCGTCCGAGTGGATACCTGGGGGCCTGGTGCAGCGACCACCCCCACCCGGGCGCGGCGCCGAGCAGTAGCCGGCAGCGCGGCCCGCAGCGAGAGACGCGGCCTCGTCGGCGTCAGCGGCGCCCTTCCGGCCGGTCATCGCCGGGCCTCCCTGATGATCCGGTTGAGGGCGCGGCCGATCTCGCAGCCGGCGGTGTCAGCGCAGCCGTCGGTGCAGGCGGGCGCGTGGTCGAGGAGGGCCCGGTACGCCCGATCGCGGGTGCACGGTCGGCAGGAGCGCGGGTACCAGCGCTGTCGGGCGCTGTCCGGGGCGTCGCTGAGGGGGCTGAGCTGCTCGCCGTAGTCGATGGCGGTCTCTGCGGTGAGCGGGCTGCGGGTGCACCATACGCAGTCGGCGCCGCGTTTCTGGCCGTCTGTGACGGTGCTGATGGCGGGGAGGTTCAGGAGGGCGAGGGCGGCCGGTGGCAGGCCTGTCGCTGTGCCTGTGCGGGCGGTACTGTGCGCCATGTCGATGCTCCCTCGAAGCGTCGGCCAACGCCCCCGAGCCCGGCCAGGCTGCGGGGGCTTGTCGTGTGTGCAGCGTAGACCTAGCTAGCTAGGGTTGCTAGGCGAAACAGGCGATCTCGTCTCGCTCAGTGACACGAGCGGACCTAGCGTCACGATCATGGAGTGGGAGCCGGACGTGCCGAGGTGGCGGCAGATCTACGCGATCCTCGAGGAGCGGATCGTGGACGGGACGTATCCGCCGGGTACGCAGTTGCCGGGCGTGCTGGCGTTGCATGAGGAGTTCGGGGTGGCGCAGATGACGGCGCGCCGGGTGCTGACCGAGCTGCGGGCCGCCGGGCTGGCGCAGATGCAGCCGGGCGTGGGCACGTTCGTGACGGAGCTGCCGGAGCGCCCGAAGGGGTGACAGCCCGTACCCTTGATCCATGTCCCCCGACGCCCCCGCCCCTACCGGCGTGCGCTCTGCCGCCGTCCTCAACGAGGCGATCCGCGCGCTCTGGCAGCGTGGCGGCGGCAGGCTGGGCACGGCTGAACTGCGGGCGGAGTATGAGCGGCTGGTCGTCGCATGGGCCGCCGCCGTACAAGCCGAGCAGGCGACCGTCGAGGCGGCATAACGAAGGGGCCCCGACCGCCGAAGCGGGCGGGGCCCCTCGCCGGTCGGTCAGCTCATGAGCTAGCGGCCTTCCAGAAGCCTGAACCGGTGGTGAAGCGTGGACGGGTGCATGGACACTTCGCGCGCCAAGGCGGTCACTCCCTCACCAGACCTCCAGCGCTCATGCAGCGCGCGAGCCTGATCGTCCGTGAGTTTGGTCTGGATTCCCCGCAGCGCGTTCTCCCGGCTCGTCACGGGCTCAAGATGCTCGGGGTTGACACACCGCCGCACCCGGCACAGGTGGTCAAGGTGAAGTCCCTCGGGAATCGGCCCAACCAGATCCTCATAGGCGACGCGGTGGGCAGGCCGCTTCGCGCCGTTGATGGTAGGGGCGCCGTATCCCTTGCTCTCCACGCTCCCGGTCCAGACCCAGCAACCGCCCGGTGCCGTCTTGTCCACGCGGGCCCAGAAACGGGGGCGCCAGTCCCGGACGGGCGGCACGTAGGAGGGGTCGCCGTGCGTCTGCCACCTCTTGTAGTGCCGGTGGCACCAGCCGCGAGCGATGACCCCCTGCTCGCATCCGGATATGGCGCAGGTAGGCTTCGTCATGTCGATCTCCTCAGTAGATCGGCCATGCCCCGGGACGGTTGCAGCCGTCGCCGGGGTCCATGTTCGGTTGTTGCTCTCATTCTACGCCGGACGGCGTATCAGTGGATCAGGTACTGGGCCAACAGGCCGCCGCCTGTGGCGAGTACAGCCGCACTTCCTGCCGCTCGCCAGATCTTCTGTTCCAGGACTCGGATCCGCGTCTCATGATCCGCGACGTCCTTCCCCAGCTCTGTCAGGCCCTGCCCGATCCCGTCCAGCTTCGTCTCCACACGGGTCAGGCCATCGCTCAGGGATCTCAGCTCCTGGTACATCTGCGCGGGCGGAATGTAGACGCCCGGATCCATGCTCACCCGTCAGCCCCCGGCAGGGCTGCCGCCGTTCGCGGCGAGCCCCCGACGAACGCCGACAGAGCACCCTTCACCACCGCCAGCGCGGCCGGTATCGCCGCCACCGCCGCGGCCTTCGCGGCCGGCAGGTCGACGACGCTACCCGCGAGGAGCAGGCCGACGAACGCCTCCAGGTAGGTGGCGACGACTCGTTCGGCGAGGTCCTTGAAATAGGTCATGGTCATGATCCCTTCTTCTCCAGCGCGGTGACGCGCTTCTCCAGACTGGCGAGCCGCTCCTCGACTGTGGTCGGCGTCGGCGCCGGGGCGGGGCTGTTCGGCGACCAGCCGGCCGCGTGCTTGAGCCGCTCCGCGACCCGCTTCCGCACGTCCGGCATCGTGATCCCCGGCCCGCGCGGGTCGACCTTGCCGGGCTGCCACTCCTTGTGCCCGATGACGGACGTGTCGCCGTCCTTGCCCCAGCCGTGCGCCCGGCACAGCGCCGCCGCGGTGCGGACGATCGCCTCGACCTGGACGGCAGGCCACGGGTCGGCGCCGTCGCCGAGGTTCTCGCACTCGAAGCCGTAGAAGCGCGCGTTGCCGTCCGTGTCGGCCTGGTTCGCGGGGGGCAGCGGCTTCTCTGCGATGACCGCGTTCAGCACGTCGCCGTCGCCGAGTCCGGCGTGGTTGGCGCGACCGTATCCGACGAGGTGGACGACGCCCTGCTTGTCGATGACGCCGTGGCACAGCGGGCCGGGCAGGCTGGGGTAGCCCTTGGTGCAGATGGATACCGTGTTGGCGGTGCCCTTGGTGACGGTGTGGTGGACCATCACGCCGTGCACCGGGCCCCAAGCGCCGTGCCCTTCCCGGTTGTGGTGGCGCCAGTCGCCGACCTCGACGACCTTCACGCCCTCCGCCTTCAGGGCGGCGAGGAACGCGGACGGGGTGAGGGGTGTGGCCATGCGGGTCTCCTAGACGATGGTGATGATCTGCTCGTACTTGCGGGCCAGCACGGACTGCACACCCGGCACCGCGGCCAGGCAGTCCCGGACCGCGTCAACGATGGTCATCTCGGCGACGACCTGCTGCTCCTGGTCGATCGATGCCAGCGTCACCGAAACCACCGGCAGACCGCCGGCGTCTCGGCCGGTGACTGTGTAGTTCGCCATAGCTCCTCCTTATGCGACCCGCAGCATCCATATCCACGAGTCCGTGTAGACCGTCGTCGCGGTCGCGTTGCTGGAGAACTGGGCCCAGTCCAGGCTCCAGGTGCCTGCCGTGCTGCCGACCCGTAGCGTGCCCTTGAGGTGCAGGGTGATCGGTGTGCCACCCGTACCGAGACCGCCGTAGCTCCTCGCCGCGGTGACGTCGTTGGTCTCCACCCGGAGCATGTAACCGCGCGCGTCCTGCGTGTCCGTCTGCAGCGCCGGCGCAGCGGTCGAGCCGATCACAGGGGAGCTACCGGCGCCGATCGCCGTCCACTCGCCGAGCGCCCCGGACGGCGCGCTGAAATCGATGTTGATGTCGGCGGCGGTCGGCGTGTCGTACTTGATCCAGCCCTCCCAGATGTAGACGGCGCCCGCGACGACGTCGGTCTGCAGGTGCGGGTCGGCGGTGGTCGTTGTGGTCGCCGACCGTTGGGTGTCGGCGGTCTTGCGGAGGGTCTGCATCTGTGACGAGCGCAGGAGGCTCGCGGTGATGCGCTGCCCGCCGAGGAACGTCGGGTAGGACTCGGCCACAGGCTGGCCTCCTTACAGGGAGAGGATGGTGGGGTTGGCGAGGGACAGGTATTCACCCGCGACCTGCGCCTTGCTGACGCCGTTGATGCTGCGGGTGACGGTGAAGGTCTGCGGGTTGGTCACCTGGTAGTTGTCGTAGCTGACCTGCGGGCTGACGTTGGTGTTCGCCGACGAGGCGATCGACCGGGCCCCAAAGTAGTTCGTCGTCGAGTGCGTGCCGTCCGTGACGGTGACCTGCCACTCCGGCGTCTCCACCACATCCGTCACCAGCCACGCCTTCGCCCGCAGCACCGCGCCCCGCGCCTGGAAACGCACCCGGTAGAACACGCCGGCGGTGTAGGTGCCGGGCAGGACGTACGTGCCGAGGCTGGTCTCGACGGCGTTGGAGCGCTTGCGGATCGCCAGCGTCACCACGGAGCTGGTGTCGAACTCGAGCCTGGCCTGGTAGAGGTTGTCGGAGTCGATGTGCCGGCCGGTGGGCCCGCCCCAGATTGAGCCGCCGGTCGCGGTCGCGGAGACGGCGACGTCGCAGTACAGGTCCCAGTCCAAGATGGTGGTGTCGATGAAGCAGC
The DNA here is from genome assembly GCF_044335305.1 of Streptomyces sp. NPDC020490. Taxonomy (NCBI): domain Bacteria; kingdom Bacillati; phylum Actinomycetota; class Actinomycetes; order Kitasatosporales; family Streptomycetaceae; genus Streptomyces; species Streptomyces sp. NPDC020490. The sequence goes on along the minus strand of NZ_JBIRUY010000002.1, from coordinate 106,606 downwards.
GGCGGGAGACGTTGACCGAGGCGAGGGTGTGCGTGCCGACGCCGCCCGACACCGCGTAGTCCGCCGAGGTGCCGCCCGAGTTGGACCAGGTCTGCCCCGTGTCCGAGGTGCCCCACGACGAGGATGCGGTCCGCGTGAACGTGTCACTGAGCCACGGCGTCACGCTCGTGACGCGCATGACCTCCCCGCCTGCGCGGACATCCCACGGCACCTCTGCGCTGTCCGTCGTCCACAGGTCCGTCTCCCCTGCGGCCGGGGCCACCACCAACGATGTGGCCGACGAGGACACGGCGGAGACCAGCTGCGAGTCCACGTCGATGCGGGCTGCCGTGGCGTCGAGGACACCGACGTACGAGTACGGGGACGCGGGCGCGCACGTGAACGTCAGCTTGTGCTGGAAGTGGCTGATCGTCTCCTCGGTGCCGAGCACCAGCTGGTCCGGGTCGTCCGGCGGCAGCCACGCGGGCATGCCCGTAAACCGGGCCCGGTCGCCCATCCGCAGGCCCAGGATCGCCCGCTTCAACTCCGGCGTGATGGAGGGGTGGGCGAGGTTGACGGTGACCGTCGGGTAGCGGGCTTCGTCGACGGTGCCGAGGTGGACCCGCCATGCCGCCTGATCCAGCAGCGTCGCCCGGTCCGTGGTGGCGAGGTTGAGGGTGACGTCGGAGCCGTACACGCCCACCCCCGCCGGGGGCTGCTCCGTCGACAGACGGCCGTCCGTCTCCTCATAGGTGGCGGACACCCCGCCCACGGTGACGGTCACGCGGTTCTGCGTGTACCGGTCGTCCTCGACCGGGACGGGGATCTCGGCGAACTGGTAGCCGGTGTACGAGAGGGTGAGCGCGGGGTCCTGGTTGTACAGGGAGGCGCGGGTGCGGTAGCCGAGGCCGAGGACGTCAGTGGTCTCGTACAGCAGCCCGCCGTCGGCCTGCACCGCCTCCTGCACCAGCGCGAGCAGGTTCTGCCGTCCCTGCGCGCCCAGCGCGGCGGTGTCGTCGAGGTCGCCGATCCACTCGAACGGGATGCCCTCCTCGCCGCACAGGCGCTGGATCCGGCGGCCCGCGGTCTCCCCGGACGGCTGGATCGCCCGGCCCAAGTCGTCGATGTCGGTGATCGTCGTCTGCAGCAGCAGGTGCCCCACCGCCGCGCCGACCACGCCCGCGCTGCCCCCGAGAGTGCTGGGGCCGAGGCTCACCGACAGCACCCGCGACATGCTCGTCGAGACGACCGTCATGGACGCCGAGTCCGTCACCCCCGTGTTGATGTCCAGGATGCGTAGCGTGCCGGTGATGTCGGCGCCGCTGAGGGAGATCTCCACCGACACCCGCAGCAGGCGCCCGCGCGCGTCGATGGTGGTGGAGGCGTTGCTGCCGATCGTGGCTTCGTCGCCGTCCTTGGCCGTGATGGTCAGCGTGCCGGGCCCGCCGTAGCTGCCGAGACCGCCCGGCGGGTCGTTGTAGTGGATGTCGAAGTAGTTCAGCAGCGACGCCCCGGCGGCGACCTCCTGGACCTTCAGGCGGGCGATCACGTCGACGTCGCTGAAGCCAGCGGCGGGGACGGCGAGGAGCCACCGGGCCTGGTACTGGGTCACGCTGGTGGTGTCGTACTTGGTGACGCCGCCGGTCAGTGCGGCGCCGGTGATGGTGGGCAGCGGGTCCGAGGCGCCGAACCCGTCGTATGCGGCCAGGGTCGGGGTTCCGGTCCACGTCATCGGGCTGCCGTTGGTGAGCGCCGACGCCAGCTCGGTGGCCCCGGCCGGGTCTTCCATCGGCCAGTACGCCACCAGCCCGGTCAGCGGCGGGTCGGTGATCGCCTCGTAGATGACGCTGCGCTCGGGTGCCGGGGCCTGCGCCAGTCGCTTCAGCAGGCCCTCGACGGTGACATCGACCCACACGTCCGTACCCGTCGGATCCCAGTTGGGTTCCCACGCGGTGGCCTCGCCCCAGATCCGGTAGCTCTTGCCGCCGAGGCCGTCCGGCACGCTGATGCGGATGGGGGTGTTCCGACCGATCGCCCCGTAGTACGGGCCCGACGGGTTGCGGGGGGAGAAGCGGCCGTCCTGGTTCTTCAGCACCAGGCGGGCCTGCCCGCGCTCCGTCTGCGACCCCTCCCCGCCCGTGATCCCCCCGGACACGCTGATGCTGCCCGAGTCGTCCCGCACCATCGCATACGAGGTGATGTCCACCCACACGCCGGACACCAGCATCTCCACCTGCACCGGCTCCCCGTTGGACACCTCCCCGGTACCCGCGAGCGGGCCAGGCAGATTACGGGCACGCCGCTTCCACGCGGCGACGAGAGGAGCGATCGACGGCATCGGTCAGCCCAACTCCTGGAACACGATGTAGCAGCGCATGTCGATCGCCGTGGTCGGTGTCGTCGCCCGCACCCGCAAGAACTTGGACACGGGGATGATCGGCCGGGCGTCGGGCATCCACTGCCGCACATACGACAGCCCCGACTCCCCGGACACCGACGACAGGGAGATCGCATCGAACACGCGGGTCGCAGTCGTCGACCCTTCCGCGGTGGACGTGTAGCCGGTCGCGCTGGTGCCGAGAGTGAGCAGCGAGGCCGCACCGTTCGGGTCCAGGTTCTGCACCCCGGAGGCGACGTGCGCGGTCACCGTCGCGGCGACGTCGGTCTGCAGCAGCTCGATGACGCCGTCCGCGCCGGGCGGGTCGTCCGACGACCAGCCCCACTCCAGCAGCTGTATCTGCCGTGTCGACGGGGTGGAGAGCTGGAGCATCGTCTTGATGCTGGTGCCGGTCGTCACCGACTGCTGCGCGGCAGTCGTCGGCGCCGGCCCGTTCCACACGATGAAGGGCACTACGGGTTCCTCTCTGTTACCTGCCGCGCGGTGGCCGCAGGGTTGCCTCGATGGAGCCGCGGGCGCGGACGGCCTTGCGGCCGGTGTCGACCCACAGCTCGCCGAAATCGCGCTCGCCGATGCGCACCTGGATGACGAGCGGCTGCCCGTCCCCGCCCGGCGCCACGGCCGCGCGCGCAGGGCCAACGGGCGCACGGTGGTAGGTGTTCAGCATCGACGCCCACGGCGCCGCCTTCCGCCGCGAGTCCGCGTTCGACCACACCCGCGACCCGGCCGGCAGGTCCAGCAGCTCCGGTCCCTGCTCGCCCACCCACGTCAGGTTCGAGCGGATCCCGCCCGACGCGGCCGCGCCGACGATCCCGCCCGCCGCCTTGCCCTTGAACGCCTGCTCGATGGACTTCTCCATCGTCTTCGCCAGCTTGTCCATCGACCGGGACAGCTTCTCCTGCGAGTGCGACAGCTTGTTGACCTGCATCTGCTGCCACTTGATCGCCCCGCCATACACCGCATCCGCGGTCGTCTTCCCCGCGGACCCGGCGGCGGACTCGATCTGCCCCTGCAGCTGGTTGATCGACTGCACCTCAGACGACGACGCCTGCAGCAGCGCACCCGCGGTCTCCAGGCCGCCGCCGTCGATGCCGGCCTCGGCCACCTGCTGGATGATCGTCTTGCTGAAGCCCTTCGCCTTGAGCTGCTTCAACGCCGAGGCGAACGCGACGACCTTGTCCCTGCCGGCGACCATCCCGGACTTGATCGACGACAGGGTGACCGGGCCCTCACCCGACGCGCCCTTGGTGATGTTCGCCGAGGAGATCAGGTTGCCCTTCACCGACGACGCCAGCGAGGCGGCGGCGTCCTTCAAGCTGTTGAGCTTGTCCTTGGCCTTCTCCAGGCTCTTGGTGACCGTGTTGAGCTGCTTCTCGTACTTGAGGAGCTGCTTGCCCGTCTGGTCGAGCTGCTTCAGCAGCTTCGACTCGGTGCTGCCGTGCGTGGCCTTCATGATGATCGAACGCCACTGGTTCAACGCGTTCACCAGCGCGCCGATCGAGTCCGGCTTCGCAAGCGACGACCCGAACTCGCTGCGCTGGTAGCCCGCGTACTGGCCGAAGTGGCTGACGGTCAGGTCGCCCATGGCGTCATGCCGGGCCTGCTGCTCGGCCTTCGCCTGCTTGCTGACCTTCCCGCCCTTCGCGAACCGCGGCATCTCTACCCGGCCGTCGTTGAGGCGCTGCAAGAACCGCTCGCCGTACTTGCGCACCGACGCGGCCTTGATGACGAACTCACCGTTCGACAGCCACGGCGCGAACACGTCGTCCGACGTGCCCGTCCCGGGACCGCTGACGGGGCCGCCGTCGGCATACCGGAACCGCTTCCCGGTGAACAGACCGCCCGTCGCACCAGTGAGCTCGTGTGCCGACTTCCCGCCGGAGATGTGGCTCGCGAGGGAGTACTCGGTCTTGACCTTGTTGATCGTCCACGTGACCGCGGTCTTGCCGTTGAGGTTGTTCAATGCCCGGCGCACCGCGTCAATCGCCGACAGGGCGCTGCCGTTCTTCGTGGTGACCTGCGTCTTGCCGTTGGGCAACTGCTTGACCTTCAGCCCCACCGCTTCCAGGGCCTTGATTGCGGCGCCGTTCAGCGTGTCTACGGTGATCTTCTTAGCGTTCGGCTGCGCCTGGAACGCCGCCTTCACCGCCTTCAACCCGGAGATCGCGTCCTCGCGCTCCAGCTTCACCAGCGTCTTGATCTCCGACGGCGCGCCGAGCAACGTGTTCACGTACTCGCGGGCCTTGGACTTGTTCCCGTCGAACGCCTCCGTCGCCAACTTCAGCATCGTGGAACGCAGCTCGTCCGACTTCTTCGTCATCGACCCCAGCGAGTCCCCGGCTGCGACACCAGCCGCGATGAAGTCGTCCTGCGCCTTCGCCGCCTGCGACATGGCCTCGCCGTTGGCCCGGCCCTTCTCGGTGTTCAGGTCGAGGGTGGCGCCGTTCTTCTCGAAGGACGCGGTCAGGTCGTCCAGGGACGCCTCGAACCCGATCTGCGCGTCATAGGCGCTGCGGTTGGTCTCGTTGAGAGCGAGGATCGACTGGCGTAGCCCATCAGCGCTGGCCGTCTGCGCGTCCAACTTGGCCGAGGTGTCCTGCGCTGCCTGCCCGAAAACGCCCATGCTGTCCGCGGCGAGCTTCGCCTCGAACTTCTGATCCGCCAACGCGTTCTTGTAGTCGTCCGTGAACTTGCCAAGCCGCTTCAGATCCCCACCGCCGGCAACCCACGCCTTCTTCAGGATCTCGTACTGGGCTGCGGCCTCCCGCGTGTGCCCGCTCTCCACGAGCTGGGCCATCGACTTATCCCACGCGTCGACGTTCTTGCGTGCATCCGAGATACCCGGCCCCGTGGACACGCCGATCCAGGTGCCGAAGTCGGAGGTGAGCTGCGCGAACTTGTTGTCGGAGGCGCCCTTCGACACCATCGCGATGCTCTCGGAAATCTCCTTGAAGTTGGTCTTGAGCGCGCCGGTCACCTTGCCCGTGGTGACCAGCGTGTTCAGCGACGTCGACAACTCGTCCACGGCGACCGGGGCTTTGTTGCCCGACAGCTCATGCAGCGTCAGCACCAGCGCGCCGACCGCGCCCGCCGCCAGCCCGATCTTCGCCTTGGTCGACGAGAACACCGCATTCAGCCCGGCCATGCCGCCGCCGGCCGTCGTCGCCGTTGTTCTCAACGCCGTGAGCCGAGCCGAGAACGCAGCCACAAGCCCGGCCGCCGCGTCGAAGCCGGCGCTCGCCAGGCGGACGGCCTTCAACGCGACGGCCGCCTGCATCAGCGTGGCGACCAGCCCCGGCGGCAGGGAGGCGACCAGCTTCGCCGCCGCGTTCACCAGCGTCAGCATCCCCGGCCCGGCGTCTGCGGAGGCTTCGACCAGGGTCATTACCGCCTCGCCGACGTTGCGGAGAGTCTCGCGGAGGACGGGCCCGTTCTTCTCCGCGTACTCCATGAACGCCTTGATCGGGCCGGACGCCTCACCCTGCGACAGGGCCCGCGCGAAGTGGATCGCCCCGTCGGTCGCGTCCTTCAGTGACTGGTTTGCGAACGTGCTGACCTTGTCGGCGAGGACGTCGAAGCCGGACGTCGTCATCGCCCCGCCCGCCACCGACATCAGCCGGTCCAGCTGCGTCGATGCGCCCTTCACCATCGGCGTCAGCCGGGGCAGCAGCTGGTCGAGGAGCGTGAAGCCCTTCTCGACCGGCGTCATCGTGAACCCGGACAGCTCGTCCGACCAGGATTTGAAGTTCGTCTTCAGCGTCTGCAGCCCGACCGCCGCCCGCGCGGTCGCCTGCGGCATCGACGACAGCGTCGTCGACAGCAGGCGCTGCGCCTCGGCGGCCTGCTTGCTGCCGCGCCCGTACTTGGTGACCGCGTCCGTGTACTTGTCCTGCGCACTCGACGCGTCCGACAGGTGCGACACCTGCCCGGCCACCGCCGCCCCGAACGCCGCCACCGCCACCCCGGCGCCGGCCGCCTTCACCGCAATCGGCGCCATGGCGGCCGCCAGCGGGGCCGCAGCCGCGGCGAGCGGGATCAGCGTGCCCTTCAGCCCGCGCACCTCCCCCTTGAGGTCGCGGAAGGCGCGCTGTGCCTGGGTTGTGGTGGCTGTGACGCGGATGTTCACGTCATCTCCGGCCACTGGTCTTCACCTCCTTCCGTGGTGTCGGGTTCGTCGGGGGTGCCGAGGCGTTCGATGCTGAGCAGACGCAGCAGGCGGACGTCTTCCTGCAGCAGCGTGGTGAGGGTGTAGCCGGGGAACTCGCGCAGCAGGCCGAGGATGCGGCGGGCGAAACTCAGCTCGCCTGGCTCTCCGACAGTGGTGCCATCGGAATTGCTGGCGCCGGGGAGTTCTCGCCAGAGGTAGAGCTGTCGGGCAAAGGGTCGCTGCTGTGGACCCCCGTCAGCGATTCCACCCAGGCGTTGTTCAGGGCGAGGATGAGCCGCTTGTCCCGGTGGCGGGCTTCGCTGACGGGGATGGGCTGGTCGCGGCTGTCGGTGAGGTTCCAGGAGATGAGCGCCTTGTAGAAGCGCTCCAGGGTCTGTCCCTGGCTGTCGCCCTCGCCTCCGTCCCAGCCGAGGGCGGCCGCGTACTCCTCGATGGTCATGCTGCGGAGCGTGGCTTCGAGGCCGTGGTAGATGTGGCCCGGCTCGAAGCGGACGGTGATGGTGCTGTCGGGCTCGCGGAATCCCACGGCCGACCTCCAATCAGACGTAGTGGCAGGTCAGGACCAGGTCGGCGTGGTGCCGTCCTGAAGGGAGAACGGGGCCTGCCACGTGAACTCGCCGGACGCCGCACGGGTGAGGGCGTAGTCGGTGATGAGGCACTCGTTGTTGAGGGTCTGGCCGGAGATGACGATGCCGATCGTCCGTGCGACCGACGTCGAGCCGACGGTCTTCAGCACGGCGTGCGCCAGGTTGGAGCCGTCGTCGAAGACGCCGTTCATGTTCCCGGAGAAGTCCGCCAGCAGCAGCAGCCGCTCGATCGCGGACTTGTCGATGCCGGTCACGTCCTGCACGCCGCGCGGCATGGACCAGTCCAAGTTGGTGACGTCGTTGCGGATGTCCCGTGCGGTGCCGGAGCTGTCGTCCACGTTCAGCGTGGTCCAGCCGAGGCCCGATTCCTTCGCCATGATCGTTCCCTTCTATTGGAGCTACGCCTCAGCGAGCTGCGATTCGGTGACCCACTGCGGTTCGTGGTCACGGTTTGAAGCGAGGCAGCCGAACAGCTTGCGAACCCCGCTGGCCTCGGTCCACTCCTCGTGGAACTCCACCGGCACCGGAATCGCCTCGGCGCCGAACGCGAGCTTGAGCCGGTGGACTTGCTTGCCGTCGTGCGCCAGAGCGCTTAGCCCTTCGCTCGGTCCGGTCAGCGCAATCCAAAAGCCGCGGGGGCCGAGGACGCTGCGCCTGGCGCCCTCATCGCCGGGCGCGTTGTACACCAGGGCGGGGACACCGAAGTCGAGGTCGTCGCACTCGTCGGTGCGGTCCTCGTCGTCGATCCACAGGCGCCAGCGCTTCGACTCGCTCATCGCTCAGCCCCGCTTCCGGTCGTCGTTGAACCGGCCGAATTCTTCCTGCATGTGCTCCACCCAGTCCGCCGGCCGCGTGTGCACGCGCTTCCGGCCGGTCGGGTTGCCCCGGAAGTCCCCGTCACGGACGAGGTACAGCTCGGGGCGGGTCCTGTGGTCGGCGAAGCAGCGCTGCCCGGACTCGAACCGGAACACCGTCAGCCCCGCGGCGGTGCGCTGCTCGCGGAACGTCCGCCCGGACTGGGTGCGGATGTACTGCGCCTGCTGCTTACCGAGGTCTGTCGCCTCGTCGATGACGGACTCCCAGCCCTGCCGCCACGCCGCACACCCGACCTGCTCGCACACGGTGCGGACGGCCTTGTCCGGGCGGGAGCGCACGCTGAACGTCTGGTACGCGCCGACGGGACCCTGCGGCGGAAGACGGTTCGGTTCACCCATCACAAGCCCCCTCAGAACAGCGTCTGGACGTTGTTGCGGGCCACGGCCACCACGAACTTCAAGCTGCTGAAGCCGCCCGTCGTCGACGTCGTCACCCGCAGGTAGCGCTCCACCGTCTGATTCCGAGCCGTCTGGATCCGCTCCGCCATTGGCCCCGCGGTGACCTGCGTGAACGCGCCCCCCGTCACGGCCGCCCACGCGTCGGTGCCGCCGTTGTCGGACGACTCCTCGATCGTGATCGTTGCGTCCGTGCCTGTGAAGGACAGCACCTGCAGATACGCCTGCAGCCCGAACGCCGTGCTGCCGGTGCCGAGGTCCAGCGACGTCCCGCTCGTCGCGCCGGTGTCGGTGCGCGTGCCGGCCGTCAGTAGCTCGCACCACTCCAGCCCGTATGCGTTGGCCTGCGCCGACACCGCGATCGTCAGGGATCCGTCCGCGCCGCGGCTGGGGTTGTAGTCGATCTGCTTGCCGACCATGCACGCCGCCGCCGACCCGATGGTGGTGCCGGTGGCCCACATCATGTGCCGGTCGGTGGTCGGCAGGCTCGACAGGACGACGTGCGCCCGGTCCTCGGTGGTGCCCGGGATGTCGGCCGCGGTCTCCGGGTTGAAGAACGACGTCCAGGACAGGCGGCCGTCCCGCTGTAGCCCGACCCGCTCGTGGGCTTCCTTGTCGATGCCGGTCACGTCCTGCGTACCAGCGAGGCCGCCGCCGATTTCGTTGCCCGCGCCGGTGTCGCCGGACAGGTTGTATCCGCCGAGGTAGAAGGCCTGTGCGAGCCCGCTCTTCTTGGTCATCTAGGCCCCTTGGGTCCACACGTCGTTGACGATCATCGGGAGGGTGAGGGTCGCGATCCGGTACGTGGTCGCGTCGAGGCTCAGGTAGCCGAAGCGGGCCCGCAGCGCGTCCCCGTCCGAGCCGAGCAGGTCGAGGTTGCGGATCGTCCCACCGAGGGTGAAGTCGGCCGTGTAGGCGCCGATCAGGTCGGCGGCCGCGCCGCCCACGATCAGGTCGACGTCGTCCAGCGGCTCGGTGTCCGCAGGCAGGAAGACCCGGCCGGTGAGGACGACGCGGGCGCTCGTCGAGGACAGGCCCGAGTTCTGGACCGACGGCGCCAGGTCGCCGAGCCACACCGCATAGGTCAGGCCGCTGCCCGGCGCGGACACCGGCTCATGCCCCATCACCCGGTCGAACAGGCCCAGCGACTGGGCATGCGACGTCAGCCAGCTACGGGGCGACGCAAGGTCGAGTGCCATCTCACATCCTCACCGTGTAGCGGGCCAGCAGCCGGCGGGCGATGCCGGGTGCGCGGCGCTGGATCAGCGCCCGCGCGCGGGAGAACGCCCGGTAGCCGCGGAAGCGGGTGACCGGGTAGTTGCGGGAGCCGGTGCCCTCCAGCCAGTGGCCGTAGATGACGCCGTGGTCGGTGACCTCGTAGCCGCGGCCCGCGCGTTCCACGCCTACGCGGGTTTCGTAGTAGGGGGTGCGGTTGCGGATCGACCGGCCGAGGTGGTCGAGGACGAGGTTCTCCGCCTCGGTCGCGACCCGGTAGTTGATCTGGTCTTCGTAGTCGCGCAGCGCGCGCTGCGCCCGCCCGTCGAACATCGGCCCGTTCGCGGAGGCGTTGACGCGGATGTCGAAGCCCGGCATGTCACACGCTCCTCGTCCGGGCTTTCCGCCCGTACTGCTGGTAGGCGGACGCGCGGAGGTCTTTCAGGCCGCGGCCGTACACCTCGCGCTCGCTGTCCCCCGTGCCTGCGGTGCGCGCGTACCCGGAGCGGCCCTGCAGCAGGTCCGTGACCGCTTCGGCCACGCACAGCTGCCGGATCGGGCCCGGCGGCATCCACCGGTAGATGGTGCTGCCGCTGGTGTGGGTGTCGGCGGTGGTGCCGAGGGCGCCCCGCTGCACGGTGAGGGTGCGGGGGGCGTAGATGGTGGCGCCGACGCTGTGCGCGGCGATGGTGGAGCCGTCCCACGCCCTGCGGACGATCAGGCTGGTGCCTGCGATGTCCTCGATCAGCATGCGCTCGGCGTCGATGAGGATGGTCTCGCCGGCCGCGAACGCCGCGCCCGACTGCACGGTGACGGCGGTGGCGTTGTTCTGGTTCGTCAGCCCGCCCCCGCCGACGGTCTGCCCCGTGTCGAGCTGCTGCCGCTCGGTGACGATCATCCGCTCGGAGTCGACACGGAGGATCGCCCCGACACCGACCGCCGCCGAGGTCGCCGCGTCCACGTCGACGCCAGTCTCCGTGGCGTCCAGGGCCTCGACAGTCGTGCCGGCCGTCTGCTCGGTGTTGCGGTAGCCCCACAGGCCGGTGATGGTGACGTCGCGCTGGTACGTCGCGCCGCCGCCGTACGCTGCGTCGGTGGAGAGTTTGATCTCCATGCGGGAGAACGGGGGCCCGCTGCGGTTGGGTTCGAGGTTGTACTGGTCGGCGGTGATCGTGTGCCCGCCGGAGGTGAGCGTGGTCACCGAGATCAGCTCCGAGTTGTTGAGGCGGAGGATCCACGGCGTGTACGCGCCGGAGGGGCGCATGGGCCAGTCGTAGTAGCGGGTCGCGGTGACGGGGGCGAAGGTGCGGTGCATGAGCCCGTCGATGCGCCGTGAGGCGTCTTCGATGGCGCGGTCGATCCGCGCGTTGCTGCGCGCGGTTTCCTTCACGTCGAGTTCGGCTTTGATCTCCTCGCGGAGGGCGTACCAGTAGCCGTCCTGTGCGGTGTTGGTGTCGAGGCTGCTGCCCATGTCACCTCCCCTCGTCGTCTGTGTCGGTGGGTGTCAGCTCGCGTTGAGGCGGCCTACGCGGTCTGCGACGGTCCGCCCGTTCGGCCGCCAGCCGTCGAACCGGCAGAAGAGCCCCGCGCCGTCCGGGCCTTGGATGAGCGGCTCGCCGTCGTGCGGGCAGGAGAGCGGCCCGCCGACTTGCCAGGCTCGGGCGCGCTCTCGGGTGTCTCGGCTGATGTTGAGGAGTCCGTACCAGGAGATGACCCCTCACCTCCCTCTACTGCGGTGGCCTGCGCGGGCCACACGTCGGGGGTGCCTTCCTCGGACCACGACCCGGTGATCCCGGCGACCGACGGCCCTTCGTGCACGGTGATCTTCGGCGACACGGCGCCGTCCTCCCTGTAGTCCCTGGACCGGCAGTGCGGGCACGCCGGGAGGCCCACCGCATACGCGGTAGTGCACTCCCGGCACAGCCACAAAGCCATCTCAGGCCGCCGTCACAGACGCGCCGTCGTCGAGCGGCACGTACGTGAGCGTCCACGTGATGCCGCCGTCCGCGCCGGTCGCCGTGACCTGCTCGATCGTGCCGGTGTTCACCACGATCGGCTGCTTGATGGTGGGCACCGCACCCGGCCCGGTGAGGAGCGAGTCCCCGGTCAGGCCCTGGAAGGACACCAGGTTCCCGGCGGGGGTGTCGGTGGTGCCGAGGTCCGTTGCCGCGCACAGGTCCTTGGTGGTGCCCGTGGTCGGGTTGGCCTGCAGCTTGACCGTGTTCGCGACGGTGATCGCGGTGGTGACCTCGCCCGTGATGGACGTGATCAGCACCTTCCCGCCGGTGATGTTGAACAGCGTCTTGGTCTCGACGGCCAGCGTCGGGTACGCCTTCGACACCGCGGTGCCGAACAGGATCGTGCGGAGCTGAGAGCCCTGGATCATCGCAGTCATCAGTCAGCCCCCCTACGCCAGCGCCGCGGCGAGGTTGGCGGGCTTCCGCTTCGCGCGCAGGTCGTACAGGTCGTACAGGACGCAGCCGATCTGCGCGTTGGTGCCGACGTCGGCGATGTCGAGGGACACGTAGGAGTAGCCGTCGGACAACTGCGACGCCTGCACCTCAATGACGACGATCTGCTGCGACTCCGCCGACGTGCCCGCGCCGCCCGGGTCGCTGACGGTCGCGGCTGCGGCCTGCGTCACCTTTGACCAGGTCTCCGTGCCCGCGAGGGTCGTCGCGGACTTGAGGTAGTAGTGATCGATGATCGCCAGGTTGGCGGAGGTGCCACCCGACGACGCGGTGTGCTGCTTGAGGGTCAGCACCGGGTCGTCGCCAGCCGTTCCGGCTCCCTTGTACAGCGTGATCTTGACTGCGTCTGCGTTCCGGAGGGAAACGCGCTTGCCGGTGTTTGCACCGCCGGAGAGATCGACTGGCGCAATGCCAACCGAGCTGTCGACGAGCCTGCCGAGGGCTTCGATCATGGCCGGGGATTCCTTCCCATGTGGTTGGCCGGGCCGGGGCGGGACTGCCGACCCGGGTGGTGCGCCGCCGCCGGGGTGTCAATGCCGGCGGCGGCCGGGCGCGTCAGCTACGCGTGGCGAGCTTCACGAACGGCGACAGGGTGTTCGAGCCCTGGTTGGGGGTGATGGCGGACTGGATCCACGGCTGGCCGTCGACGCGCTCGATGACGCGCATCGCGGTCTTGTCGTTGGCGAACTTGTACTCGGCGCTGGTGGACGACTGCATGACCTGCCGGTCGCCGATCAGGTAGTAGCCGAAATCCACGAGGTTGATGTCGCCGACCGTGCCCACCGAGGAGACCTTCTCGGTGAACACGACCGGGCGGCCGAGGATGCTCATGGGCGGGGCGTCGGCGCCGGGCTGAGACAGGTTCCCGACCCACACCGCGCTGCCGCCGGTACCCACGCTGAGAGCCATGGTGGCGAGCTCGGGGAAGGTGTCGACGTGGCACACCCACACCGCGCGGTTCATGCTGCTCGGGAGCATGCGGGCGTACATCTTGACGATGTTCTCCCACACGATGGACCCGGCCGCCTGCCCGGTCTCCTTCGCCACGGTGACCGCGGCGGGGGCGTTGAGGTAGCCGAGCGGCTGGCCGGCGCCGTTGCCGGTGGTGAAGGCGACGTCCTCGAACCAGGCGAGGGCCTCGGGGTAGGTCTCGCTCATGAACTGCTGCAGGCTGATGATCGAGTCCTGGAACAGCTCGTTTGGGATCTCCGAGTACAGCGTGAGCTTCTTGGCGATGAGGTTGATGCGGCCGAACGTCGGCGAGGAGTCGGTGAGGCTGCCGCCTTCCTCGGTCCAGTAGCCGGTGATCCCGCCGTACACGCTGGACGCGTTGCTGGTGGAGTCGATCATCGGGTAGGGGACGGAGAGGGTCTCCATCGGCACCGTGCGGGCGCGGGAGCGGACGACCGCCGACTCCAGCGACACGCGCAGCAGTTCGGCGCGGAGCTGCTCGGGGATGAGGAACCCACCGTCACCGGGGACCGTGCTACCGAACGAGTTCTGGATCTGCTTGATGTCGGCCTGCGCGGCGTACGACTCCTGGCTGCGGTTGCCGTCCCACGTCGAGCCGAGGAACTCGCCCCAGTTCGAGAACCGGGTGTCGAGCTTCGCGCCCGGGGCCTTCGGGTTGTAGTGCTTGTTCCGCACCGGCGCGCCGTTGGGGTCGAAGTTCAGCCGGTGGATCTGCTCGACCTGCCGGTCGTTGCGGAGCGCCTCGGCGATACCGCGGTCGACCTGGTCACGGATCTGCTGCTCGATCTCCGGCGCCTTCGCCATCTGTCCCTTGGCGAAGTCGACGATGAACTCGGTCAGCGCCTTCGGAGACTTGACGATCTCCTTGGCAGACGCGGCGTCGCCGAGCATCTCTTCCAGCTCGTCGGCGTTGCGCGGGATGGTGGGTGTTGCCACAGGTGCCTCCTTCAGGCTTCCGTCGCCGCGCTGGACGACGCCGTGGTGGTGAGGTTGGAGACCAGCACCGACCACGCGTCGGGCTCGTCCTGGGTGAGGTGGGCGATCATCGCCGCCCACGCGTCTACGGGTTCAGCGGCGGACGCCTCCGGCACCGGTACCGGCGCGGGGTCAGGCGGCGTGGTCTCGGCGGCCGACTCGACCGGCGCCACGTCCTCGACAGCGGGGGCCGCAGGCTCGGCGGGCGGGGCGACCGCGGCGCGGAGCCGGGCCACGGCGTCCTCGTCGAGGAGGTCGGCGATGGAGATGACCAGCGTCGGCTGCTGCTCCTCGCGGGCAGCGGGCGGGGCAGGCTTCGGCGCCTCGGGCTTGGGCGGGCCGGCGTACCCGTAGGCGGCCAGGTCCCACGCCCGGTGCATGTCCGGCTCTTCCTCCTCCGGCCCCTCGACCGGCTGGCCCGTCTTCGGCATCGTCAGCGCCTCGTCCGCGAGCTTGGCCTCGACTGCGGCGTCGGGGAGGTACCAGGTCTCGGCGCGCATCAGCTCACGCCACTGCTCGCGCGTCCCGCCAGCCTTCGCGGCGTAGGCGTCGGCGAGGTTGTCGCTGATGAGGTCGAGGAGCTGCGCCATCTCCTGCATGTCCGCCGAGTTGCCGAGGCAGACGCCGGACGCATCGTGGATCATCAGCATGCTGTTGGGGGCCATCTCGACCCGGTCGCCGGCCATGGCGATGACGGAGGCGATCGACGCGGCGACGCTGTCGACCTGGATCACGACGTTCGCCGGGTGGGAGCGCAGCGCGTTGGCGATCGCGATCCCTTCGAACACCGACCCGCCAGGCGAGTTGATTCGCACGCGCAGGGTCGGTGCCGTGACCCCGCGCAGGTCGGCGATGAACTGGTCGGCCGTGGCGCCGTACCAGCCGCCGATCTCGTCGTACAGCATCACCTCCGCCTCCTCCGTGGAGGCGGCGTTGCGGATGCTGTACCAAGACCGGGCCTCGATGCCGTGCGCGGCGCGCAGCTTCTCCGCCTGCTCGCGCTGGCGAGCGACGAACGAGGCGAAGCCCGCGGGCAGGTTGTTCATTCGCTCTGTCCCTTCCGGCCGCGCTTGACGACCTTGCACCGGCACGGGTTGCCGTGCTCAGCGCCGACGCAGTGGATGTAGCCCTGGCCGCCCGGGTAGTCCTTGTAGGCGTCGGCCCGGTTGCGGTACGTCCGGCCGTCGTTCTCCCGGCACGGGTCACAGGTGTTGTCGTCGCCGACGGCCTTCACGACCCAGCGCTGCGCGTTCTCGATGTCCTCACCGAGCAGCCCGGCCACCGACTCCTGCCACGCGTCCGTCACCGGCACAGCAGCGGGCCCGGCCAGGGTGGCGGCGCGCCGCATCTCCGGCAGACCGACCGCAGACAGGATGTCGTCCGCGTCCCACAGGCCAGCATCCGCAAGGGCCTTCGCCGCGTTCGCGCGCGCGGTCAGCTGCTGCGCTTCGATTTCCGGGTCCGGCGGGGTCGGCGGCTCATAGTCGAACTCCAGGTCCTCGCTCCGGGGGAACATGGGCAGCAGTTCGTTGTTGAGGGCGCCTTTGATGCGTTCCAGGCGGGGCACGGTCTGCTGCTCCGCGAACCAGCTCTTGGCGGCGAGGGCGCTGGCGCGGTTGATGTCCTCGAAGTCACCGATCGCCGTCTTGGAGATGCCGTATGCCTCACGCACCCGGTCCGCGGTCGCACCCCGCAGCTCGACGAACTGCATGTCCCGCTGCGAGATCGTGCGGTCCTTCCACGTCCCGTGCTCCAAGATGGCGACGCGGTGGGCGTTCTGGACGCCCTTGTGCTGCTCGTTCCACCGGTCCCGCAGCTCGTCGAACTCCTCGTCCGACAGCGGGCTGGGGACCTCGATGATGCCGCCCGGCTCAGCGCTGTTCATGAAGAACGCGCGGCTCCATTCGGCTGCGTACCGGCTGGTGTCGAGGTCGGGCAGGATCGACAGCACCGGCGACAGGCCGCGGTACGGGTCCAGCGGGTTCGGCCGGCGCAGTTGGATGACCTGGTCCAGCTCCAGCGGGACCTGCTCCCCGTCGGGCGACGTGTAGATGTAGCCGGACAGGAACTGGTCGCGGTCGGGGACGGGGGTCATGCGGTCCGGGCGGACGGGCCACAGCTCCAGCGGCATCGAGGAGCGGGCGTGCCGGGCGATGACCCACCATGCCTCGCCGGTGAGGTCGAAGTGCTGCTGGAACGTCTCGACGAACTCCTGCCGCGGCATGAAGGCGTTGGGCCGGGCCCACAGGTCGAGGGCCGCGTGCGCGGTGACCTCGGTCCGGTCCTCGCGCTTGCCGGACTTGGCCTTGCGGTACAGCTTCCAGTCGACCAGGGCGGTCGCGTTGGCGGTGCGATCGACGATCGCAAACAGGGTGCCGACCGCGGTCATCGCCCGCATCTGGCCTTCGGCGTCACGGCGCGGCCCGGCGAACGCGCCATAGGAGGCGGTGCGGCCGGTGAAGGGGACGGGGAGTTCGGTGGTGCGGGTACGCAGGGTGCCGGCGGCGTTGGCGAGGGAGCCGAGGAAGCTGCGTGCCACGGTCCCTCCCTGGGTTTATTCGCGGCGGCTGAGGTGGTGCTCGTAGGCGACGGCGAGGACTCCGGCGACGAGCAGCCCGAGCCAGAGACCGGCACGCATGCCGACCCCAGTCGAGATCAGTGTAAATCCTCCTGTCAACAAGCCATCTCGCCGCAAGATTTTCATCCTCTGGGCTGTCCTCTGCC
This sequence comes from Streptomyces sp. NPDC020490, assembly GCF_044335305.1. Classification (NCBI taxonomy): domain Bacteria; kingdom Bacillati; phylum Actinomycetota; class Actinomycetes; order Kitasatosporales; family Streptomycetaceae; genus Streptomyces; species Streptomyces sp. NPDC020490. The sequence continues at coordinate 89,846 of NZ_JBIRUY010000002.1, read as the reverse complement.
ACATGGCCGCAAGCCTTCCTGTCGTCACATCCACCTCAGCTTCGTCCGCCCAACCAGATCCCGCGCCGCGACCATGTAGCGGAGGGCGTCCATCGCGTGGTCGTTCTCCTTCAGCGGCTCCTCCTTCAGCCCGCCCTTGTGCCCGGGCCGGACCGCCCACACATAGCCGGTGATCTCCTCCGCCGCCCCCATCGGCAGCGACCGCGCCTCCAGCTCCGGATCCCGCTCGACGAGCGCGTCACGGCAGATGAACAGGCGCGGCTTCCCATCCGCCTGCACACGAAGACGCGACTGCACCGCCTGAATCCCATCCGACACCGACTTGTGCGCCGGCTTCGTCGACAAGCCCAAGTGCCGCTGCAGCGTGGCCCGGTCCTCGGCGTCATGGTCGGCGTAGATCGCGCGCGGGAGCTGGCCGCGCGGCTGCCCGGACGGCCAGTACAGGAGATCCCGGATCGTCTTCGCGTGGTCTTCCACCAGCCTGCGGGTGAAGTACACCTCGTTGGCGAGGTAGAGGCGGCCGTCGGGGTCCTCCCACCAGTCCTGGTAGACGAACGGCGCCGTGAAGCCGAAGTCGATGCTGCCCCAGCGCTGCCACGCCGCGGTCACAGTCGGCCGGTCAACGAGGTGCACGGACTCGTCCCACCCCTCGTACACGAGCCCTTCAGCCGCCACCCACTTTCCCCACCGCATCCGGTGGTAGCGGGCGCCGGTCAGGGTGTCGAGGCGTGCCAGGTAGGCCAGCCCGTACTCGGTCCACTCACCCCCGGAGTAAAGACGGGGGTTGTCCTCATGCTTGCTGTAGAGCATCCGACATCGGCCGGCGTCCGCGCGCTGCTTCAGGTGGTGGCTGGGGGGTCCGGGGTTGGTGGCCATGAGGAGTTGCTGGTAGGACAGCACGCCGTTGCGGAGGCGGGAGACGATCGTGTCGAGGTCTTCGTCGGTGACCTCGATCGCTTCGTCGACGAAGGCTAGGTCGAACTCGGTACTGAGCAAACGTGATGCGCGGTCGAGTCCCCCTACGACGATGACGCTGCCGTTGGCGTACTTGTAGCTGGCCGGCTCCTGAGCGGATCCGCCGTAGAAGCGGACCACCCCGGCTTCCAGCGCCTCCTTGGCGACCTTCTCCCGGAACGTCACCAGCGTCGACGCGGTGAGCGAGGCGAGCGTCTTGCGGACGACGAGCGCGCGGACCTTCGGCTTGGACAGGCAAGCGAAGTGAATCTTGTGCAAGGCGCCGACGGACTTGCCGGTGCCGGCGGCGCCGGAGAGGAGGATCTCCGGGTCTTTCGAGCGCATGGCTTCGAGCGCCGCGCCGCGCGGCTCGTAGCGGACCACGGTGTCGGCCGCTGTGGTCACGTGAGGTCCGCGGGGTCGACGCCCACCACCTCGTAGCGGACGGCTCCGGACACGGCGACCTGCTGCGGCTGGTCGACGCCGAGGAGCTTGCGGTAGGACTCGCGGATGGCGCGCATCTCGCGGATCGCGGCGAGCTTCGGGCCGTCGTCGGGGATCGGCTTCTCGACGCCGTCCTCGTCGAGCATGGTGACGACCTTGCCGTGGGAGACGACGACGTGGTCCCGCTCCAGCACCTCCAGCGCGGCCGCGAACAGGTCGTCGAGCTGCTGCGCCTCGGCCGCGACGAGTTCGGCGCCGGCCGCGCGTTTGACGGACTCGCGGCATTCCTGGACGGCGCGCCAGGCGTCGCCCTTGTTGCTGTAGCCGACGGCGTCCGCGATCTGCTGGTACGTCATGCGGGGGTTGGCGGCTTTGAGGCGGGCGGCGTGGGCGGCGCGGTTGGCGGTGGCTTGTGCGGGGAGGAAGTTGCCGCGGCGGTCGCGGGGGCGTTCCCAGCTGGGGCCGGGCGGGGTGGGGTGCTCGGCCGGTACGGGTGGCTCGTTACCGGTTGTCATGGTGTGATGGTAACGATGCGCGTCAACCGGTGGGTGGCACATGGGGTGCGCGCAGGTTGAAGGCCCCGATCCCCTTGGGCGGCAAGGGGGCGGGGCCTTCGGCGTTGCGGCGGGTCAGTCGAGCTGCGGCGCGGTGATCAGTGGAGTCCCAGAGCCTCACGCAGTGCACGCCGCACGGCGCCGACCGCTTCGGCGGTCACGGTGCCGTCGCTGACGAGGTCGTTCAGCTCGTCCAGGGCGGCGTCGACGTGCCCGCGCATCACGTACGCGGCCTGCCGGAGGTCGGCGGCTTCCAGGGCGGCCTTGCATGCGCGCTGGATGCAGGACTCGCCGACGTCCTGGATGTACTGGACGGTGCGGGTGCTGCCGTCCTCGAGGGTGATGGTGGCGGTCTCGGTGGGCTGGTTGTCGGTCATGGTGTTCTCCTGTCGTGTCGGACGGTCAGACGGTGGGCCGGTATGGGCCGTAGATCCGCATCATCGGGTTGTGCGGGTGGTCCTCGACTTCGAGCGGCAGGTCCGACCAGACCAGGTGGGTGATGCCGAGGTCGAGGGCGGCGGCGACGCGGTGGTGGCCGTCGGCGAGCCAGGGCTGCCCGTTGAGGGTGCGGATCATGATGGGGAGAGCCATGCCCTCGGCGCGGATCTCGTCGAGCAGGTCCGGGTAGTGGGGGCTGCGCCGCTTGTGGTCGAGGACGTCGCGGACGTACAGGGCGTCGGGGGTGTCGTCGTCGTCGGGGGTGAGCATGTCGAGGACGGCGGCGGTGGGGATGATGCCGAGCATCGTGGGGCTCCGATCAGGTCAGGCGGGGGTGATGGTCTGGGTGGCGCCGTAGCGGGCCAGTACGGCGGCGCTGGAGAGGTAGCCGTCGTACCGGTGACCGCGGCTGTCGACGCCGGTGAGGTAGAAGCCGGTGGGGCTGACGGCGCTGAGGGTGCCGGTCCAGGTGGAGGTGCGGCCGGTGGGGTGGTGGCGGGTGACGGTGACGCGGTCGCCGTCGTGGGGCTGGTACATGGCGGTTCTCCTTATGCGGCGAGGGCATCCGCGAGGAGCTGGACGCGGGCGGCGAGCGGGCAGTCGACGGGGTAGAGGACGGTGACCGTGTTGAGGCCGGTGGTGCGGGCGGGCTTGTCGGTGGTGGCCGGCGTCTCGATGACGTAGGCGGTCCGGTGGATCGTGTACGCCTGGATCCGGTCCAGTCGCCAGGAGCGCATCTCGCCCGTCTCGCGGTCGAGGGCCTTGACGAGGATGTCGCCGGCTTGGCTGGGGGCGAAGTCGTGGATCTCGATGGTGCGCACCGTCTCGATGAGGCGGCCGGTCTTGCGGCCGGTGTCGTCCTTCTCTTCCTTGAGGTAGGTGATGGTGACGGGCTGGCGGCGGTCGTGGGCGGTGATGAGGCGGGTGAGGGTGTGGTGCTGGGTCTCGTTCTTGGTGTGCCTCATCGGTTGTGCCCCCTCGCTCGTGGTGATGACTCCATCATCAGCCCTACACGTAGCCCTGTCAATAGGGCTACGCGTAGCTCTTACGGTAGGGCTACCTGTTGTGTCACCATGGGGGTATGTCGAAGGACCACACGCCACCCCAAGACGCGGCCGAAGTGTTCGCCCGCTACAAAGCCCACTACGAAGGCGAGCGCGCGCTGAAGCCCGAGATGCTGGAGCTCGCCGACCGCGAGCTGAAGGCCGGCGCCACGGTGGGCCAGCTCGCCGCGTGGACTGGGCTCACGCCCGAGGTGTTCCGCCGTCGTGCCCGCGCGTTGGGGGTGGAGCGGAAGCGGCCGCCGACCGTGGGCAAGCTCGCGCCGGCGCGCCCCGAGAGCAGCGAGGAGACCAACGCATGAGCGAAGCGGGCGAGACCCTAGCCGCCGCGCGTATCCAAGCAGCCGGTTTCCGGGCCCTGGAGCCGTTCCCCGGCCGGGTGAACCTGCGGTGGCTCATCGAGTGCACCGAGTGCGGCGAGCAGCAGCGGCTTCGCCCGGACCACAAGCTGAAGCCGTGCGAGCACAAGCAGCGGGAGCGGCAGCAGCGCGCCGCCGAGGCTGCCGAGAAGCAGTTCTTGGATGCTCTCCTCGCGGTGCGGACGCGGACGCTGGGCACGAAGAACCTGCGGGCGCTGGAGGCTCACCCCGGGGTTGAGGGCGCGCTGTGGTGGGTGGAGTGCAAGTACTGCGGCCGGAAGTGGCACATGCGCGAGGACAAGCTGAAGGCCTGCCCCCACAAGGGAACGGGTGACGAGGGAGCGCCTCCGTCACAACCCAAGCCGACCCCGAAGGGCAGCGCGAAGGTAGAGCGCCCGGCGGGCGGCGAGGAGACGACCACATGAGCCTGTGCACAGCGCTGCTTCAGAAGGACGGCCGTCGCGTTCAATGCGAACGACCACAAGGCCACTACCGTGGCTTCCTCCAAGACCGCAAGCTGCAATGGCCCAGCGCTGCCAACCCCAGACCGGACGGGTGGCATGTGGGCAGCAGCACACTCTGGGGCGACTTCAGCAGGGGAGCGCTACCGGACATGCAGGAGCAGGCAGACGGCGCGGGCCTGGTGCGCCCGGACGAGGAGCCCACACCATGAGCAGCGAATGGATGACGCCCGAGCAGATCCGACAGCAGCGAGCAGCCGAGGTCATGGAAGGCCCGCTCGGGCGCGCGATCTACGACGTGGTCCTGTGGACACGCAAGCAGTGGCCGCCGCAGCGCGGAGACGACGAGCTATGGCTCAACCCCACCGACCCGGACGCTGCTGTGCTGATCGGCGGCAAGGTGCTCGGCTATCAGGTGTGCGCCTCAGAGAAGGTGCCGAAGGGGAAAGCGTTGATCTACTGCCAGTCGTTCGGCGTGTACGTGAGTGACGGGCAGATGCCGGATGCTCGGTTCGCCCTCTACCAGTTGCCTGAGATCACGGCATGAGCGCCCGCCCGCCGCTGATCACCGACCACTGGTTCCGGCCGGGTCCCGTCCAACCCGACGGCTCGGACGGCTACTGGATCTGCGACCGCTGCGGCCAACACCGAGGCGACCACCTCCAGGTCGAGGGCCACTGGCTGAAGCCGCTGCACACGTTCGTCCCGCAGGCGCGCTGGCGGCCGACGCACTGCCGGACCTGCGGCAGGGAGCGGCGTCACACGACGCACACTCCATGGCTGTGGGAGCAACTGGAGGTCACCGCATGAGCCACCGCCCGTACCCACGCCGAGACCGCGCCCTGCACCAGCTCGACCGGCACGCCTACGAACGCCGCCCGCAGGACACCCCGGCCGACCAGTTGCGGGCGACGATCTGCCAGGCGTACCGCATCCCGCCACGGCTCTTGGGAATCAACTCGGGCAAGGAGCCCACACCATGAGCAGCGAGCACGCCCTCGAACACCTCTACGTCATCTTCTACGACAACCAACAGGGCCTTGGCCTCTGCGGCTGTGGCAACCCCGAGGCCGCATACGACCTCGTCCGCGATCTCCTCGGCCTCATGCCCCTCTACGAGGAAAGCCGCTGGAAGACCGCCGAATCACTGACCGGAAACATCCCCGGCGCGCACCACATCGTCCTCGGCGCGATGGAACGGGCCGGGCTGATCGAGCACGGGACGAGCTTGAGCGGGGCGTGGCTCACAGACAAGGGCCGCTGGTGTCTGGCCGCGATGAGGACGGCCGAGTTCGAAGACCTCGACCGGCAGGGGTATCCGCACGACGGGGAGCCCTGTACGGACGCATGTTGGCGCGCGCCAGCCACCGCATGACGACGGCCCCGCCCACACCAGGGCGGGGCCAATCCACACGAACCACCAACCCCCCAACCCCGACTGATCTACCCTCAGCCGCACACACAAGGGGGGTTCCCACATGCACCAGCACGTCACCAGACTGCTCGCCACCGCACTCATCCTCACCGCCGCCGCCTGCACCACAAGCGGCAGCGACGACAAGCCAGCCGCCACCACGAAGACGACCAGCCCCGCAGGCAAGCTGTCCGCCGCCTGGACACCCAAACTCAAAGCCGCCACCAAGACCGACACCGGCATCTGCAACCAGGCCGGCGACCAGGCGTGCGCCGAACACCTGACCGACATTGCCCTCGTCGTCGACGACCTGGAGACCGCGATCAACGGGGCGGGCGGGGCGGCCGCGTACCCGAAGACGACCGCACAGATCGGGAAGGTCAACGCCGCGGTCGAGGCGTACACCGAGCATGAGTGCCTCGGCGACGAGAACGCCAGCATCCAGGGCTCGCCGTGCCCGGACGACGCCCGCACGATCATGGCCGGTGGGGAGGCGCTGCAGCTGGCGCTCGCGGCGGACGAGGCCGGCTGAACACTCCGTGGGCATGCGAGGGCCCCACCACCGACGGGGGGAGACAGTGGCGGGGCCCTCGCGCGCCAGGGGCATCCGGCGCCTCAACCCAGTGTCGCAGGCCCAGCGCCTCTACAGGGGTCGAAAACCGGGGCGGACGAACGACCCGCCGGCCGACCCGTCCTCCGACCTGATCCGGCCCCCTTCCCGACCCCCACAGTCCGGGCCGTGACCTGCGGGTTCACCGGCTCGCTATCGCCTGAGCTTCCCACGCTCCGACCGGCACCAGACGCCACGTTCCGGTGTCCTCGCAGCGCTCGACTTCGGGACGCAGCGCGCGGGCCGCGTCCAGCACCTGCTTCTCTCCGAGCCCGGTCGCCTGCTCCAACTCCCGCCGGGTGGCGTTGCCGTACTTGGCGAGCGCGGCCCGTACCCGGTCCTGGTTCGTGCCGCCCGGCACCGGCAGGATCAGCCGCTTCCCCACCGGCGCCTTCGCCGTCTCCCGGCCGATCCGCGCGACCTCCGCGGTGAACTCGTCCTTCGTCAGCCACATGCCCTTGTACGGGGCCGGCAGCTGATGGTCCGGGGACTGGAGCAGGAACTTCCCGGGCGCGTCGAGGTCGCCGGGCTCCCAGCCGGGGGTGGTGCCGAAGATGAACCGGCGGTGGTCTCGGTCCGCCATGCGGGTGGACAGGCGAACCGAGTAGTTCCCGCGGGCGTCCGTGGTGCCCCCGAACACTTTCCGGGACGGCTGCTGAGTCGCCGCGATCAGGTGAATGCCTGCGAAACGGGCCAGAGCGAGCAGGGATTCGAGCTTCTTCGACGCCGGATCCTTCTTCCACGGCCCGACATCGGCCTGCCGCACCAGCTCTCCCAGCTCGTCGAACACCGCCCACAGCGCCGGACGGCCGTGCTTGGCCGGGTCCCATTCCTGGTCGCCGGCTTGGGCGAGGATCTCGCCGCGTTCGCCGAGTTCCTGCTTGAGCCAGTCGAGGAAGGCGTGTGCCTGCTCGGGGGTGGTGGCGAGGTCTTGCAGGATCGGCAGCATCGGTGTCATCTCCGGCGCGCCCGGTTTGAGGTCCACGCCGTAGACCACGACGTCCGGGCGGTCCGCGAGCTGGAGGACGATGGACCGGACCAGGGTGGACTTTCCGAACTTGCTGGACCCGGCGACGAGGGCGTGAGCGTAGGCCAGTTCAACGGTGACCGGGTTCAGGAACCTGTCCACGCCGAGGAGGACCGGGTCGGTGAACCGGCCTGCGGACTGACGCTGGTACGGAACGATGGCGTCGAGGGGGTCGCCGTCGATGAACCGGGCCACGAGCTGGTTCGTGAGTGCCCCGTCTTCCAGCACGAACTCCCCGGCCACGCCCATGCCGGAGGCGACCTTGGGCCACGCGGTTCGCAGGGTGGCCCGGTCGAGGTTCACGGGCAGGTCCAGGACGGCGGTCCACCCGGTCCGGGTCCGTTCCACGGTGCAGCCCGGCAGTTCTGCCTTGAACAGTTCGTGGACCACGGTCCGCAGCCGTGTTTCTTCCACGGTCCGCCCGGTCAGGTCCGGTCCGGACTGGCCCGGTTCGGGCGCGGTCCGCTGGGCCAGGGCGTGCGCGGCCATCTGCTGCCGGATCAGCGCCGTCTGCAGCTTCACCGACTCCTGCTCCAGCTTGATCTCGTCGTGGCGGGTGTGGTGCCGGTACACGAGCCGGGCCGCGCCGGCGAGGCCGACCGCGACGAGCCACGCGTAGACGGCCGGGCCGACGCCCGCGGCTCCGGTGATGGCGGCTTGGGTGAACGCTCCGGCCATGGTGCCGGCGCCCCAGGACAGGGGCTGGGGCCACTTCTTCGCGAAGCTGACGAAGGCGAGCTTGCCCGCGGCGATTGCGGTGATGAACTCGACGGTGGTGGCGTGGCTGCCGTACTGCATGTCGGCGAGGAGGGCGGCGCCGGAGACGAGGCTGGGCAGGGTGATGGCGGTGGCGATGTCGGCGCGGCTGATCTTCACGGCGGTGGCTCCGGGAGACGGGTCGGCCCCGCGCTGTGGCGGGGCCTGGGGTGGCGGGCGGCTAGTTGTACTGGTTGACGACGCTGGTCGCCTTGGTCAGGCGCCGGTACGCGGTCGACTCGGGGACGCCGAGGAGTTCTGCGGCGCGCGCCTTGGTGATGTGCTCGCCTTTGCGGAGGAGGGAGACGAGGAGGTCGACCTGGTCCTCGGGCTGGACCGGGCGGTCCACGGCGCGGGCCACGGCCTGGACCGCGACCGGTTCGGGTGTGGCCTCGACCTGGTTCACGGGCTGGTCAGCGGCGTGGACCGGGGCGGACTGCGGGCGGTCCACGAGCTGGTTCACGGCGGTCTCGGCCGGGCGGCGTGCCTCCAGGGCGAGGCGCAGCTTCACGGTCCGGTTCTGGGTGAGCTGTCGGTCCCACTCGCTGAGCGCCAGCGCCTGCTCGGTGCCGGTCTGCTGCTGCAGCGTGCGGAGGTACGCCTCGTACTTGGGGTCGAGCTTGATGCGGATGGTGTGCATGCCGATCGCCCACACGCCCTTCGCCGCGGCGGAGACGAGCGCGCCGACGATCCCGACGAGGACCGCGTCGTTGCGGTGGCCGTCGAGGACGATCGCGGCCATCGACACGGCGAGCATCGCCAGGCCCGCCTTCTGCGGGAGCGCGGCGCGGGTGTGGTCGTAGCGCAGCAGCCACTCGGCGATGAGGCAGGCGGCCCATCCGGCGTCGAACACTCCGGCGACGAGGTAGGCGGCCCAGGGCGGGGCGAGGAGCTGGAGCATGCCGCCGATGGCGACGGTGCCCCACACGATCGCGCCGGCGGTCATGGCGACGGCGAAGGTGAAGAGGGCGCGGCGGAGGGCGGCGTCGAGGTTGAACGGGAGGCGGGGGGCGGTGTCGGGGATGTCGTAGGAGACGTCGACGCCGTGGACGTTCTCGGTGATGGTGCGGGTGGGGTGGCGGAACGGGGTGCGCATGAGGGGGTCTCCTAGGCGTGGGCGCGGCGGCGGTGGGGGGTGTGGCGTGACGTGAGGTGCCAGGCCGCGAGCGAGGCGACCACCACCAGCGGGGCCGGGGTGGTGACCACCCAGCCGGCGGCGGCGAAGAGGAAACCGATCGTGGCGGTCGTGCCGATGGTGTGGTGGCTGATGAGGAGGAGGCTGGCGATGAGGGTCCAGGCGCAGCGCGGGAGGCGTGGCATGGGGGTCTCCGGGATGTGGTCGCGGGTGGGCGGGGCTGGCCGGTTCTCCTTGCCGCCCGGCCGGTGGGGTCGGGCGACGCGGGCAGCCGGTCAGCGGCGCTGGCAGTTGCCCTTCTCGCAGCGGGTGCAGTCGGAGTCGAGGCGGCTGCGGAGGGGGTCGAGGACGACGGCGGCAACCCTGTCGCCAGTGCCTCCAGCAACCCGGGTAAGGGCGGCGGCCGTGGTGTCGAGCGCTTCGGCCGCCTTCCGGCTGAACAGGCCCATGACGGGTTCCTCTCGGGGTCGGGTGCGGGGTGTCAGTCGACGAGGTCGTCCTCGGTGATGCCGCCGGGGCAGTGGTGGACGTTCACGCCTTCGTTGGTGACGATGACGGTGTCGGCGCCGCCGTCGGCCGGTTCGGTGGTGACGAAGCCGCCGTTGTTCTGCTGGCTCATGTAGGGGTGCCTCTCGGAGTGGGTGTGGGGTGCCGGCCCCCGCGTGGGGGATTTCGCGGGGGCCGGCGGCTTGCGGGGTGAGGTCAGCGGCTGCCGGTGCCGTGGCAGGTGGTGCAGGACTGCCAGTTCTGGCGGGTGATGCCGTCGCTGCTGGTGTCGACGGTGGTGCCGCCGGTGCCGTGGCAGGTGCCGCAGGGGGTGGGCTGCTGCTCGCTCATGCGGTCACCGCCGGGCGGGGCATGGCGCGGCAGCGCTCGGCGTGGGATTGGGCCCACTCGCGGGCCTTGGGGGTGGAGCGCTTGCCGCCCTCGTCGAAGTTGTCCTGCGGCAGGTCGTACTCGTCGGCGTAGCCGCTCCACCCCCACTCGACGGTGTGGGTGGCCAGGCATCCGCCACAGGCGACGTAGGTCTCGGTCGGCTCGGTCCGGTTGTAGTAGCCGGAGCGCTCGGTGAGGTCGACGGTGGCGCCGCCGACGGTCAGGTAGCGGGCGATCACACTCTCGGGCCACGGCGCGGGGGTGGGCTGGGGTTGGGGGGTGCTTGTACCGTGTGTCACGGTCGTTTCTCCTGGTCGCTCAGGGGATTCGGCTGGCCCCGGCTGGTGTTGCGAGCACCGCCGGGGCCGTTCTGTTGGTGCCGTTCCACACTGGCAGACCCTCTTTACAACGTCAAGAGGGTCAGGGAGGATGTTGCCGTGCCCAAGAGCCCTGAACACGAGGGGAGTCCGCGCTTGATGACCACCACCGAGATCGCGGCGGAGCACGGGGTCAGCCGTCAGACGATCCACACGTACCGGCGGACCGGCGTCTTCCCCCAGCCCGTCGAGGGTCAGGGCAGCACGCGCCCCCGGTTCCGCGCGGACGAGGTGGCCGCGTTCTTCGCGGCAAACCCCAAGCAGCCGGGCGTCAAGCGGACGCCCTCGAAACAGCAAGGAGAGCCAGTGACCACCACGACGGCCGACGCCCGCCGGGAGCTGTACGCCTTCGCGATGCAGGGCAAGGAGCACTCGCCGGAGATCTCGCAGCGAGCGAGCGAGAAGATCGATGCCTTCCGGCGGGCTGTGCTGCGGGAGGCGGCCGACCGGCTCGACGAGTCGGAGGTGCTGCGCGACCTGACGGATGACCACATGGGCGACATCAAAGCGGCCACGAACGAGCTGCGGCGTATGGCCGACGAGTCGGGGGCGCAGGATGGCTGAGCACGAGTGGCACTACGTGATCACGCTGCAGTACCAGAACCCGAACGGGCCGGGGATCGTGGCGTCGACGCGGGACGGGGTTGTCGGGTTCGAGCCGGGCGACACCCGCGAGAAGGTGTACGCCTTCATCGTCAAGCGCACGGCCGAGGAGTTGGGCGTCGAGTCGTGTGTGACGCTGTTCTTCGATCTGGCCCGCAACGACCTGGAGGGCGAGCAGGATGGATGAGTTGGTGCGGTGGTTTGGCGAGCAGCTCGACGAGGACGAGCGGATCGCGCGCGTGGCCGCCACCTTGGCGGTCCCGACGCTGGGGGCCATGAACTGGCGCAGCGTCGAAGGACCGTCCGACGCGGGCGGCACCTACTGGTGCATCACCACCACGCCGCCGAACGACACGGCGCCGGTGGTGGAGCTGGTGGGCAGTGGGATGAGTGGCGGCGGCGTGCACGAGGAGGCGGTGGCGCGGCATATCGCTGCGCATGATCCTGCTCGGGTGCTGCGGGAGATCGACGCCAAGCGCGCGGTCCTGGCACTCCACACGCAGAGCATTCGCGACGATGGCTGCCAGGTCTGCGACGTACCCGGTGGCCGCCGCCTGCGGCCGGACGCCTGCACGACCGTGCGCCTGCTCGCTGTCGTGTACGCGGACCGGCCTGGCTACCGGGAGACCTGGCGGCCGTAGCCCGTGCACGAGTGAAGCCCCGCCGGCTGAGTCGGCGGGGCTTCGTGTTGTGGCGGTCGCGCCCGGTGGGCCATCGCCTCTGAGCACCCGTGGGGCGCGTCAGGGCCGGGCGTCTCGGCGGGCCGACCCTCGATGAGATCCAGCGCCCGCGTCGTCGACGCCCGGCGTGCTCAGGATGCCATGACGGTCAAGCCGGGCGGGTCAGATCATGCGGCAGGCCCGCCATAGCCACTCGGCTGCGCCCGGGTGGCCGTGTCCGGCGAGCCAGGCGCCGAGGCTGTCGATGTGGTGCTCGACGCGGAGCCGGGCCCGGGTGCGGAGCGGGAGCGGGAGCGGGAGCACGGTGCGGACGATCACGGCTGCTCCCCGTCGAGCGCGCGGATCGTCGGGCACGGCCACTCCTGGTACCGATCGTTCGTCGAGCACCAGCCGCATCCGTCGTACTCCCGCTGGTGAAGGGCGCGGACGCGGGCGATGGCCTGCGCCCCTTCGTCGCCGAGGAGTTCGCCGAGGGTGCGGTGCAGGGTGATGGCTGCGTTGCGGGGTACGGGGAGCGGCTGGTCGGCCTCGGTGGGCGCGGCGGGGGCGTTGCCGTCGAGGGCGGCGCGTAGGTCGGTGAGCATCCGGTGCGCCTCGGAGTGCGGCAGCGCCTTCCCGGCCCACTGCTGCTCGACGGCGCGCACGCGGTCGATGGCGGCCTGCGCCTGCTCCAGCTCGGCCGTCCGGCTGGGCCGTTCGCTCAGGATGCAAGCGGCGTGGTCCGAGCCCACGAGGCGCGGCAGGAAGACGTCCAGCCCGTCGCGCAGGAGATCCCGCCCGAGGGAGAGCGCGGCCGTCTCGCGCGCGGTGTCAGCCTCCCGCTGCGCCTTGCTCAGCTTTTCGCGGAGTGCCCGGATCTTCACTCGTTGGTCGGAGGCGACGGCGCGGGCCATGTCGGTGTCGTGCTGCTCGGCGTGGACGTGCTGGCGTAGGAGCGCGGTCTCTGCCTCGCTGAGGATGCCGTCGCGGGCGAGGCGGGCGAGGAGGTTGCTGGTGCTGTCGCGGCGGGCGATGCGCTGTTCGTCCTCGTCGGTGGTGGGGTGCTCGCGGTCCCAGGTGCAGCCGGGGCAGGTACTGGTGGTGGCGTGGTCGGGCACGCACGCCGGACGCCCGGCCGGGGTGGTGGCGGGCTGGGCCTCGGTGGTGAACCCCTCGCAGCCGCAGCGCTTCACCTCGTCGCCGAGCTGGCAGGACGCCTTGCTGCCGCCGTGCCAGTTGTACGCGTGGCCGCAGCCGGTGCACGGCGTGGCGAGGGTGACCGACTCGGGCCGAGCGTGGAGGCAGGGGGTGTCCGAGCCGGGGCTGTGGATCCAGTACGCGGGGTCGCCGGTCTGCTCGATGGGGTCGCCGCAGACGCAGCGCGGCCCGTCGTCGGCGGTCGCCGTCGGGGCGTCGTCCTCGTCGGCGGCCGGGGAAGCGGGCGTGGACAGGGCGTCGGCGATGCGGCGGAGCTGCTCGGCGATGGCGTCGAGCGCGGTGGTGTGGTCGGTCACGCTGCATTCCTGGGGTCGTCGGGCAGGTCGAAGCCTGCGATGAGCTGGTCGAAGCGGGCACGCTCAGCGGCGAGCAGGGCCGTGTCGTCCTGGGTTTGGGTGGCGCCGATGACGATGATGCGGATGCGGGCGGTGGCGTGGCCCCAGGTCCAGCCGGCGGAGGCTGCGAGGAGCGCGGTGAGCAGGTAGGTCACGGCTGGCTCCCGTTGATGGCGCGGGCCACCGCGAGGGCGTGGGGGTCGGGGCCGATCTCGCGGGCGTCCCGGGCCGCCGACCGCAACCAGCGGGTCAGCTTCTCGCCGACGCCGGAGTGCATGGCGGCGACATAGTCGGCGTTCAGCGGTCCGTTGTGGCCGTTGTTGAACTTGGCAAGGATCTTCCCGCCACCGACCAAGCGGTGGTCGCGGTCGTCGCCCCAGCGGATATTCGGATCGCAGGTGTGCCAGGGGCCTTCGGTGGCATCGGTGACGAGGCTACGGAGCTTGACTGCTGCTGCTTCGATTTCTTCGGCGGGTGTCATCGGGTTCCTTCGAGACGGGGGCGCAGTACACGTGCTACGGCCAGGGCAGATGCCAGCCAGGGATCGGTCTCTTTGACCTTGAGCCCGTTCCGGGTGATGACGTCGCAGGTCTCGGCTGCATCTCGGAGCATCTGGGCGACGCAGGCGTCGGGATCTGGGTTGTCCCCGGTGAGTGTCGGTCGAGTCTCTTGTTCGGGTGCCAGCGCATCGGCTGCTGCGCGGAGTTCGTCGGCGGGGGTGGTCACGGCTGGCCTCCGGCGGCTTGGCGGGCGGTGTCGCGGATGCCGGCGATCAGCTCCTCGACGCGGTCGACGGGGATGTCTACGCGGATGGTGTCGCCGTGGGCATTCCAGGTGGTGACGGAGACGGCGTTGGTTTCGGCGACGTAGCCGGGTGCGGTTTCGATGCGGTGGCCGTCGGGGTCGATGTAGCGGTAGGTCATCGGGGTCTCCGGGTGTAGCGGTTGCGGAGGGCGCGCCCTGCCCGGCCGAGGCCGAGCAGGAGCGCGGAGATGAGCGGGGCGCAGACGGTGCCGACGGCGAGAGCGCGGCCCATCAGGCGGTCCACCTGCGGACGGGGATGCCGGCCTGCTCGGCGAGGGCGGCGGTGTGGCTGGCGCCTCGGCTGCCGTTGCGGATGAAGGCGAGGCAGATGTCGGCGCCGAGGTTGACCATGTGGGCGTTGCGGATGAACCCGGCCCGCTTGCCGTTGATCTGCCAGTTCGCGGGGTGGCGTTCGGTCTTGACATCGGCGAGGCGCGCCCACCGATCGGCGTGCCAGTCGGCTCCGCGCGGGCAGGCGCCGTGAACGACGACGATTTCGCGGCCTGTTCCGGCGTCGCGGACGGTTTGGTTCATCGCTTGCCAGATGGCTTCGACGTCGTCCCAGTCGCGGCTGCCGGTGACGAGTACGCGGTAGGGCTTCATGCGGCTTCCTCGTAGCGGGTGGGCTGTTGATGCGCCCAGGCGGGCGTGTGGGGCCGTTTGACGGGCGGTCGGGGCTCGGATGCCTGCGGGGCGTCTTCATCGCTCAGACGGGCGTACAGCCACCTTCTCGCCGCCTTCGCGGCGTAGGCGACGCCCACGACCACGGCGAGCGACAGCAGCGCGCACACCATCGCGGCGATCAGCAGCCACACGGCGAGCGCCCGGTACAGGGCAACCACCGCGTCCACGGCCTCGGCGAACAGGGCGGCGTTGCTCACGGGCGGGGCTCCTCGGCGACGGGCCGGTGCTGGGCTTCCCAGTCGGCGGCACGGTGCGCTTCCTCGGCCTTCCAAGCGGCGGTGAAGTACGGGTCTTCCAGGTCGTACCCGGCTTCGGCGAGGGCGGCGTCTGTCTCGTACTCGGCGGCGATGGTCTCGGAGGAAAAGCCGCACGCGTTCAGCTCGCGCATTACGCCTCCTCGTCGACGCGCTCGTGCTCGCCGGACAGGCACAGGACGCAGAACCGCGTGTCCGGGCCGGAGTGTTTCACGCGGTTGCGCGCCTCCTTGGTGGTGTCGCCTGCCGCGGGCTGCTGCGCCCCGGCGACCGTCCACGCGTCCGCGTCGGTGCCCGGCAGGACATGCCGCACCCCACCCCGCGGATCCGCCACATCACCCCACCGGCGGGGGATCACATGCATGTGGACGTGGTCGATGGTCCGGCCGGCCGCGGCGCCTTCGTTGATGCCGATCGTCCAGCCATCCGCGTCCGGGCTGGCGGTGATCTGGCGGAGGAGGGTGTGCATGTCGAGGATCTCGGCCGGGGTGAGGTCACGCACGGATTCGACGTGCCGCAGCGGCACTACCTCGACGTGGCCTGGCGCGGCGGGGTAGTTGTCGTGGCGGGCGTAGCAGGTGCCGTGCCGGGCCACGTGCCGGTTGGTGGGGGTGTCGGGCTGGCAGAACAGGCAGTCCGTCGGGCCGGAACTCGGCCGCGTCTCGGTGCCGTGCTGCCGCAGTTCGGCGGCGAGGGCGCGGAGTTGGGCGGCTGCGTCGCGGCAGGGCCGGTACCGGTCCGGCTCGAGCACGCCGTCCGCGTGGAGGCGGCGGGTTTCCGTGTCGATCTGGTCGGCCGCCCACAGCAGCACGGCAGCACGGTCGGCGGGTGCGGGCGGGGGCGTGGCGGGCGCCACGGCGGCCAGACGGCGCAGCACGTCTCGCGCGACCAGGCCGTACATCCGGTCCACGGCGCCGTCCAGCTCGGACTCGATGTGTCCGGCGGCGTAGGCCCAGCGGCGAAGCGTCTTGCGGGCGGCCGCGGAGGGCACGGCGGCCTGGTCGGTGGTCGGCAGTACGGCCAGCAGGGCGTCGGCGCGCTGCCGGTAGCCCTGCCAGGCGGGGCTCAGGGTCCGGTCGAAGTCGGGCACCCACTTCCAGCCGTCCGCGGCGGCGAGGGCGTCAGCGATCAGGTCCCGGAGCCCGGTCCGGTCGGTGGGCGGCTCCACGGCGGGGGCGAGCTCCAGCGCGGCACGGAGCGCGGACACGACGGCCGGGGTCCGGATCACCTCGGGAAGCTGCTGCTCCCAGTAGTCGGCCATCTGCCGGATGCGTGCGACGACGCCCCGCAGCCGGTCACGCTCTTCACGCCGCTCGACAGCGGCGTCGTACCAGTACTGCACGGCCTCAGCAGGGGTGTGCCGGGGCTGGTTCATGGGTTCTCCTGGCGGGGTGTGGGATGGTCGGGGTGGCCGGCCGCCTGCTGCTAGCTCCAGCAGGCGGCCGGTGTCGTGCGGTCAGACGGCGGGCTCGCAGCCGGGGTGGTTGTCGGTGTGGGCGGGGTCGCTGCTGCCGTCGGCGACCACGTGCGTCTCCTCGGCGGTGAGGAACTCGCGCAGCGCCTCGTCGCTGCTGCGGGCGTGCTTGGCGGCGAGCGAGCGGAGCAGGACCCGCTTCTGCTGCCGGAGGCGGTGGACCTCGGCGAGCAGCGCGGCGCTCGCGTCGGCGGCCGGGTGGGCGGTGCAGCAGGCGAACCCGGTCGGGGCGTGCTGCTGGTAGGCGGCGACGGCGGTCGCGTACTCGGCGAGCTGCTGGTCGGTGAGCGGGATGGTCACGGGATTCCTCCGGTGGGTGTGGCGGGTGGGTGGTGCGGTCACTGGCTGGCGGGTGTCTCGGTCACGGCCGCCGCAGCGGAACGAGCGGCGGGTCGGCTGTCGAGGTCGGCGATCCACGCGGCGCAGACGGCAGCGACCTGCACCAGCTCGGCGCGCAGCCGGGCCCGGTCGCGCTCGGCGTAGGCCTCGACCACCTCCTCGGTGAGGATGTCGACCCACGTGCCGTAGCCGGAGCCGAACGCGTCCTGGCACCAGCGACGGGCGCGCTCGGCGTCGTCCTGCTGGCTCTTGCTGCCGGTGCCGTCGGGGTGGTGCTGGTCGCCGAACTTGGCGAGCTGCCGCTGCCGCTCGGCGTCCACGTCAGCGACGAACGCAGCCAGGCTCTTGGTGCGGGGCAGGACGTTCTTCCCGACCCACACGCACGTCTTCACGGTGAGCTGGCCGGTGAGGTCGTCGAGGCCGCCGGGGCCCATGCGGATGGGGGTGTCGCGGATGGTGGTCTCGATGAGGGTGGCGAGCGGGGCGAGGACGGCGAGCTGCTGGTCGCTGACGGTGGTCGGTTTGGTCATGTTTGCTCCAGTTGGCGGCGTGTCTGGTTGGGGTACGGCGGGACGGTCAGGCGGCGGGGGCGGTCAACGCTTGAGGGCGTAGACCTTTTCGCCGCCGATGAGGGGGGCGCCTTCGGGTCCCTTGATGTGGGGGGCGATCCAGACGGGGCGGTGGAGTTGGCGGGCGGGGTACCACTGCTGGCGCCAGTGGCCGCGGGTGATCCAGCGGTGGTGGTATTCGCGGCTGGACTCGCCGGACGGGTTGGCGGTGGTCTTGGGGCGGCGGAGTTCGATCACCCGGGTGCGAACGTCTTCGTCTGCTCCTTGCCGGCGCAGTCGCTTCCGTGTGGCGCGGTCCGGCTCGATGGTGTTGGCGGCGGCGAGTTCCTGGCGCATCAGCAGACTGGCGGACTTGAGTACGACCAGGGAGCTGCACTTATTGATGAAGGTCTGGTCGTCGACCTCGACGATGCGACCCGCGTCGCTCATAAAGGCGACGTCTCCGGTCTCTCGCTCGCCGTATGCGGCGATGCTCTCGCCGTCGTACACGAGGGGCCCCAGCGGGATTCGCATGTGGGAGAGGTCGAGCCCTTCCTGTGCCTCGACCCAGTCGCGGTCTACGTAGCAACTGAGCCAGAGGCCGGTGTTCTTCAGGGCTTGGGTGGCCATCCCCGGCGGGCAGGGGCCCCATGCCATGGCTGTGGTGGGGAACTCGGGCCTGACAGTGGGGAGCCCGTCGAAGTAGATGAGGCCGGATGGGGCTGGCAGGTCTTCGGGTTCCAGCGACCAGGCCGGCATGCTGCGGGCGGCTGCGACTGTTAGCTCGGTCATCTCAGGGGAGACCCAGAACAGTTCGGCTTCCGCGAGTCGTGCGGCTTCTGCTCGGGCGAGTTGGTCGCCTTCTTCTGCGGTGGTGAGAAGGGGCTGGTACGAGGTCTGTGCCCCTGCCCTGAGGCATGAGGTGAAGTACCGGGCTCCGTGCTGTTGCTGCCAGGTGAGGAGTTCGGCTCGGAGTTCGGGGAGGTCTTGGGGGCGGATGGTCATGCTCGGGCTCCCGAATTGGTCTGGACAAATGACGTGTACATGAGGCTGGACATCTGGACATGTCCAGCCCTGGACACGGAATGAGAAGTGATCAACAAAACGTCGCAAGCCTCTGACCAGGGGAAAGAAAGAAAAATGCCTCTCCCGCGATGCGTGTGTGTGCGCGAGGACCCTGGACATGTCCAGATGTACAGGCTTCGACTTTGCGTCCGCTTTACCTGGCTCACGAGGGCTTCGACCCCCCGGGCTGAACCTTGTCGCCGTCGACCTGAACCCAGCCCTGCGCCTCGGCGTAGTCGAGCGCGTCAAGGAGGTACGGGCGGTCGCGGTTGGCGGTGTCCGTCTTGACCGCGCCCAGCGTCATGCCCTCCGAGGCGTGCACCCGGTTGGCGATCCGGCGGCCGATGCGGACCACCGTGCGGTCGGCGGTCGTGACGGCCTTGTGAGCGCGCACCGCGCGGTCGACGTGCTGCTTGGTCCGCGCCTCTTCCTCCTGCGCCCGCTGCCGGGCCGCAGCCTCGACGAGGGCGTCCCGGACGTTGCAGGAGGTGTTCCAGACGACCTTGGCGAGCTCCCAGTCCTCCGCGGTGACGTCGGCCCGGTTGTCGAGGACGGCGAGCAGGACGGATGTCTTGACGAGGGTGAGCGGCCGGTGCGAGTCGAGCGGGGCCGGGATGATCTCTCCCATGACGCGGGCCCGGTCCTCGATGCGCAGCTCCTTGCGGATGGTGTCGGCGAAGGTGATCGTGACGTCGCGCAGGCGGCTGTTAAGGAGGGGCAGTTCGAGCGGCGGCGGCCACGCGGGCGGTTCGTCGGGCAGCGTGGTGTCGAGGGTGGAGAACCACAGGAAGCGCTGTGGGGTGCCGGCCGCAGCGTCGTCGAACAGCGGCAGTGCGGTCTCGGGCTGGAAGCCGATGATCAGGCCGAGGGAGTACTTGCCCTCTTCAATGACGCGGGTGTTGACCTTCTGGCCGTTGAACTGGCCGATGGTGTCGCCGGTCCAGGCGGTGCGCAGGGTCTCGCCGATGGTCGTGCCGGACCGGCCGAACATGGTCTTGATCAGGCGCTCGCCCTCGTCCGCGTACATCAGGGCGTTGGTGCGGACCTGTTCGCGGACGGTCTTCGTCTTGCCTTTCCCGCGCCCGGTGCCCCCTTCGGTGACCTCGACCTCGCCCATGTACGCCTCGGCCATGCCCTCGCCGGTGCCCAGCGGCAGGTACTCGGCGAAGTCGATGTCCGGCGGGGCGGGCACGAGCCAGCGCGGCACCCGCTTGCCAGAGGACTTGCCGCTGCCGCTGGGGCCGAGCAGGGCGACGAAGGTGTTCATGCTCGCCGGGGAGCCGATGCCTGTGTCGCCGGGCCGGTCCGGGGGCATGAGTGCGGCGATCCGCGCGAGGACGCCGGCGAACGCCACGTCGGCGCTGCGGTTGATGGCGTGTGCGGCGCGCTGGATCTGCCGGTGAGCGGGTCTGGCCTCCCAGAACTCGGCAGGCAGCAGACGGGGGTCTGCGGTGCCGACGTTGGGTTGCCAGTTGGGGGCGTCGGTCACGCGGCCACCGCCATGGGGGCCGCGTAGGGGACGGGTGCCCAGACCTGGACGAACTCGGAGTCGGCGTGTCCGGCGGCGAAGTGGTCGGCGGCGTCCTTGCCGGTCTTGGCCTGGACGACGTAGACGGAGCGGGCGATGCCGGTGAGGGTGGCGACGACGTGTTCGGCGTGCTTGCGGCCGGTGTCGTCGCGGTCGGCGACGATGGTGACGTCCGCGTCCTCGAGGAACGCCGCGTGCTCGGCGGTCCACTTGCCGGCGCCGCCCGCGTTGCAGGTGGCGGCGAGGCCGTGGTCGACGAGGGCGTGGACGTCCTTCTCGCCTTCGGCGATCCAGATGACGCGGTCGGCCTGCTTGGCGGCGAGCAGTTCGGGGAGCCGGTAGGGGACGGCGCGGACGAGGCGCTGCCCGGTGTGGTCGTTGAGGGACCAGCGGCGGCCGGAGCGGGTGGCCGGGTCGGGGCGCCACTGGGCGAAGCACTTGTGGTCGCAGCGGGTGACGCCGTGGACGACGGCTGCGTGCTCGTCGCGGTAGAGGTACTGGGCGATGCGGGCGTGGCCGCGGTCCTTGCAGGGGATCCAGAGGTCGTCGGCGGGCCGGTCGCGGGGGCGTTCGGCGAGGGGTTCGTCGAAGCAGTCGGCTTCGGTCCAGCCGATGGCGGTGAGGAAGTCGGTGTTGCCCTGGCACTTGTGGCAGAAGATGACGACGCCGCCGTTGTTGCCGCGGCGGATGGCGACGGTGTCGGGGGCGTCGCCGTCGTGGCAGAGGCCGCGAGTTCGGAGCGCGCCGCCGCGGTAGCGGGTGGGTTCGCCGCGGTCTCGGAGGAGGTCGGCGAGGCGGTTGAACGCGATGCCTTCGGTCACTGTTCGCGCTCCTTCGTGTGCTGGCCGCGCTTGGTGGCGGCGGTGTGCTCGGCGATCTGGAGGACTGCGTTGATCCAGCGGCGGCCGGCCGTTCGGACGGCGGCGGGGCTGGGTTGTTCTTCGAGGTGGGCGCGGATGGAGCCGAGGGTGAGTTCCCAGCGGGCGCGTTCGGCGGCGATGCGTAGGTATTGCTCGGGCCATTCGCCGGGGCGGCGTTGCGGTTGCGGGTTCTCGGTCACTCGGGTGGTGCTCCTTGCCGGGGGGTGCGTGCGTGGGCAGCGTGAATTAGCAGGTCAAAGCGCTGTCGCTGTGTGCCTCACCTGCCTCAGATCCTACCGGCAGTGCACGTAAAATGCATATGCGAAATGCCACCGTCTTGCGTTGGTGGTATCGACTGCATGCGCGCAGATCAGCTAGCCTTTTGCCATGGCAACCCGCGACCCGATGCCCAACCGTGTAGTGCGCGTCTCCAACGACGACTGGAGCGCGTACCAAGCGGTGTGCGACGAGAAGGGCATCTCGCGGTCGGACGACCTGCGGATGTACATCAAGCGCGAGATCGCCGCGTGGCGTAAGCGCCAGCGCGACGTCAACGCCGCGAAGAACATCGCCGAGTCCTGACGTCACCACAGCGCCCCCCTGACCGCCGGCGTCCCGGCCGGGCAGCGATGGTCGATGACGTGCGCCCGCCCACACGCCAGGCCGTGGAAACCGGGCAGCACCTCGACCAGCCGCGGCGGCGACCACTTCGCCTCGCGTAGGCACCAGGCCAGCCGGTTCGGCTCGACCAGGCGCGCCGCGGCGTCGGGCGTCAGCCGTGCGGCGTCCGCGGTGACGGTGTAGGGCAGGCCTTCCCGCTGCTGGAGTACGGGTGCGTCGCAGCGCGGGCATACGCCGGGTGTGGCTGTGGTCTTCGGGTCGGGCCGGTAGGGCATGGCCTGCCTCCTCTCGCGTGTCTTGAGCCCCGCACCGTGTGGTGTGGGGCTTTGTGCTGGGGTGGGCCCGCCCCGACGGGGGTGCGGGGCGGGCCCGGGTGGCGGCCGCTGGCGCTCGGGGGAGGTGCGCCGTGGGGGCCGGCCGCCAGGTCAGTCGGTCAGGACAGGTCCGGGACGCAGAGCCAGCCAGGCCCGGCCAGCCCAGGGAGATCGCCGTATCCGAGGGCGTGCACGGCGGCTGCCAGTTGGCGATTCCAGTCGGCGAGCTGCTCGGCCGTGACGGTCTCGGGCGTGACGTGCTTGTACGTGCCGAGCGCGACCTCGTCGCACTGGGTGGTGAGGAACAGCTCGTCGGCGTCGTAGTTGCCAGCGGAGAGGTAGCCGACGTCGGGGCACTGTTCCTTGAGCGTGCGGAGCTGCGCGTCGACGCGGTCGTTCTCGGCCCACGGGTGGACGTCGTCGGGCAGGGGGATGTGGACGCCGTAGGCGAAGTAGGTGGAGTGGTACATGCCCATGTCGTGGTCTCCTTGGGGTTGGTGCCCCGCCGGTGTCCGCCCGGCGGGGCGCTTGTGTCGGGCGGTCAGGCGGTCTTGTCCTGGTCCAGGGCGAGGCGGGTAATCCCGATGACGTCCGCGAACAGCGCGCACACCGAGCCGATGTACTGCTCGCCGCTGGCGCGGGTGGCAGCGGTGAACAGGGCGTCGGTGGTGTCCGTGTCACCGTTGGCCCATGCGGTCAGGAAGCGGACGGAGAACGCCTTCGCCGGGTCGTCGCCCATGGCGCCGGGCTGGAGTTCCTGGAGGACGAACATGCCTTCCTCCGGGGTCTTGGGCGCCTTGTCGCCGTAGATCCGGCGGAGCATGTGGGCTCCGGCTCCGGCGAGGGCGCAGCAGACGCCGTACATGCGGGGTCCGTCGGCGTCCTCGCAGACGCTGTTGAGCTTGCCGATGGCGTTGTCGCGGTCTCCGGCGACGCCGTGGGCGAGGGCTTCGAAGATGAGCTTTGAGGCTTCCTCGGTGCTCATGGTCATGGTGTGGTGTCCTTCCGTGGTCCCGGGCACTCGGCCCGGTGGGTGGTGATGGGGTCGGAGGCGACGAGGTCGCGGACGGGTTGGTCGCCGATGGCCCGGCGGTGGTGCAGGCACACGGCGCACAGCACGTCGGCGACTGCGAGGCCGCCTGCCGTGCGCCGTATGTGCAGCCCGCCGAGCCAGCCGGTCATCAGGCCGCGAGCTGCTTCGTGGTGCCGGTGTTCCGCAGCCGCCGGTCCGCCGCCGTGTTCGCATCCCGGCACGGCTGGCAGATCTCGGTCTTCTCCCGCAGGTGCTTCTGATAGCCCGGCCGGGTCCCGCACCGAGCGGGCTCCCGCTTCTTGACCGCGGGCTTCTCCACCGGCCGCTCCTCCGCCGGCTGCGGCCGCGTCTTCGCGCGGGTGCGGAGCTGCTCGTACAGCCGCTGCCGCTGCTTCGGCGACAACCCCGCGTACACCCCATGCCGGGACCCGACCGGCTTGCCGCCCTCGTAGGCCATGCAG
Organism: Streptomyces sp. NPDC020490; assembly: GCF_044335305.1. Classification (NCBI taxonomy): domain Bacteria; kingdom Bacillati; phylum Actinomycetota; class Actinomycetes; order Kitasatosporales; family Streptomycetaceae; genus Streptomyces; species Streptomyces sp. NPDC020490. The sequence goes on along the minus strand of NZ_JBIRUY010000002.1, from coordinate 66,580 downwards.
TCGATCAGGCACTCGCGGGCGACCGGGCAGCCCGCGCAGATCTCCCGGGCCAGGGCGATCTCGGCGACGTGGCGCTCCGGGAAGAACCACTCCGGGTCGACGTTCTCGGCGCGGCACGCGGCCTGCTTCTGCCAGGTGATTCCGGTGGGCTGGGGAAGGAAGTCGATGCTCATGCTGTGGCTCCCGTGGTTCCGAAGATCGCCGTGTACGTGGCGCGCATCGCCTGGTCCTCGACGTGCCGCGGGTGGACGCAGCCGGCCCGGTCGCAGCCGGTCGTCACCCGGCCTTCGGGCTCCCGCTGGTGGCCGATGCGGAAGGCGATGCGGTGGACGGAGTGGCGTTGGCCGCCGTGCTTGATGACGGCGCCGTTCTGTGGCGTGTAGGTGGGCCACAGGAGGTGCCCGTCGTCGGTGGGTTGTGCGCGCCGCCAGAACAGGTCCTCGGGGCTGTGGGTGGGCTTCGGGCCAGGTCGGCCGGGCGGGATGCCCAGCCGTGCCCGTGCGCGTTCCACCGTGCTGATGGTGAGGTCGAGTTGGCGGGCGATGGTGCGGTCGCCGTATCCGGCGTGCAGCAGCTCGGCGACGTCAGCGCGGACGGGGCTCACGCGGCCACCCCCAGCAGTTGCGCGGCCGCCTGCTCGCCGAGGAACCGCGTGTACGCAGGCGGGATCGCCTCCGTCAACTCCTCATGCACATCGGTCCAGTCGATCCCGAGCGCGGCCTGCATCTCCGGAACGCTCGCCTTGCCCCCGCCCTTGCCGTACACCGCGAGGTACTCGCCCTCGTAGTACGCGCCATGCCTCCACCCGCGCACCCGCCCCCTGTGCGGCGTGTGCGGAGGCGCGAGCGGGGTCCAGCCGTGCACCTCGAACCGGCGGTGCCGCAGGATCGGCAGCCCGAACTGCGTGCCGCACAGCACCACATCGGGGCGGGCCTCCGTCGTCTCGATGACGTAGGGCCGGCCGGTGGCGAGCATGGCCTCGCGGCCTTCCGGTAGCAGGTCGGGGTAGGTGTCTTGGAGGTGGGCGTTGGTGCCCTTGGTGATCGCGGCCCGGTGCTGGCAGGGCCACGACGCGTGGATGAGGTCGTAGTCGGCGCCGTTCATGCGGGCGTAGGTGAGGGCGTCGCCTTGCACGAAGCGGAAGGGGTAGTTGGGTCGGTCCACGATGTCGACGCCGGTGATGTCGAAGCCGGCGAGGTAGTAGCCCATGGCGGCGCCGCCTGCGCAGCAGCAGAGGTCGAGGAGGGTGAGGCCGTTGGGTTCGCGTTCGGGCAGGTTCATCGGGTCACCTGCTCGCGGTCGGGCCACTGGCATCCCGCCAGCGCCGCACGATGCCCCGCCGGAACCTCCGCCAACGGCTGCCCCAGCCAGTCGAGTCCGGCCGCGCGCAGGACCAGCGCGTCGGCCTCGTTGTCGTTGTCCAGCACGGCCCCGTACCGGTGCCGGGCGGCCTCCATCACGGCGGCCTTGCGTGCCGCGCCGTTGCCGGTGGCGTACTTCGCGCGGGACATGGGCGGCATGACGGCGACGGGGATGTCCTCGGCGCAGAGCCGGTCGACGATCCGCCACCACAGTCCGGCCCGGTCCCAGACGGAGCCGCCCACGCTGTGGTGGGAGGGGCCTTCGATCACGGCGAGGTCGACGACACCGATCGCGACGAGGACCTCGTCGACGATGCCCTTGATGCGGGTCCGGCGTTGGGCGATGGAGTCCTTGCGGCGGCCGGTGGAGGTGATGAGGGTGGTGCCGCCGAGGGTGGCGACGCCTGTGCCGGTGAGGCTGGCGTCGATCCCGGCGACTCGGTAGCGGGGCCGGGGCCCGGCCGCCTGGGTGGCGGCCGGAACCTGCGGGGTGAGGTCGAACAGAGCGGTCACCGGGCGCCTCCCGGCAACACCAGGTGGCCGGCCTCGCACGTGTGCGCGCCGCCCGGGTGCAGGACGACCGGGACTTCGCCGCCGCACGGCGGGCAGTTGCGGAAGCCCTGCGGGGCGATCGCGCCGTGCGGGACGTCGGCGAACCGCGGGCCGAGGAGGTGGTCGAGGGGCACCTCGATCCGGGCCGCGGGGCGGTCCGTCAGGCGGTGACGGCCGGGACCGCGGAAGAAACGGCTGGCGAGCTTCACGATCCCGCCCCCTGCCGCAGGTCGTGCAGCTCCCGCGTGTCGGCCTCGTGGGAGACCTGCAGAGCAGCGAGCCGGTCGGCGAGGAGACGGCAGGTGCCGCAGCCGCGTCGCGGCGTGCTGGCCGGGTGGGGGTGGCCGCCCTCGATGAGGCGTTCTCCGACCTCGGCGGCAGGGGTGTCGCGGCGGGGGGCGGCGTTGGCCGCGGTCTTGGCGGCGGCCTGGACGGCGTCGAGTTCGGTCCGGGCGGCGTCGAGGTCGCGGCTCAGCCGCGCGTTCTCGGCGCGCATGCTGGCCATGTCCCGCTCGTAGCGGGCGCGGAAGATGAGCATCACAGCAGGCCCTCCTGCCTGGTGGTGGTGTCGCCCTCACGCGGGGCGGGAATCAACGGCCACGACCCGTCGAACGACCGCTCCGGATCGGCGGCCTGTTCCGGCGTCGCCTGCGTGCGGAACCACTCCCGCAGGCCGGTCTGCTGCTCCGCCCGCCACGCGCGCTGCGCGGCGAACAACTGCTGCGGGCCCATCAAGTCGAGTTGCGGGAACCGCTCGAACTGCGCCTCGGTGATCAGCAGCGCGGCGAGCGCGTCGGCTTCGGCGGTGTGCCAGTCGGTCAGCGTGACGCCGTACCGCTCGGCGGTCGGCTTCAGCTTGCGCTGGCCCTTCCCGCGGAGCCGCGGGACGCACTGCCGGTCGATGACGTGCGGGTCCAGCAGCGGCAGCGGCGCCGAGTCCGCGTATTCGGCGAGGCGGTCCTCGACGGTCGGCAGGCCGTTCCGCTTGAGGTCGTAGTGCAGGATCGACCAGTCGAACGAGTGGTTGAACGCGACGATCGGCATGCCCCACGCGGCCGCGCGAAGCAGGTTGGTGGCGATCTCGTCGAGGGCGGTCTTCGGGTCCTGCCCGTCGGCCTGCACCATGGCGTCGGTCACTCCGTGCACGGCGCTCGCCTCGGCGGGGATGGGGATGCCGGGGTTGATGAGCCAGGAGAAGACGCGATCCTCGCGGCCGCCGCCGCGGACGACGAACGCAGCGGTGACGATGCGGTCCTCGAGCGGGTTCGGGCCGGTGGTCTCGGTGTCCCATGCCGCCTTGCGGACGTCCGCGAAGGCACTCACGACGCCTCCCCTGCGATCTCGCGGGCGGTGTCCCAGCCCTCCCAGTTGTCGACGCCCGCGGCCTCCAGCGCGGACAGCCACGCGTCCCGCTCCTCCAGCTCGGCGATCCGCTGCCGCAGCTTCTCCGTCTCGTCGTCGCTGGACTCGACGGCGGCGGGGGCCGGGGCGATGGCCGGGGGCATGGCCGCGCCGAGCCGGTTCTCCCGCCACGCCGCAGCGATCGCCTCCTTGCCGGCGTCCGGCACGGTCAGCCGCGTGTACGCGGACCGGCCCTGCATCGTCACGCCGGGCACCTCGTGGATGACGCCGGTCTCCGGGTCCGCCCACTCCGCCACCCCGGCGGCGGTGATCTGGTCGAGGAGCTTCTTCTGGAAGCCGGGCTTCACCTCGGTGACGAACCGGCGGGTGATCTCGCCGCTGTAGTTCTCGACGACCCATGCGGTGAAGGCGTCGGGGTCGGTGACGGCGGCGGTGGCCTTCGGCTGGACGAGGCTGGCGGTGCCGATGTCCTGGCCCTCGTTGAGGGTGATGGCGATCTTCTGGGTGCCGGTCTCGGCCTTGGCGGCGCGCAGGCCGTCCTCAAGTTCCCGCTTCGCGGTCTTGAGCTGGTCGGCGATGGCGCTGTGGAGGGTGGAGAGGACCGCGACTGCGCGGGCGGTGTCTTTCAGGCTCATGTGCTGTGGTCTCCTTGGAGGGTGGGGCCGCCGCAGGTTCGGGCCGCGGCGGCCCCGAGTTGTGCGGTGGTCAGGCGGCGTGGCCGGTGAGGATCGCGGTCATGCCGCGCAGGTCCCGGGCGGACGCCTCGCTGATGGGCAGGCCGTAGGACCGCTCGAACTCCTCGTCGAGGTTGTCGAGCCCAACCCGGGCGGCGGCGTCGCGGAGTTCCCGCTCGGCGGCCTGCGCGTCGGCCACGGGGTCGGCGGTGGGCTCAGCGGGGGTCTCGACGACCTCGGCGTCGACCACCCCGTCGTCAGACGCGTCGTCGCCCGTCGTCGGCGCGGGTGCGGCGAGCTGCTGGCCCCGCGCGATCAGGTAGGCGCCCAGCTCCGTCGACTCCCCGTCGACCTTCACCGTCGCCGCGAGGAGCCCGGCCGCGTGCGCCTGCCGGTAGACGTCCTTCACGGCCGTCTGGTCGGTCGCCTTGGCGGCGGTGTCGGCGAACTCCTGCTCGGGCGGCGTGCCCTGCTGCGGGCCGGGCGTGGCCCACGGGTCGCCCTCGCCCGGCTGCACCCGCCGCAACTGCTGCACCGAGGCGTCGACCGGGACGCCGTCCTCGCTGACGTTCGCGTCCAGCTCCTCGGGCGTGTAGTGCAGCCCGAACAGCACCTCCTCGCAGGCGTCCCGCGCCACCTCCGTGATCGCGCGCGCCTTGAGCATGGCCTGCGGGTACTTCCGCCACACGTCCTTGTTCACCAGCCCCGCGCCCCGGGCCCGGTCCATGTCCCACTCGGCGCGGAACTCGAACTCCGGGTCGTCCGCGCGGTGGATGGTGGCGATAGCACGCGGCCCGCCCGGCCCATTCTCGACGCGGACGCGGAGCTTGTGGCCGGCCTGCCGCACCAGCCCCGAGATCAGGGCGGCGGACGCGGACGGCTTGCCCTCGATGACGTGGATACCGGTGATCGCGGCGAGGGGGGTGATGCCGAGGGTGCGGCCGTACTCCATGGCGTAGAGCACGTTCGCGGGCTGACGGCGGTACTGGCCGGGCAGGAGGTTCGCGTTCGCCAGCTCGTTGGCGTAGCGGACCATGTCCGGCAGGGAGGCGGCGGGGGCGGTGTGCTTGACGAGTTCGGCGCTCACGGGCGCACGTCCTTCCGGGTGTTCAGTACGTAGTGGCGGTTGTCGGGGGTGTCGACGAGGACGAGGTGACCGGCCCGGTGCAGGGCTTCGAGGTCGCGGCGGGCGGTGCCTCGCTGGACGACGCCGGGGTCGGTCAGGGCGTACAGGTGGATGACGCGGCGGGTGGTCCACTCGCCGCGGTGGGTGCGGATCGCGTCGAGGAGGCGGGCCTGACGGTCGGTGAGGCCGGGGACGGCGTCGGCCCGGCTGCTCTTCGCCTCGGTGCGGGCGGCCCGCTCGTCCTCGACGTGCTGCCACAGCCGCTGACGGACCGTGTCGAGGCTGGCGTCGTCGGCACGGACCTCGACGCGCAGGGTGCGGACCAGGCCGCGGAGCATGGCCAGCTCGCCGGGGTAGTCCTCGCTCATGCCGCACCGCCCTCGTCAGCGATGCGGTCCTGGCAGTCCGGGCACAGCCCCGTGATCCGCCACTCCGCCTGATAGCGGGCGGCTTCGGCCTCGTCCCAGAACACGCGGGCCGTGCCGTCCTCGGCGATGAGGGGCTGGCCGCAGCCGATCGGCTCGCGGATGCAGCGCTCCTCACGGACGGCGTCCGCGGGCAGGTCGCCGCCGGACAAGGTCTGCAGGAAGGTGGGGATGCTCACGACGCCCTCCGGTCCTGCTGTACGGGCAGCACGCCCTTGAGCGGCCTGCGGAAGCGGGACAACACCCGCTCCACCAGCGACAGTTCCTTCAGCAGGCGGCGCGTGTCCGGGATCGACACCTCGACCTGCGCCGAGTCCATGCCCGCCACGTCCTCGACCTGCAAGATCGCGGCGTCCAACTCGCCCTCACGACGCGGGGAGTGCACGACGTCGGCCAGCTGGTCGAGGGCGTCGAGGATCTCGTCGCGCGCCTGCGGGTCGGCCCAGTGCTGCACCAGCTGCAAGAAGGTGTCGGTGCGGATCTGGTCGACGCGGAGGACGCCGTGCAGGTGGTTGGCGCCGGTCTCGAACGACAGCGGCGGCTTCGAAGAACGGATCATCGGTTGCTCCCGGTGGGGATGAGGATGGCCACGGCGACCATGAGGACGGCGACGACAGCGGCGGCGACGAGGAGCCACATCACGAGCGGTCACCCGCCTCGGGCAGGTCCCGGGGGACGCGGTAGTCGTGGTGCACGGTCGGGTAGTGCTCGCCCTCGACGGCGGCCCGCTGCCCGGCGAGCAGGGCCCGCAGCTTGGTCACCTGCGGGGTGACGTCGTCCTCGCCCTCGCGGAGGGCCTGTGTCGGCGCGATCCGCCGCGTGATCCCATCCGCCGTCTCCACCGACGAGCCGTCACGGACGACCGCACCCGGCATCACCCGCCGCGCCTCCGCCACCGCCGACACGGCATCCGGCCAGCAGAACAACTCCGCACCCGACAGGACCGCGCTGTACTGCCACCCCACCGTCGTCCACGCGCGGCGCCCCTTGTCGGAGCGGCGGGCCTCCAGCACGGCGAAGCCGCGCGCACCGGGCGCCTGGCGGACGTACAGGCCGTAGCCCGGCTCCGACAGGCGGAACTCGGTGGCCTGCGCGAGCAGCGCCTCCAGCTCGGCGACCCGAGCCCGCAGCCGGTCCAACCCCGCCGCCGCCTCCGGCGACTGCAACAACTGCGCGGAGTCGAGCGCGAGCGCGATGCCGGCGGCCGTCCGGTTCTGCTGCAGCGCGGCGAGGATCACGCCCGCCGCCGAGTTCACGAGCTGCGTGTTCACACCGCCACCGCCGTCCGGGCGATCAGCGGACCGAACGACGCCCGCACCGAACGCAGCGTCCACGGGAACGACTCACCGACACCCTGGTCCTCCGGGTTGAGCGGGTGCGGGCAGGCCAGCAGCAGCTCACCGCCCGGCGTGAGCCCGGTCGCGTGCCACACGTCGCCGTCACGGTCGACGAACACCGCCGTCGGCAGCGGCGCCTTGTGCAGGGACACCACCTGCGGGGTCCGGGTGATGGTCGGGGTCTGGAAGGATGTGCCCATCGGGGCCTCTCTTTCGGATCTTGTAGGGGCGCCGTAGTCGTGGGGTCGCTCAGGCCGGCAAGTCGGAGCGGCCCTTCGGCGCGTTCAAGGGGTCAGGCGGCGTCAGCAGCCGGCCGGGCCTGCGGGATGCGGCCACCAGGGCGCGTCATGATCAGGCGGAGGTCGGCGACGAGGTCGTCGGTGGGCTCCGGGGCGAGGGCCACGCGCTCACGCAGCCGTGCGAGGACGTCGTCGCCGAGGAGGGCTCGGCGCTCGTCGCGAGTCACGCGACAGCTCCGACCGGGACGCGCTTGATGACGGTGCGGAGGTCGATGTCGTAGGCCTCGGCGAGGCGCATGGCCGAGTTCAGGTCAGGCTGAGCCGTGCCGTTGAGGTAGCGGTAGACGGAGGACTCGGGGATGCCGGTGCGCCGGCTGATCGCGTAGCCGCTGCTGTCGCCGTTGTTCTTCGCGATGTATCGCAGCTTGGTGATGTTGAGGCGGAACACGTATTCACTCCCTTCGGGGCATGAGTCGTTGCTGGTAGCAGGGGGTTCCTTGCTCACGAGGGAGACTCTGCCACGATCCATGCTTGCGCGCAAGGGAGCTTGCTCGCTAGGGGGGAGTGAATTTGCCAGGCGAACGCTTGTTCGAGTTTCGATGTGAGCTGCATAAACGCAGGTCAATGGCCTGATTGGCGCCCTTGCTTGTGAGGGATTTTGTGGCTACTCCCTAACTAGGGAGGTACAGTCGTTGGACATGACGGACGGGATGCCCACGCGCGCGCAACGCTTCGCAGCGATCGTTGTGCCAGCCGCAACACGAGCCGGATACACCGGCCACGGCGCCAAAGCACGCTTCGCGCGGGACACCGGCATGACCGAAAGCAGCGTGAGCCGACTCTGGCAAGGAACCGCACTCCCCGACGCCCGCTTCTACGAGGCCATCGCCGACGCCACCGGCCTGGAAGTGACCACTCTCCTCGTAGAAGGCGGCGTCCTGTCCTCCGAATCACTTCAGTCACTGTCCGAAACTGAACGATCGCGGGTAGGCTCTAGTCTCACTCCGGAAGAAGCAGCCGATCGCCTCGGAATCAGGGACGAAGTAGGACGCCAACTTTTCTACGCAACCATCGAGCGTCTCAAGCGTCTAGAGAACGAGGCCTCCGATCGCTCCAATGCTGACCACGGAGGGACAGCAGCACAGATGTGATGCGGGGGTATGGATGAATCTCACGAGCGGGGCCCGGGTACTGGCCGGCGCAACAGGTCTGGTGATGCTCGGGGGACTCGCCATAAGCATCCACGGCATCCTCCGCCACGACGTCGCCCACTCCGTCGGCGGCACCTGCCTCACCCTGACCGCGTTCACCACCCTCGCGCTCGTCCTGGTCCACAAGTGGATAGTCGACACACGCGAAGACCGGCGCCTCCTGGCCGCCGCCCAACGCGAAGCGCAAGCACAGCGCAGCACCTACCAGGCCGCGAAGGCCGCGCTGGAGAGCGAGCAGGGCCGCCTCACCCGCGACGCGGCCGCCGAGCGGGCCAAACTCGCCGTCCAGCTCAAGGCCGAACGCGAGGCGCTGCACCGGGAGTTCGAGGAGCGGCGGGCCGAGCTGATCTCGCAGACGATGGAAGCGACCGTGCGCATGTTCCACAACGGCCGCTTCGCGCCCGGAGAGTCAGCCACCGGGAACCTCATCCCGTTCCCCCAGCAGCAGCCGGAGGGCAAGCCTGAGCGGGAGCGCTCGCGGGAGCACGGAGGGGTCAGGCCCTGAACCCCGGCTCCCCGAAGAACGCGAGCCGGACCCGCTCCCACTCCACCCGATGCGACCCGGGCTTACTCGCCTTGTACAGCCGTACCGTCACCACGCGCCGGATCACCTCCCGCTTCTGCTCCAGCGTCAACCCGGGCAGCGCAGGCCCATCCTCGGTTGCAGGGCGCCCGTTCCATATGATCTCCGGGTCCGGAGCCTCCAACAGGCCCAGCAGCAGCGGCGACACGCCCGTCATGTCCCGCAGCTTCTTCCGCTCCGCCTCCAGCTTCGGCTCCAGCTTCTGCTCCAGCGACGCCAGCGACGCCGGCGACAGACGGAAGCGGCCCGTCGTCTCGTCGAACTCCTCGGCCAGTGCACGCGCCTCGGCCAGCTGCTCCTCGTAGCTGTTGATGAGGCGCTGCGCCGTGGCGACCTTCCCCTCGATATCGTCCGACCCGGGGATGAGCGCGGCCCTCGCCTTCGCCTTGTCGGCGAACCACATCAGCAGGGCCTCTTCGACGTAGGCCGTCACCAGGTCCTCCCGCATGCTGGCGTCCCTGGTCTTCTCGCACGTCAGGATCGAGCAGTTCCTCGCGCGTATCTGCTGCGCGCACAGAAACGCGTGGTCGCCGCACTCCCCGCACAGCGCGAGGTACGACAGCAGGTGCCTGACCTCTGTGCCGCGGTGCGTGCGGCGGCCCGGGTCGGTGAGCTTCGCGGACACCCGGTTGAACATTGCCCGCCCGGCGGGCGTCTCCAGCCCGCGCAACGGCGGCCATGTCGCCTTGCGGTAGGTGCCGTTGTGGAGTCGCTCGCCGAGGTAGGCCCGGTTCTGCAGCATCATGCGCACCGTGCGGGGCATCCATGGAGACCCGTCCGGCCGGGCTGCGTCCGGGGTCGAGTTGAGCCACATCATCAGCGAGCGCAGCGACTTGCCCGAGTCGATGTGCTGCAGGGCCTTCACCACGATCGGGCCGCGGACGGGATCCTCGTACTGGCGGATGCAGCGGGTGCGCCCGCCCACGACGGCGTACTCCCGGGCGTACCCGAACGGCAGCCGGCCGTGCGGCTTGCCAGCCTCCGCCTCCACAGCGGCGGTGCGTGCGTTGCGGGCCTGGATCGCGTCGGCCTCGTCCTCGGCGTCCACGGCGTGCATGGCCGTGGCCTTGCGGTCGTCGCGGCGGGAGAGGTCGTAGATCTGGTCGTTGTAGCAGAGCAGTGTGCCGGTGGTCATGCAGGCGTTGCGGAGGCGGACGTATGCCTCCAAGTCGCGGTAGTAGCGGGAGGCTTCGTAGGCGACGACGATGCGGCGCACGCCGGTGGGGGCGGGGCTGTCGAGGATGGTGGCGAGGAGGCTCTCGAAGTCGGCGCGGTCTTTCTTCGCGTGGCGGCTGGCGGAGAGGTCGGAGTCTTTGAACTCGCGGATGATGGGCCAGCCGTGGCGGTGGCAGAGGTCGCGTCCGGTGGTGAGCTGGTCGTCTACGGAGTCGCGGGTGCCCGCGTGTCCGGCGAAGATGTTTTCGCTGTTGCGGCCGTAGAGGTAGGCCTCGAAGCGCACGTCGGGGATGACGAGGTGCAGGTATTCGGGCGCGTAGGGCATGGTGGCATGCTAGCCGACTTCCGTGGGGGGTAAGTGCAGTTGTCGCCCCAGAGGAACCAGGTGCCGCTCGTCAGGGACTTGACGAGGGTCGGGGCCTCGGTGCCGCCGTGCGCGACCGGGGTGCTGAACTCCGTGAAGCTTCCGGGGTCCAGGGAGGTGGACCGCGCGCCCACCAGGGTCTGGTTCTTCTTGAAGTACAGGTAGTTGACCCCGTTCACGCCGACGGCCATGTCGCCGTCGATGACGTCGTAGCCGGGGTCGAAGAAGACCTGGGGCGCCGAGGCGGTGACGAAGTCGGTGGTGTAGTTGACCATGATCACGTTGTGGCCGCTGGAGTTCACCGCGGAGTAGATGAGGGCGTACTGGCCCCGGCCCGCGTCCCAGAACGCCTCGGGCGCCCAGCAGTGCGTGTTCATGTCGTGCAGTTTCAGCCGGTGGTATCCGGTGAAGGTGCGCAGGTCGGTGGAGTTCCAGACGTGGACGTACTGACTGACGTAGCTCCAGTCGGTGCCCTTGAGGTCCGTGGCCAGGACGACGAAGGTGCCGTCCTGCTTGCGCAGGATGAACGGGTCGCGCAGCCCGAGCGCGCCCCCGGTGGGCGTGACGACCGGGTTGTTCTGGTTCAGCGGCGTCCAGTTCAGCGCGTCGGTGCTGACGGCCAGGTGGAGACCGTAGTCGGTGCCGTCGCCGAGGCTGGTCGACTCGGTGAAGTAGGACATCACGTACGCCGAGCCGGCGGCGTGCGCGGTGCCGGCGCCGAGGCTCATCGCCCCGGTCACGGCCAGGGGGGTGGTGGCCGCCAGGCCGAGGAAGTGGCGGCGGGACGTGGCCATGCGTGCTCCTGTGGGTGTGTGGGGGCCCTGGAAAACAGCAGGACGGCAGGACAGCGGGTCAGCGGGACTACGGAACGGGGAGAGCGGTTGGGTCGATATACCGAACAGAGTTCGGTTGATCGGTCAGAAGGTAGGGCGTGACCATGTGCGCGTCAATCGCCTGGGCTGTCCTTGGGTGATTTCTGTGCGCACCGGCCACGCCCGTCAACTCCCTTACCGCTGCGTGTAGATGAACCCGATCTTGTCGACCTCGTCGCCGGTCCGGCCGTGGAACCCGGCGATCTGCCAGCCGGAGGGGGCGGTGCGGGTGACGCAGTCGGAGGTGGTCGAGCCGCCGGCCAGGGTGCGGCCGAGGTTGGTGGTGAACTTGGCGTAGAAGATCCGGGTGTGGCCGTCCTTCACGCCCTGGCACAGGTAGGCGGTGGTCACGTACTCGCCGCTGCCCAGGGTGAGGGAGGACGCGGTGCCGCCGGTGCCGCCGTGGGTGAGCGTGGTGCCGCCGCTCAGGGTGACGTTCAGCTGGTCGACGCGGGAGCCGGCGCGCAGGCCGACGGCGGTGGCGCGGGCGCCCGCCGGAACCTTGTCGATGTCGGTGAAGTAGTCGCCGTGCGGGCCGCCGAACTGGTCGCTCAGCTGGTAGGCGGAGTTGCGCGCCCAGGAGAAGCCCACCGCGATCGGGTCGTGGTCGGAGAGCATGAGCCCGTCGTCGTTGAGGAAGCCGGCGTGCTTGTTGCCGTAGGAGGTGGCGTTCAGCGAGACCAGCCTGCTGCTGCGGTAGAGGACCTTGTCCACGACCTCGCAGGTGTCGGGCACCGTCGGCTGGGACTGGTCGCAGACCAGGGCGTCGCTGCCCTTGGCGGGCGGGGTGCCGCCGCGGACCAGCTGGACCCAGGCGTCGGTGAGGCCGTTGGCGGCGGCGAACTCGGCGATCGTGTCGCCGGTGCGCGTGTAGCGGGTGTTGGTGTCGCCCATCACCACGACAGCGTTGCCGGCGGAGTGGCTCGCGATGAAGCCGCTGAGCTGGTTGAGGTTGTCGGCGCGGGAGGCGAGGTCGCCGTCGTTGGTGCCGGCGTTGGTGTGGATGTTGTAGAAGTCCACGTAGACGCCCTCGGCGAGGCGCACGCGCATGAACGTGAAGCCCTTGGGGGTGAGGCAGTCGCCGGAGTCGTACTGGCAGGAGTTCCAGCGCACCCGCTCGAAGTCGTCCACGTCGTAGGGGATCTTCGAGAGGGTATTGAGCCCGCTGCCGATGCCCGCGCCGCCGCTGGTGGGGGTGCGGTAGGCGTGGGAGGTGTCGCCGGCGTAGAGGGCGGCGTGGTAGTTGAAGTCCTCCTGCACGTGGACGATGTCGTACGGCGCGATGCGCTTGCCGATCTCGGTGGTGCTCGGCTCGCGGGGTGTCGGCGCGCTGGACAGGCTCTCGGGCAGGCCGGCCACGTTGTAGCTGAGGACGCTGAAGGCGCCCCCGTCGGCGGCCGCCGCGGAGGGGGCGGCCGCGGTGAACCCGCTGAGGACGGCGGCTGCCGTCGCCAGACAGGCGAGGAGTCTGCGCATGGGGAGTCTCCTGGAGCGGTGAGGGGTGTGATGGGTGGGGACATGACAGAACCGCGCAGGGCAGAACTTACCGCCGGTTACCCCTCGTCCGGGCGATGTTCGGGTTACCTGTGAAGGACGGTCGGATGTCCCGCCACCCCTCGCTGTCCCCTTCGGGCGCGTTCGTCGCCTAAGTGGTGGCCGTCACCGCGGGCCGGCGCTGCGGGTTGCCGCTGCGGGGCGTCTCCGCAGCGATCCGCACGCCCGCTGCCCCTGGCCCGGCGCCGCCGACGCGGAGCACGCCGACGCCCAACGCGCGGGTGCGCGCGTCGGGCGTCGGGCGGGTGCGGTGACTGGGACGGGCGTCGGCGGGTGCGGTGACTGGGACGGGTGACGGCCGGCGGCCGGGCCTCAGCGCCGCACCCCCAGTCGCACTCCCAGCCGCACCCCCGCCGCGGCGATTCCGGCGCCGGTCAGGCCGGCGGCGGCGAGGGTGGCCGCCTTGGTGCGGCGGTCCGGGGGAGCGGGTCGGGCGCCCGGGGCGACGCCGTAGGCGCTGCCGTGGGCCTCCGCGGGCAGCGCCGAGGCCAGCAGCTCCGCCACGTGCACGGCCTCGTGCCCGCCGCTGTCCAGCTCGTGGATCTGGGTACGGCAGCTGAAGCCGTCGGCGAGGGCGACGGTCTGCGCGTCGGCCTCCCGCAGCCGGGGCAGCAGCACCCGCTCCGCGCACGCCGCGCTGACGTCCAGGTGGCCGCGCTCGAAGCCGAAGTTGCCGGCCAGCCCGCAGCAGCCGGACTCCAGCCGCTCGGCGTCCACCCCGGCCCGGCGCAGCAGCTCCTGGTCGGCGTCCCAGCCCAGTACGGCGTGCTGGTGGCAGTGCACCTGGGCCAGCGCCCGCGCCGACCGCTCCGGCACCTGGGGCGGCTCGTAGCCGGGGCTGTGCTCGGTGAGCAGCTCGGCGAGCGTCACCGTCCGGTCGGTCAGCCTGCGCGCGTCCTGGTCGCCGGGGAACAGCTCGCCCAGGTCGGAACGGAAGACGGTGGTGCAGCTCGGTTCGAGGCCGACGACCAGCCCGCCCGCCCGGACGTGCCCGGCGAGCCGGCGCACGGTGCCGGCCAGCACGCGTTCGGCGACGCCGAGCTGCCCGGTGGAGATCCAGGTCAGCCCGCAGCACAGCGGTTCCCGCGGCATCTCCACCCGCCAGCCCGCGTGCTCCAGCAGGTCCACCGCGGCCTGCCCGACGTGCGGGTGGAAGAAGTCGGTGAACGTGTCCGGCCACAGCAGCACGCTGCCGCGCGAGCCGTCGCCGTTCCGCTCGCGGCGGCCCGCGAACCACTGCCGCAGCGTCCGGTCCGCGAACAGCGGTACCTCCCGGTCCTCGATCCCCGCCACGGCGGCGGCCGCCTTCGACAGCGGAGGCGTGTGCGTGAGCGCGTTGACCACCGGCCCGAGCCGCGCCCGGCCGACCAGCTGGGCGACGACGGGCAGCCAGCCCAGGGACAGGTCGGAACGGGGCCTGCGCCACGGCCGCCCGCGGTAGTGGTGCGACAGGAACTCGGCCTTGTACGTGGCCATGTCCACGTCGGCGGGACAGTCCTTCTTGCACCCCTTGCAGGCGAGGCACAGGTCGAGCGCGTCCCGGACCGCCTCCGACCGCCAGCCGCCCGACAGCGCGCTGTCCCCGTGCCCGTCGAGCATCTCGAACAGCAGCCGGGCCCGCCCCCGCGTGGAGTGCTCCTCCTCCCGCGTCGCCTGGTACGACGGGCACATCACCGAACCGCCCTGGTTCGTGAGCTGCCGGCACTTGCCCACGCCCACGCACCGGTTGGCGGCCTGAGCGAACGACCCGCCGTCGTGCGGGAAGCGGAAGTGCAGGTCACGCGGGTCGTGCGGGGCCCAGTCACCGCCCAGCCGCAGGTTCTCGTCCAGCCGGTACGGCGCCACGACCTTCCCCGGGTTCATCCGGTCGCCGGGGTCGAAGACGGCCTTGAGCCGCCCGAACGCCTCCACCAGTTCCTCGCCGAACATCCGCGGCAGCAGCTCGCCCCGGCTCTGCCCGTCTCCGTGCTCGCCGGAGAAGGACCCGCCGAACTCGGCCACCAGGTCGGCCGCGCGCTCCATGAACCGCCGGTAGGCCGCCACCCCGTCCGCGCTGTAGAGGTCGAACGGGATGCGGGTGTGCATACAGCCCTGCCCGAAGTGGCCGTACAGACTGGGCCCGGTGTCGCTCTCGTACCCGAACTCCTCGAACAGGCCGCGCAGTCGGCGCAGGTACTCGCCCAGCCGCGCGGGCGGCACCGCCGAGTCCTCCCAGCCCTCGAACGTGTCCGCCCGCCCCGGGATGTGCGCGGTCGCACCGAGCCCGGCCTCGCGCACCTCCCACAACTCCTGTTCGTGGGAAGGGTCGTCCAGGAAGGCGACCTCGGGATCGTGCTCGGACTCGTGCAGCCCGGCCAGCATGCGGTGCGCCCGCTGCTCCGCCTCCGCGAGGGTGTCCGCACCGAACTGCACCATCAAGTACGCCCGTCCGGCGGGGAGTTTCGCCAGCGCCCTGGGGTTGAGGCGCTTGATCCGCTCGTCGCGGACCAGCCGCTCGTCGACGCCCTCCAGCGCGATCGGCTCGTACGGCAGGATCGTCGGCACGGCGTCGCCGGCGCGGTCGATGCCGGGGAAGCCGAGCACCACGAGCGCGCGTTCCCGCACCACCGGCACCAGCTCCAGCTCGGCCCGCAGCACCGTGACGAGCGTCGACTCGCTACCCACCAGCAGCCCCGCCACGTCGAAGCCGTGCTCCGGCAGCAGCGAGTCCAGGTTGTAGCCGGAGACCCGGCGCGGGATGTCCGGGAACCGGCGGCGCACCTCGTCCGCGCAGGCGTCGCGCAGGGCGCGCAGCCGCCGGTAGACGGCGGCGCGCAGATCGCCCTGCCGCTCGATCTCGGCGTACTCCTCGTCGCTGGTCTCGCCGCACCAGAACCGGGTGCCGTCGTACAGCAGCACCTCCAGGCGGGCGACGTTGTCCACGACCTTCCCGTACGCCTGGGCGGTCGCGCCGCAGGAGTTGTTGCCGATCATCCCGCCGATCGTGCAGTTGGCGTGCGTGGCGGGCTCGGGGCCGTACCGCAGACCGCTGGGCGCGAGCTGCCGGTTGAGGTCGTCGAGGACGATGCCGGGCTGGACGACGCAGGTGCGGGCGTCCGCGTCGACGGACTCGACGCGGTTGCAGTACTTCGACCAGTCGATCACCACGGCCGTGTTGGTGCACTGCCCGGCCAGACTGGTCCCGCCGCCCCGGGACAGCACGGGCACGCCGTGCTCGCGCGCGACGGCCACCGCCTCGGCGGCCGCCTCGGGGCTGCGCGGCACGACCACCCCGATCGGCGTCTGCCGGAAGTTGGAGGCGTCCGTGGAGTACGCCGCCCGGCTCCCGGCGTCGAACCGGACCTCCCCGTCGACCCGCTCACGCAGCGCGGCCTCCAGCCGCGCCGGGTCGGCCGGGGGCGCCGCCCCCGGACGGCGGACGACGGGTCCGGGCAGATCCAGCGCGCCCATGGTGTCCTCCTTCGGTCGCCGGTGCGGCCACGGCAGGGGCCCGCCGGGTACCCAGCCGCGCCGGGCCCACCCGCCCTGCGGCGTCCGTGCTCCCGCCCTACGGCGTCCCCGCTCCCGCCCGTGCCGGCCGCAGCCGGATGTCCGTGCTCGACAGCGTCTGCGGCGTCGCCGTGAAGGCGCGCAGCCGGATCCGCACGCCCGGCGCGGGCAGCCGGAACCGGCCGCCGGACGGCCTGATCTCCATCTGTACGGTGCCGTGCGCGGGCACCGTCGCCGGCCCCCGCACCAGCGACCAGTACCGGCCCGAACCCTGGTCCGTGGTCAGCATGAAGTGGGGCGTGAGGGCGGTGCCCCCGGTGTTGGCGACGCGCACCGTCAGCCGCGAGACGGCGTCCGCCGAGACCCGCCGCACCGCGGCGACGCGCATCCGCAGCGGCGGCGAGCCGGTGACCGCGAAGACCGCGCTCGCCGACGCCGGCAGCACCACCAGCACGGCCGCCGCGGCCAGCGCGGGACGACGGTACGGCCCCGACAGCGGCCGCGGCCGGGGCTGCCAGGCGCGGGCGAACTCCGAGGGCGGAGCGGTGACCGCGGCCGCCAGCCACAGCGGCGTCATCATCAAGTAGTAGCCGTCCTGGGAACGGGTCGCCAGGTAGAAGGCGCACCAGGGCAGGACGGTCGCCGCCGCGCCCAGGCGGCGCGGGAACAGCACCAGCAGCGCGAGCAGCGCGGCGGCCAGCAGCAGACTCGCGTGCGCGTACCAGTCGATCCGGTCGCTGCCGTCGGTGAGGTACAGCGAGACGTCCACCAGGCCCTGCCCGTGCACCGTCGCCCCCTGCGTCAGCGGCAGCGCGATGCCGGTGAGCCAGGTGCCCGGTTCGCTCACCAGGAAGTACGTGTTCAGCAGCAGCCACACAGTCGCGGCGGCGCCGGCGATCCGCAGCACCACCAGCGCCGCCGCCCGGCCGCCCAGCTCCCCCCGGCGCACCGCGTAGATGCCGGCGAGCAGGAACGGCGCGAGGAACCACGGCAGTTGCTGCGCCGCGCAGGCCGCGCCCAGGCATCCGGCGCGCATCACACCGGCCGGACCGAGCCGCCCGCCCCGCCCGGTCCGCGGCCAGCCCACCACCACCGGCACCAGCAGGGCCAGCGCGGTGATCGCCGGATAGCCGAGGCGGGCGTACGTGGGCAGGAAGCCGAAGCCCAGGCACACCATGGTCGCCGCCGGCCGCCACGGCACCGGCAGCATGCGCCACAGCACGACCGTGCCGGCCACGAGCGCGCCCGTGCTCACCGCCGTCGCCGGGGTGCCACCGTGGCCCAGCCACAGCAGCGGCGCGGTGAGCAGCGGGACGAGCGGCGGATAGCCGTAGGTGAAGTCGTAGCCGCCGGTCACCGTCGGGGTGAGCGCGATGCCGTGGCCGAACAGCCAGGGCCAGGGCTGCCCGTACACCCGGTGGCCGGCGACCAGTTCACGGGCCGCCTGCGTGGTCAGCAGCGCCTCGTCGGAGCCCCGGTGGTACATCACCCAGGCGCACAGGGCGAGCGTCACGGCGGTCGCCAGCACGCACAGGTCCAGCCGGGCCAGCGTGCGCGTCCGGCGCACCACCAGGGCCAGCACCCCGCACACCAGGACCGAGGCGTAGCAGACCGAGATGACCGCGGCCACGGCGAGCCGGTGACTGGCCGCCTCCGTCCACACCGAGCGGGTGCCTATGAAGAGGCTGACGTCGGCGAGCAGCGTCAGGACGCGGTGCCACTGCGCGGGGGTTTCCGGGGCGGCGGACACCGCCGACTGTGTCCGCCGGCCCGGTGTCACCGGCTTGGTCTTCTCTGCCGTGTGCACGGCCCGGACGCTAGTGGGGCCCGGTGAGCGGGGCGCGACCGGAGGTGAAGAGCGCGGTGTGAGGCCGGTAAGAAGCCGTGATCACTGATGAAAAGGTCATCGCGGGCGATTGTGAAGGAAGATGACTGAAAACAGTCGGACGCTCCCGAATGTGTCCGGACGAGACCACAGTGGCGTTTTATTGCTCCCGGAGCGGTCGCGGACCGTGTCGCTGTTGGGCCGAACGGGTGACTTGGCGTAAGAATTGGCTGGTGCAGGCAACGATTGCGAGTCAGGTCGGGGGGAGCCGGTGAACCGCCACGTCACCGATGAACAGTGGGAGGGGCTTGCCCAGGTCGTGCCGCTGCGCGGACGGGACTCCTGGCCGTCCGCGGTGGACCACCGCGCGTTCGCGGACGCGGCGACCGAGAGCCGCCGCCGTTTCGTCGTCCTCAGGGTCAACGTCTTCTCGGACGCCCGTGAGGTCGCCGAGACGCTGATGGCCGGGGTGCCCGTCCTGCTCGACCTGAGCGGTGCGGAGGCCGATGTCGCCAAGCGCGTCCTCGACTTCAGCACCGGTGTCGTCTTCGGCCTCGCCAGCGGCATGCACCGGGTCGACCGGAACGTGTTCCTGCTGACCCCGGCCGACACCGAGGTGACCGGCCTCATGCGGAACGCCGGGGTCCCCGGCGTCTGACCCGGCGCGTCTGACCCGGCGCTCCGGCCGGTCCTCCGATCGTGGGAAGGCCGCGCAGCCGGAACGGTTCACCGCCCGCCGGACCCCCTACGGTCCGCACATGACCGTGTCACCCGTGCCCCCGGCCCCCGCGCTCGCCCCGTCCCTGTCCCCGTCCCCGTTCCAGTCCTCGTCCCCTCCGTCGTCCTCCTCCCCGCCGGCCGGAACGTTCGTGCCGCGGCCCTGCGTCACCGAGCTGCGGCTGTCCGCCTTCGCCGGGCACCGGGGGGCGGTGTTCGGACTCGGCCCCGTCACCCTGTTCGCCGGGGGCAGCGGATCCGGCAAGACCGGGGCGCTGCGGGCGTACGAGGCGCTGGCACGGCTCGGCGGCGGCGCCCCGGTCGGCGAGGCGTTCCCGGACCCGGGCGCCTGCGTGCCGGAGCGCGCCCGGCCCGACGCCCAGCGGCGGCGCGGGTTCCGCATCGGCTGCACGGCCGACGGACCCGAGGGCCCGGTACGGCTGGACGTCGCCGTACAGGCCGAGCCCGAACTGCGCGTCGTGGGGGAGCGGCTGACCTCGGGCGGGCGGGTGCTGCTGGAGACGGCCCTGCGCGACCCGGCGCGCCGCTTCGTGCAGGCCGCCTGGCACACGGGCGGGCCGTCGCCGGTGACCCGGGCGCCGCTGCCGGACGACCGGCTCGGCACCGCGCTGCTGCCGCTGCGGGTGGCAGGCCGGACCGACGGACAGCGCCGGGTGCTCGCCGCCGCCGAGCAGACGGTCGTCGCCCTGCGCTCCGTCTTCGCCTGCGACCCGCGCCCCGGCCGGATGCGGGCCCCCGTCCCGGCCGGTTCCGGCCGTCTCCTCGGCGGCTGCGACAACCTCGCCGACGTCCTGTGGCGCACCCGGACCGAGTGCGGCCGCCGGCACGCCCTGCTCGTCGAGGCGGTGCGCGCCGGATGCGCCGGAGACGTGGCGGACGTGCGCGCGGAGCCGCTGGGCGACGGGACGGTCCGGGCGCTGCTCGACCGCGGGGACGGACACCGGACCACCCTCGGCCGCCTCGGCGACGGCGAGTTGAGGTACCTCGCCCTCGCGCTGGTCCTGCTGACCGGGCCCGGGGTGCTGGAGGTGGACCCCGCCGGGGAGGTGCCCGCGGCGATGCAGACGCTCACCGTCCTCGCCGACCGCTTCGAACGGTCGCTGGACGCGCGGCAGCGGCGCGAACTGCTGCTGCTGGCGGCGCGGATGGGCCGCCGCGGGCACATCCGCCTCGTCGCCGCGGTGAGCGACGCCTCGTGGGCCGCCGGGGCGGACGGCGTCACGGTGGTACACCTGGGGCCGTGACAGAACCTCTCGACGTGACGAAACTGCAGCGGCGGCTGGCCGAGTTCGCGACGGCCCGCGACTGGCAGCCGTACCACACCCCGAAGAACCTCGCCGCCGCCCTCAGCGTCGAGGCCGCCGAACTGCTGGAGATCTTCCAGTGGCTGACGCCGGAGGAGTCGGCGCGGGTGATGGACGACCCGGAGACGGCGCACCGGGTGACGGACGAGGTCGCGGACGTGCTCGCCTATCTGCTGCAACTGTGCGAGGTGCTGCGGATCGATCCGCTGGCCGCGCTGGACGCGAAGATCGACCGCAACGAGCGGAGGTTCCCGGCCTCGTGAGGTGAGGTGACCGACAGTGACGATGAGTTATCGGCTCCGCTTTCACTCTCCGTAGTTCAAATCTCGCCATATGTCGATGCGGTGTCCATAGATTTCCGCCCACCTCTGGCTTTTCGCCCTGCTGTGCCTCACGCTGAGTAGTGGACAGGCTGTGCTCGGGCGGGCGTGCCGGTAGCACGCTGTGACGGACGGGGGCAATGCATGGACGCGGTGCGACTCATCGTGACGAGCAGACGTG
This sequence comes from Streptomyces sp. NPDC020490, assembly GCF_044335305.1. Classification (NCBI taxonomy): domain Bacteria; kingdom Bacillati; phylum Actinomycetota; class Actinomycetes; order Kitasatosporales; family Streptomycetaceae; genus Streptomyces; species Streptomyces sp. NPDC020490. The sequence goes on along the minus strand of NZ_JBIRUY010000002.1, from coordinate 45,887 downwards.
CCCTGGCGGCCGGCGGCAGCCCGCCGGACCTCCTGACGGAGGTGTGGCAGGCACAGGCCCTGGCCCAGGCGATAGGCAGCCGCCTCGCGGTCACCGGCCCACCCGAACTGCGCGGCGAGGCACTGGGCCTGACCGAACTGGCGGGCCGGGGCTGCGGTGTGCTGGGCACGCCGCAGCTCGCCCTGGAGGACCTGCGCGCCGCCCAGCTCACCGACCTGGGCGACGCCCGCCAGGCCCTGACGTACCTCGGCGGCCTCCTCGGCGAGGTCGGCATCACCCTCGTGGGCATCGCCTGCGCCGCGGCCGACGAGAGCACGTACTGGCAGTGCATGGAGGCGATCGACGCGGCCGACGAGTCCCGGGACCGCGTCCGCGAGATGCTGCGCCGACTGGCGGACAGCGCGGAAACCGTGCCCGACCGGTAGACGGGCCGGCACCGGACCGCGCCCGCTCGTGGACGGGGTCCGTCGCCCGGACCGCCGACGGCTTCCCCGGCGACGCTCCGAGGAACCAGTGACAGCGGCCGCCACGACAGCGGGCAGGATGGGGGGCATGGATCTTCGCATCTTCACCGAGCCCCAGCAGGGGGCCACCTACGACACCTTGCTCACCGTGGCGAAGGCCACCGAGGACCTCGGATTCGACGCGTTCTTCCGGTCCGACCACTACCTCCGCATGGGCGCCGTGGACGGCCTCCCCGGACCCACCGACGCCTGGATCACCCTCGCCGGACTCGCCCGCGAGACCAAGCGCATCCGCCTCGGCACCCTGATGACCGCCGGCACCTTCCGGCTGCCCGGCGTGCTCGCCATCCAGGTCGCCCAGGTCGACCAGATGTCCGGCGGACGCGTCGAACTCGGCCTGGGCGCGGGCTGGTTCGAGCAGGAGCACAAGGCCTACGGCATCCCGTTCCCGAAGGAGAAGTTCGCCCGCCTGGAGGAGCAGCTGGAGATCGTCACCGGCCTGTGGGCGACGAAGACCGGCGAGACCTTCGACTTCCACGGCACCTACTACGACCTCACGGACTCGCCCGCGCTGCCCAAGCCCGCCCAGGACAAGGTCCCCGTCCTGATCGGCGGCCACGGCGCGACCCGCACCCCCCGCCTCGCCGCCCGCTACGCCGACGAGTTCAACATGCCGTTCGCCTCGATCGAGGACAGCGAGCGGCAGTTCGGCCGGGTGCGCGCCGCCGCCGAGGCGGCCGGCCGCCGTGCGGACGACCTCGTCTACTCCAACGCCCTCGTCGTCTGCGTCGGCGGCGACGACCAGGAGGTGGCCCGCCGCGCCGCCGCCATCGGCCGCGAGGTCGACGAGCTCAAGGCCAACGGCCTGGCCGGCTCCCCGGCCGAGGTCGTCGACAAGATCGGCCGCTACGCCGAGATCGGTGCGCGGCGGATCTACCTCCAGGTCCTCGACCTCCACGACCTGGACCACCTGGAGCTGATCTCCTCCCAGGTCCAGTCGCAGCTGTCGTAGCCGTTGTAGCCGTCGTAGCCGTCGCGGCGACGGAATCCGGCACGCGGCGGCGACGGCGGCGGCAGCGGCGATAAACGAAAGGCGCCGGTCCTCCCCGGTGTGCGAAGGTGTGACCACCGTCCGGCAGGCCCCCGGGGATCAGCGCCCCGGGGGCTTTCGCACGCACGGCACCGCATCGACCACCCAGCCGGAGAGGCCCTCCGCATGTTCCTGACGATCAGCACCACCGGCACCCCCGGACGCCCGGCCACCGACCTCGGATTCCTGCTGCACAAGCACCCCGACAGGGCGCAGGCGTTCTCCACGTCCTATGGGACGGCGCACGTTTTCTACCCCGAGGCGGACGACCGGCGTTGCACGGCGGCGCTGCTGCTGGAGGTCGACGCGGTGGCGCTGGTGCGCAGGGGCAAGGGCAAGGGCCGGGGCGGCGCGCCCGACGCGGCGCTGTCGCAGTACGTCAACGACCGCCCCTACGCGGCCTCCTCGCTGCTCGCGGTCGCGCTGAGCGGCGTCTTCTCCAGCGCGATGAAGGGCGTCTGCACCGCCCGTCCGCAGTTGCCGGGGCAGCCGATGCCGCTGCGGGTCGAGGTGCCCGCGCTGCCCGCCCGCGGCGGCCCGGACCTCGTACGGCGCCTGTTCGAGCCGCTCGGCTGGACGGTCGCGGCCGAACCCGTCGCGCTGGACGCCGAGTTCCCCGAGTGGGGCGAGTCGCGGTACGTCCGGCTCGTGCTGGAGTCGGCGGCGCTGACCCTCGCCGGGGCGCTGCGGCACCTGTACGTGCTGCTGCCGGTGCTCGACGACGCCAAGCACTACTGGGTCTCCCCCGACGAGGTCGACAAGCTGCTGCGGGCCGGTGAGGGCTGGCTGCCCGGGCATCCGGAGCAGAAGCTCATCACCAGCCGCTACCTCTCGCGCCGCTGGTCGCTGACCCGGGAGGCGATGGAGCGGCTGGAACTGGTGCGGCTCGCCGAGACGGACGACAGCGCGGTCGAGGAGATCGACAACGCCGTCGGGGCGGAGCCGGAAGGGGAGACCGAGGGGGAGACCGGGGCGGAGACCGAAGGGGAGGCCGGGGCGGAGGAGAAGTCTGCCCCGCTCGCCGTGCAGCGACGGGACGCGATCCTCGCGGCGCTGCGGCAGGCGGGCGCCGCCCGCGTCCTCGATCTCGGCTGCGGACAGGGCCAGTTGGTGCAGGCGCTGCTGAAGGACCCGCGGTTCACGGAGATCGTCGGTGTGGACGTGTCGATGCGGGCGCTGACCATCGCGGGCCGGCGGCTGAAGCTGGACCGGATGGGCGAGCGGCAGGCCGCGCGCGTCAAGCTCCTCCAGGGTTCGCTCGCCTACACCGACAGCCGGCTCAAGGGCTACGACGCCGCCGTGCTCAGCGAGGTGATCGAGCACCTGGAGCTGCCGAGGCTGCCCGCCCTGGAGTACGCGGTGTTCGGCGCGGCCCGCCCCCGGACGGTCCTCGTGACCACCCCGAACGTCGAGTACAACGTGCGCTGGGAGTCCCTCCCGGCCGGGCACGTCCGGCACGGCGACCACCGCTTCGAATGGACGCGGGAGGAGTTCCGCGCCTGGGCGCACGCCGTCGCCGGACGCCACGGCTACGGCGTGGAGTTCCTGCCCGTCGGCCCGGACGACCCCGAGGTCGGACCGCCCACCCAGATGGCCGTGTTCAGCGTGGAGACAGTGAAGGAGGCGAAGGCGGCATGACCGAGACCCAGAGCGACGAGACGCAGAGCGACGAGACGCAGAGCGACGAGGCACAGAGCGACGAGAAGCGGAGCGACGAGGCACAGAGCAACGAGAAGCGGAGCGACGAGAAGCGGAGCAAGGGGCGCGTGCTGCCCGTCACCGACCTGTCCCTCGTCGTCCTCGTCGGCGCCTCCGGCTCCGGCAAGTCCACGTTCGCCCGCAGGCACTTCAAGCCGACCGAGGTCATCTCCTCCGACTTCTGCCGCGGCCTGGTCTCGGACGACGAGAACGACCAGAGCGCCACGAAGGACGCCTTCGACGTGCTGCACTACATCGCCGGCAAGCGCCTGGCCGCGGGCCGCCGCACGGTCGTGGACGCCACCAGCGTGCAGCAGGACGCCCGCCGGCAGCTGATCGAGCTGGCCAGGCAGTACGACGTGCTGCCCATAGCCGTCGTGCTGGACGTGCCGGAGGAGGTGTGCGCCGAGCGCAACGCCGCCCGCACCGACCGGGCCGACATGCCGCGCCGGGTCATCCAGCGGCACATCCGCGAACTGCGGCGCTCGCTGCGGCACCTGGAGCGCGAGGGCTTCCGCAAGGTGCACGTCCTGCGGGGCGTGGAGGAGATCGAGAACGCCACCGTCGTCACCGAGAAGCGGTTCAACGACCTGACCCACCTCACCGGACCGTTCGACATCATCGGCGACGTCCACGGCTGCGCGGCCGAACTGGAGTCGCTGCTGGGCAAGCTGGGCTACGTCGACGGCGCGCACCCGGAGGGCCGTACGGCCGTCTTCGTCGGCGACCTGGTCGACCGCGGCCCGGACTCACCGGGCGTGCTGCGCCGCGTGATGGCGATGGTGAAGTCGGGCGACGCGCTGTGCGTGCCGGGCAACCACGAGAACAAGTACGGCCGTCACCTCCGGGGCCGCAAGGTCCAGCACACCCACGGACTCGCCGAGACGGTCGAGCAGATGGAGGGCGAGAGCGAGGAGTTCCGGCAGCAGGTCCGCGAGTTCATCGACGGGCTGGTCAGCCACTACGTCCTCGACGGCGGCCGGCTGGTGGTCTGCCACGCCGGTCTGCCGGAGAAGTACCACGGCCGCACCTCCGGCCGGGTCCGTTCGCACGCGCTGTACGGCGAAACGACCGGCGAGACCGACGAGTTCGGGCTGCCGGTGCGCTACCCGTGGGCGGAGGACTACCGGGGCCGCGCGGCCGTGGTCTACGGCCACACCCCGGTCCCGGAGGCCACCTGGCTCAACAACACCATCTGCCTGGACACCGGCGCGGTGTTCGGCGGCAAGCTGACCGCGCTGCGCTGGCCGGAGCGGGAGCTGGTCGACGTACCGGCCGAGCGGGTCTGGTACGAGCCGGCCAGGCCGCTGCGCACCGAGGCGCCGGGCGGGCACGACGGCCGGCCGCTGGACCTGGCGGACGTGCACGGCCGCCGGGTGGTGGAGACCGGGCACGCCGGCCGGGTGGCGGTGCGCGAGGAGAACGCGGCGGCGGCCCTGGAGGTGATGAGCCGCTTCGCGGTGGACCCGCGGCTGCTGCCGTACCTGCCGCCGACCATGGCGCCGACCGCCACCAGTCACGTCGAGGGCTACCTGGAGCACCCGGTGGAGGCGTTCGCGCAGTACGCCGCGGACGGCGTCGCCCGGGTCGTGTGCGAGGAGAAGCACATGGGCTCGCGGGCGGTGGTCCTGGTGTGCCGGGACGCGGCGGCGGCCCGCAGGCGGTTCGGCGTCGAGGCGGGTCCCACCGGGTCCCTCTACACCCGCACCGGGCGCCCGTTCTTCGACGACGGGTCGGTGACGGAGACGGTCCTCGACCGGGTGCGGACCGCGGTCGGCGAGGCCGGCCTGTGGGAGGAGCTGGACACCGACTGGCTGCTGCTGGACGCCGAGCTGATGCCGTGGTCGCTGAAGGCGTCCGGGCTGCTGCGGTCGCAGTACGCGGCCGTGGGCGCCGCGTCCGGGGCGGTGTTCCCCGGCGCGCTGGCCGCGCTGGAGGGCGCCGCGGCCCGCGGCGTGGACGTGTCCGGCCTGCTCGCCGGCCAGCGCGAGCGGGCCGCGGACGCCGCCGCGTTCACGCAGGCGTACCGCCGCTACTGCTGGACGACGGACGGCCTGGACGGCGTACGCCTCGCCCCGTTCCAGATACTCGCCGCGCAGGGCCGCAGCCTCGCCGCCCTTCCGCACGACGAGCAGCTCGCGCTGCTCGACCGGGTCGTCGAGCACGACGGCAGCGGCCTGCTGCAGACGACGCGCCGGCTGTACGTCGACACCGGCGACCCGGAGTCGGTGCGGTCCGGCGTCGACTGGTGGCTGGAGATGACCGGCCGCGGCGGCGAGGGCATGGTCGTCAAGCCGCTCGGGGCGCTGGTGCGCAACGGGGAGGGGCGACTGGTGCAGCCCGGCGTCAAGTGCCGGGGACGGGAGTACCTGCGGATCATCTACGGGCCGGAGTACACCCGCCCCGACAACCTGGCGAGGCTGCGGAACCGGTTCCTCAACCACAAGCGCTCGCTCGCACTGCGCGAGTACGCGCTCGGTCTGGAGGCGCTGGAGCGGCTGGCCGGGGGCGAGCCGCTGTGGCGGGTGCACGAGGCGGTGTTCGGGGTGCTCGCGCTGGAGTCCGAGCCCGTGGACCCGCGGCTGTGAGCCGGGACGCCCCACGGCGGTGAGCCGGGACTGAGCCCGGCCTCGACGACACCCCCGTCGTCGTCGAGGCCCGGGCGGTCCCCGGCCGCCGATCTCGTCAGTGAGACGATATTGACCCGACCCGGTAATCGTCAAGGGGACGAAAATTGGTCTGCTGTCGAAACGGCCGAGCGGGGGGTGAAGACGGGTCCCGGTGGTCAGGATGGAGTCATGGGATTCCATGTCGACTCCGAGGCCGGGCGGCTGCGCCGCGTCATCCTGCACCGGCCGGATCTCGAGCTCAAAAGGCTCACCCCCAGCAACAAGGACACCCTCCTGTTCGACGACGTGCTGTGGGTCCGCCGGGCCCGCGCCGAGCACGACGGTTTCGCGGACGTCCTGCGTGACCGCGGGGTCGCCGTCCACCTCTTCGGCGACCTGCTCACCGAGGCCCTGGAGATCCCGGCGGCCAGAACACTCGTCCTGGACCGGGTCTTCGACGAGAAGGAGTACGGTGTCCTCGCCACCGACCACCTCAGAGCCGCCGTCGAGCACCTCCCCGCCCGTGAGCTGGCCGAACTCCTCGTCGGCGGCATGACGAAGCGCGAGTTCCTCGAGGCGCACCCGGAGCCGGTCTCCGTGCGGTTCCATGTCATGGACCTCGACGACTTCCTCCTCGCCCCGCTGCCCAACCACCTCTTCACCCGCGACACCTCCGCCTGGATCTACGACGGCGTCGCCGTCAACGCCATGCGCTGGCCGGCCCGGCAGCGCGAGACGGTCCACTTCGAGGCGATCTACCGCCACCACCCGCTCTTCCGTGACGAGACGTTCCGCGTCTGGTCGGAGGGGCAGGCCGACTACCCGTCCACCATCGAGGGCGGCGACGTCCTGGTCATCGGCAACGGTGCCGTCCTCATCGGCATGAGCGAGCGCACCACCCCGCAGGCGGTGGAGATGCTCGCGCACAAACTGTTCGCCGCGGGTTCCGCGCGGACGATCGTGGCGCTCGACATGCCGAAGCGCCGCGCCTTCATGCACCTCGACACCGTGATGACGATGGTCGACGGCGACACCTTCACCCAGTACGCCGGTCTCGGCATGCTCCGCTCGTACACCATCGAGCCCGGCGCCGGCGACAAGGAGCTGAAGGTCACCGACCATCCGCCGGAGCACATGCACCGCGCGATAGCCGCCGCCCTCGGACTGAGCGAGATCCGCGTACTGACCGCCACCCAGGACGTGCACGCCGCCGAGCGCGAGCAGTGGGACGACGGCTGCAACGTGCTGGCCGTCGAGCCGGGCGTGGTCGTCGCCTACGAGCGCAACTCCACCACCAACACCCACCTGCGCAAACAGGGCGTCGAGGTGATCGAGATCCCGGGCAGCGAACTGGGGCGGGGCAGGGGCGGACCGCGCTGCATGAGCTGCCCGGTCGAGCGGGACGCCGTAGGTGGATAGGCGGATAGGCGCATAGGCGCATAGGCGCATAGGCGCATAGGCGCATAGGCGCATAGGCGCATAGGCGCATAGGCGCATAGAGGGATAGAGGGATGGAGGGGCGGAGGGGCGGAGGGATAGAGGGGTGGGCGGATAGGGGGACAGAGGGGGGGAGAACCGGGGGAGCGGGGGAACAAAGGTTTGCATAGAAATGCTGGGGGTCGTATAGACTTCCACGGTCCCTGCCCCTGCACCTCTGGAGCGCCCCCATGGCGACAGTCCCGACCGCCCTCGCCGGCCGCCACTTCCTCAAGGAACTGGACTTCACCGAGGCGGAGTTCCGCGGCCTGATCGAGCTGGCCGCCGAACTGAAGGCCGCCAAGAAGGCCGGGACCGAGACGCAGTACCTGCGCGGCAAGAACATCGCGCTGATCTTCGAGAAGACCTCGACCCGGACGCGCTGCGCCTTCGAGGTCGCGGCGGCCGACCAGGGAGCCTGCACGACGTACCTGGACCCCTCCGGCTCGCAGATCGGGCACAAGGAGTCCGTGAAGGACACCGCGCGCGTGCTGGGGCGGATGTACGACGGCATCGAGTACCGCGGCGACAGTCAGGCGAAGGTCGAGGAACTCGCGGCGCACGCCGGCGTGCCGGTCTACAACGGGCTCACCGACGACTGGCACCCCACCCAGATGCTGGCCGACGTGCTCACCATGACCGAGCACAGCGCCAAGCCGCTGACCGAGACCGCCTTCGCCTACCTCGGCGACGCCCGCTTCAACATGGGCAACTCCTACCTGATCACCGGCGCGCTGCTCGGCATGGACGTGCGCATCGTCGCGCCGAAGTCCTACTGGCCCGCGCAGGAGATCGTCGACCGGGCCCGTGAACTCGCCGAGGCCGGCGGAGCCCGGGTGACGCTCACCGAGTCCCTGGGCGAGGGTGTCCTCGGTGCCGACTTCGTCGCCACCGACGTGTGGGTGTCCATGGGTGAGCCCAAGGAGGTGTGGGACGAGCGGATCGCCGCGCTCGCGCCGTACGCGGTGACCATGGACGTGCTGCGCGCCACCGGCAACCCGGACGTGAAGTTCCTGCACTGCCTCCCGGCCTTCCACGACCTCGGCACCAAGGTCGGGCGGGAGATCTTCGAGACCCACGGCCTGGACTCCCTCGAGGTCACCGACGAGGTCTTCGAGTCCGCCCACTCGGTCGTCTTCGACGAGGCCGAGAACCGGCTGCACACCATCAAGGCCGTCCTGGTGGCCACCCTCGCCTGACCGGAGCTCCCCTCGGCGCCCGCCGGGCCGATTCACGCCGCCCGGCCGGACCGCGCCGTACCCGCCGGCCCGCCCCGGCTACACCGGCCGCCGCTGGGGCGGCACGGCCGACAGCCGGAACCACACCGCCTTGCCGGACTCGGTGGGGCGGTGTCCGCAGGACGAGCTGAGGGCCCGGATCAGCAGCAGCCCGCGCCCGTGCTCCTGCCACGGGTCGGGTTCGCGGGCGTCGGGCCGGGTCAGGTTGCCCGGCGGCGCCGGATCCGGGTCGTGCACCTCCACCTGGCAGCCGTTCGGCAGCAGCTCCACCACGAGCTCTATGGGCGCGTCGCCCGCCGTGTGCTCCACCGCGTTCGCGACCAGCTCGGCCGTGAGCAGTTCCGCGGTGTCGCTGTCGGCCCCGTGCTCCAGCTCGGTCAGCGCCGCGCGCACCAGCGCACGGGCCACCGGCACGGCCGCGGCGGAGTGCGGCAGCGCGATGCGCCAGGAGGCGGAGGCGGAGGGGGGCTCGTACAAGGCGGGTCCGTTCATGAGCAGGCTGTCCTGCCGTCGATCGTGTGCATGGTACGGGTCGGTCCGGCGGGGACACCGGGCGGGCGCCGTCCGGGGTCGTCGGCCCCGATGACGGGCGGCTTACCCGGGTGAACGCCGGCCCGCGCACCGCCGATCCCGCTGTTACCGATCCATGGACGAGCCGTGACGTATGTGACGAAGCCCGGTCGGATGAACCTATGAAGCCCGGTCGGATGAACCTACGAAGCCAGGTCATGCGAAGCCGGTCAGGCGCCCCGACGTATCGCGCCATCATGACGACAGTCACACATCGGTGATAGCTTCGAGGGGCAGAGGTCCGTGAGGCAGTGCCCGCCCCCGAGGAGGCCGCACGTCATGAGTCCCTTCACCGGCTCCGCCGCCCGCACCCCCCGTTGGCGGCACCTGCGCGTCGACCTCGCCGACGGCGTCGCCACCGTCACCCTGGCCCGCCCCGACAAGCTCAACGCCCTCACCTTCGGCGCCTACGCCGACCTGCGCGACCTGCTCGCCGAACTGTCCCGGGAGCGGTCGGTACGCGCTCTGGTGCTGGCCGGCGAGGGACGCGGCTTCTGCTCCGGCGGCGACGTCGACGAGATCATCGGCGCGACGCTCTCCCTGGACACCGCCCAGCTCCTCGACTTCAACCGGATGACCGGGCAGGTCGTCCGGGCCGTGCGGGAGTGCCCCTTCCCGGTGATCGCCGCCGTGCACGGGGTGGCCGCGGGCGCCGGCGCCGTGCTGGCCCTGGCGGCCGACTTCCGGGTCGCCGACCCCACCGCGCGCTTCGCGTTCCTGTTCACCCGCGTGGGCCTGTCCGGCGGCGACATGGGCGCCGCCTACCTGCTGCCCAGGGTCGTCGGGCTCGGCCACGCCACCCGGCTGCTGATGCTCGGCGAGCCGGTGCGGGCGCCCGAGGCGGAGCGGATCGGCCTGATCAGCGAACTGACCGGGGAGGGAGGCGCCGACGAGGCCGCGCACGCGCTGGCCCGCCGCCTCGCCGAGGGCCCGGCCCTGGCGTACGCGCAGACCAAGGCGCTCCTGACGGCCGAACTGGACATGCCGCTGGCGGCCGCGGTGGAACTGGACGCCGCCACCCAGGCGCTCCTCATGAACGGCGAGGACTACGCCGAGTTCCACGCCGCCTTCACCGAGAAGCGGCCGCCGAAGTGGCAGGGACGGTGACCATGACGGCGTCACCGGACGCGACCGGCCGGGCCCGGCGCATCGCGGTCGTCGGCGGCGGCCCCGGCGGCCTGTACGCGGCGGCGCTGCTCAAGCGCCTCGACCCGGCCCGCGAGGTCACCGTCTGGGAACGCAACGCCCCCGACGACACCTTCGGCTTCGGCGTCGTCCTGTCCGACGAGACCCTGGGCGGCATCGAGCACGCCGACCCGGTGGTCTACGAGGCCCTCCGCAAACAGTTCGTCCGCTGGGACGACATCGACATCGTCCACCGCGGCGTCCGGCACACCTCCTCCGGGCACGGCTTCGCCGCCCTCGGCAGGAGACGGCTCCTGGACGTCCTGCACACCCGCTGCCGCGACCTCGGCGTCGAGCTGCGCTTCCGCTCCGAGGCGCCGCACCCGGACCGGCTCGCCGCCGGTCACGACCTCGTCATCGCCGCCGACGGTGTGCACAGCACCACCCGCGAGACCTACGCCAATGTGTTCCGGCCCCATGTGGCCTCGCACCGCTGCCGCTACATATGGCTCGCCGCCGACTTCGCCTTCGACGCCTTCCGCTTCGAGATCGCCGAGACCGAGCACGGCGTCATGCAGCTGCACGGCTACCCCTACGCGCCCGACGCCTCCACGGTGATCGTCGAGATGCGCGAGGAGGTGTGGCGCGCGGCCGGATTCGCCGACCTCGACCCGCAGGCGTCCCTCGACCGCTGCGCCAAGATCTTCGCCGACGCCCTCGGCGGCCGCCCCCTGCGCTCCAACAAGTCGGCCTGGACCACCTTCCGCACGGTGGTCAACGAGCGCTGGTCGCACGGCAACGTCGTGCTGCTCGGCGACGCCGCCCACACCGCCCACTTCTCCATCGGCTCCGGCACCAAGCTCGCCGTCGAGGACGCCCTCGCCCTGGCCGCCTGCCTGGAGGAACAGCCCTCCACGGAACAGGCGCTGGCGGCCTACGAGGAGGAGCGCCGGCCCGTCGTGGCCTCCACCCAGCGCGCCGCCCGCGCCAGCCTGGAGTGGTTCGAGAACCTCGGCCTGTACCTGGACCAGCCGCCGCTCCGGTTCGCCTTCAACCTGCTCACCCGCAGCCGCCGCGTCACCCACGACAACCTGCGGCTGCGCGACGCCCGGTTCACCGAGGCCGTCGAGCGCGAGTTCGGCTGCCCGCCCGGCACGCCCCCCATGTTCACCCCGTTCCGGCTGCGCGGCCTGACCCTGCGCAACCGCGTCGTCGTCTCGCCCATGGACATGTACTCGGCCGTGGACGGCCTCCCCGGCGACTTCCACCTCGTCCACCTGGGCGCCCGCGCGCTCGGCGGGGCCGGACTGGTGATGACGGAGATGGTGTGCGTGAGCCCCGAGGGCCGCATCACCCCCGGCTGCACCGGCCTCTACACCGGCAGGCAGGGCGAGGCCTGGCGGCGGATCACCGACTTCGTGCACCGGCAGGCGCCGGGCACCGCGATCGGCGTGCAGCTCGGCCACTCCGGCCGCAAGGGCTCGACCAAGCTGATGTGGGAGGGCATGGACGAGCCGCTCCGGGAGGGCAACTGGCCGCTGGTGGCCGCCTCCCCGCTGCCGTACAAGCCCTTCAGTCAGACCCCGCGCGAGCTGACGCGTGCTCAGCTCACGGACATCCGCGAGCAGTTCGCGGCGGCCGCCGCGCGCGCCGCCCGGGCCGGCTTCGACCTGCTCGAACTGCACTGCGCGCACGGCTATCTGCTCTCCGGGTTCCTCTCCCCGCTGACCAACCGCCGCACCGACGCCTACGGCGGCTCGCCGGAGGGGCGGCTGCGCTTCCCGCTGGAGGTGTTCGACGCGGTACGCGAGGTGTGGCCGCAGGAGAAGCCCATGACGGTGCGCATCTCCGCCACCGACTGGGCCGAGGGCGGGACCACGGCCGCGGACGCGGTCGACATCGCCCGCGCCTTCGCCGCGCACGGCGCCGACGCGATCGACGTGTCGACCGGGCAGGTGGTGGCCGACGAGCGGCCCGAGTTCGGGCGGTCGTACCAGACGCCGTACGCGGACCGCATCCGGCACGCCACCGGTGTGCCGGTGATCGCGGTCGGCGCGATCTCCTCCTGGGACGACGTCAACTCGCTGATCCTGGCGGGCCGCGCCGACCTGTGCGCGCTGGCCCGCCCGCACCTGTACGACCCGAACTGGACGCTGCACGCGGCGGCCGAACAGGGCTACGACGGCCCGGCCGCCGTCTGGCCCGCGCCCTACCGGGCGGGCAGCCGCCGCCCGCAGACCGGGCGGACGGACGCCCCCAAGCCCCGCCTCACGCTGGGCGGTTGAGGTCGGCCATGCCCGCGGTGAGCGTCGCCCCGTCCGCCGGGTCGATCAGGACGAACGCGCCCGTGCGCCGGCAGTCGGCGTAGTCGTCCAGCGCGAGGGGCTCGGCGGTGCGCAGGCAGATCCGGCCCAGGTCGTTCACGGACAGTTCGGGGGCGCCGGCCAGGTCCTCGACGACCGCCTTGACGGTCCTGGTGGTGTGCCGCACCAGCACCCGGTCGCCGACCCGCAGCGGACGGTCGGCCAGGTGGCACACGGCCGCCCGGACGCGCTGGGTGAGCACCGGCACGTCGACGCCCGCCGTGATCATGTCGCCGCGCGAGACGTCCCGCTGGTCGGCGAGACGCACGCTCACGGACTGCGGCGCGCAGGCCGCCGAGGCCGCCGTGCCCAGCACGTCGATGCCGGTGATCTCCGAGGTCGCGCCGGACGGGTGCACGGTGACCCGGTCGCCCACGCGCAGCGCCCCGGACACCAACTGGCCCGCGTAGTACCGCTCCTCGCCGTGCCGGATCACGTACTGCACCGGGAAGCGGGCGGGGCCGTCGGCCGCCCCGGCACCCACGGGCACGGTCTCCAGGAACTCCAGCAGCGCCGGGCCCCGGTACCAGTGCATGTGCGCCGAGCGTGCCACTACGTTGTCCCCGGCGAGCGCCGAGACCGGGATCGGGGTGAACCCCGGGAGCCCCGACTCAGCCGCGTCACCGGCGAACTCCTCGACGATCCGCTCGAACTCCCGCTCCTCGTACCCGACCAGGTCCATCTTGTTGACGGCGAGGACGACGTGCGGGACGCGCAGCAGCCCGGCGACGGCGGCGTGTCGGCGGGTCTGCCCGACGACGCCGTGGCGGACGTCGACCAGGATGACCGCCAGGTCGGCGGTGGAGGCGCCGGTGACCATGTTGCGGGTGTACTGCACGTGGCCGGGGGTGTCGGCGAGGATGAACCGGCGGCGCGCGGTGGCGAAGTAGCGGTAGGCGACGTCGATGGTGATGCCCTGCTCGCGTTCGGCGCGCAGGCCGTCCGTCAGCAGCGCCAGGTCGGGACCGTCCTGGCCGCGGCTCGCGGAGGCGCGCTGCACGGCCTCCAGCTGGTCGGTGAGGATCGACTTGGAGTCGTGCAGCAGCCGTCCGACGAGCGTGGACTTGCCGTCGTCGACGGAGCCGGCCGTCGCGAACCGCAGGGTGTCGATGGTCGGGGTGTCGATGGTCGGGCTGTCGATGGTCGTGGTCCCGATGGTCGGGCCGTCGATGGTCGTGGTCCCGATGGTCGTGCCGGTCATGGCTAGAAGTACCCCTCGCGCTTGCGGTCTTCCATCGCGGCCTCGGAGAGCTTGTCGTCGGCGCGGGTCGCGCCGCGCTCGGTCAGCCGGGAGGCGGCGATCTCGGCGATCACCTTCTCGACGGTGTCGGCGTCGGAGTCGACGGCGCCGGTGCAGGACATGTCGCCGACCGTGCGGTAGCGGACCTGCCGCTTCTCCACGGTCTCGCCCGGCTTCGGCCCGCCCCACTCGCCCGCGGTCAGCCACATGCCGCCGCGCCGGAACACCTCGCGGTGGTGCGCGAAGTAGATGGACGGCAGCTCGATGTCCTCGCGGGCGATGTACTGCCAGACGTCCAGCTCGGTCCAGTTGGACAGCGGGAAGACGCGGACGTGCTCGCCGGGCGCGTGGCGGCCGTTGTAGAGGTTCCACAGCTCGGGGCGCTGGCGGCGCGGGTCCCACTGGGAGAACTCGTCGCGCAGGCTGAACACCCGCTCCTTGGCGCGGGCCTTCTCCTCGTCGCGGCGTCCGCCGCCGAAGACCGCGTCGTACCGCTCGCTCTGGATCTTCTCCGTCAGCGGCAGCGTCTGCAGCGGGTTGCGGGTGGAGTCGGGGCGTTCGCGCAGTACACCCCGGTCGATGTAGTCCTGTACGGAGGCCACATGGAGGCGCAGCCCATGGGCGGCGACCACACGGTCCCGGTAGTCGAGCACCTCGGGGAAGTTGTGCCCGGTGTCCACGTGCAGCAGTGAGAACGGCGCCGGCGCCGGCGCGAACGCCTTCAGCGCCAGGTGCAGCATGACGATGGAGTCCTTGCCGCCGGAGAACAGGATCACCGGCCGCTCGAACTCGCCCGCGACCTCCCGGAAGATGTGCACGGACTCCGAATCCAGGGCGTCCAGGTGGGACAGACCGCGGTTCACACCAGCCCCCGCTCCGCCAGCACCGCGTACACGGCGCCGGCCGACTCCCGCGGGGTCTGCTGCTGCGTCGGCAGCACGAGGTCCGGGTCGGCCGGCGGCTCGTAGGGGTCGTCGACGCCGGTGAGCCCGGTCAGCCGCCCCGCGGCCTGCCGTGCGTACAGCCCCTTGACGTCCCGCTCGCTGCACACCTCCACCGGCGTGGCCACGTGCACCTCGACGTACGGCGTCGCGCTCGCCCGGTGCCGCTCGCGGACGGCCGCACGGCTGTCCGCGTACGGCGCGATCACCGGGACGACCGACAGCACGCCGTTGCGCGCGAGTACCTCGGAGACCAGGCCGATGCGCTGGACGTTGGTGTTGCGGTCCTCCCGGGAGAAGCCCAGGCCGGCGGAGAGGAAGCGGCGTATCTCGTCGCCGTCGAGGACCTCCACGCGATGTCCTTCGGCCTTGAGCCGTTCGCCGAGGAGGCGGGCGATGGTCGTCTTGCCCGCGCTCGGCAGCCCGGTGAGCCAGACGGTGGCTCCCTGAGCCCTGCCCGTGGTGGCCATGCGCAACGGTCCTCTTTCTCTACCCGGCGGACGGTGCGTGGAACGCTGGGTAAGAAATTTGAGAAGAGGGACAGAACAAGCTGAGGGTTCCGTAAGTGACCAGTGATGTGTCTGAGCTCACAGCCCCGCGAACTCGGCCCCCGCGTCCCTGAGCCGCTCGTGCAGTCCGCGGAACACCGTGGCCGAGCGGGCGCCCGGCCAGTCCCCGGGCAGCAGCCGGGCGGGCAGGCCGGGGTCGGCGTAGGGCAGGTGGCGCCAGGAGTCCAGGGCCAGCAGGTAGTCGTGGTAGGCCTCGTCCGGCGGGGTGTCCGTACGCCGCTCCCACGCCTGGAGCACGCGCGCGTGACGGTCGAGGAACGCCTCGTGCTCCTTGGCGATCGCGGCCAGGTCCCACCAGCGGGCCACCGCCTCGGCGGTCGCGGCGAAGCCGAGGTGCTCGCCCCGGAACAGGTCGACGTACGGCTCCAGGCGCAGCCGCCGCAGGGTGTGCCGGGTCTCCTCGTACAGCCGCGCCGGGGCGATCCACACCCCGGGCGCCGCCGTGCCGAAGCCCAGGCCGGCCAGCCGCGAGCGCAGCACGTGGCGCCGCTGCCGCTCCGACTCCGGCACGGAGAACACCGCGAGCACCCAGCCCTCGTCCTCGGGCGGGGAGGTGGCGTAGATGCGCCGGTCGCCGTCCTCGAGCAACTGGCGTGCCTCGGGGGACAGTTCGTACCCGGCCGCGCCCCGCGCCGTGCGGGCCGGCAGCAGCAGCCCGCGCCGTTTGAGGCGGGAGACCGAAGAGCGCACCGAGGGCGCGTCCACGCCGACCGCGGCCAGCAGCCGGATCAGCTCGGCGACGGGCACCGGGCCCGGTACGAAGCGGCCGTAGGCGCCGTAGAGCGTGACGATGAGAGACCGTGGTGCATGCTGGTCGGACACGTTGATCATCTTAGGTCGTCGGCCGGCATCACTGCCGGTCGGGCCGGGTGCGCAGGCGGAACCTCTGCAGTTTGCCGGTCGCGGTGCGCGGCAGCGCGTCCACGAAGACGATCTCCCGCGGGCACTTGTACGGCGCCAGTTCCGACTTGACGAAGTCGCGCAGCGCCTCGGCGTCCCGCGCGGCGCCCTCCTTGAGGACCGCGTAGGCCACGGCGATCTGGCCGCGCGCCTCGTCCGGCCGCCCCACCACCGCCGCCTCCAGCACGCTCGGGTGGCGCAGCAGCGCGTCCTCGACCTCCGGCCCGGCGATGTTGTACCCGGCCGAGATGATCATGTCGTCGGCGCGGGCGACGTACCGGAACCAGCCGTCGGCCTCCCGGACGTAGGTGTCGCCGGTGATGTTCCAGCCGTCCCGGACGTACTCCCGCTGGCGCGGGTCGGCGAGATAGCGGCAGCCGACCGGGCCCCGCACGGCGAGCAGCCCCGGCTCCCCGTCGGGCACCGGCCGCCCGTCCGCGTCCTGCACGCGCGCCTGCCACCCCGGCACCGGCACCCCGGTCGTGCCGGGTCTGATCCGCTCGTCGGCCGCGGAGACGAAGATGTGCAGCAGCTCGGTGGCGCCGATGCCGTTGATGATGCGCAGGCCGGTGCGCTCGTGCCAGGCGTGCCAGGTGGCGGCGGGCAGGTTCTCGCCGGCGGAGACGCAGCGGCGCAGCGACGAGACGTCGTACGAGTCGAGGTCGTCGAGCATGGCGCGGTAGGCGGTCGGCGCGGTGAACAGCACGGAGACCCGGTGCTCGGCGATCGCGGGCAGCAACTGGCGCGGACCGGCCTGTTCGAGCAGCAGTGCGGCGGCCCCGGCCCGCAGCGGGAAGATCACCAGCCCGCCGAGGCCGAAGGTGAAGCCGAGCGGGGGACTGCCGGCGAACACGTCGTCCTCGCGCGGCCGCAGCACGTGCCGGGAGAAGGTGTCGGCCACGGCGAGCACGTCCCGGTGGAAGTGCACGCACCCCTTCGGACGGCCGGTGGTCCCCGACGTGAACGCGATCAGCGCGACGTCGTCGGCCGCGGTGCCGACGGCCGGGAACGGGGCCGACGGCGCCGGGCGGTTGAGGAGGTCGTCGGGGGTGTCGCCGCCGTAGGTGGTGATGCGCAGGCCGGGGATCTCCGCCTTGGCCAGGTCGTCGACGGACCGGATGTCGCACAGGGCGTGCCGGACCAGCGCCATCTCGCAGATCACCGCCAGCTCGTGCGGCCGCTGCTGCGCCAGCACCGTGACCGCCACCCCGCCCGCCTTCAGCACCGCCAGCCAGCACGCCGCCAGCCACGGCGTGGTCGGGCCGCGCAGCAGGACCCGGTTGCCGGGCACCACCCCGAGGTCGCGGGTGAGGACGTGCGCCAGGCGGTCGACGCGGGCGCGCAGGTCGCCGTACGACCAGGAGGGGCCGGCGGGCGTGTGGAACGCCGGGCGGCCGGGGTCGGTCCCGGCCAGCAGTTCGGCGGCGCAGTTCAGCCGGGCGGGGTAGCGCAGCTCCGGCAGGTCGAAGCGGAGTTCCGGCCACTGATCCGGTGGCGGGAGGTGGTCGCGCGCGAAGGTGTCGACATGGGCCGAGTCGTGCATGCCGGTGCCCCCTTGCCGGGTGGGCGTCATGGCGGGCGTCAGGACGGGCTCGCGCAACGAGCGTATCGTCTTGGTGACGGCAGTCAATGGTCCGCGATACCGTCGGGGGAGTGGCCGCCCGGTCGCGCAGGAGCGGCCGCGGGCCCGCGGCGGAGAGGACCGGCGATGCCCGCATTCTCGCTCGACCCCGCACAGACCGCCTGGTGCGCCGAACTGCGCTCGCTGGCCGCCGAGCGGCTGCGCCCGATCGCCGAGAAGGGGGAGCCGGGCCACGTCAACCGCCCGCTGGTCGCCGAGCTCGGCCGGCTCGGCCTGCTGGAGCGCCTGTTCACCTCGGGCGCCCTCGACCTCTGCCTGATGCGCGAGTCCCTCGCCCGCGCCTGCACGGAGGCGGAGACCGCGCTCGCCCTCCAGGGCCTGGGCGCCCATCCCGTCCACGCGTACGGCACCCCGGCCCAGCGCGACCGCTGGCTCCCCGGCGTCGTCGAGGGGGCGACGGTGGCCGCCTTCGCCCTCAGCGAGCCGCGGGCGGGCTCGGACGCGGCGGCGCTCGCCCTGTCGGCCGACCCCGACGGCACCGGACGCTGGCGGCTCACCGGCGACAAACGCTGGATCTCCAACGCCCCCGAGGCCGACCTGTACACCGTCTTCGCGCGCACCACCCCGGGCGCCGGCGCCCGCGGCGTCACCGCCTTCCTGGTCCCGGCCGACCGCCCCGGACTCACCGGCGAACCCCTCGACCTGCTCTCCCCGCACCCCGTCGGCGCCCTGCGCTTCGACGGCGTACCGGTCACGGCCGACGACGTGCTCGGCGACGTCGACCGCGGCTTCCGCGTCGCCATGACCACCCT
The DNA here is from genome assembly GCF_044335305.1 of Streptomyces sp. NPDC020490. Lineage (NCBI taxonomy): Bacteria > Bacillati > Actinomycetota > Actinomycetes > Kitasatosporales > Streptomycetaceae > Streptomyces > Streptomyces sp. NPDC020490. The sequence goes on along the minus strand of NZ_JBIRUY010000002.1, from coordinate 27,210 downwards.
CAACCTGTTCCGCCCCAGCGTCGGCGCGTTCGCCGTCGGCATGGCTCAGGCGGCCCTCGACGCGACCGTCGTCCACACCTCCCGCCGGGACGCCTTCGGCGGGAAGCTGAAGGACCTGCAGACCGTCGCCCACCAGGTCGCCGAGATGTCCCTGCGCACGGAGGCGGCCCGGCTCATGGTCTACGCGGCGGCGACGGCGTACGACGAGGGCGCCCCCGACGTGCCCCGGCGCGCCGCGATGGCGAAACTGCTCGCCACCGAGACCGCGCAGTACGTCGTCGACGCGGCCGTCCAGCTGCACGGCGCGCGCGCCCTGCAACGCGGCCACCTGCTGGAGCACCTGTACCGCGAGGTGCGCGCCCCGCGCATCTACGAGGGCGCCAGCGAAGTCCAACGCGCGATCATCGCGAAGGAGTTGTACGCGGAGATGGGCCCGGAGACGGACGTGGGGATGGACGCGGGGATGGACGCGGAGACGGACGTGGGGATGGACGCGGAGACGGACGTGGGGATGGACGTGGGGATCGACGTGGGGACCGATACGGAGCCGTACGCCGCGGGAGGCGCCTCGTGACCGTCGAGCGCGTCAATCCGCCGGAGCTGTCGCCGCCCACCGGCTTCTCGCACGCCGTCGTGGCGACCGGCTCCCGCGTGGTGTTCCTGGCCGGCCAGACCGCCCTCGACACCGGCGGCGAGGTCGTCGGCGACACCCTGGCCGAGCAGTTCGAGAAGGCCCTCGCCAACCTCCTCGCCGCCCTCGCGTCCGCCGGCGGCACCCCCGCGGACCTCGCCCGCGTCACCGTCTACGCCACGGACGTCGCCGCCTACCGCGCCCACGCCCCGCGACTCGGCAGGATCTGGCGGGACCTGGCGGGGCGGGACTACCCGGCGATGGCGGTCGTGGAGGTCGTGCGCCTGTGGGACGACAAGGCGATGGTGGAACTGGACGGGTTCGCGGTACTGCCCTGACGCGGCACCGGCACCGGAACCGGAACCGGCAGCCGACCGTGGGCTGCGACCGGACCCGCCCCCCCCCGGCCGGACCGCCCCCCGGCCGGACCGCGGACCGGCCGGACCGCGGACCGGCTCCGGTCAGGCGGCCACGGCCGGCTGCCCGACCGGCGGCCGGTGCGGCGCGACGGCCCGGCCGTCGGGCGTCAGCTCACCGGTGTCGTCGAACACGACGGTGCCGTCGCAGAGCAGGCTCCAGCCCTGTTCGGGGTGGGCGGCGACCACGTGCTGGGCGGCGCTGTCGGAGGAAGGGCACGAAGACCGGCTGGAACACATGGCGCACCTCCACGTCTGCGGGAATCACCGGACCGGATTCCCTGGAAAGACGATGCTCCCGCCGCGCGCGGGCCGGAACACCCCGCCGCGAAGCGTGACAACACGCTGACATCCCGCGGACAGCACGCGGACAGCGAAACCCGGACAGTACCCGGAAAAAGCACCCGGACGGCACCCGTTATGCCCCTGGACGGTTCCACCACCGCCGGTGCGGACTCGCCACCGAAGGGGTGACGGTGACGGTCGCGCCCGCCCGCACCCGGTAGCAGTGGAAGCCCCCACCCCCAGGAGGTCTCCCATGCCCTTGCGCCCAGTCCTCGGCGCGGCCGTCCTGCTCCTGCTGGCCGCCGTCCCCGCCACCCCCGCCGCCGCGGACCCGCACGAGACGGTGACCGTCGACCGGACGGGCCGCCTCGCGGCGGACGGCACCGTCACCCTCTCCGGCACCTACCGCTGTCTCGGCGGCACGGGCCCGGTCTACGTCAGCTCGTCCCTCAGCCAGGACTCTCCCGGCATCCGCCACGGCATCGGCGGCACCCACGCGGTGTGCGACGGCGCGGAACACCGCTGGGTGAACACGGGCGCGCCCGGCACCCCGGACACCCTCGTCCCCGGCAGGGCCCGGGTCGCGGCCACCCTGATGGAACTCCGCTCCGAGGACGGCCTGCCCATGCCCAGCTTCCGCGCGGCACAGCAGCGAGAGGTGACACTCAAGAACGGCTGAACGGCCGAACAGCCGAACGGCCGAACAGCCGAAACGCCCGGCGGCCCGGCGTCGCGGCGGCGCCGGGCCCCGTTGGCCCCCGCAGGCGACCGCCGACGACCGCCGCAGCGCGTCAGCGCGTCAGCTGCCGGTTCGTTCCGTGTCGATGCCGAGCGACGCCCACAGCTCCCGCTCCTGACGGCTCGGCGGGATCGTGCAGTGCCGCTCCGGATGGCCGGGCGGGGGCCCCGGCAAGGGCCTCGACGAGGCTTTCCGGAGGGCGCGGTCGGAGTCGGTGCCCAGATCGACGTAGTGGACACCGGGCAGGGGACCGGTGAAGAGGACGCCGAGACCGTTGAGCTGGATGAGCAGGTGCCTCATCACGACCGCGCCGGCCCTGCCGAGCCAGAACCTCAGCCTCATACCGGCACTCCTCTCCCGACCTGGTCCGGGGCCGTCACCCGGCGACCCCGTCGGCGCCATGCTCACCGCCCGGCCTGAAGCGTCGCTTAAAGCGGGGGCGGCGTGAATATTTCATGCCCCGACTCAGCCAAATTCCTAGCCGAGGACATGATCGGCTAAGTGTCTTTGCACGCGGTGACGTGTCACTGTTCCGGCAGGCGGAAGGAGCAGTGGTATGGAGATCGGAGTTCTCGGGCCGCTCGTGGTGGACATCTGCGGCACCTCCGTGGTGCCGAGCGCGGCCAAACCTCGCCAGATGCTCGCGCTGTTGGCTGTCAACGCGGGCGTGGACGTGAAGGTGACGACCCTGACGGAGGAGCTGTGGGACGCCAGTCCCCCCAGCGGGCCCGCGGGAGTCGTGCAGACCTACGTCAAGCAGTTGCGCCGGGCCATCGCCCTGGCTCTCGGGCCGGAGCACGAGCGTGCGCCGAAGGACGTCCTGAGCCGCAGCTACGCCGGGTACGTGCTGAACATGCCCACGTACGCCATCGACGCCGAGGTCTTCCAGCGGCTCACCGCCCGCGGGCTGCGGTCCCTGGCCGGCGGCGACGACGAGTCCGCGTCGCAGCTGCTGGGCGAGGCGCTCGCCCTGTGGCGGGGGCCGGTCCTCGCCGACGTAAGGATCGGACCGGCGCTGCGCCTGGAGTCGCTCCGGCTGGAGGAGACCCGGCGCTCCGCGCTGGAAGGACGGATCACCGCCGATCTGCGGCTCGGCAGACACGCCGAGGTGATCGGTGAACTCCTCACGCTCACCGAGCGGTTCCCGCTGGAGGAGAGCCTGCACGGACTGCTGATGCTGGCGCTCTACCGGAGCGGCCGCTCGTGGCAGGCGCTCGAGATTTTTCGAAAGCTACGCGCGTCGACCGTCGAGGAGCTGGGCATCGAGCCCTCCCTCCGGGTCCAGCAGCTGCACCGGGCGATCCTCGCGGCCGACCCGCAACTCGACCTCGTCGTACCGAGTTTGGCGGCCTTTTAGCGGACCCCGGCAGTGTGGGGCCCGCGCCCGCCGGGCCCGGCCCACGGGGATCCGCATCCCACCCCCCACACCGCGCCATCCCCCCACCCACCCCCTGGACGGAACCGAGACGGACCACCCATGACGCGATACCTGTCCCGGAAGCGCCCGGACCACGAACCGGCCCCTGCGACACGGTTGTTCTGCTTCCCCTACGCGGGCGGCGGAGCGTCGGCGTACCGGCGATGGCAGCGCGGCCTCGACGCCCTGGACGCCCGAGTACGGGTCATGCCCGTGCAACTGCCCGGCCGCGAGGAACGGTTCGGCGAACCCCGGTTCACCGAACTGGACGCTCTCATCGACGACATGGACGCGCAGCTCGACGAGGAGCTGTCCGAACCCCACCTCTTCTACGGGCACAGCATGGGCGCGCTCATCGCGTTCACGCTGGCCCGGCGCCGGCAGCAGCGCGGCGCGAGTCTGCCCCGGGCCCTCGTGCTGAGCGCCTACCGCGCCCCGCACCTGCCGGCCCCGGCGATCGCCGACCCGGACGCCGGGGACGAGGAGCTCGTCGCCGGCCTGGCGGCGCTCGGCGGCATCCCGCAGACGCTGCTCGACCATCCCGAGTTCCTTTCCGTGCTGCTCCCGGTGGCCCGCGACGACCTGCGGCTGTGCCTCGGCGGCACGGCCGCGCACACCGAGCCGCTGCGGGTACCGTTGCACCTGTTCGCCGGACGGGGCGACCGGCTCGTCAGCGTCGACGAGGTGCTCTCCTGGCGGCGGCACGCGGGCGCAGGGTACGCCGTGCGGACGATGCCCGGCGGGCACTTCTTCGTCAGGTCGCACGAGGACGTGTTCCTGCGCGAACTCGCCTCCCTTACCCGCCGGTACGCCACAGCGCGGGAGCGGATCGCGGTGTGAACCGGCGCCGCCGCGGCCGGCCGTGAGGATTTCACGCTCCGGCAATGCGCGGGTCATGCCGGACTCCCGCCGTACGGGTATCACCATGCCCGTACGGCGGCGCCCCGCGGTGCCCGCGGAACCATCGCGAAAGGAACAGCACCGTGACCCACGACGCCACCGAGGGCGCCATCAGGAGCTCGGCCTCTCGGCAGGTCCGCATCGCCTGGGGCGTGCTGGCCGTCTTCCTGCTGATCTGGGCGGTCTTCGAGGCGGTGAAGTACGGCGGATGGGTGATCGCCGCGGTCGTCGCCGGCATCGTCGTGCCCGACCTGTCGTTCCTCGCCGGTCTCTCCGGTCCGCACCAGCACGGCCGGCTGTCTCCCAGGGCCGTTCCCCTCTACAACCTCCTGCACCGGCCCGTCGTCGCCGTCGCCGTCATGCTCGGCTGCCTGATCCCCGACTCGCCGGCCGTCGCCGTTCCCCTGTTCAACTTCGGTCTGGCCTGGCTCCAGCACATCGCCTCCGACCGGGCCTTCGGCTTCGGCCTGCGCACGGCCGACGGCTGGCAGCGCTGACGCGGGGCGACCCCGGTAAGAGACGCCGACGCGGGGCGACTCCGGCAGAAGACACGGTTCCCGGGCGGCCTCGGTGCGCTTTGGCCCCGCGCAAGCCCCTGCTGCGAGGCTCGTCCGGTCCCCGGGGCGGCGCATCCCGCCGCCCCGGGGACCGGACCACCGCACCCCAGTAACCGCTGAGCACTGTTGCCGGAGGAAACGCATGGACACGACGGAGACGACGGACACGACGGAGACGACGGAGACGACGCAGGGCGGACCGGAGACGGACCAGCCGATACTCAGCTACCCGTTCCACCGTCCTTCGGCCGTCGAAGTTCCGCCCGTGTACGAGGAGTTGAGGGACAAGTGCCCGGTGGCCCACGTCCGGCTGCCCAGCGGCGACGAGGGCTACGTGGTGACCCGCTACGACGACGTGCGCACCGTCCTCGCGGACGCCAGGTTCAGCCGGGCCGCCACCATCTCCCCCGACGCGCCGCAGCTCACCGGCACACCCCCGGTGCCGGGCAGCCTGTTCACCACGGACGCGCCCGAGCACACCCGGCTGCGCAGGCTGGTCTCCCGCGAGTTCACCGCCCGCCGGGTGCAGAACATGCGTCCGCGCATCCAGGAGCTGACCGACGGTCTGCTGGACGAGATGGAGAAGTTCCAGGGGCCGGTCGACCTCAACGCGGCGCTGGCCTTCCCGCTGCCGGTGATGGTCATCTGCGAACTGCTCGGCGTCCCCTTCGAGGACCGCGACCGGTTCCGTGAGTGGTCGGACGCGTTCGTCTCGCTGACCGCGCACACCGCGGAGGAGACCGCCGCGCAGCGCCAGCAGATGATCGAGTACCTGGCCGCCCTGGTCGCGCGCAAGCGGGAGGAGCCGACGGACGACCTGATGGGGGCGCTCGTCGCCGCCCACGACGAGGAGGGCAGCCTCAACGAGTACGAGCTGATCGTGATGGCGGCGACCATCCTCGTCGCCGGTCACGAGACCACCGTCAGCATGATCGGCAAGATGGTCCTGACCCTGCTCCGCCACCCGGAGCACATGGCCGCGCTGCGCGAGCACCCCGAGATGATGGACCACGCCATCGAGGAACTGCTGCGCGTCAACCCGATCGGCGACGGCGGCCCGCTGCGGATCACCCTGGAGGACGTCGAGGTCGGCGGCACCGTCATCCCCAAGGGCAGCGCCGTACTGGCGGCGGTCTGCTCCGCCAACCAGGACCCCGCGCGCTTCCCCGGCGCGCAGGCGAACGAGTTCGACCCCGCGCGGCCCGAGGCCGTCCACCACGTCGCGTTCGGCCACGGCCCGCACTTCTGCCTGGGCGCGGCGCTGGCCCGGGCGGAGCTGCAGATCGTCCTCACCTCGCTGCTCGACCGCTTCCCGGGCCTGCGGCTCGCGGAGGACGTCGAGTCCCTGGAGCTGACGACCGGCATGATGGTGCACGGCCTGACCCGCCTGCCCGTCACCTGGTGACGCGCCCGTAGGCAGCACCAAGGCCCCGGCCCGTACGCGTCCTGCGTACGGGCCGGGGCCTTCACACCGTCCGGTCCGCCGACACTCACCGGTCTCCGTCCAGGCCCCGGTCCCCGTCCGGGCCCCGGTCCCGGTCCAGGCCGTGATCCGGGCGGTCGGTCACACGCGGGTGTCGGGGGACTGCGCCTCCACGACGTGCGGACCCGGCTTCTGCAGCTGGAAGTACGCGCCTCCCAGCACCCGCTCCTTCAGCTTCTGGCTCTGGTCGACCACGCGGTACAGCGAGCGCCGGAACACACCGCCGGCGCCGTGCAGGGCGAACAGCCGCTCCTGCCGCAGTTGCAGACCGCGCGACTTGCCGACCGCCTCCTCGCGCGCCCGCTGGAACTCCTCGCACGCCCGCAGCAGCGCCGTCTCGCCGCCGCCCGCGTCGAACGCCTCGCGCACCAGCGGGGCCAGCGTCACCGCGTCGATGATCGCGTGGTTGACGCCCTGCCCGAGGATCGGCGTCAGCGTGTGCGCCGCGTCGCCGATCAGCACCAGGCCCGGCATGGACCAGCGCGGCACCAGCGCGGTGAAGATGTCCAGCATCGACGTGTCGGACCACGAGCGGACCTCGCTGCGCACCGACCCGGACAGCTCCGGCGCGAGCAGGTCGAGACGCTCGTACAGCGCGGTCAGCCCCTGGGCGCGCAGCTCCTTCAGACCGCCCTTGGGGATGTTGAAGCCGACGCGGACGCTGTTCGGGTGGGTCGGGATGAACAGCCCGTGCTGGTCGCCGCGGATGCGGATGCGGTACGTGCGGTCGTCCCACTCGGGCGGGAACGGCAGCTTCAGCCACACCACGTCACGGTCCAGCGGCAGCTTCGTGTACGGCAGGCCCGCCATCTCGCGGACCTTGCTGAACCGGCCGTCCGCCGCCACGGTGAGCGCCGCCCGCACCGTGATCTCGCCCTCCGGGGTGCGCGCCGTCACCCCCGTGACCGGCCCGCTGCCGTCGGCCGCGCGCAGCAGCCGGGTCGCCGTGGCCCGCCGCACCAGGACGAAGTGGTCCGGGTGCTCCTCCTGCCCCAGGGCGGCCAGCGCCGACAGCAGCGCCGGCTGGGGCATCTCCACCGGGTAGGGGTGCGGGTACGGGAAGCGGCGGAAGTCGGCGCGCAGCACGGTGCTGCCGGAGTCGACGATCTCCATTCTGTGCATCTGCTGGTAGGCGCCGTTCAGGCGGCCGAGGACGCCCAGCTTGTCGAGCAGCCACACCGAGTCGGGGGAGACCGACTCGCCACGGAACGACCGGTCGAAGTGACCGCTCTGTTCCACGACCACGACGGAGACCGAACGCTTGGCGAGTTCCACGGCCAGCGTGAGTCCCGCCGGGCCTCCTCCGACCACACACACCTCTGCGGTCAGCTCACTTGTCGACATCAACGCTGCCTTTCAGAAGGAGTCATCCTCCGCATGGTCCGCAGCCCGCCTAAAGAAGCTCTTGCGGGAGCCGGGGCGGTTCTCGCGGGCGCCGGGGCGGCTCGTGCGGGCGCCGCGAAGCCGCTCCCGCGGCCGCCGCGAAGCCGCTCACGCGGGCGTCCCTTCCGGCCCGCGCGGGCGGCCCGGCGCAAGCCCGTCTTTAGGACCGGGGCACAAGCTCCGGAACGCCCGCCCGCCCCGGCAGAGAGGCGAACACATCGTGAGCACAGCAGTGACGACGCCGCCCGGCCCGGAGCCCACCGGCACCGCGAGCCCCCTCGACCGGCTGCGCGCGCTGTACGGCGAGAAGAGGCTCGCCGCCGAATACCCGGCGGTCCCCGGACTGCTCGCCGAACTCGCGCGGCAGGACGACTGGCCCGCCCAGCTGTCCCGCGCGGGCCGGCTGCTCGCCAGGGTCGCCCCCGAGGACATCGCCGAGCGGCACCCCGGCGTCGAACCCGCCGGCGTCGCCGTCACGGGACACGGCACGCTCGACGCGCTGACCGCACCGCTCACCGCCGAACTCGCCCGCCACGGCATCCCGTCGCGGGTGAGTGTCGGCGAACACGACGCGTGGCTGCGCGACCTCCAGGACCCCGGCAGTCATCTGTACGCCCCCGGCACCGAACTCGCCCTGTGCCTGCTCGACGCCCAGGCCGTCTTCGACGAACTGCCGCTGCCCTGGGGCCCGGAGGACGTCGCCAAGGCCGTCGCCGGCAAGCTCGAACTCCTCGACGCGCTCGCCGCCCGCTACGACGAACACGGCACCGGCACGCTCGTACTCAACACGCTGCCGCTGCCGGCCGAGCACCCGAGGCAGCTTCTCGACCACCGCTCACGCACCGAACTGTCCATCCTGTGGCGGGAGTTCAACATCGGTGTGCTGCGGCTGGCCGCCGCGCACCCGCGGCTGCACATCGTCGACCTGGAACCGCTGATCGCCGAGGGCGGACCGGTCCGCGACCCGCGGCTGGCCGCCTACGCCAAGGTGCACCTGGGCGAGGAACTGCTCGCCCGGTACGCGCGCCAGGCGGGCCACCTGCTGCGGACCCTGCGCGGCCGGACCCGGAAGGTCCTCGTCGTGGACCTCGACAACACCCTCTGGGACGGCATCCTCGGCGACGACGGACCCGACGGCATCGCCGCCGCCACCACCTACCGCGGTGAGGCGTTCGGCCGGTTCCAGCGCGTCGTCAAGCAGATCGGCAGCCAGGGCGTGCTGCTCGCGGTGTGCAGCAAGAACGACCGCGAGCCGGTGCTCGACGTGCTGCGCACCCACCCCGACATGGCCCTGCGCGAGGACGACTTCGTGCGGATCCACGCCGACTGGGAGCCCAAGGACGGCGCCATCCGCACCATGGCCGGCCGGCTCAACCTCGGCAACGACAGCTTCGTCTTCGCCGACGACTCCCCCTTCGAACGCGGCCTCGTCGCCTCCTCGCTGCCCGAGATCGCCCTGATCGCGCTCGACGAGGAGCCGGCGCTGCACGTCGACCGGCTGCTCGCCGACGGCTGGTTCGACGTACGGGAACTGACCGCCGCGGACCGGGGCCGTGCTGTGCAGTACCGCCAGGAGGCGGAGCGGCAGGACCTCCAGCAGGCCACCGGCTCGATGGAGGAGTACCTGCGCGCCCTCGGGGTGACCGTGCAGGTCGCCCCGGTACGCGACCACGAGGTGGCCCGGATCGCCCAGATCACGCTGCGCACCAACCAGTTCAACCTCACCACCCGCCGGCTCCAGGCGCCCGACGTCCGCGAACGGCTCGACTCGCCGGACCACCTGGTGCTGGCCGTACGCTCCCGCGACCGCTTCGGCGACAACGGCGTCGTCGGCGCCCTCTTCGCCCACCGCGAGGACGATGCCCTGCGCATCGACAACATGCTGCTCAGCTGCCGGGTCTTCGCCCGCGGCATCGAGCAGGCCGCGCTCGCCGCACTGCTGGAGCACGCCAGGGACTCCGGGGCGGCCGAGGTGCGCGCGAGCTACCGGCCCACCGCCAAGAACCACAAGGTGCGCGACCTCTACCCGTCGCTCGGCTTCGAGCGGACCGCCGAATCGGCCGACGGCACGCTCGAGTTCCGCCATCCGCTCACCGAACTCCCGCACGTCCCGGCCCACGTGCGTCTCACCGCGGACTTCCACGGCGCCGCGCCCGACGCCGGACGACCGTAACCCACGCCGTACCACGCCGTACCACGCCGTACCACGTCCCCACCGCGGAGCGGAGCGCACAAGCGTCTCCTTAGCGCCGCGGACGACGATCGTGATGTCAGAGCGACCCGTGCCGGCGCCACGCCAGCGGATCTCGGAGAGGTCGGAGAAAGACGTTGACGAACTTCCGAACCTTCACGGAACTGGTTCTGGAGCGGACCGAAGCCCGCAGCGCCGCGGATGCCTTCGTCTTCCTGCCCGACGACGCCCGCGGCTCGGTGCCGCAGCACCTCACCTTCGCCGGGCTCGACCAGGAGGCGCGCCGGATCGCGTCCTGGCTCCAGGCGCGCGGAGCGGCGAACCGGCAGGTCCTGCTGCTCTATCCGTCCAGCCTGGACTTCATCAAGGCGTTCACCGCCTGCCTGTACGCCGGCGCCGTGGCGGTGCCCGCGCCGCTGCCCACCGAACAGGGGCAGAAGTTCACGCGGGTGTCCGGCATCCTGCGCGACGCCGAGGCGGTCGCCGTGCTCACCGACTCCGCGAACGCCCCCGAGATCTCGGCCTGGCTGGCCGCGGAGGGCTTCACCGACGTGCCCTGCCTGGCCACCGACGATCCGGCCGGCGGCCACGCGGACGCCTGGCGGGCGCCCTCCCTCACCCCGGAGAGCCTGGCCTTCCTGCAGTACACCTCGGGCTCCACCAGCGACCCCAAGGGCGTCGCGGTCTCGCACCGCAACCTGCTCGCCAACGAGGCGGCGATCCAGCGGTCGATCGGCACCGGCCCGGACACCGTGTGCGGCGGCTGGCTGCCCTTCTACCACGACATGGGTCTGATCGGGCACATCCTGCACCCGCTCTACCTCGGCATTCCCGCCGTCCTGATGGCCCCCTTCACCTTCCTCAAGCGCCCCCACCGCTGGCTGAAGATGATCGGCGACTACGGCGTGACCACCGGCGGCGGCCCCAACTTCGCCTACGACCTGTGCGTGCGCAGGGTCACCGACGCCCAGCTGGAGACGCTGGACCTGTCCACCTGGACGACCGCCAACAACGGCGCCGAACCGGTGCGGGCCGAGACGATCCGCGCGTTCGCCGAGCGCTTCGCGCCCGCGGGATTCCGCCCCGAGGCGTTCTTCCCCTGCTACGGCATGGCCGAGACGACCCTGCTGGTCTCCGGCATCCCGCGCACCGCCGGACCCCGGGTGCTCGACGTCGACGCCGCGGCCCTGGAACGCGGTGAACTGGCCGGCCCGCGCGGCGACGAGCCCAGCCGCTCCCTCGTCAGCAGCGGAGTCGTACGGGACTTCGAGATCCGCGTCGTCGACCCGGAGACCCGCGCCGAGAGGCCCGAGGGACACGTCGGAGAGATCTGGCTCAAGGGCGACAGCGTCGCCGAGGGGTACTGGAGACGGCCGGAGACCAACAAGGAGATCTTCGACGCGGCGATCTCCGACGGCGCCGGCGGCCACGACGGCGGCGGCTGGCTGCGCACCGGCGACATGGGCGTGCTGCACGGCGGAGAGCTCTACGTCACCGGCCGGCTCAAGGAGATGGTCATCCTGGCGGGCCGCAACCTCTACCCGCAGGACGTCGAACGCGCCGTGCAGTCCCTCGATCCGGCCTTCGGCACCGGCGCGGGCGCCGTCTTCGCCGTGGACACCGACCGCGAGCACCTGGTGGCGGTGCAGGAGGTCCGCCCCGCCGCCGTCTCCACCGACCTGCCCACCCTCGCCTCCGACGTCCAGCGGTTCATCAGCCGGGAGTTCACGGTCCCCGCCGGCAACGTGCTGCTCGTGCGGCCCGGCACCGTACGCAAGACCACGAGCGGCAAGATCCAGCGGACCCTGATGCGCAAGCTGTTCCTCGAGGGCCGGATCACCGCGCTGCACGAGGTCCTGGAGCCCGCCGTCCGCGACCTGATCGCTTCCCCCGCTGCCGCTGCCGCTGCCGCTGACGACGCTGACGCCGACGCCGCCCCGTCCCTGGAAACGGTGGTCTGACATGGAACACCAGCCCTACCGGCTCGCCGAGGAGTTCGACCGCTTCCTCGGCGACCCCGGCGACCCCGACGAGGTCTTCTCCTACGCGCGTTGCGCCGAGCTCGACGAGCGGGAGGAGTTCCCCGCCGACATCTGCCGCCGCTTCGAGGAGTGGGGCCTGCCCGCGCAGTACGTACCGGTCGAGCACGGCGGCCGGCTGCGCGACTACGAGCGGGTGCTCCAGCTCGTCCGCGCCGTCGCCCGCCGCGACCTGACCTGCGCCATCGGCCACGGCAAGACCTACCTCGGCGGGGTCTGCGTCTGGGTCGCCGGCTCCGCGGAGCAGGGCGCCCGGCTCGGCGCCGACATCATGGCCGGGGTGCCGGTCTCCCTCGGGCTCACCGAACGCGACCACGGCAGCGACCTGCTGGCCGGTGACGTGCGCACCGACGGCAAGACGGCCGACACCGGCGACAAGGCGGCCGACACCGGCGACAAGGCGGCCGACACCGACGGGCACTGGCTGGTCAGCGGCGAGAAGTGGCTGATCAACAACGCCACGCGGGGCGCGGTGCTGTCGCTGCTGACCCGCACCCGGCCGGACGGCGGGCCGCGCGGCTTCAGCGTCCTCCTCGTGGACAAGCGGGAACTCGACGCGGACACCTACCGCCACCTCCCGAAGATCCGCACCCACGGCATCCGCGGCGCCGACATCTCCGGCATCGCCTTCGACGGGGCCCGCGTGGCGCGCGGCGCCCTCGTCGGGGCCGAGGGCGCCGGCCTGGAGATCGTGCTCAAGGCGCTCCAGCTCACCCGCACCATGTGCGCGGCGCTGTCGCTCGGCGCCGCCGACCACGGGCTGCGGCTCGGCCTGGACTTCGCCGAGGACCGCGAGCTGTACGGCCGCCGGCTGATCGACCTCCCGCAGGCCCGGCACCTGCTGGCCGGCGCCGCCGCCGACGTCCTGCTGCACGAGGCGGTCGCCCTGGTCGCCGCCCGCGCCGTACAGACCCAGACCGCCGAACTCGGCGTCACCTCGGCCGTCACCAAGTACCTGCTGCCCACCGGCACCGACCAGGTGCTGGCCGACCTGACCGGGCTGCTCGGCGCCCGCGCCTTCCTCAAGGGCGTGCACGCGGGCGGACGGTTCCAGAAGGTCGTACGCGACCACCGCATCGTCGGACTCTTCGACGGCAACACCCTGGTCAACCTCAACTCCCTGGTGAACCAGTTCCGTTCGCTGGTCCGCGGGTTCCGCCGCGGCACCGGCGACACCGCGGGCGCCGGCGCCGCCTTCGACCTGGCCGCACCGCTGCCGGCCCTCGACCCGGCGAAGCTGTCACTGGTCGCCCGGCACGGCAGCGGCGTCACGGCGTCCCTCCCGGCCTGCGTCGAGGAGATCACCCGGCGCGCGGAGGCGGACCCCGCGCTCGCCCCCGTGGCCGAAGCGGCGCGGCGGCTGCTCGACGTCACCCGCGCGGTGCACGCCGAGGCGGAGGAGTACCAGGGCGTGCTCACCGAGGTCCCGCCCGCCGCCTTCGAGGTCGCGCGCCGCTACACCCTGTGCTGGGCCGGAGCGGCCTGCCTCGGCCTGTGGACGCACAGCACCGGCCACCTCGCCGACGACCCCGCCACCGGGGGGCTGTGGCGCGACGGCCTGTGGCTGCACACCGCCCTCGACCGGCTGCTGGTCCGCCTCGGCGAACCGGCGGCGGCCGGCGAGGAGACGTACGAGGAACTGCTCGGCGCCCTGCGAGCGGCCCGCTCCTCGGGCCGCCTGTTCTCGCTGCTGCCGCAGCGCCTGCCCGAGCGGCAGCCCGCGTCGGCCGGTGCGGACGCGGACGGAACGGAGAGGACGTCATGCTGACCGGCACACAACCCCAGGACGCGCGGACGGCGACCGCACGGACGGACCAGGAGTCCCGGGCCGCGGCCCGCGTCGCCGAACTGGACCGGCGCCTCGGCGACCCCACCGACGAGCGCAACGAACTGTCGTACGCCAGGCTGCTGGAGGCGGACGAGGCCGGTGAACTCTCCGCACCCGGCGAGCGCGCCCTCGACGAACTCGGCCTGGGCGCCGACTTCGTACCGCGTGCCGAGGGCGGCCGCCTGGAGCGGCTCGACACCCTGGTACGGATCATGCGGCAGGTGTTCCGCCGCGACGTCGCCCTCGGCCTCGGCTACGGCGTCACCTCCTTCATGGCCGCCGTGAACGTCTGGACCTCCGGGGACGCCGCGCAGCGCGCCCGGCTCGCGAAGATCCTCACCGGCGGCGGCAAGGTCTCGGTCGCCTACCACGAACTCGCGCACGGCAACGACTTCGTGCGCAACGAGTTCGAGGCCCGCCCCGCCGACGGCGGCGGATACCGGCTGCACGGCGCCAAGCAGGTCATCAACAACGCCTCACGCGCCGACGCCTGGGTCCTGTTCAGCCGCACCAGCCCCGCGCCGGGCAGCCGCAGCCACTCCGTGCTCCTCGTCGAACGCGACGGCCTGGACCCGGACTCCTGGCAGGTGCTGCCCCGCTACGACGCCGTCGGCGTGCGCGGCTGCCTGCTGTCCGGACTCCGTTTCGACGGCACGCCCGTGCCCGCCTCGGCCCTCGTCGGCGAGGAGGGAAAGGGCGTGGAGACCGCCCTGCGCGCCTTCCAGATCACCCGCTCCGCGCTCCCCGGCATGGCCGTCGGCACCACCGACACGGCCCTGCGGACCGTCGTGCGCTTCGCGCTGGGCCGACGCCTCTACCGCAAGTCCGTCATGGACATCCCGCACGCCAGGGGCACCCTGTCCGGGGCCTTCACCGACCTGCTGACCTGCGACAGCCTCTCGCTGGCCGCGACCCGGGCGGTGCACCTGCTGTCCGATCAGACCAGCGTCTTCGCCGCCGCCGTCAAGTACCTCGTCCCGAAGGTGCTCGCCGAGGCGACGCAGGAGCTGTCCGTCGTGCTCGGGGCCCGCTTCTACATCCGCGACGGCGAGCACGGCATCTTCCAGAAGCACCTGCGGGACCTGCCGGTGCTCAGCCTCGGCCACGCCGGCTCCGCGGCCTGCCAGGCCACGATCATCCCCCAGCTGTCCCGGCTCGCCCGGCGGTCCTGGTTCAGCGACGAACCCGCCCCCGCGGAACTCTTCCAGCCGCGCACGGACCTGCCCGGCCTCCCCTACGACCGGCTCACCCTGGCGAGCGGACGGGACGCGCTCAGCGCCACCCTGGTCGCCGCCGTGGACCGGCTGCCCGGCTCCTCACCCGAGGAACGTGCCGTCCAGGCGCTCGCCCTGCAACTGGTGGACGAACTGCGGCAGTTGCGCGAGGCGAGCCGCGCGCTCGCACCCGAGGACCGCACGGCCCTCGCCGGCCCCGCCGCCTTCGCCCTCGCCGACCGCTACGCCGTCCTGCTCGCGGCCGCCGCCACGATCGGCGTCTGGCAGCAGGCGTCCCACGACGGCGGCGACGCGTTCCTCGCCGACCCGGCCTGGCTCGCCGCCGCACTGCACCGGCTCGCCCGTCGGCTCGGCCGGCGCCCCGCCGCCCTCCCGGCGTCCGTGGACGAGCGCATGCACGAGGAAGTCCTGCGCAGGTTCCACGCCCGCACCAGCTACGACCTGTACGACACCCCGCTCGCCGGCTGACGGACACCGGCCGGCCGCCCCGGACGACGCCCGTCCGGGACGTACAGCGCCCGTCCGTGACGGAGCGCCCGCCCGCGACGGCCACCGGACCACCACCCGACAGCACGCGAAAACCGCTCACCCTCGCGAGGAGTGCACCATGTCCGTTCCCACCACCGCACACACCACCGAGTCCCTGACCACGTGGCTGGCCGAGCGCATCGCCCTCTACCTCAAGCGGCGGCCCGCCGAGATCGACCCGGACGTGCCCCTCGCCGAGTACGGCCTCGACTCCGTCGCCGCCCTCAGCCTGTGCGGGGACATCGAGGACGACTTCGACGTCATGATGGAGCCCACCGCCGCCTGGGACTACCCGACCGTCCACGCGCTCGCCGGCCACCTCGTGGAAGAACTCGCCGCCCAGACCGCGAAGGACGGCGGCGCCTGATGGAGCCCATAGCCATCGTCGGCATCGACTGCAGATTCCCGGGGGCGCCCGACACCGGCGCCTACTGGGACCTGCTGATGCGCGGCGCGGACGGGGTGGGGGAGGTGCCCCGGCTGCGGTGGGACGCCAAGGAGTTCTACTCGGCGGCCGGGGACGAAGGACACGCCAACACCACCGAGGGCGGCTTCATCGCCGACCCGGACGCCTTCGACAACGAGTTCTTCACCGTCTCGCCGCGCGAGGCGGCGGCCATGGACCCCCAGCAGCGGCTGCTGCTGCAGGCCGCGTGGCGGGCGGTCGAGGACGCGGGCATCCCGCCGCGGACCCTGGCCGGCAGCCGGACCGGGGTGTTCGTCGGCATCATGGGCAACGAGTGGGCGCAGCTGCACCTCACCGACTACGGCAACGTCACCGCCCAGGTCGGCTCCGGCAACGGCTACTGCATGACCGCCAACCGGATCTCCTACCACCTCGACCTCAAGGGCCCCAGCCTCGCCGTCGACACCGCCTGCTCCTCCTCGCTGGTCGCCGTGCACCTCGCGGCGAACGCGCTGCTGGCCGAGGAGTGCGACCACGCGCTCGTCGGCGGCGTCAACGTGGCCCTCACACCGGCCCTGTCGATCTTCTACACCCAGGCCGGGCTGTCCGCCCCCGACGGGCGCTGCAAGCCCTTCAGCGCCGAGGCGGACGGCATCGGCCGCGGCGAGGGCGTCGGCGTGGTCGTGCTGCGCAGGCTGCGGGACGCGGTCGCCGACGGCCAGCGCGTGTACGCCGTCATCCGCGGCACCGCCGTCAACCAGGACGGCCGCAGCAACGGGCTGACCGCGCCCAACCGTTGGGCCCAGCAGGAGGTGCTCGGCGCCGCCTACCGCAGGGCCGGCGTCGAGCCCTCCGACGTGGTCTTCACCGAGGCGCACGGCACCGGCACCGCCCTCGGCGACATGATGGAGGTCAAGGCGCTCGGCCACCACCACGCCGGCCGCGCCGCGAAGCCCATGGCGCTGGGCTCGGTCAAGGGCAACCTCGGCCACACCGAGGGCGCCGCCGGCATCGCCGGACTGATCAAGGTCGCCCTGTCCCTGCACCACCGGATCGTCCCCGCCAGCCGCTTCGCGGCCAAGGAGAGCAAGCGGCTGAAACTGCGCGACCACGGCCTGCGGCTGCTCAAGGCACCGCTGCGGCTGCCCGCCGGCCCCGTCGTCGCCGGGCTCAGCAGCTTCGGCATGGGCGGCACCAACGCCCACGCCGTGCTGGAGTCCGCGCCCGCGCACGCCGCGCGCCCCGAACCGGCGAACAGCGCCGCGCCCGGCGGCATCGGCGCCGCGGTGTTCACCCTCACCGCGCCGAACGCCGACGCGCTGCGCCGCAACCTGCTGGCCCAGGCGGACGCGGCGGCGGCCCGCCGGGTACCGCTCGGCCCGCTGGCCAGGTCGAGCAACCGCGTGAAGGCCGGACACCGCCACCGCTTCGCGGCCGCGGCCACCGACACCCGCGAACTCGTCGCCCGGCTGCGGGAGTCGGCCGCCGACCCGGATCTGCTGGCCCGGCTCTCCGGCCGGCCCGCCGAGCGGCCCCGCACCGCGTTCCTGTTCACCGGACAGGGCTCGCAGTACCCGCGGATGACCGCCGCCCTGTACGAACAGTCGCCGCTGTACCGGCACTTCCTCGACGAGGCCGACACCGCGCTGCTGCCGCACACCGGAAAGTCGGTGCGCGACCTGCTCCTCGCCGGCGACGATGCCGTCCACGACACGCAGTGGACGCAGCCCGCCCTGTTCGCCGTCGGCTACGCCCTCGGCCGCACCCTGACGGAACTCGGCGTCCACCCGGAGATGCTCCTCGGCCACAGCGTCGGCGAGTTCGCCGCCGCCGTCCTGGCCCGGGCACTCCCGCTGGACGGCGCCGCCCGCCTGATCGCCGCCCGCGGCGCCCTGATGCAGGAACTCCCGGACGGCGGAGGCATGCTGGCCGTCCGCGCCCCCAGCGCGCGGCTGGCGGCCCGGATCGAACAGGAACCCCTGATCGGCGTCGCCGCGGTCAACGGCCCCACGTCCACGGTGCTCTCCGGCGACCTGGAGACCCTGGAGAAGATCGGCGCCGAGCTGCGGGCCGAGGGAGTCGACACGCGCCGCCTGACCGTCTCGCACGCCTTCCACTCACCGCTGATGCGGCCGGTCCTGGACCGCTTCGCGGAGATCGCCGAGGAGGTCGGCGGGACAGTGCCCGAGATCCCGCTGTACTCGACCGTCCGCGGACGGGTGCTCGACGGCGAGGCGATGGACGCCGCGTACTGGGTCGAGCACATCGGCGCCACCGTGCTGTTCGGCGACGCGGTCGCCGCGCTCCTCGCCGACGGCCCGACCCACCTGGTGGAGACCGGCCCCCGGCCGGTGCTCTCCGGGATGGTGCGCCGCCTGCACGGCTCCGCCGCGGGCCCCGGCCCGGCGCACGTCCTGCCGGTGCGCGGCCCCGAGTCCGCGGGCCGGGACCTCGCCGAGGCCCTCGCCGAGCTGTACCGGGGCGGCGTCGAACCCGACTGGGACGCCGTGTACACGCCCGGGGAGCGGGTCCCGCACCCGCTGCCGCCGTACACGTTCTCGACACAGCACCGCTTCTGGGCGAGGAACCCGGTGCGCGGCCGGGCGACGGCCGACGAGTCGGCCGACCGGGCGTTCACGGGACACCGGGAGCCGCAGCCCGCGCCCGCCGCCGTGCTCACCCTGAACACCCTGAACCGGCCCGGCGGCCCGGCGGACCCCGTCGAGGACGCCGTCCTCGCCGCCGTCCGGACCGTCGGCGGCTACACCGACGCCGAGATCGGCCCGCACGACCGGCTCTACGAGGATCTCGGCTTCGACTCCGTCATGATCATGGAGCTCAAGAACCGGCTGGAGTCCCGGCTCACCGGCATCGGAGCCCTGACGGTCCAGGACCTGCTGCCCCGCCTCTCCTCCGTCGGCGACCTCGTCGCCTTCCTGCGGGAGTCCGGCGCGGCGGCCCCCGGTCCCGCGGGCCCCGCCGAGGCGGCGGACGGGCGGGAGCTGATGGAAGAAGAGAGGACGGCATGACCACCCCGACGGCTGTCACGGCCCATCTCGCCTCCCTGGGCACCGCGCTGCCCGGTGACCCGGTGGACAACGCCACCCTGGCCAAGGTGCTCGGCATCAACGAGGACTGGATCGAGGTCTTCATCGGCACGAAAACCCGGCACTTCGCCCGGGACCTCGGCACCGGAGTGGTCCGCTGGTCGCTCGCCGACCTCTGCGCGCAGGCCGCCGAGAAGGCGCTCGCCGCCCCCGACGTCGACCCGTCCGAGGTCGAGTTCGTCGTCCTCGGCACGGCCACCCCCGACACCCTGATGCCCGCCACCGTCAACCACGTCGCCGACCAGCTCGGCCTGGACCAGGTGCCCACCTTCCAGCTCCAGTCCGGCTGCGCCGGCGCCGTACAGGCCCTGTCCCTGGCGCAGACGATGATCGCCTCCGGCCAGTACCGCTCCGGACTCGTCATCGGCGGCGACGTGTGCAGCAAGCACCTCGACCTCCAGCGTGACGTGGCCGGCGCCGCCCCCGGCGACCTCGTCAACTACGTCCTGTTCGGCGACGGCGCCGGCGCGGCCGTCGTCACCGCCGAGCCGCGCGGACAGCGGCTCGCGCTGCGCCACGTCCTCAACCGCTTCACCGGCCTCGGCCGCGCGCCGGGCCAGGTCATCGAGTGGTTCGGGCTCGCCGACCGGTACGACGACCGGCAGGCCCTCACCGAGGACTACAAGGCCATCGAGGAGTCCGTGCCCGTCATGGCCGTCGAGATCCTCTGGGAGATGCTCGGCGAACTCGACTGGGAGGCGGACCAGTTGGACTATCTGCTGCCGCCGCAGCTGTCCGGCCGGATGACCCGCCGCATCACCGAGGAACTCGACGTGCCCACCGCCGAGGACATCAGCTGCGTCGCGGACACCGGCAACAACGGAAACGCCCTGCCCTTCCTGCAGATCGAGAAGTTGCTGGAACGGATGTCCGACGGCGAGAAGGCCCTCGCGGTCGCCGTCGAGTCCAGCAAGTGGATCAAGGCCGGCTTCGCCCTGGAGAAGATATGAGCGTCGACAGCACAGTTCCCACCACAGGCGGCTTCACCCTGGACGACTACGTCCGGCTCGTCGACGAGGAGATCGGGATCCCGCTCGCCGCCGGGCAGGTGGCCGCCGACTTCGACGAACTCCCCGACTGGGACTCGCTGTACCTCCTCAAGCTCGTCACCGCCCTGGAGACCGCCGTCGGCCGCAAGATCGCCGTCGGCAAGGTCCTGGAGGCCCGCAGCCTGAAGGAGATCTACGAACTGGCGGTGCTCGGGTGACCCCCACCGTCACCGCCGAACGGCGCCGCCGCCACACCCTGTACTTCCTGGAGTGGGCGGCGGCCCAGCGGCCCGTGCACCTGGACACGGACATCGACATGACCCGCGTCCAGGCGCACCGCGCCGCCGCCCGCGCGGCCGGCCGGCGCTACTCGGTCGTCAGCTACCTGCTGTACGCCGCCGGCCGGGTCCTGGACCGCCACCCGGAGGCCAACGCCGCGATGGCCCCCGGCTGGCCCGGACCGCTGCGGCGCCCGAGGACCGTCCGCTTCGACGGCGTCACCGCCAAGCTCGCCCTGGACCGGCCCGTCGACGGCGAGCGCACCGTGCTCTCGGCGCTCGTGCCGGGCCTGGAGTCGGCGACCCTGGGCGAGATCCAGGAACGCGTCGACCGCTACCGCGGCGAACAGGCCGCCGACCTGCCCGAGTTCAAGGGCGTACGGATGCTGGGCCGGCTCCCGGTCCCGCTCGGCCGGGCCGCGTTCGCCGCGGCGCTGCGCGATCCGCGCCGACGCGCCGGCGTGTTCGGCACCGTCTCGGTCAGCTCGCTCGGCCATCGCACCGTGGACGGCTTCCACTCGGCCGGCGGCACCGCGGTGACCCTGTGCGCGGGCCGGGTCGTGGACCGCGCGGTGGTGCGCGACGGCGTCGTGGTGCCCGCGCCGGTGATGCGGCTCGGCCTCACCTTCGATCACCGGGTGATCGACGGCGCGACCGCGGCCGACGTGCTGTCCGATCTCCACGACACGATGGAGGCGTTCGATGACAGCAGCGACGGCACCGCTGGTACGGACGGCACCGCCGGCGTCCGGGTGCAGGGGCCCGGGACGGACGCTCGGGGAGCCGATCGCGATCCGCGGCCCGTCGGGGGACTGGGGCAGAGTACGCGCTGACCTGGACCGGCACGGGGCCGCCGTGCTGTTCGCCCGCCAGGACGCCTGGCGGCCGGAGCGGGCGGGCCTGCCGCGGCTGCGCGCGCTCCTGGGCCGGGACTGGGAGCGCTACCTGGAGCTGACGCACCCGCAGGTCCGCGGCCGGTTCGCCGCCTCGCGCGTCCTGCTGAAGTTCGCGGCGGCGGCCGCGCTCGGGGTACCGCCCGAGTCGGTCGAGATCGGCTACGGCCTCACCGGGCGCCCTTTCCTGCGCGGCTACGACGGCGTCCACGTCAGCCTCAGCCACACCGACGGCCTGCTGCTGGTCGGCCTGGCCGCCGACGGCGCGATCGGCGTCGACGCCGAGCCCGCCGAGCGGGTCCTGTACGGCCCGGGGCTGGACCGGCACCTGTGCACCCCGTTCGAACTGGACCGCGTCGAGGCCCTGCCGCTCGCGGAACGCAACCCCGCCGTGCTCCGGCTGTGGACCCTGAAGGAGGCCTACAGCAAGGCCCTCGGCCTCGGCCTGCGCTTCCGCTTCACGGACTTCGGCTTCACCCCGGACCGGGCGCCCCGGGCCGTGCTGCGCCCCGACGGCACCCCCGCACCGGTCGGCAGATGGGCCTTCCGCACCTGGTCGCTCGGCGACCGCTACACCGTCGCCGTCGCCGTCGAGGACGCGGGCTTCGGCCGTACGGTGGACACGGCGGCGGGCACGGCACTCGACCCGGGCATCGTCGACGCCGTGACGGCGGCGCTGGGGGAGCGGGAGCCGGCCGACGAGCGGGAGACGGCCGCCGCCGACGGGTGGTGAGACGGGGGCCGTGAGCGCGGGCGCCCATGGTGGGTGCCGGCATCGGGTGCCGGGCGCGGGCGGCTGACGCCCGCACGGCGGAGCCGCACACGGACGGGTGCCTAGGCAGTGGCAGGTGCCGGAGAGGGCGGCCGTGCCGTACGCCGCGAGGCGGCCCGTCGGACCGACGGTCACCGTCTCGTGCGGGGCCGCGGCGGCGGGCGTGGCGGGGACGGCGTGCGTGTCCGCGTCCGCGGGGAGGTGCGTGCCTGGTTGGGGGAGGGTGTCCGTCTCGTGCGGGGTCGTGGCGGCGGGTGCGGCGGGGATGGTGTGCGTGTCCGCGTTCGCGGGGAGGTGCGTGTCTGGTTGGGGGAGGGTGTCCGTCTCGTGCGGGGTCGTGGCGGCGGGTGCGGCGGGGATGGTGTGCGTGTCCGCGTTCGCGGGGAGGTGCGTGCCTGGTTGGGGGAGGGTGTCCGTCTCGTGCGGGGCCGCGGCGGCGGGTGTGGCGGGGACGGCGCGCGTGTCCGCGTTCGCGGCGAGGCGCCCGCCCGGTGCCGGGGACGGTGTCCGGCAGCGGGCGGGACGCGGGCTCACGCCGCCCGGCCGGCCGGTTCCGACGGGCAGAACAGCCAGACTCCCGGGCGGACTTCGAGGGGCATCGAGGCCGCCGTGCCCGGACCGCCGGACCCGAGGGCCGCGCGGAGGGCGGATGCCGTGCGGCGGGCGTACTCGGTCCACCGGCGGTCGCCCGCGAAGCGCGCCGCGTTCTCGCACTCCGCCAGGCGGGCCAGTGCCTCCTCGTGGCGGGCCTCGCGCACCGCCACCAGCGCCAGTCCGCGCAGCGACTCGGCCGTGCCGCGCGCGTCGCCGGCCGGCCGGCTCACCGACAGGGCGTGCGCGTAGGCCCGTCCGGCCTGTGCGACCCGCCCGGTCCCGAGGAGCGCGTCCGCCTCCGCGGACAGGCAGCGGCCCGCCGCCGCCCGGTCGCCGTGCCGGGTGAACAACTCCCCGGCGAGGCGGTACCGGTCGATCGCCGCCGACGTCTGCTGACGCTGCCAGTCCAGGTCACCCAGGGACCGCAGGACGACGGCCTCGGCGTGCACGTCGCCGGACCTGCGGGCCGCGTCCAGCGCGAGACGGTGGGTCGACTCCCACTCCTCCCACAGCGCGGCCGCCTCGTAGTAGCCGGCCGAGGCCGACGCCAAGGCACAGCACAGGCCCCACAGCCCGGCCGCGTGGGCCTGCCGTACGGCCTCCGACAGGCCCGCGGACTCCTCCTGGAACCACCGCAGCGGCGCACTGCCGACCACCTCCTCCGGGTAGACCCCGGCCGGGGGCTCGGCCTCGTGCGCGAGCAGGACCCGGCCGGGCGTCAGCCGCGCGTCCGCGTGCCTGGCCAGCGCCAGGAAGGCACGGCACAGCCGCTCCACGGCCGCGCGGCCCTCCCGCGGGTCCTCCCCGGCCGACACCTCCAGGGCCAGCGAGCGCAGCAGCGCGTGGAAGCCGTAGCGCACGGGGGCCGACCGTCCGGGCCGGCGCCGCGCCTCCAGCAGATGGGCCTGCACCAGTTCCTCGGTGAGCCGTTCGGCCTCCGCCAGGTCCGTGCCGAGCAGCGCGGCCGCGCTCCACAGGGCGAAGTCGGGCAGCGAGCCCTGCGCGAGGATCCGGAAGGCGTGCCGGGCCTCCTCGTCCACGTCCCGGTAGGCGGTCAGCAGGCTGCTGCGTACGTCGAGATCGCCCAGCGCGAGCGCGGCCAGCCGCGTCCGTTCGTCACGCAGCCGACGGGCGAGCCCCGCGGCGGTCCAGTGCGGCCGGGCCGCGAGCCCGGCAGCGGCCACCCGCAGCGCGAGCGGCAGCCGGCCGCACAGCCGGGCGATCTCGCCCGCCGCCTCCGGGTCGTCCCGCATCCGCCGCCCGCCGCACGCCATGAGCAGCGCCTCGGCCTCCGGCGCGGACAGCACGTCGAGGGTCAGCCGCCGCACGCCGCCCAGCGCGCCGAGCACATGCCGGCTGGTCAGGATCACCGTGCTGTCCGGCACGGCCGACAGCACCGGCCGGACCTGCGCCTCCGAGACCGCGTCGTCCAGGACGAAGAGCATCCTGCGGCCCGCGGTGCGCCGGTGCAGCAGCTCCGCGAGTTCCGCATCGGACGACGGCAACGGCTCCGTCCCGGAGTCCGTGCCCTCTCCGGCCGCCCGCGGGCCGCGCAGCCGGCGCAGCAGGGTCGTCAGCGCCGTCCTCGGTTCGACGGCCCGCCCGCCCGCGTCCCGCAACGACACCAGGACCCGCCCGTCGGGAAACCGGCCGGCCGCTCCGTGGGCCAGCCGCACGGCCAGCGCCGTCTTACCGGCGCCCGCCCGGCCCGAGAGCACCAGCACCTTGGTCCGGCCGGCAGCGTCGTCCGCCAACAGCTGCTCACCTTCGGCCAGTTGGTCCTCGCGCCCGGTGAAGTCGGCCACCGCGGGCGGCAGCCACACCGTCGGCCCCGAGTCTCTCCCGGGCCCCGTACCCGTCTCGGGCCGCACGCTCCCGGACCCCTCGGCCGGGTGGTCGGCCGGGCCGCCGACCGGCACGAGCCGGCGCTCGGGCTCGCCGCGCCAGGCCAGCGCGGGGTCGGAGGCCAGGACCCGCTCCTGCAGTCCGCTCAGCACCGGTCCGGGCTCCACGCCCAGTTCGTCGACCAGCGCCCGCCGCGCCCGCTGGTAGACCTGCAGGGCGTCGGACTGCCGGCCCGAGCGGTAGAGCGCCACCATCAGATGACCGTGCAGCGCCTCACGCAGCGGATGCTCGTGCGCCAGCGCCATCAGCTCGCCGATCAGCTCCTGGTGCAGCCCGAGCCGCAGATCCGCGGAGATCCGCTGCTCCAGCACCTCCGCGCGCAACTCGCTCAGTCTGATCGCGGAGGCCTGCAGCGACGGTCCGTGCGGGATGCCCGAGAGCGCGGGCCCCGTCCAGAGTCCGAGCGCACGGCTCAGCGCCTGCGAGGCGGCCTGGTAATCGCCCCTGCCGTACGCGGCCCGGCCCTCGGCCCGCAGCGACTCGAAGACGGACAGGTCCAGATCATCCGGGGCGACCCGCATCAGGTAGCCGGGCGGGCGGGTCAGCAGCGGCTGCGTCGCGTCCGTCCCGGGCGGGACCTCACCGGTCGCCGCCAGCAGGGCCTTGCGCAGTTGGGAGACGTACACCTGGAGGGTGGTGGTGGCCGTGCGCGGGGGTTCGGAACCCCACAGCTCGTCGATCAGGGTGTGGGTCGACACCACCGTGTTGCTCTGCACCAGCAGGGTGGCCAGGACCGCGCGCGGCTTGGCCGCGGACGGCGTACGGGGCGACATGTGCACGGGTCCGAGCACGCGGTATCTCATCGCGCGCCTCAGCAGTCCTGCAGCACGGCCGCGGAGACGCGCGCCACGACCCGGCTGCCCTGGGAGAACGACATCCGCAGGTCGATCACCGGCCGCCCCTCCGCGTCCCGGGACACCCGCCCGTCCGCACGGCGCGCCTCCTCGCGCACCGTGCAGCGCAGCGGCACGGCCGACTCGGCGACACCCTCGAACGAGGCCTGCCACCGGGACAGCACGGCGTACGACGGCACGAAGCCGCGCAGTTCGGCTGCGGCGAGCAGCCCGACCTGGCGGGACACCTCCAGGAACAGCGTCGGCTCCATCACGCCGGGCACCTCGGCCGGCAGCTCGGCGGCCGCCGGTGAGTGGACGGGGAACACCAGGCCGTCGCCGCCCTCCGCCCCGGCGTACGCGGGCAGCCCGACGAGGACGTGCCGGCTGTCGAGGTGCCCCACCTGTTCGGGCAGCGGCACGCCGGGCGACGCCGGAACGCCGCCTCCTGCCGCCGCCGGCTCCTCGCTCTCCGGCCGGCCGAGCACGGCACCGCCGGGGCGGACGCCCTGGACGGGGAAGACCAGCCGCGCCGAGGCGGTCCCGCAGCGCTCGCCGTCGATCGAGACGGCGGCCTCGCACTCCAGGCCGCGCGGCACGCCGCCGACCACGTCGAGCGGTGTCATGCCGAGATCCAGGGCGATCCTGGTCCCGGCGCCGTCGCGGCGCCAGGCGTCCGGCCCCGTGATCGCGGCGCCGGCGGAGGCCAGCACGGGGAGCCGGTCCGCCGGCACCCTGAAGTAACGGCGAGCCGCGAACAGCATCGTCCGGCGCAGCGACTCGATGGGGAACAGCAGATCGTGGTACCGCGACCCGGAGTCGCCGAAGAGCGGGTGTTCTTCGGGCAGTTGCGCGGAGAAGGCGAAGTTCTGCCGAACCGGCGCGGTCGCTTTGAACAGGAAGGCCTCGGGGCTGCCGGGCCTGTGGACCAGATGGTGGGGTCCGAGGAGCGAGGGGGACGTGGGGGACGTGGGGGTGTACGTGGGGGTGTAGGTGTCCATGGACTTCCTCTGCGGCGGTGTCCGGCGGCTCTGCGGAAGGCTGGCTGGGCACGTGCGCTTGACGGAGAGCACGTTGCCCGACTCCGCTGAAGGACCGGGGAAGCCACACTGAAGCGAACGTTCGTTACCGCCCCCACCTGGGCGTTCAGCCCACCGGGACCGGCTCGCCCCCGACGATCGGGTGGTCCGCGGCCAGCGGTCCGGCCGCGCTCGCGCCACCGGGCGTACCGATCACGGTGAACACGTCCCGCTCGGCGGTGAGATAGCCGGCCCACTCGTCGGGCAGCGAGTCCTCGTAGAAGATCGCCTCGACCGGGCACACGGGCTCGCAGGCACCGCAGTCCACGCATTCGTCGGGGTTGATGTACATCTTGCGCGGCCCCTCGTAGATGCAGTCCACGGGGCACTCGTCGACGCAGGCCTTGTCCTTGACGTCGACGCAGGGCTGGGCGATCACATACGTCATGAGGAACTCCCCACGGTCCAGGTGTCGTTGCCGGTGAGAAGGGTGGCGAGGTCGCCCTTGCCGTGCAGTTCGACGGCCCGCTCCAGCTGGCCGGACATCAGCTCGTCGTACACGGGGCGTTCGACGTCGCGGAAGACGCCGACGGGCGTGTGGTGCAGGGTGTCGGGGTCGGCGAGTCGGGACAGGGCGAACGCGGTGGTCGGGGAGGTGGAGTGCGCGTCGTGGACCAGGATCCGTGCCTCGTTCTCCGGGGTCACCGCGACGGCCTTCAGGTCGCCGGTCGCCGCATCGCGTACGACGCCCTTGGAGAGGTCGGTGCCGAAGCGGATCGGCT